>NZ_JBIWNI010000031.1:0-68098 GCF_044767145.1 Streptomyces sp. NPDC101490
CCACCCGCTACGACAAAACCCGCGAGTCCTACGAAGCGGCCCTCACCATCGCGTCACTCCTGATGTGGATATGACCCTTTGAAGACACGCCCTAGGGGTCATGATCCTCAGGGTCCGTTCGGCCTCGGCGAGGACGTCGGTGAGCGCGGCGCGTCCGAGCGGGGCGAACGGTTCGACGGTCAGGACGGTGCGCTCCTTCGTCTCGTCGAGGTGCCAGAGTCCGGCCAGGAAGCCGTCGGCGAGGAAGACGCGGTGGGACCGGTTGCCCGTCCAGGTGCGGGAGCGGTGCTCGGCGGCGGCCACACGGCTCCGGTCGGCGTGGGAGAGCAGCAGGTTGTCGAACTCGGGCAGGAACCGGGGCGGGGCCGGGGTGTCCGGGTCGGGACGGGGCGCTTCGGGCAGGTCGAAGAGTTCGGTGCCGCGCTCGTCCCGGAAGGTGAGGAGCCGGGGCCGGAGCCGTTCGAACGCGGTACGGAGCCGGGTCAGGCCGCACCAGGACTGCATGTCCTTGACGGAAGCGGGCCCGAAGGCGGCGAGGTAGCGCAGGACCGTTTCGTCGAGGTCGGCGGCCTGCCCGCCGGGGGCTTGCCCGCTGGGGGCTCGGAGTTCGGAGGCCGCCCTGCCGGGGGCTCGGAGGTCGGCGGCCTCCCCGCCGAGGGCGCCGAACCAGTGGTCGGTGGTGGTGAGGGCGACCTGCCCGGAGCGTCCCCAGAGGCCGCGCGGGGTGACCTGGACGAGGGGCAGGAGGCAGCGGGCGGCGACGGAGAGCGACGGCGGGTCGGCGTCGGGCCACTGCCGGGAGAGTTCCTCGCGGAGCTCCTTGGGGGTGCGGGGCCGTGCCTCGACGAGCGAGCGGGAGAGTGCGGCGAGCCGGTCGAGGTCGACGCCGTCGAGCCCTCCTCGGGCGACGAACACGGCGATCTCCCGGTCCACGGCCCCGGGCTGGGCGAGCCCGCGCAGCGCGACGGCGTCCCGCGCGGTGTGGGTGTGCACGGTGGAACGCAGGGTGACGATACGGGCGACGGCCCGGGTCTCCATCAGCGCGGACAGCTCCTCGGGCCGGAACCCTTCGAGGCGGGCGGCGAGCGCGTAGTACGGCGGGCTCGTGTTCTGCGCCTGGAGCCCGAGGAGGTGCTCGACGGCATCGGCAACGCCCATGGGGGCGCGCTCCAGGAGGAGCTGCCGGTGGAGGGTGGCGCGGTTCAGGGCGCGGATGCCGAGCACGGGAGGGGTCGTCTTGAGGGCCATGACGTGCACGTTACTCACCCTTGCGGACAGGTACGGTCCGCAAGGGGAGGGGGTGGGGGGCGCACCCGAGAAGGCCAGGTGACGCACTGGAGGGAAGCGCTCGGGGAGGCGAAGTGACATGCCTTGGGGGGCTCGGTGACGTACCTCGGAGGGCGCGGTGACGGACTTCGGGGAGGTGGAGTGGCGGACATCGGGAAGGCATGGAAGCCCACACCAGCCACACCGGCCACACCCGCCGGTTCAACCGACCGGTTCATCCGATTACGCCCTGCTATATCCTGCTGGGGACGAGGAGGTGCCCGACGATGTCCGACCGCCGCACCCGTGCCGCCTGGCGGCGCCCGATGGCGACACCGCCCGTGTCCCCGCCGCCGAAGTCGGAGAGGCCGGAGCCGACCGGGGGCCGGCCGAGCGTGGTGCGGGCGAGCGTGTATCAGGAGGGCCGCGAGGTCTCCTCACCGACGACGCTGGCGGAGACGTACCGTCGGCTGCGGGAGCACCCGGGCAGCATGGCGTGGATCGGCCTGCACCGCCCGACGGAGGAGGAACTCCGTTCCCTGGCAGCCGAGTTCGACCTGCACGAGCTGGCGGTGGAGGATGCGCGGGAGGCCCATCAGCGGCCGAAGCTGGAGCGGTACGGGGACACCCTGTTCGTCGTCCTGCGGGCGGCCCGCTATCTGGACGCGCAGGAGGAGGTGGACTTCGGCGAACTGCACGTCTTCGTGGGCCCGGACTTCCTGATCACGGTCCGCCACGGCGCCGCCCCTGACCTCACGGCGGTCCGGCAGCGGATGGAGCAGGACCCGGAACTCCTGGCGCTGGGCCCCGAGGCGGTGCTGTACGCGATCCTGGACGCGGTGGTCGACGGCTACGCGCCGGTGGTGGCGGGCGTGCAGAACGACATCGACGAGATCGAGACGGAGGTCTTCGGCGGCGACCCGGCGGTCTCCCGCCGCATCTACGAACTCGCCCGGGAGATGGTCGAGTTCCAGCGCGCGACCCGCCCGCTGGTGGCCATGCTCCACGGCCTGATGGCGGGCTTCGCGAAGTACGGCACGGACGAGGAACTCCAGCGCTACCTCCGGGACGTCGCCGACCACGTGACCCACACGAGCGAACGCGTCGACGGCTTCCGCCAGGCCCTGGCGGACATCCTCACGGTGAACGCGACCCTGGTGACCCAACAACAGAACGCGGAGATGCGCGCACTGGCGGAGGCGGGCTTCGAACAGAACGAGGAGATCAAGAAGATCTCGTCGTGGGCGGCGATTCTGTTCGCACCCACACTCGTGGGAACGATCTACGGCATGAACTTCGACAACATGCCGGAGTTGAAGTGGGCGGCCGGCTACCCCTTTGCGGTCCTGCTGATGGCGGTGGTCTGCGTCAGCCTGTACGTCATCTTCAAGAAGCGCGACTGGCTGTAGACCGCACATCGGAGCCATCGATCAACTTGGCTCTGCCGCGGTGTCCAGCCTAGCCTCGCCCGTGGCCGGCGCCGTCGTCGGCACTCACGTGTTCCTGGACGGCGGCTCGCTCACCTGAGGCGGGCGGGGAGCCCCGCGGCGCGTGAGGAATCACAACGGCCTCGGGTTCGCGGTCGCCACGGCGACGGGCGGGAAGGGGTGCTGGCCGGAGTGAGGTGGCTGCCCGCGTCGGCGTGGCGCCGGGTGGGTGAGAAGCCAGGGGATCCAGCGCGCAGCCGTCGGCGCTCCTCCCGGTGGCGCCTCCCGCACTTCCGCCGCCCGGGTGGGCGGCGCCCCCGGGGCCGTAACCCTCGCTCTCCGCCGTCCGCCGGGCCCGCCGAGCTGATCCGTCGAGCGGGCCCGGCCCGCCCGCACACCCGTGACCTGTGCTTTCCCGCTGCGCTGCGGACTACCGAACACCTGGTTAGCCTGGTCGAGTGGGTCCGGATTGTCTCCGTGCCCACTCGGGCCCTTGAAGCCCGCAGCCGGGCAGTGCGCGATCCGACCTCTCGGGCGACCCCGGGCGTGGCCGCACGGCCGGCAGGGCTTCCGACGCCCTCCGCGGAAGAGCCCGCACACCTCTCAGACACCCGAAAGGGACACCACATGAGAGCGACAACCATGTCTCCCGCCAAGCGAATCGCGACCGCGGCCATCGCCGCCGTGTTGCTGGGCGGCACCCCCGGCCTGGCCATGGCAGCCACCTCTCAGGCGGCCATGCCGTCCCAGCAGACCGAGAACTGGTTCCGGTACGAGGTCGTACCGGCGAACCACGTCGTGAAATCCATGGAAGTCGGCAGCAACGGCAAGGTCGTCGTGGCCGACCGTGAGCGGAACGACGACCACCAGTTCTGGAGCCTGAACGGAGCCGCCGGTAAGCAGCTCATGAAGAACAAGGCGACGGGCACGTGCCTGACCGCGGCGAGCAACGGCTCCCAGGGCTCCGTCACGCTCCAGACCTGCGACGAGAACAACGTGAACCAGCAGTGGAAGACGGAGTACTGGTCGCAGGGCCAGCACACGATCTCGCTCGCGGCCCACCCCGATCTCTACCTCACCGGGAGCGACCGGATCGGCGGCGAGGTCACCGTCGAGATCTACCACGGGACCTTCGCCCAGCACTGGAGCACGGTGCCCCCGGGGTACTGATCCTCTCGACGACCGTCGGCCCACCGGCGTACCTCGTACCCGCGGCTCTGCCCGGTCCCGCCCGGTCAGGGCCGCGTGCGGTGGGCGCGCTGCGGCCTCCGCCGCCGGGTACGTTTCCGCGGTCCACCCCGATCACCTGTCGAGCACCGCCCCGACCTCCTATGGGGCCACGTTCCCGATCGGCGCATCATGCACCGTCGGCCGTCCGGTCAAACCGCGGTGAGTCCCGCGACCACGCGAAGCGGACCCGGCACGGGACAACTGTCCGCAACTGACGCCCGACGAGACGGACAACTGCGGGATGAACTTCGACCACATGCCGGAGCTGCACTTGGGTGGGCGGGTATCCGTTCGCGGTGGCACTGATGGCGGTGGTGTGCGTGAGTCCGTATGTGGTGTTCAAGAAGAAGGCCCGGCTGCAGGCGGTGCGTCGACGCCACCGGTCGGCTCGGTTTCCTGGAAGGAAGCCGAGCCGGGCCCCGCGCCTGAGGCCCGAGGCCCGGGACACCCTGGCGTACGGGGTCGGTGGGACCGGGTAACGTCGTTGTCATGTTCTTCCAGACACCGATCGACGAGTGAGAGCGTGACGGGCCCCCGCTGACGCCCTTCGGCGTCGCCCTGCCCGTCCCCCACCGTTGAATCCACAGCTCACTGCACATCAGCACCGGGAGAACCCGTGACCGACAGCAAGAACATCAACAACCCCGTGGGCCAGGGCGGCGGCCAGCGCAAGAGGCAGTCCCGCGCGGAACGCCAGAACAACGGTCCGCACCGCAACTCCGACCGCCAGAACGCCGCCGACCTGAAGGCGGAGCTGGTCCGCAAGATGCGCGAGAAGACTCGCGCGGCCGAGGGCGCCGAGCAGGCGAGCGACGACACCGCACAGAGCTGACGGACCGCCGCCAGGCGGCGGCACCGCACGGGGCAGGGCCTGGACCGCGACACACGGTCCGGGCCCTGCCCCGTATCGGAACCGGCCGCCGTTCGGCCGCGGTCGCCGTATCGGGCGCGGCCGGTCCCGCTCGGCGCTCGGCCTTGCCATCCGTTTCTCCGCCGGCCACCCGGGGCGGCCCCGCATTCAGCTGCTCGTACGGTTGGGATCGGCCGCCTGGCGCGACCTTCACAGGCGTATGACGGAGCTTCTCCCCAGAACGAGGGTGGGCGTACAACAGGCACCTCGGTACCGCGTCCGCCCGTGCGTGGGCATTGACGCTTCCGTCGGTGTTGATCACCCAGTAGTCGGCGCAGCCGTCGCCGTCGAAGTCGGCCCACCGCCCTCAAGGACTGCGGGAGTGAATGAGTACGCGTAATCATTCACTCCGTGACCAGATGCGGGGGCAGTCGACCGCCCCAAGTCGTACCTCTTGGTCTACGCCCCCCGCCCACACTCCCGGGTCATACCCCGGGTCCTCCGCCGGTCATACCCTCGGCCCCGCGCCCCCGGCACCCGGCACCCGTCGCAGCGAAAGGGGAGAGGGAGAGAGCCTGGTCAGACCACGGCGACCTGGCGTACTTCCACCCGGCCGTAGCGCGCGGAGGGAATCCGCCGGGCCCAGGAGATCGCGGTCTGCTCGTCCGGCACGTCGAGTATGAAGTAACCGGCGACGACGGAGCCCCCGGCGACACCGTCGGTGACGGTGGCTCCGCCGTCGCGGACGGTCACCGTCTTGCCCTGGGCGCCGGGGTGGAACCCTGCTTCGTGGATCTTGATCCCGGCCTCGGTGAGTTCGTCGTCGAGAGCGATCCACTCACCCACCTCGGTGTCTCCGCCCGGCCCGGTCTCGGCGGGGTCATAGGAGTAGACGAGTGCGTACTGCATGGTTCTTCTCTCTTCTCTGTCTCTGTGGGCTCCGGCCGTCGGGGCAGCCGGTGCCGTCGCGGCTTTCGGTCGGTAGACGGTACGGGGAACAGAAACTCATCGGTGGCCGCGCGAGCAGGTGCTCCACGACGGATTCCGGCGGTCCTCCACCAGGAACGGACCGGTGCGCGCGGCCGGTTGCGGATGGCCGACGGCGGCCCCGCGGTGACCGCTGTCCGCCGTGGGTCATGGTGTGCCGCCCGCGGCTTCCACCGCCCAGCGCCGGGACGCGGGGACGTCCAGCACCGCCTTGCCGTGGATCCGGCGCGCCAGGAGGGCGGTGGAGGCGAGTTCGGCCTGTTCCCAGTGCCCGCGCCAGCCGATCTGCGGTACCAGCCGCCCGGACTCCAGCAGTCGGATCAGCACCGCGAGGTCGGGCCCGAAGGGCGTGGCGACGTTGAAGTTCTCCAGTCGCGCCCGGGCGGGCAGCGTTCCGGCCACCTCGAAGTCGATGGTGGTGGGCAGACGCGCCGCGCGGCCGATCGCCTGGACCACACCGTCGGGTTCCAGGCGGAGAAACGCTTCGGCGAGCTGGTCGCCGCCGACGTTGTCGAGCACGCCGAACACCGGGTCCGAGAGCGCGCCCGGCTCAAGGACGATCTCGTCGGCCCCCAGTTCGCGCAGTCCCTCCGCACGGCTGCGGTCTCCCACCGAGGCGATGACCCACGCCCCGGCGAGGGCGGCGAGCTGGACGGCGAAGCGGCCGACCCCACCCGAGGCGCCGGTGACCAGGACCCGGCGGCCCCGTACGGGACCCAGACGCCGCAGGGCCTGGAGCGCGGTGACCCCGGCGACCGGAAGAGCGGCGGCGACGCCCAGGTCGATGCCGTCGGGGACGACAGCCAGGTTCGTCGTCTCCGCCGCACGCAGTTCCGCCCAGGCGCCGTCCCAGCCGAAGGTGACGACGCGACTGCCGACCGGCGGTCCGGAGCCGTCGGCCGCGCCACGGGTGACGATGCCCGCCGCGTCCCAGCCCGGGACGCGTCCGGCCGAGGTGCCGGTCGGCCGGTGGGCGACCTCACCGAAGTCGAGCGAGATCGCGGCCACCGCGATCAGCACCTCGCCGTCCCGTGGCCGTGGCTCGGGCACATCGGCGAGGTGGAGGCCCTCGGGGCCGTGGAGCACTGCTCGCATGTGGTGGTCCTTGTCCGCCCCCGGGACGGCGACGCGTCCCCGGAGCTGGGAGAGTGCCGGACGCCGTCGGCCGTCAACGGTCCGCGTCAAGGAACGGGTAGTCGGTGTAGCCGAGGTGGTCACCGCCGTAGAAGGTGTCCTTGTCGGCCGCGTTGTACGGTCCGCCGGCCCTGATCCGGGCGGGCAGGTCCGGGTTGGCGAGCCACATCTCCCCCAGCGCGACCGCGTCCGCGACCCCCTCCCGCAGCGCCTCCGCGGCGGTCTGCGGGGTGCTGGGGAAGGAGTCGGCGGTCGGGTGCGGGCACAGGACGAGCACACCCGGCCACGCGGCCCGGATCAGCCTGGTGGTGGGGCGGTCGAGCACCTCGAAGACGTGCAAGTACGCCAGCGGCGTCGGTGCGAGCGCGCGGGCCAGCGCGGTGTAGAGCCCGGCGGTGTCGCTCTCGCTGATCCCGTTGTACGTGCTCCCCGGGGAGAGCCTGACTCCCACCCGTTCCGGCCCGATCGCGTCCGAGACCGCCGCGACGACATCGAGGGTCAGACGGATACGGCCCTCGACGGAGCCGCCGTAGGCGTCGGTGCGCCGATTGGAGCCGTCGGCCAGGAACTGGTGCAGCAGAAATCCGTTCGCGGCATGTATCTCCACCCCGTCGAAACCCGCCTCGATCGCGTGGACCGCGGCAGCGGCGAAGTCCTCGATCACGGACTGGATGTCGTCGAGGGTCATCCGACGCGGTACTGGATGGTCGAGCATCCCATCGGGGGTGAACAGCTGCCCGCCCGAGGCGACCGCCGAAGGCCCCACCGGATCGCCGCCGTCCGCGTACAGGCTCGGGTGCCCGACGCGGCCGCAGTGCACGAGCTGGGCGACGATCCTCCCGCCTTCGTCGTGCACGGCACGGGTGACCCGGCGCCACGCGACGGCCTGCTCGGAGGTGTGCAGACCCGGCGTCGACAGGTAGCCGCGCCCCCGCTCGCTGATCTGCGTCGCCTCACCGATGATCAGCCCCGCCGACGCCCGCTGGGCGTAGTACTCAGCGGCGGAAGGGGAGACGGTCCCCCGGGTGTCGGCGCGACTGCGGGTCATCGGCGCCATCACGAGTCGATTGGACAGCCGCAGTTTGCCCGCGGTCAAAGGGTCGAACAGCCCAGCCATCACACATACCTCCGGGAAGGAACTCCCGCCGTGGACACGGCGGGAGGCACTGCCTCCACACTCGTCGTGCCGTGGGGCCGGAACAACGACTGATCACGCAAGGAACCCGGCGCCCGGCTAAACGGTCGGTGCGGGACCAAACGATCGGCGCGGGACCTGAAGCTCCCGCACCGGCCACCGGCCACCGGGCCCGCCGGGCCGGGCACAGGTCCCGACCGGTCACAGGACCTTCAGGAGCCCGCCGTCGATGACGTAGTCGCTGCCCGTGACGTAGGAGGCGGCCGGGGAGCTGAGGAAGACGATCACGTGGGCGACCTCCTGCGGAGTGCCCCAGCGGCCCAGAGTGACGTTGATCCTCTCCGGCAGATCGGTCATCAGCTCCTGGAAGTCGGCACCGCCCGCCTTGCTGACCCGGGGGCCGTACTCGTCCCACAGCGGGGTGCGGATGAGCGCGGGCGAAACGGTGTTCACCCGGATGCCGCGCGGGCCCAGTTCGTCGGCGAGCCCCTTGCCGAAGGCCGTCAGCGCGGCCTTGGACGCGCCGTACCAGTGCGGCCCGGAGGCCGGCCAGTGCGCCACGCTCGTGGAGATGTTGACCACGGACTCCCGCAGCAGCGGAAGCAGCGCCCGGGTGACCCGTACGGTCCCGAAGAGATTCAGTTCGAACGCCCGCTGCCACGTTTCGTCGTCCAGGTCCGGCAGCCCGCCCAGATCCAGCCCCGCCAGGCCGCCGACACCGTTCACGAGCAGGTCGACACCTCCCAGGTGCTCCTGGGCCGCGCGCCGCAGTTCCTCGGCGCCCTCGGGTGTGAGGAGGTCCGCCTCGACCGTGAAGGCACCCGTCTCCTCCAGTTCCGCCGAGACCTCGCGGTCCGCGCCCAGGACCTTCACTCCTTCGGCGAGCAGGGTCCGCACCACCGCGCCGCCGATGCCGCCACTGGCGGCCGTCACCACGGCGGTCCGTCCGGCAAGCTGCAAATCCATGACCACTCCTGTGAATTCGATAGATGAACGCCGCCCTGCCGCATTCACCCTGAATGCGGCAGACTCCGGGATATCCACGCACGAAGAAATAACCCGGGCCGGAAATCCTGCTGGATCGCGCCCCTTTCCCTACGTACGGAAGGGGCACAACCAGCATTCGGCCTGCGGGTGGTCCGGAACAACGACGAATCACATGAGGTTCATGCAGCACGGCTAAACAATGGGGCGAATTCCGGCCCTGGCCGGATCGGCCCCGGGTGGGCGATTCCTTCCGGACCAGGCCGTCGAAGAGGTGGTTGCCGAAGTGGTGTCTGCCGTACCGCTCGGTGCTGTCACGGGTGTCCTGGACAGTGGCTTCACCCCGGGCGCACCCGAGGCCAGGAGCCGGTAGTGGTCGAAGTGCTCCGTGCCCGGTGCGAGGACGACGAGCATGTCGCCCTCCTCGCCCGATGTGGGGGCGAAGGCCTGCGGCGCGTTCGGTGAGGCGGGAGCCGGTGAGCCGGTGAGGAAGTCGCCGATGCCCGGCGTCAGCGCCTCCTCGCCGAGCAGGACCCGCAGGGCACCTGCGAGGACGAGGAACGCCTCCGTGGCCCTGGTGGGGAAGCGTTGTGGTGAGTACGGCCAACCGGGCCCGGCACCGCACCGAGCGCCCGGCACCGCACCGGGAGGCCGCCGTCCCGCACCAGGAGGGCGCCGCCGCCCCAGAAGGGCGAGGGACCAGCCTCTGGTCTCCTCGTATCCACCGCGACACATGGCGCTCCCGGCGCGGCGCCGTCAATGGCGCGGTGCCGGGGGCTCGGTGCTGTTCCGTGGGTGGCGGGCTGGCCCTAGGACTCCGCCGGGGGACGCATCCCGATCCTGAAGAAGACGTCGAGGACGAGATCGACATCCTTCGTCGACACGGGGAAGGGCGTGAGGAGGAGCTTGTGGTAATAAGCGCCGTAGAGCAGGGCGACCACCGTCTCCAGGTCGAGATCGGGCGACAGCTGCCCCTCTTCCTGAGCCAGCCTCAGACGGTCGGCCGTCCGGGCCGCCTGAGGCTCGACGAAGCGCTCGTACAGAGCCTGGGCGACCGCCGGATCATGCTGGGCCTCCCCCACAAGGGCTGCGTAGAGCCGATCATGAGGGGGCTTCGCGAGCAGATCGACGGCATTGATCATCTGTACGCGCAGATCGGCGACGAGGTCCCCGGTGCGGGGGTAGTCCAGGTCGCCCTCGATCGAGGACAGCAGGGCGTCCAGGAAGACGGCGCCCTTCGAGGACCAGCGGCGGTAGACGGTGTGCTTGCCCACGCCGGCGCGGGCCGAGATGCCCTCGATGCTGAGCTTGGCGTAACCCACTTCTTGGGCGAGTTCGAGGGTGGCTCGCATGATGTCGGCGGTGCGTTCGGCGCTGCGGCCACCCCGGGCGGAAGAATTGTCAGTCACGCTTTTCACCATAACGGCACGGCACGTGCCGTGTTATATTCCCGCGGGGTGCGGAGCCTGCCGACGGCATCCGCACCTTCCCGCCCGAACAGAACGCCTGTCATCTCGCGGGCAGAGTCCGGCCACCTCCGGCCCGCCCAGACAGCGCGCGGTCGCGCGGGGAACCGCCGAGGCCCGCCAAGCACCACTGGCCCGGTCGACGGCTTCCCGGCCCGGCGCGCCTCCGGAACCTCCGGAGGCCGCCCCGGGGACGTCAGCGGGCGGAACGGCCGGACAGCGGGGACGGCCGGATCACTTCAGGGCTCTCGACGAACATGTCTGCGGGGACACGTGGAACGCTACGAGATAGAGGCTTTTCTCGTCCTGGCCGAAGAACTGCACTTCGGCCGCGCCGCCGAACACCTGCGGGTGTCGACCGGCCGGATGAGCCAGATCATCAGCAAACTGGAGCGCCGCATCGGCGCGCGCCTGTTCGACCGCACCAGCCGACGGGTCGCGCTCACCCGGATCGGAGCCCAGTTCCACGAGGACCTGCGCCCCGGCTACGAACAGGTCCAACACGCCCTGGAACGCGCCATGACGGCCGCCCGCGGCTTCGACGGCCCCTTGACCGTCGGTTTCCTCGGGGCGCAGGGCGGCCAGTTCCTCCTGGAGGTGATCCGGGCGTACCACGCCGAGCACCCGAGCACCGAGGCGGGTCTCCAGGAGTTCCAGATGAACACCGTCATCACCGGCCTGCGCGGCCACGACTCCGACCTGATCCTCATCCCCCGGCCCTTCACCGACCCGGACCTGGCCGTGGGGCCCGCCCTGTGGAGCGAGGACCGGTACCTGGCCGTCTCCTCCCGGCACCCGCTGGCGTCCCGCCCGCACATCAGCCAGGAGGACTTGGCCGACATCACCCTGCTGCGCATGCCGGAGAACTGTCCGCCCTCCATCGCCGAGGACCGGGTCCCCTCCCTCACACCGAGTGGCAGGACCATCGCCCACGGCCGTCACACCACCACGTTCCTCGAAGTGCTCGCCCTGGTGGGCGCCGGGGAAGGAGCCTTCACCGTGGGCGCCGAAGTGAACCTCTTCTACGTCCGGCCCGACATCACTTATGTGCGCATCATCGACGCCCCTCCGCTCTCCTGGGGCCTCGTCTGGCGCAAGTCCTGCGAGACCGCACGCGTACGCGCCTTCAACGACAAAGCCCTCGAACTGAGTCACCGACGCACGACACCGCGACCGGCCCCCCTTCGACACGCTCCCTCGTAGCCTGTCCCCCTCGTAGCCTGTCCCCGGAAAATCCTGCGGGAATTCTCGATGACGGGATGGGATCGTCCGATGATCCGTAAAGATCGCCTGATCCCTTCGTGCGCGAACAGAATTCATCCGGATTGGCTCGAAATCACTCACCTGTATGAGCGATTGCCCCGCATCCGCGCCGCTCCATACGCTCGTCGCAATGAATTCCGTCGAACGTCAGGATTCTTTTGATGCGGTCTCTCGCTCCACGCACCAAGGCTCGCCTGGTCTCACTCGCACTGGCTTCCGTCTGCGTGGCGAGCATCAGCGCCCAGCCGGTGGGTGCAGCGGCACCGACCGCCGTCGAACCCGGCTCGACCGGCGTCTACTTCAAGGCCGAGAAGGACGACGGCCATGGTTGCTCGGGCTCGGCCACCGGAAAGGTCTCCTGGGACGGAGAGGGCGGGTACTCCTTCGACGGCAAGGTCGACGCCCACTGCCTGAGCAAGAGACTCACCTCGTGGATCGAGTACGGCGGGACGTCGGAGAGCTGGAAGCAGACGGCTGAAGCAGACACCGATGGACCCAGTTCCCTTGCCGTGAAGTTCTCCGGGAAGCTGGCCCTGGGCGAGAAGCTGGAAATGCGGGTCAGCACATGGCGTGCGGGAACGATTTCCCCCTACTACGCCAGCTCCAAGCGAGTGTTCACGATCTCCTGAGCCCTTCGCGCCCAGTGCCCTGTGTGACCAGTCGGGTGCCACGAAGGTTTCCCGATGCGCTGTCGTCGAGGGCGTGACAGAGCCGACGAACGCCCGCCTCCGAGCGCGACACGCGCTGGAAGGCGGGCGTTCGTCGCATACGCGCGCTCCAGGTCTCCTCGGCGCACCCAGAACTCCGCGAGGTCGAGGCCGCCGTCCGCGACGCGCGTGGCCTGGGTGAGGACGGCGCGACCCACGCGTCCACGAGCACCCTCGCCGTCCCGCATGCGGGCGCCAAGATCGGGCGGCAGCCGGTTGACGCATCCGAGGCGGACCGGCCGCGAACCCGACAGTCGCCCCGCCCGCGCCTTGAGGTCGTCGGCCCGTTCCAGCAGGGACCGCACGTGCGGCAGCAGTGCCGTTCGACCGCGGTGAGCGCCACGGACCGCCCTCCGCGGTCGAACGGCACCACCCCGAGGTCCCGCTCCAGCGCCTTGATCTGCCGGGGCGGCGACGGACCCGCGATCAGCGGGCGGGCCGCCGCCCGGCCGACGTCCAGCTCCTCGGCTACCGTGAGGAGCCACCGCCAGGAGCCACCGCGAGGAAGTACCGCGACCGACGAAGCTCCACGCCCCGATGTCGAGGCCGCCGGGAGGCGCCTCCTCCCCGCAGGAAGGGTGCCGGTCGTGGCGCCGGGGCGTCGGCGGGTCGACGATGGAGGTCACGGCGGACCGGCCCTCCGGGACCCGCCACGACGGACCCGCGAAGGAAGCAGCGCGCCATGAACGAGTACCTGGTCGAGATCACCACCACCGTTCCCGAAGGCACCCCCTCCGAGGAGGTCGACCGCCGCCGCACCGCCGAGGCCCTGCGCGCCCGCGAGCTGGCGGCCAGCGGCCACCTCGCCCGGCTGTGGCGCCCCACGGGAGAACTCCGGAGCATCGGGGTGTGGCGCGCCGCCGACGAGGACGAACTCCACGAGAAGGTCCTCGGCACCCTCCCGCTGCGCCCCTGGATGACTCTCACCGTGACCGCCCTCGAACCCCACCCCAACGACCCCGGCCCGGCCGCCTGACCGCCGTCGCGGCACGGCGGACCCCGGTCCCGGCCCTGCCCAGCCCGGCCGTCCGGCGGCCGTGGCGCGGTCGGACCGGCACCGGCACCGGCACCGGCACCGGCACCGGCACCAGCAGCAGCACCAGCACCAGCACCGACTCGGGCTCGGGCCCGCGCGCGTTCGCTGGTTCGGCGCCGTCCGTCACTGGGGGCGAGGTCGGGAGCGGCGCACCCGCCGCCGGTGGTTCCGGGCGCGTGACGTCAGGGCCGGTCCGTCGGGCGTCCCGCTCGGCGCGGCGGCGGCCCGGCCGGGGCCGAACCCCCGTGGTGCGGGGTGGGGCGGGCCGGGGCGGTCCAGGCTCTTACGACGCGGAGCCGACGGTGGCCGGGGTCGGCGGAAGCGGGGTCAGGGAGGCGCGTTCCAGAGGGGCCGAGGGGTCGATCGAGACGTCCAGCGGGGCGGGTTCGGCGCCCGCGCGGACGAGGAGGTCGCCGACGGCCGCGATCATGGCGCCGTTGTCGGTGCACAGGGTCATCGGCGGTACCCGGAGTTCCACCCCGGCGGCGGCGCAGCGCTGTTCGGCCAGTGCCCGGACGCGGGAGTTAGCGGCCACCCCGCCCACGACGATCAGGGTCCGGACGTCGTACGCGGCGCAGGCGGCGAGGGCCTTGCGGGTCAGGACGTCGGCGACGGCCTCCTGGAGGGAGGCGGCCCCGTCCGCGACCGGAAGGTCCAGGCCCTGGAGGCGGTGCCGCTCGACCCAGCGGGCGGCGGCCGTCTTGAGCCCGGAGAAGGAGAAGGCGTACGGGTCGTCCCCGGGGCGGGTCAGGGGACGGGGGAAGCGCACCGCGCGGGGGTCGCCGTCGCGGGCGGCCCGGTCGATGGCGGGCCCGCCCGGGTAGGACAGGCCCATGATCCGGGCGACCTTGTCGAAGCACTCCCCGGCCGCGTCGTCGAGGGTGTCGCCGAGGTGCAGGATCGGATCGCGCGCCAGGTCCCGTACGAGGAGGAGGGAGGTGTGGCCGCCGGAGACGATCAGGACGACGCACGGGCTGGGCAGCGGCCCGTTCTCCAGGGTGTCGGCGGCGACGTGACCGGCGAGGTGGTGCACCCCGTACAGCGGCACCCCCGCCGCGTAGGCGAGGGACTTCGCCCCGGCGAGGCCCACCTGGAGGGCCCCGGAGAGGCCGGGTCCGGTGGTGACGGCGACCGCGTCGAGCTGGCTCAGCCGCAGTCCCGCCCGGTCGAGGGCCTCCCGTACGACGGGGGTGAACGCCTGGAGGTGCGCGCGGGCGGCGATCTCGGGCACGACGCCGCCGAAGAGGGCGTGCTCGTCCATGCTCGACGCCACCACGTGCGCGAGCAGCCTGCCGTCCCGCACGATCCCCGCGCCGGTCTCGTCGCACGACGACTCGATCCCCAGCACCACCGGTCCGCCCACCATGTCACTCCTTTTGCGCAGTTCCTGCACTTGCAATATATGTGCAAGAAGGAGGTGCGCGGTCCTCGCCCGGGTCTGCGGGAGTGCACGGGAGGTCCAGCCGACCGGGAACCCGGCGCCGCCGCCGTACGACTCCCTCACCGCACCGACACGGCGGCGGCGAGAGGCACGGGATGGGCGGACTGGACATACACCTGCGCGAGGTCGCCTGCCGGCACGGCGCCGAGGAGGCCGTGTCGGGGGTGGACCTGGAGATCGCCGCCGGGGAACGGGTCGCGCTGACCGGGACGAACGGCTCGGGGAAGACGACGCTGCTGCGCGCCGTCCTCGGGCTGCACCGGCGGACCACCGGCACCATCGAGGTCGGCGGGCGCGGTGCGCGCTCGGCCGCCGAGTGGGCGTGGCGGCGCCGGTCGTGCGCCTGGATCCCGCAGAAGCCCGCCGCCGGACGGTTCCCGCTGCGCGGTGACGAACTGCTCGCGAGCAGCGGGGCTCCGGCCGAGGCGGTACGGGCCGCGGGGCGGCTCGGGGTCGGCGCGCTGGCCGCGCGCCCGGTCGGCACCCTGTCCGGCGGGCAGTTGCAGCGGATGTACCTGGCGCGGGCCCTCGGCTGTGTCGCGGCGGGCGCGCGGGTGCTGCTCGCCGACGAACCGACCGCCGCCCTCGACTTCGCGGGGCAGGAGGAGGCGGCCGGGGTGCTCACCTCGCTGCCGGTCACGCTCGTGGTCGTGACGCACGACCGGGCCCTCGCGGAACGCTGCGACCGGGTCCTGGAGATGGCCGCCGGACGGCTGCGGGAGGTGCGGTGAGCGCGCTCGCGACCGCCGACCTGGGCGCCGTGCTCCAGCTCCTGCCCGTCCAGCGGGCGGGGCTCGCGCTGCTCCTCGCGGCCGTCGGGCTGCCGGTGATCGGCGTGGTCATCGTGGGCCTGGACATCATGCCGGTGCGGTTCGCCATGATGCACGTGGCGCTCCTCGGCATCGCCGTCGGGCTGCTGACCGGCATCGATCCGATGCTGTGCGCACTGGTGGCCTGTGCGCTGTCGGGGGCCTCGGTCGCCCCGCTGGCGCGCACGCCGACGGGGCTCTCGGGAGCGATGGGCCTGCTGATGAGCCTGGCCGTCGCCGCCGCGCTGCTCCTCCTGGCCGTCTCCGGTGTCAACGCCTCGGGGGCCTTCGCCCTGCTGTGGGGCTCGATCCTGTCGGTCGGCACGGCGGACCTCGTCGTGCTCGGCGCGCTCGCCGTGGTCGTACCGGGGCTGTTCTGGTGGCGGCGCCGGGACGTGGCGCTGCTGCTGTACGACCGTGAGCTGGCCGAGGTCTCCGGAGTGCCCGTCCGCTTCCTGACGGCGGCTCTCCTCGTCCTGGTCGCCGTCGCGGTCGCCGGGGCGATCCGGCTGACCGGGGCGCTCCTCGTCGACGCCCTGACCCTGCTGCCCGCGCTGGCGGCCCGCCGCCTCGGCCGCTCGCTGGGGTCGATCACCCTGTGGGCGGTCGGCATCGGTGTCGTGGTCAACGCCACGGGCTTCCTGCTGGCCCTGTGGCTGGACTGGCCCCCGGGGCCTGTCCTCGTCCTGACGGCGGGGCTCGTCGTCCTCGCCGCGCATCTCGTCCCCGAACGGAGAAACCGCTCATGGCGCGCATCCGCGTCCGTCTCACCCGTATCGCTTCCCTCCTCGCACTGAGCGCGGTGCTGACCCCGCTGACCGGGTGCGGAGCCGGGAAGACGGCCCCCGCCGCAGGTCCCGGGGCGGCCGGGCGCGAGCCGGTGGTCGTGGCCACGACCACTTGGGAGGGCGCCTTCGCGCGGGCCGCCGGGGCCGAGGACGTCACCGTGCTCGTGCCGCCGTCCGTGCGGCACGCCCCGGACTACGAGCCGAAGCCGTCCGACCTGGCCGCCGTCGCGAAGGCCGACTTCGTGCTGTACGCGCCGTTCGAGCCGTACGCGGCGAAGATCAAGGAGGCGGCCGGTTCGAGGGCGAAGCTGGTCGAGGTCGGGCTCGACAACGATCCGGCCAAGGCCGGGGCCGAAGTCCTGCGTCTCGGCGGCCTGTTCGGCACGGAGGACGACGCCGCCCGGTGGAAGGACCGGCTCGACGGAGAGGTGACACGGCTGAACGGGGAGCTCAGGGCCGCCTGGCCGGGCGGCCGGAGCCCGGCCGTCGTCTCCCAGGTGTTCACCGCCTGGGCGGCCGGTCTCGCGGGCGCGACGACGGTGGGCACGTACGGCCCCGAACCGGTCACCCCCGCCGGGCTGGCCGCGCTCACGGCGAAGCGGCCCGCGTACGTGCTCGACAACGCCCACATGTCGACCGGGACCGTGCTGCCGGGCTCCGGCGCCCGGCAGGTCGGGATCGTGAACTACCCGGGGGAGGACCTGGATCTCCTGGCGGTGTACCGGGGGGCGGCGGCCGAGCTGAAGAAGGCGATGGGCGGGTCCTGACCGCGCCCCCACGGTGAGGGGAGGCCGGGGAGGCGCGCTCGTCTCCCCCGGCCTCCCCCTCACCTCCCCTTTCCCACGCCTCCCCCTCGCCTCCCCTCTCCCCGGTCTTCCCCGTCACGCTTCGACGAGGGCCGCCGCCGGGTCGGTCGTCGCGAGCCGGGCCCGCAGTGCGGACCGGTCGGGCTTCCCGGCCGCCGTGAGCGGCAGTCCGGGGAGGACGAGCAGTCGCTCGGGGTGTTTGTGCCGGTCGATTCCCCGTGCCGTCAGGTGCGCCGCGAGGTCGGCGAGGGACGGGTCCGGTGAGCCCTTGGCGACCAGGCAGACGGCGAGCCGTTCGCCCATGAGCGGGTCGGGGACTCCCAGGCAGACCGCGTCCCGGACCCGCGGGTGGGAGACGAGCGCGCGCTCCACCTCGGCGGGGCTGATGTTGGCGCCGCCGCGTATCACCACGTCCTTGAGGCGGCCCACGACGTGCAGGACGCCGTCGTCGTCGAGGAGGCCGAGGTCGCCGGTGCGGACCCAGCCCCCGGCCGTGCGGTAGCGGGCGTCGAGCTCCGGGGCGCCCACGTAGCGCAGCGGGGTCATGGGGCCGCGCGAGACGATCTCGCCGACCCGTCCGTCGGGCAGCGGTTCGTGGGTGTCGGGGTCGGTGATGCGGATCTCGGCGACCCGGGGGTCGGGGCGGCCCGCGACGACGCCCGAGGGGGTGGTCGGCGGGACGGTGTGCCGGAGGCCGGTGTGGCAGTTGACGCCGTCGGCCGAGCCGTACAGGTTGACGACGGGGCAGCCGAAGGCGGTGGCCGCCGCCCGCGCGGTGGTCTCGTCGAGGGGGGCGCCGCCCAGGACGAGCGCGGTCGGCGCCGGGAGGGGCCCCGGGGTGTCCTCGTTCTCCAGGACCTCCAGCATCATCCGGATCATGGTGGGCACGCCGAAGACATGGGTGGGGGCGTGCTCCCGTACGGCGGCGAGCGCGGCCTCGGGGGTGAAGTGGTCGAGCAGGACGAGGGTGCCGCCGTGCCGGGCGAGGGCCACGGCGGTGCCGTTGGAACCGAAGGCCGAGGCCAGGGGGACCAGGAAGAGGCAGCGGGGCGGGGTGCCGTCGGGCATGAGGGAGGCGAGGAAGTTGCCGCGTCCGCCGGCCAGCGCGTTGTGGGAGTACGCCACCATCTTCGGCTCGTCCTCGGAACCGGAGGAGACGAGGATGCGGGCGGCGCCGTCGGGGTCGGGGCGCGCCGGGACGAAGGCCGTGGGCGGGGTGCGCAGCAGCCGGGTGAGCGGAATCGTTCCTTCGGGGACGGTGCCGCGACCGGCGGCGACGACGTGCCGGAGGGCGGGCAGCGTCGGGGCGAGGGCCAGGAGGTCGGCGGCGGGGGTACGGCCCCGGTGTTCCACGGCGGCGAGGACCGCGACGGCCTCCGCGCGGCGCAGCAGCCGGGCGGCCTCCACGGCTCCGCGTCCGACCGGGAAGGGGAGGGCGACGGCGCCCAGGGCGGCGAGGGCCAGGTCGGTGATGACGGCGTGGCGGTCGTCGGGGAGTTGTACGGCGACGACGTCACCGGCCCGGACGCCGAGTCCGCGCAGTCCCTCGGCCAGACATCGGGCCTTGCGGTCGAGGGCCGTGCGGCAGAGGGCTCCCTTGCCGTCGATCACGGCCGTGCGGTGCGGGTCGGCGATCTGTCCGGCCCGGTGGAGGCTGTAGAGGTCGAGGTCGGGGCAGGTGCCGTCGGCCGCCCAGGAGCGGCGGAGCGCGGTGGGCAGGAGGTCGGTCAGGGGCGTCACGTCAGGCTCCAGGGGTCGGGGACGGCGGGGGCGCCGTGCGCGTCCCGGCCGATCGGTCCGGACAGGCGCGGGTCGTGGTGGAGGGCGGAGAGGTCGGTGGTGACGGCGGTGGCCGTCAGCCCGTGGCCGCGCAGCAGGTCCAGGGCGTCCTCGGTGCACATGCCCGTGACGTCGTGCGCCGAGGCGGCGGTGGCGGAGGCGTCGGTGGGGGCGACCCAGCCGTCGGAGGTGCGGAGCGGGTGGCGGAATCCGGCGGGGCGGCGGGGGTCGGCGCCGGTCGCGGCCCGGTGGAGGGCGGGGGCGAGGAGGGTGTCGGCGGCGCCGAGCAGGGAGGAGTCGACCCGTACGCCGTGTCCGGTGCGTGCGCGCAGCAGGAGTCCGGCGAGGACGGCCTCGGTGCCGTGCAGACCACCGAGGACGTCGAGGAGCGTCATCAGGGACGGTACGGGCGGTTCGCCGGAGGGATGGACGGCCTCCCCCGCCCCGGTGCGGGCCTGCACCATGAAGTCGGTGCCCATGGGGGCGTCGTCGAGGCGGTCGGCCCAGCTGCCGGTGTGGGCGTACACGAGGGACGGGTTGAGCGCGGTCAGGTGGGCGTCGTCGAGGCCGAGCGCGGCGGCCTTGCCCGGGGCCCAGTTGTGCAGGAACACATCGGCCTCGGCGGCGAGTCCGCGCAGCCGTCGGCGTCCGGCGGGCGAGGTGATGTCGGCCTCGACGGCCGTCTTGCCCCGGTTGAGGGCGAGCCAGCGGGCGGAAGTCCCGCCGCACGCGGGCGGCATCCCCCGGAGCGGGTCGCCGCCCGGTGGCTCGATCCGGATCACCCGGGCGCCGAGCAGGCCCAGCAGATGGGCGGCGAGGGGTGCCTGGATGCGGCGGCCCGCCTCCAGGACGGTCAGTCCGGACAGCGGCCGGGCGGGCTGCGAGGGGGCGCCGTCGGACCGGTGTCCCGGGCCGAGCAGACGCAGGGTCCACGGGTCGGCGCCGTCGTCCTCGCGGGCCCGTTCGGCGAGGGTGCGCAGTCGGCAGACCTCCGCGCCGGAGAGCCCGGCGGCCTCGCGGACCCGTGTCCACGAGTGCCCCCGGGTCACCTCGTGCAGGACGGTGGGGAAGGCCGCGGCGGCGGTGGCGTACCGGAACTGGAAGGGCCGCCAGCCCGCCCGGATCGCCTCGGCGGGGGCCGCCAGGGCCCGCCAGAACGCGGCCCACGCCTCGGGGTCCAGCGTCTCCAGCTCGAAGACGACGCCATCGGCGGAGGTGAACGGCGGTCCGCCGGGGGCCGGTTCGACGGCTTCCGGTTCGTCGGCCCCGGCGGCGGCGAGGTACTGGGAGACCGTGAGCAGACCGGCCCGGTCGGCCGTCGTCGTCACACGGGCCGCC
Organism: Streptomyces sp. NPDC101490; assembly: GCF_044767145.1. Lineage (NCBI taxonomy): Bacteria > Bacillati > Actinomycetota > Actinomycetes > Kitasatosporales > Streptomycetaceae > Streptomyces > Streptomyces sp. NPDC101490. Next base: position 20,447 of record NZ_JBIWNI010000031.1, read on the forward strand.
GGGCCGCCCCGGGCCTGGCCGACGAGTGCGGCGAGCAGGCCCTGGACGGTGAGCACGCCGGTGGCGGTGGCGAGGAGGTCGACGCCGGTGCCGCGCGGGGAGCCGTGGCGGCGGCCGTGCACGGCCATCACGCCGGTGACCGCCTGGGCGGTGGCCTCGTCCTCGATGCCGGAGCCGCTCGCGCCCCAGGCGGTACGGGCCGTGAGGGGCGCGAAGCCGCCACCCGCGCCCTCGATCGCGCCACCGGCACCGGCACCGGCATCCTCTGCCCCGTCGCCGACGCCGACGCCGTCGATGCCGTCGATGCCGACGCCGTCCCCGTCGTGCACGCGTGCCCCGAGCCGTCGCAGATGCTCGGAGACGACCCGGGTCAGGGCCGTGGGGCCGCCGACCCGGAAGTCCAGTGCGTCGAGCGGACGCGCGGTGTCGAGCGGGGGACGCGCCTCGGGGCGCGTGGCCGGTGGTGACGCCATGGCTCTCCTCTCCTGGCGCGGCGGTCCGGGCCGCCGCGCGGGACTGTCACGGGTGCGGGAACTGGGGCGGGGCCGCGCCCGACCACTTCCACGGGCAGGCAGTCGGACGGGTGTTCCGCCGAGTTCCCGGAACGGAGGAAACGGTGAGGGATCATGACGTAACGGATGTCGAGTCGCTGCGGGAGCGGGTCGCCGTGTTCGTCCGCGAGCGGGTGTTCCCCCGCGAGCCGGAGCTGGACGCGGGTGGACCCGGCGCCGGGGAGGCCCGGGAACTGCTGCGGTCACAGGCGCGGCGCGAGGGCCTATGGGCGCTGCCCCTTCCGTCGGAACTCGGCGGTGGAGGGCTCCCGTTGGCGGCCTATGGATCGCTCGCCGAGGCGGAGGGCGCCAGTGACCACGGTCCGGCCGCCCTCGGGTCGGCGCCCCTCCTGGATGTGCGGATGCTGTCCCGGCACGGCTCGCCACGGGTGGGGACGGAGTACCTGCCGGGCCTGGTCTCGGGCGCCCTGCGGAGCTGTTACGCGATGACCGAGCCGGACGCGCCCGGCACCGAGCCCGCGCTGACCGCGACCCGGGCGGAGCGGAGTCCCGGGGGCGGCTGGCGGGTCACGGGCCGGAAGTGGTTCGTCTCCCACGCGGCGGACGCGGACCTGGTGACCGTGCTCGCCCGCACCGGCGGGTCACCCGGCGACCGCGACGGCCTGTCGCTGCTCCTCGTACCGACGGCCTCCCCCGGCTTCCGGATCGTCCGCGCGCTGCCCGTCCTGGGCTCCACCGGGCAGTACGAGATCGCGTTCGACGGTGTCACCGTCGGCGGGGACCATCTCGTGGGCGATGCCGGGCGGGCACTCACCGTCGCCTCCGAACGCCTCCAACTGGGAAGGACGCTGAGGGCGTTGCGCTGGATCGGGCAGGCCCAGCGCGCCTTCGGCCTGCTCTGCGGGCGGGCGGTGGCCCGCCGGGGCGCCCGGGGTCCGCTCGCGGACCATCAGCTCGTCCAACAGCACGTTTTCGAGGCGCTGTTGGCGCTGCGGACCGCCCGTCCGCTGGCGTACGAGGCGATGACCCTGGTCGCGGAGGGCCGTGACGCCCGGGTGGAGGTGGGTCTGGCGAAGACGGCGGCGGCCCGTGCGCTCCAGGAGGTCGCGGACCGTGCCGTGCAGGTCTTCGGGGCGGCCGGGCTCGGGCCGGACACCCCCCTTCCGGCGCTGCTGCGCACGGGACGGACGGCCCGCATCCTCGACGGCCCCGACGAGCAGCACGTGTCCTCGGTGGCCCGGCGGGTGCTGCGGAGCCACCACGGCCCCGGGGTCACACCCGTCTGAGGTCCGTCCGGCCGAGGAGTGCGGACAGGCCCAGGGCCAGGAAGAAGTCCCCCCAGACGAGTTCGTGCCGGACGGCGGTTCCGGCGTGGGCGTCGTAGCAGCCGTCGAGGAGCATCCCGGGCGGGCGGGGGCCGCCCGGCCGGGTGAGGTGGGCGGCCGTGAGCGCGCGCAGGACCGCTTCGGCGCGGGCCGCGCACGCGGCGGCCCGTCCGAAGCCGGGGACGAGGGCGAGTTTGAGCAGGGCGGTCGCCGCGACGGCGGCGGCGGAGGTGTCCAGAGGGCCGTCGGGGCGGTGCGCCTCGGCGGGCGGGACGAGCGGTCCGGTGAGGAACTCGCCCGCTTCGAGGAGCCGTTCGGCGTCCCAGGACCAGCGGGGCCGGACGTCCGGGAGCAGGAGGGCGTCCGCGACGGCCAGGAGGAGCCACGCCTCGCCCCGGGTCCAGCCGGGCGCGGGGTCCGCCTCCGCCGTCCAACTGCCGTACGCACGAACCGCGTCCACGGGCCGAGGCCGGGGCACGCGATCCGCCACCGACCGTCTGCCACGCACACGGTCCGCCTCCACCGCCCGGTGTCCGGGCACGGAGTCCGCCGCCGACCGTCTGCCACGTGCACGGTCCGCCCCCGCCGTCCGGTGTCCGGGCTCGGAGTCCGCCGCCGACCACCTGTCAGGCACACGGTCCGCCTCCACCACCCGGTGTCCGGACGCGGAGTCCACCGCCGACCACCTGTCAGGCACACGGTCCGCCTCCGCCGCCCGGCGGTCCTCGTCCAGCCGCCATGCCGGACGGGGACGGGCCGGACGGGACCGGGGGCCGGTCGTCGGGGGCAGGCACAGTTCCAGGTGCCGGTCCAGGTGCGCGGCGGCGGCCGTCCGTCCCTCGGGGCCCGCCGAGGCCAGCAGCGGGACGAGACCGGGTACGCCGTCGGCGCGGGCCCGCAGCCGGGGGCCGCCGAGCGCCGCGCCCCACGGGACCAGGCCGAGTCGCGGGTCCCACGCGGCGAGCACGGCCCGCGCCGCCCGCTCGCGCAGGGCGTCCGCCGTCCCGTCCCCGGCCGCGAGGGCCGTGCCGTACCAGAGGATCAGGCCCCGGGTCGCGGTGTCCGCGTCGGCCCAGGGAGCGAGCCGGGCGGTGGCGGCCCCGGCGGCCGCACGGTCGGCGGGGATTCCCGTGTGCCCGGCCCGCAGGTGGAGGAGCCCCGCCCAGAAGCCGCCGGTCCACGAGCCGCGCCCGGTGGTCGTCCACCGGCCGTCGTCCGGGTCCGCGTACAGGGGGAACCGGTCGCCCACCCGTACGGCGGTCTCCCCGGCCCGGGCGATCAGCAGTCCGAGGGCCTCCTCGGCCCAGGGTCCGGCGGTCACCCCGGCCCCTCGCGCCGCCGGTCCCGTACCGCCCAGGCCAGGGCGACGGCCGCCGCGAGGGTGAACTCCGCCGCGACCAGGAACCAGCCCTCCGCGTACCGGCCCTGCTCGGCGAGCAGACCGAACAGGGGCGGGCCCAGGGCGAATCCGGCGAAGAATCCGGCGGACACCAGTGCCGAGTCCTGACCGGCCCGGCCGGGCGCGGAACGCTGGAGGACCAGGACCATCGAGACCGCGTTGCCGGACACGGCGAAGACACCCACGGCGACGGCGGCCGGCCACACCAGCGGCCCGGCGCCCACCGCCGCCGCCAGGAGCAGGGCAGCACCGACGGCGCCGCCCGCGAGCAGGCCGGGCAGCCACCGGGCCCGGCCGGGCGTGGCCGCCCGGGACCAGCCGATCCGGCCGCCGATACCGGCGACGCCGAGGACGGCGACCAGCGCGCCCGCCACCGTCGGCCCCAGGCCCAGGCGTTGGACCCCGAACAGGGCGAGATAGGTGTTGACGGAGGCGATCCCGGCGCCGAGGAAGAGCGAGAACACCGCCAGCCAGGGGACGGGAGCCCCGCGCCGGGACGACGTGCGGTCGGCGGGCGCCCTCGGCGTCGGGGTGTCGGGGCGCAGCGCGCGCCGGGCCCACAGGGCCGCGCCGAGCGCGGCGCAGGCCGCCGCCCACACCGCGACGCGCCAGCCGAGGAGTCCGGCCACCGCCGCGAGGGGCAGCCCGGCCGCGAACGCGCCCACCTGCACGCCGGACTGCTTGGTTCCGGTGACGGCCCCGCGTCTCGGCGCGGGGACGGCGGCCAGGATCGCCTTGTTGGTGGCCGGGTTGGCGAGTGCCTGCGGAAGACCCCCGAGCGCCACGGCGGCGAGCAGCAGACCCGGTCCGGGGGCCGCGCCGATCAGGGCGAGCGCGACCGCGGAGACGACGAGCAGCCATGTCAGGGCGCGCCGGGGCCCGAACCGGTCCACGACACGGCCACCGAGGGGCGAGAGGAGGGCCGCCGTGCCGAACCCGACCGTGGTGGTCAGACCGAGGACCGTCTCCGACACGCCGAGTCCGTCGACGAGCCGGGGGCCGAGGGCGCCGATCAGGAAGAGCTGCATCATCGAGAAGGCCATGGCGGTCGTCAGGAGCGCGGTCAGGCCCCGGCCCGCGTCCCGGCCGGTTCCGGCCGCCGCCGTGTCCACCGGGCCCACATGGTTCTTCATGTCCCCCACCACGCACGGGTGTTCACCGTGCTCATCTCGCGCCTCAACTTCCCTACCACCCAGGGGTGTTCACCGCGTTCGCCACGCACCTCGTCTCCCCGACCGTCCACGGGTGTGCACCGCGCCCGCCGCACACCTCATCTCCCCCACGGCACACGGGTGTTCACCTCCGTCACGGAGGAGTCGTCACGGGTGCGCCGGAAGTTCCCGAGGCGCTCTTGTGGGGTGCGCCACAGTCGCGTACTCATGTGTCGACGGGTCCCGGGGGCGCCCCCGGCACGATCGTCACCGTCCTCATGCCTCCGGGGAAGGGGTGCAAGGATGGGCGCGCCATGACACCAGGCCGATGTGCGCGAGGGGTGCGGGCCGCGGCCTTCGCGGCCGTCTGTGTGCTGCTCGCTGCCACCGGCCACGTCCTGATGTCGGCGCGGCCCCTGTCCGGTCCGGTCCTGGCCCTCGCCTTCGCGGGCACCTGGGTCGTGGCCTGGGCGTTCTCGGGCCGTGAGCGCGGCCTCGTGGCCGTCACGGCGACGAGCATGGCCGTCCAGAGCGCGCTGCACACGGTGTTCGGCTGGTCCCAGTCGGCCGGGTCGGCGCCCACCGGCACCCCCGCCACGGCGATGACCTCGCTGGTGCGCGGGGCCGTCTCCCACGGGATGCCGGAACCCGTCGGCGCCGCGCACGCGGCCATGGACCACGGAGCCGTCTCCCGGGTCGGCGCGGCGCTCGACGGGATGCCCGCCGCGCACGACATGACAGAGATAGGCACGTCCTACGGGATGTTCTCGGCGCACCTCCTCGCCGCGTTCCTGAGCGGGGTGTGGATGGCGTACGGCGAGCGGGCCGTGTTCCGTCTGCTGCGGGCCGTGCCGCTGGGCCTGTTCCGGCCCCTGCGGCTGCTGGTCACGGCCTTCGCCCCCGTGACGCCGGACCGGCCCCGGCCCCGCACCGCGCGGGCCGGTGACGCACGCGCGCCCCGGCGGCTCCTCCTCGCCCACTGCGTCGTCTCCCGAGGGCCTCCACGGGTACCCGCTGTCGTCTGACAGCCGGATTCCCGAGTCCGACGGCCTCCCGAGCCGTCGCTCGGGCATCGGTCCTGCCGTCCCGGCAGGCCGTACCCGTCGCCGGTGCCGCCCTTCGCGCGCCACCGGATTCCCCTTGCCCCGTTAGGACGTGTGGCGATGACTCCTGTCCACGACACCTCCCGCCCGGAACCGGCGCGACCGGCCCGGCTCCCGCACACCGCCGACGCCGACGCGGCGACGACCCGGCTCGCGCTCGCCGCCCGGGACGGCGACCCGGCCAAGACCGATCTCTTCGTACGGGCCCTGCACCGTGACGTCTGGCGGTACGTGGCCCATCTCAGCGCCGACCGGCAGGCCGCCGACGACCTCACCCAGGAGGTCTTCCTGCGCGCCCTCGCCGCGCTCCCCCGCTTCCAGGGGCGCTCGTCCGCGCGCACCTGGCTGCTGTCGATAGCCCGCAGGACGGTGGTGGACAGCCTGCGGCACGCGGCCGCCCGGCCCCGGCTCTGCGACCGCGAGGACTGGCAGAAGGAGATCGAACAGACCCAGCCCCGGGGGCTTCCCGGCTTCGAGGACGGTGTCGCCCTCGCCGAACTGCTCGCCGCTCTCGCGCCGGAGCGCAAGGACGCCTTCGTCCTGACCCAGCTGCTGGGCCTGCCCTATGCCGAGGCGGCCGAGACCATCGGGTGTCCCGTCGGCACGGTCCGCTCGCGCGTCGCGCGGGCCCGCGCCTCGCTGATCGCCCTGCTGAACGGGGAGGAGGAGCCCGGCCTCCCGTCCGCCCCGGGCGGCGGAGCACCGGCGCGCGGAAGGTCCACGAGAGCCCCCGCCCTCGCCTGATCCGGGAGGCGGGCCCCGCCTCCCGGGGCCCGCCTCCCTTTCGCGGGAACCGGACGGGCCCGCCGTCCGACTACCTCGGGAGCGCGCCCGATCAGCCGGCGCGGATCGTCGTCGCACCCGAAGGGACGACCGATGGACGCACCACGAGAACCATCGCGGGGTCCCACGCCCCGGTGTGCCGTGTGGGGATTCCTCCTGCTGCTGGCCCTGGTCTTCGGGGGCTCGTACGCGCTCGGCTCCGCGGTGGGGCCGCTCGGACCCGTCGTGGGACCGCTGGGCCCCGGTCCGCCGCCGTCCTCTCACGGCGCCCACGACGGGCGGGAGCCGGAGGAGACCCATGACCTGCGGGAGCACCAGGGAAACCACTGGTGACGGCGGCTCCGGGAGGCTCCCGGTACGACACCGCCCGGGGGTCTTTCCCCGGCGGTCAGGCCGGGCCGCCGGGCGTCGAAGCCGGTCGGCCGGGAGGCGGACCGGGCGTCGAAGCCGGTCGGCCGGGAGGCGGACCGGGCGTCGAGACCGGGCGGCCGGAAGACGGACCGGCGTCGAGACCGGGCGACCGGAAGACGGTGGACGGCCTCGTGGCAGTGCTCAGGCGCGGGGGGTCTCGCCGTCCCGGGGCGGGGCCGGGCTCCAGGTGGCGTCGCCGGGGGCGGCCCGTACGACGCGCGGGGGCGCCTGCTCCTCGGACTTCATGGCCTTGGCCTCGCTCTTCAGGATGCGGGCCGACTTGCCCATGGAGCGGGCGAGTTCGGGGAGTTTCTTGGCGCCGAATATCAGTACGACGACGATGAGCAGGATGGCGAGTTCGCTGATGCCGAACATGCGTGGACGTCTTCTCCCCGGTAGCGGTGGCGGGTGGGTCGGAGGTGGCGGGCGCGGCCGCCAGGAGTTCCCGGAGGTACGGCCGTCGGCCGATTGCCGAAGGCGGACGCGCGTCGGCCGGGCCCGAGCGGGGGACCTCGGCCGACTGCCACCGGCTTCCTTCCGGGGTCGCCGCGCGAAGACCGGGCGTGCCGCACCCGCCGGGCGGCCATCCAAAATCTACAGCACTGTAGAAGTGCGGGACAGGGGTCTCCGTGCCTCGGTCCCCACACACCGCGCCGCCCTCGCCGCGCCCGAGGGGCGGCGAGGGCGGCGCGGAGGGGTGTCAGACGTTGACGCCGAAGTCCATGGCGATGCCGCGCAGTCCGGAGGCGTAACCCTGGCCCACGGCCCGGAACTTCCACTCCACCCCGTGACGGTAGAGCTCGCCGAAGACCATCGCGGTCTCGGTGGAGGCGTCCTCGGACAGGTCGTAGCGGGCGATCTCCTGGCCGTTCGCCTGGTTGACGACGCGGATGAACGCGTTGCGGACCTGACCGAAACTCTGACCCCGGTTCTCGGCGTCATGGATGGAGACCGGGAAGACCACCTTGGCGATGTCGGCGGGCACGCCCGCGAGGTTCACCTTGATCGACTCGTCGTCGCCGTCCCCCTCGCCGGTGAGGTTGTCCCCGGTGTGCTCGACCGAACCGTCCGGGCTGGTGAGGTTGTTGTAGAAGACGAAGTGGCCGTCGGAGACGACCTTGCCCGAGGCGTCGCACAGCAGGGCGGACGCGTCCAGGTCATAGGAGGCGCCGGTGGTGGTGCGTACGTCCCAGCCCAGTCCCACCAGAACGGCGGTCAGTCCGGGGGCCTCCTTGCTGAGGGACACGTTGCCGCCCTTGGCCAGGGAAACTCCCACTTTTCTTCCTCACTGTCGCGTCGGTGCCGTACATCCGGCCTCTCACCTTGAGGAACGCCGGGACCATCGCCCCGGTTCCCTCATTTGCGCAATACCTGAAACGTCGGACGGATGCCCGGCCGGGCGCTACCGCGCGGCGGCTCGGCCGTCCTCGCCGAACCCTGGAGCAGGCACCGGCGCGGCGGCGGGCTCCGTGCCATCCTCGCGCAGGGCGCGCGTCTCGCTCTTGAGAATGCGCAGCGACCTGCCCAGGGACCTCGCCGCGTCCGGCAGCCGCTTCGACCCGAAGAGCACGATGAACACGATCGCCACGAGCAGCAGGTGCCACGGTTCCAGTGCGTTGCGGAGCACTCGGCCACACTCCCTCTTGTCGGCTCCAGGTGCGTGCCGCCGGTTCGACCCGAGCGGAACGCTTGCCACATTGCGCAACTGTACAACCGGAATGAGTGGGGTGCACTGTTCGCCCGGCGGACCCTCGCGTGACGGACCTCACGACACTTCTGGAGTTGCGCAAGCTTTAAAGTCTCCTCATGGGGACGAGTGACATGAAGGACCGTCGGAACGCGGTACTCCTCGGCGGTCCCGCGGACGGGGTGGGAGTGACGGTGACCGGCCGCCCTCCGGTGCTGCAGGTGACCTATCCGTGCGCGGCCGAGGGAGCGGGAGCCGGGGTCCGGATCGAGGCGCTCCACGTCTACCGGCTGGACGGGGACACCGACGACGGACGGCTGCGGTACGGGTACGACCCGGCGAGCCCGTGAGCGCGTGAGCGCGTGACCGTCCGGCGGTGCCCGCGCCCCGGACGGTCCTCACGGCGCCCGGCCGGGGCGGTGGAGGGGGCGCCCGGCCGGGCACTGCGTCTTGCGTGCTTGCGCATCCGCGCAACCCCGGGGACGCGTCCGCCGTCCCCTCATACGGGCCGCGACGAATGAGGGCACAGGATGACAGGCGGAAACCGCAGCACGCACGGGCGCCGGTCCACGGCGCCGCAGGGGCGCCGGGGGCGCGGACGGGGCGGACGCCTCCTCATGGCCGCGCTGGCCGTGCTCGTCCTGGCGACGGCGGGCATGGGCTGGGCCTATCTCAGACTCAACGGCGACATCGACACCTTCGGCGCGGACGGTCTCTCCGACAACCGACCCGCCGCTTCGAGCACGGGGCAGAACGTCCTGGTCATCGGCTCGGACGCGCGCACCGACGGGAACAGCGACCTCGGCGGCGGTGACCGCAACGACATCGGCCGCTCCGACACCGCCTTCCTCCTGCACGTGTACGCGGACCGCAGGCACGCCGTCGCCGTCTCCTTCCCCCGCGACACCCTGGTGGACATCCCGCCCTGCCGGCTGCCCGACGGCCGGTGGACCCGGCCGGTCGGCGGCGCCATGTTCAACTCGGCGTTCAGCGTGGGCCAGACCGCCGAGGGCAACCCGGCGTGCACCCAGAACACCGTGGAGAAGCTGACGGGGCTCCGCGTGGACCACACCGTCGTGGTGGACTTCAAGGGCTTCGCCGCGCTGACGGACGTCGTCGACGGCGTACGGGTGTGCCTGCCCAACGACGTGTACCAGAAGGACCTCGACCCCAAGCGCGCGACCCGGGGCGAGCTCCTCTTCCCCAAGGGCGAGCAGACCGTGGCCGGTGAGCGGGCCCTGGACTACGTACGGCTGCGCCACGGCATCGGCGACGGCTCCGACATCGGGCGCATCAAGCGCCAGCAGGCGTTCGTGGCCAGCCTCCTCAAGAAGGTGAAGAGCGAGGGGCTCACCCCGACCCGGCTGCTGCCGCTCGCGGACGCGGCGACCAGGTCCCTGACCGTGGACCCCGGCCTCGGGTCGGCCGACAAGCTCATCTCGTTCGCGATGTCCCTGAAGGACGTCGACCTGCACAACACCAAGTTCGTCACGATCCCCTGGCGCTACCAGGGGGCGCGCGTGGCGATCGTGGAGCCCGAGGCGGACGCGCTGTGGGCCGCCCTGAAGGCGGACCGCACCCTGGGAGGGGAGCGGACCGACGGCGGGAGCGGTGCGAGCGCGTCGGCGCCCACCGCCGCCGCGCCCCCCTCGCCCGTCTCCGGGGAGGGCATCGCCGTCGCCGTCCACAACGGCACCCGGACCCGGGGCCTGGCCGCGCGGGCGGCCGAGACCCTGAGGTCCAAGGGGTTCACCGTGACCGGGACGGCCACCGCCGCCGCCCAGGACCACCTCGGCACCGTCATCGAGTACGGCCCCGGCCAGAAGGAGAAGGCCGCGACGGTCGCCCGGCTCTTCGCCGCCGCCGAACTGCGCCCGGTCGCCGCGGCGGGCATCGACGTCGTCCTCGGACAGTCCTACGCGGACAACCCCTCGGCCTCCCCCACCGGGACCCCCACGGCCGTGCCCACCCGGGACACCCGCTCCGCCGACGACGACCCCTGCTCGAACCTCTCGTACGGCTGAACCCGGCGTCCAGGAGACGGCCGCGCCCGTCCCGGGCGGGTCCAGCGGCGGTCCGGCACCCCGGGCGGCTACGGCGCCCGCGGGTCCCCGGGCGGTTCGAGCCGCCGGTCGTAGCGGGCCCTCGCCACCCGCAGCGCCACCGCGTACAGCGCGAGGACGGCGGCGAGGAGCCCGTAGTACAGCGGGGGCAGCGGCGCCATGTCGAGCGTCGGTCCGAGCGGTGACAGCGGCAGCAGGACGCCGATCGCCGCGAGGGCCCCGGCCGCGTACCGGATCGGGCCCGGTGTGCCGCCGCCCCGGGTGCTGCGCAGCAGGACCATGACCAGTGCCTGGGTGAGCAGGTTCTCGGTGAACCAGCCCGCGTGGAAGGAGCCCTCCACGTCGGCGGAGGCCCGGGTGGTGGCGAGGAGCACCCCGAAGGTGGCCAGGTCGGCGACCGCGTTGAGCAGCCCGAAACCGCTGATGAACCGCAGGAAGCCGCGCGGCCTGAGCCGGGTCGGGGCCTTGAGGGCAGCCGGGGCGGGCCGGTCGTGGGCGAAGGCGAGCTGGGCGGCGTCGAAGCACAGGTTCTGCGCCAGGACCTGGGCGGGGAGCATCGGCAGGAACGGCAGCAGCAGCGCGGCGGCGAGCATGGCGATGACGTTGCCGAGGTTCGAGGACAGCGTGATGTGCAGATAGGTGGCGATGTTCCCGCCGCTGTGCCGTCCGACGGCGATGGCGTGGTTCACCGCCGTGAGGTCCTTCTCCGCCAGGACGACGTCCGCGGTGTCCCGGACGACGGCGACCGCGCCCTTGGGGCAGAGGCCCACGTCGGCCGCGCGCAGGGCCGGTACGTCGTTGACGCCGTCGCCGAGGAACCCGGTGACGTGCCCTTCGGTGCGCAGGGCGGTGACGATCCGGGCCTTGTGCTCGGGGGCGCAGCGCGCGAAGACGACGGTGTCCCGGGCGGCCTCGGCGAGCGCGGTGTCGTCCAGCCGGTCGACGTCCTCGGCGGTGAGGACCCGGCCGGGTGCGAGTCCCAGTTCGCGGCAGGTGTGGACGGCGGTGCCCGGGTGGTCCCCGGTCAGGATGCGGACGCTCACGCCCCGGTCGGCGAGGCTGTCGAGGGCGCCCGCCGCGGTGGGGGTGAGGGCGTCGTGCAGGACGACGAAGCCGAGGAAGTCGAGTCCGCGTTCGTCGGCGGGTGTGTACGCGCGGGTGCGGGCCGGGCGCTCGGCGACGGCGACGGCGAGGAGGCGGGCGCCGGTGTCCGCCTCGCGCGCGGCCAGGGCGAGGAGGCGCCGCCGCTCGGCGTCGTCCAGGGCGCTGCGCTCCAGGACGTTCTCGACGGCGCCCTTGACGACCAGGGTGTGGGTGCCGAGGCGGCCCGGCCGCCGTACGACGGCGGTCGACAGCCGGCGTACGGGGTCGAAGGGCAGGGCCGTCACCCCGTCGCCGTCGGGCAGCTCGTCCTCGCCGGTCCGGTCGAGGAGGGCCTCGTCGAGGGCGTCGGGGGTGGGGAGTTCGGCGAGCTGGAGCGTCCACCAGGCGTTGGCGGCGGCCCAGCGCAGCACCTCGGGGTCGTCCCGGCCGTGGGCGTCCACGGAGCGGGCGACGACCGGCCGGTCCTGGGTGAGGGTGCCGGTCTTGTCCAGGCAGAGGACGTCGACGGCGCCGAGGTCGTGGAGCGCGGGCAGCCGGGTGACGATCACCTTGTGGGCGCGGGCGAGCCGGGCGGCCCCCCGGGCGAGGACGGTGGTGACGACGACCGGCAGCATCTCGGGGGTGAGTCCGACCGCCACGGCGACGGCGAAGGGAAGGGTCTCCAGGCCCCTTCCGTGCAGCGCGGCGCCCGCCATGAGGACCAGCGGCGGGGTCAGCAGCATGAACCGGATCAGGGTCCAGGAGATGCCGTGGACCGCCTGGTCGAAGGCGCTCTCGCCGCGTGGTCCGGCGGGCCGGTGGGCGGAGGCGAAGCGGGTACGGGCTCCGGTGGCGACGACCACGGCGGTGGCACTACCGTAGGCCACGCTGCTGCCGAGGAAGCACAGGTGGGGCTCGGCGGCGGGGCCGGGTCCCTCGGGAGCGTCCGGGCCGTCCGGGCCGTCCGGGGGATGCTTCTCGACGGGCGCGGACTCGCCGGTGAGGGCCGCCTCGTGCACGCGCAGCCCGGTGGCCCGCAGCAGTCGTACGTCGGCGGGGACGAGGTCTCCGGGGCCCAGCCGGACCACGTCGCCGGGGACGAGGTCGGTGGCGGGTATCTCCCGGGGCCGGGCCGCCGGGGCGCCGGGCGCCGGGCGGCGCAGTACGGTCGCGGTGGAGGCCACGGACTCCCGCAGCGCCGCCATGGAGCGGTCGGCGCGGTGCTCGCCCGAGGAGCGCAGCAGACAGCTGACGACGACGAGGAAGAGGATGACGCCGCCGGTGCCCCAGGCGGCGACGACCACGGAGACGAGTCCGAGGCAGAGCAGGACCGCGGTGAACGGGTCGCGGAGGCTGCGCAGGAAGCGCCGGGACCAGGTGACCGGCCGCCGGGCGGGCAGGAGGTTCTCGCCGTGCCGGGCCAGTCGCCGCTCGGCCTCGGTGTCCGTCAGGCCGCGCGGTCCGCTGTCGAGCGCCCGCAGGACCTGGAGCGCGGTGGGCGGGCCGGGGGTCTCCGGGGCGGCCGGGGCACGGCTGTCGCCGGTGTCCGGGGCGCGCGGGCCCGGGGCGGTCGTCTCAGGCACCGGTGCCGATGCGTCGGAGGGGTGCCGGGTTCCTGGCGGTCAGCTGGCCGACCATCACCCGGACCACGGTCACCACCTCGGGGTCGTCGACCAGGTAGACCTGCCGCCGTCCCTCGCGCCGCGAGCGGACCAGACCGGCCAGTTTCAGCTTGGTGAGGTGCTGGCTGACCGCGGGGAGCGCGCCGCCGACGCGCTCGGCGAGTCCGGTCACGTCGCTCTCGCCCTGGGCGAGGGCCCAGACGATGTGCAGCCGGGAGGGCGAGGAGAGCAGGCCGAATGCCGCGGCGGCCTCGGCGAGGACCTCCGCGGGAGGGTCCGTGAAATCGCCCGCGTCTGCCGCCACCGTCGCTCTCCCTTTCCGCGTACGCCCGAAGGGTTCCCAGTCTAGGTCGTCTCCCGCGGGGTCCCGCCCGGTCAGGGCCGCGCCCGATCGGGGTGGGACGGCCGGGGAGCCGTGGGGCGTGGGCGCGGTGCCGCCGGGCCGTGGGCGCGGTCCGGCCGGTCAGCCGCGTGGGCCGCGCCCCTCCCCTTCGGCGAGGACGACGACCGCGTCCTGGGGGCCGAGGGTCAGGGGGGTGTCCTTCGGCGGGTTGAGGAAGACGCCGTAGCCGGGCGGTCTCTCGCCGTGCCGGGCGAGCCGGTAGCCGATCGCCGTCTCGCCCACGCGCCGGGCGGCTTCGACGACGGTGGCGAAGGTGGCCCCGGCGCCGGGGACGACGTAGTGGGCGGCGGGCTTGAGGTAGATCTCGGAGCCCTCCGGGTTGAAGAGGTCGGTGAACACGTCGTACAGGTCGCGGTTCTCGGTGAGCTGGGTGAGCAGCAGGCTGATGACCTTGGTGCTGACGATGAAGTCGTCGGCCTTGGTGACCTGGGCGACCTCGCGGTTGGCGTCATCGTTCATCTCGGTGACGATCGAGTAGGGGTCGCCGAGGCGTTCCTCGATGTCCCGCAGGTGGAGCAGGGTCACCAGGGTCCGGTCGTCGGCGGGCCCGGGGGCGAAGGTGTCGTCGGAGAGGACCACGATGTGCTGGTAGCCGCCGAGGTCGAGGGCTTCCAGGGAGGCCCTGCGGGTCGGCTCGCAGTGCTTGAACCCGACGGTGAGGTGGGCGACGGGCTGGGCCAGGGCGGCGTCCGGCCTCCGGGGCGCCGCGATGTCGAGGGTCGAGCCGGGCTGTACGAAGCTGTCGAGCAGGGTGACGAGCTTGGTGGTGCGGGAGTTCTCCCCGATGAGCAGGGTGCGGTCGAGCCGGGGCGCCCGGGCGGGCGCGGAGGTGATGGCCGCTTCGACGATCCGGGGCGGGGTCCTGGCCGCCTTGATGAGCAGGTCGTCCTCGGCGATCACGAGGAGCTGGTCGCCGGGTTCGATGACCGTGTCCATGGCGGGGTTGACCAGGACCCGGCCGTCGTTCCTGCGCAGCCCGGCCGGTGCCCCGGTCTCGAAGGCGTGCAGGGCCGCCCCGTAGGTGGTGCCCACCAGGGCGGGTTCCTCGCGCAGGTAGAACTCGTTACCGACGAAGCTGAGCAGTTCGTCGAAGACTCCGGAGAGGCCGGTCTGCCGGTGGGCCTGTGCCATCAGGCGTACGGCGATGTCCTCGGCGTCGATCACCAGGGCGCCGTCCCCGGCGGCGAGGCGGGCGGCGGCGAGGTTGTCCGAGTCGTGCACGGCGGCCACGACGTGGGGCCGGGGGCCCTGCCAGGTGCGGCTGTTGAGGAGCAGCAGGACCTTGATGACGTCCACGTCCCGGTCGTCGCCGACCGGGGGCAGCACCATGACCGATCTGGCCGTGTCGGGGCTGACCAGTTCCAGGTCGGCCCGTATCAGGGGGTTGCCGGAACGGCAGATGACCCGGGTGCGGCCCATGTCGGGGATGCGGGTGCGGATCGCGTCCTCCATGGTGACCTTGTCGCGGTCGGCGAGGACGACGACGCAGGAGCGGCGCTCGCTCTGGTTCGCCTCGACGAGTTCGGCGATCACCGTGAAGACCTGGTCCGACCAGCCGAGGACGATGGTGTGGTCGCGTTCCATCAGCTGCGAGCGGCCCTTGCGCAGTTCCTGGATCTTCTGGTTCAGGCCGGTGGTGAGGACGCCGATGAGGGCGCTGACGATGAAGATGCCGCCGATGGTCACCGCCAGCATCAGGCCGAGGAACACCGGGCCTCCGGTGTCCCCGCCCATGGTGCCGGGGTCGAGGGTGCGCAGCAGGCTCATCCAGGCCACCCCGGACCAGCCGCCGTTGTCCTCGGCGTCGGTGTCGGTGAAGACGACGACCAGGGTGGAGGCGGCCGCGATGAGCAGCACCGAGGCCAGTGCCAGCCAGCTGATCAGGGCCGGTGTGCCCCGGTCCATCGTCCCGTCGAACCAGTACCGGAACCGGGTCCGTAACCTGCCGTGCTTCACCGAAGACTCCCCCGTCGTTCGTACGGTCCCGTGGTGCGCCCGTCGGTCAGGCGCGGGCCCTGAGGCGGTCGAGCGCGGCGACGCCCACCGCGGCCAGGGCGATCTGGATCAGCCACTCGATCCAGTCGACGCCCCTGGTGTCGGCCACGCCGAGGGCAGCGGCGACGGCGGTGCCGACGAAGGCGGCGGCGATGCCGACCGCGATCGTCCACAGCACGCCGATCCGCTGCCGTCCCGGGAGGACCAGTCGGCCCAGGGTTCCGATGACGACGCCGATCACGACCGCACTGATGATGCCGGAGATCTCCATGCCGTTGCTTCCCTTTCCGTGAGCGGGGTGGGCCTCAGAGGTCGAATTCGTGCGGGGGGAGGTCGAGGGCGTAGCAGGCCTCGCGGACGGCGGCCTGTTCGGTCTTGTCGAAGTCGCCGTCGGCGCCGCCGATGACGATGCCGATCTGGATGACGGCGCGGGCCTCGGCGGGCTTCTTCTTCGCCTTGGCGATCTCCTGGAGGACGCCGACGCGGCCGAAGTCGAAGTCGGCGGCGAGCTTGTCGAGGTGGGCGTCGAAGCGGCGCTGGAGGTCGGCCGCGTCGAAGTTCCGCAGGACGTCGTTGGCCGCGATGAGCTGGGCGACCCGGCGGCGCTCGGCGGGGTCGACCGTGCCGTCGGCGGCGGCGACCAGCGCGCACATGGCCATCGAGGCGTCCCGGAAGGCGCCGGACTTCAGATCGTTCTTCTTCGCCGTCAGCTGGGTCTGCATCGTCGATGCGGATTCCCTGACGCGGTCCCACAGGGCCATGAACACTCCAGACGTCGGGGTGGTCCGGTGCCGGGGCGGCATCGGACCACCATTTCTTCTACAGGAGTGTAGAACGTCGTGGGGCGGGTGATCGTTCCCGTACGGCTCCATGACGGTGGTCCCGGCGCCGGGACGGGACCGGGACCGGACGCGGGACGGGACCGGACGAGTCGGGACCGGACACGGGACGGGGCCGGACGAGTAGGGACCGGACACGGGACGGACCAGGCCCAGTCGGGCACGATCCGGGTCCCGACCGGTCCCGGCCGGGACCTGGCCGCGCGGAGGAAGACCGGGCGCCTCTCGATGTCCGATGACCTTTCCTTTACAGTGATGTAGAAATCCGCGTGCCCGTCCGGCCGCCGATTCCGCCCGAGGACGACCGAGGAGTGAGCGACCCGCACATGGGTGAGCCTCCCAGTACCAGCCGTGCCGCCCCCTGCCCCGGCCCCTTTGCACCGGGAGGCGCGCGCGGCACGACGGCCGCCGCACGACCCGGCACGGACGCCGAGCGGCACGGCGGACACGGCCCGGGACGACGCCGATCCGGCCCGGAAGCACGATCCGGCCGTGGGCCGCATGCCGGTCGAGGACCGAGCTCCGGCCGTGGGCCGAGTTCCCGTCGAGGACCGAGTACCGGCCGCCGGCCGAGTTCCCGTCGGGGACCAAGTACCGGCCGCCGGGCAAGCTCCGGTCGAGGGCCACGATCCGGCCCGGGAACACCATCCGTCCCGGGAACACCATCCGTCCCGAGGCCGGGATCCGCCCCAGGAGCGCGGTCCGGCCGAGGCCGCCCGCGTCCGCTCCCCCGCATCCCCCGCTCGGGCCGTGTCCACCCCGGCTCCCGGCGCGCCCCCGCGCGCGCCCACCGGCACCCCGTACCCCGTACCACCCCCCGAAGGAGCCCCTTCTTGTCCGCCAGTCCGACCCGCCCCCGCGTGATGAGGTGCGGCAGCCGATGAACGCCGCTCTCGGCCTCCTGGCCGTTCTCGTACTGACCGCAGGAACCGGCTACTTCGTCGCCCAGGAATTCGCCTACGTGGCCGCCGACCGCCTCGCGCTCGCCCGGGAGGCGGAGGCGGGCGACAAGCGGGCCGCCCGCGCGCTCACGGTCCTCGGACGGCTCTCGTTCATGCTCTCCGGCGCCCAGCTCGGCATCACCGTCACGGGACTGGTCGTCGGCTTCCTGGCCGAGCCGTCCGTCTCGGCGCTCCTGAAGCCCGTGCTGGAGGGGACGGGGCTCCCGGACGGCGCCGTCTCCGCGATCTCCGTCGTCCTCGCCTTCGTCTTCGCGACCGTCATCCAGATGGTCCTCGGCGAGCTGGCGCCGAAGAACCTGGCGCTCGCGGTGCCCGAGCGGCTGGCGAAGTCGCTGGCCTCCTCCACCCTCCTCTACCTGAAGGTCGTCGGGCCGGTCGTCCACGTCTTCGACGGCGCCGCGAACAGGCTGCTGCGCAGGATCGGCATCGAGCCGGTCGAGGAACTGCACCACGGCGCCACCCTGGAGGAGCTCAGCCATCTGATCGGGGAGTCCCACGAGCGGGGCGAGCTGCCGCCCGACACCGCCGAGCTGCTCGACCACGCCCTGGAGTTCTCGGAGCGGACCATGGCCGAGGTCATGGTGCCGCGCGCCGACGCCGTCTTCGTCCGCAAGGACGCCACCCTCACGGACGCCGTCGGCCTGATCGCGGAGCACGGCCACTCGAACTACCCGGTCCTCGGCGACCACCCCGACGACGTCGTGGGGGTCCTCGGCGTCCGTGACCTCGTCCGGGTGCCCGTGGACCGGTTCGGCGGGCTGACCGCCGGTGCGTCCTGCCGCCCGCCGTTGCTGCTGCCGGACACGCTGCCGCTGCCCCGTGCGGTGGCGCAGATGCGGGAGCGCGACGACGAGTTCGCCGTCGTCCTGGACGAGCACGGCGGCGTCGCCGGGGTCGTCACCTACGAGGACATCGCCGAGGAACTGGTCGGTGACATCGCCGACGAGACCGACACCGTCGTCGCCCTCGCCGTGCCGGACGGGGACGGCTGGCGCGTGGACGCCGGGCGCCGCCTGGACGAGGTCGAGGAGGCCACCGGCATCGTCCTGCCCGAGGAGGACGACTACGACACCGTGGCCGGACTGGTCATCGACCGCCTCGGCCGCTTCCCGACGATCGGGGACCGGCTGACCGTCGACGGCGTCCGCATCGAAGTGCTCAGCCTCGACCGTCACGTCCCCGAGCGCGTCCGCGTCGAACGCCTCGCCCCCACCGCCGAGGAGGCCCCGGCATGAGCTTCCCCATGGCTCTCTTCGTCACCGTCCTGCTGCTCATCGGCAGCGGCTTCTTCGTCGCCGCCGAGTTCGCGCTGGTCGCCGCCAAGCGGCACCGCGTCGAGAAGGCCGTGGCGGAGGGCAGGCGCGGCGCCAAGGCGGCCCTCGCCGGGATGCGCGAGCTGTCCCTGATGCTCGCGGGCGCCCAGCTCGGCATCACCATCTGCACCCTCGGCCTCGGTTCCCTGTCCAAGCCCGCGATCTCCCACGAGCTGGACCCGCTCCTGGTGAAGCTCGGCCTGCCGACGGCCCTCAGCTACGGGGTGTCCTTCGCCGTCGCCATGACCGTCGTGGTCTTCCTGCACATGGTCGTCGGCGAGATGGCCCCCAAGTCCTGGGCCATCGCCCACCCCGAGCGCTCCGCGATGCTCCTCACCCCGGCCTTCCGGGCCGTCGTGAACGCCGTGCGCCCGTTGCTCTGGCTGCTCAACTCGGTGAGCAACGCGCTCGTACGGCTCTGCCGCGTGCAGCCCCGCGACGAGCTGGCCGCCGTCCACAACCGGGAGCAGCTCACCCATCTCGTCGAGGAGTCCGAGCGTCTGGGGCTGATCAACGAGACGGACTCCCAGCTCATCACCCGTTCCCTCACCGAGCCCCAGACCCCGGTGTCCGCGCTCCGCGTCCCGGCCGCCGAGATCGTCGCCGTGCCCGCCGACGCGGATCTGGACACGATCCTGGCGTGTGCGGCGGACACCGGCTTCTCCCGGCTGCTCGTACGGGACGGGGAGAGCCTCCTCGGCTCGGTCCACGCCCGTGACGTCCTGGTGGCCGCCGCCCGGGGGCGCCGGGCCGAGGCCCGTGACCTGGTCCGTCCGGTGCCCGAACTCGCCTCGGACACGACGGTGGCGGAGGCGGTCGAGCAGCTCCGGCAGCGCCGTGCCTCCCTCGCCCTGGTGCGGGACGTGGACGGCGGGCTCACGGGCCTGGTCAGCCTGGACGACCTGCTGGTCCGGCTGATGGGGCCGCAGCCGGTCTGACGCCCGGCGGCCGGGCACGGCGTCCGTGTGACGCCGTGCCCCGTCGTCGGCCGTGGCCTACGCCCCGGCCCAGCCGTCCCGGTTGGAGTACGACTCGTAGCTGTAGCGGGTGGCGCGGTCCCACTCCTGGCCGGTGAGCCGCTCGTACGCCTCGTCCGGCACGTAGAGCAGCGCCTCGGCCCAGACGAGGGCCTCGGCGTACGGGACGAACCGCTCGGGGTCCCGCAGGACGCTCTCGTACTCCTCACGCCCGGCCACGACGACCGCCGCACGGGTGTAGAGGAACTGGTCGCCCGACAGGTCGTCGCCGTACTCCCTGCGGTCCAGCCGGTACAGGGCCAGGGAGAGCCTTTCGGCGAAACCGGTCACCTCGGACACCGGCCCCCGGGCCAGCCGGGCCGTCAGGGCGGCGGCGAGTCCCTCGCCCTCGGGGTCGGGACCTGCGGGTCGGCACGCTTCGATGAGCTGCCAGAAGGCGTTCTCGTCCATGGCGCAGAGCATGGCGCGGGGGTCTGACAGCGGGGCCGGGTCCGGCCGTCGGCCGCGCGGGGCCTCGGCCCGCCTCTCTCCGTCCGGCCCGTCCCCGTCCGGTGCGCTCCCCGTCCGGTGCTCCCCGGGCTCCGGGCGGTGCGCCCGGCCTCCCTCCCGGTGGGGTGCTCACCCGCCCTCCGGCGGAGGCGCCCCGCCGCCCAGGGTCTCGCGGAGCAGGGAGGCCTCCTCCTCCAGGTGGCGCAGGAGGGCTTCGAGGGCGGGGGTGCGGGTGCGGTGGGCCGCCTCGGTGATGCCGACCGTACGGCCCACGGAGGGCAGTTCGACGGGGAGCGGGGCGAGGTGCTCGTCGTCGCGGAGGACCAGTTCGGGCAGCAGCGCCACCATGTCGGTCTGGAGGAGCAGGGCCCGCATGGTCAGGATGGAGGTGCACTCCACCCGGTCGGCGGGGAGCGAGAGCCCCCGGTCGACGAAGAGGGCGCCGATCTCCTGGCGGAGCGCGGTCTGCTCGACCGGCAGGATCCACGGGTAGCCGAGCGCGTCGGTGAGTCCGGTGCCGGGTCCGGCCAGGAGCGGGTGGCCCGCGCGGACCGCGAGCCGGATGGGTTCGCGGTAGAGCATCCGGTGCCGCACCCGCTCGCCCTCGCCGGGCGCGGCGCCCACCCGGCCGACGATGACGTCGAGTTCGCCGCCGAGCAGCGCGGGGTGGAGGACGTCCGGGGTGCCCTCGCGGACGACGACGGTGAGCCGGGGGCGTTCCCTCTTGAGGCGGGCGACCGCGCGGGGCAGCAGCACGTTGGCCCCGGCGAGCAGGGTGCCGACGGTGACCGTGCCGTCCTGGCCCTGGCGCAGTCCGGTGAGGTGTTCCTCGGCCCGCCGGACCTCGGCGACGACCGCGCGGGCGTGGCCGACGAGCGCCTCGCCGTAGACGGTGGGCCGCATCCCGCGCGGGACGCGGACGAAGAGCGGCAGGTCGGCGACGGTCTCCAGTTCGCGCAGGGTCCGGGTGGCGGCGGGCTGGGTGAGGTGGAGGGTTTCGGCCGCGCGGACGACGCTGCCGTGTTCGTACACCGCGATGAGGAGGGTCAGGTGCCGGAACTTCAGCCGGCCGTCCAGGAGGTCCATCGCCAGGGGTTCCTTCCGGGGAGGAGGGGTGCTCACGAGGGGTGTAGCGCCGGGGCGACGGGTCCGTCGGCGGTACGCCTCCCGGGAACGCGCCACCACGGCATACCGGGACCGCTATACCTCCCGCGTCGAAAGGCATTGGATCGGCATAGGTGGGTGGGCGCACTATACCGGCACGCCCCGGGGTCGAGTTTCGGACAGTCCCCGGCCCAGCAACGGAGGTCCCCAAGGTGAGTTCACCCGTCCGGCATTACGTAGGAGGCGGGTTCGACACGTCCGGCGTGCCGTTCCCGCTCGTCGACCCGGTCACCGGGGACGCCGTCGGCGAGGTGCCGGAGGCGTCCCGGGAGCTGGTCGGCCGGGCGGTGGACGCGGCCCGCGCGGCGCTGCGCGGGCCGTGGGCCGCGTGGAGCCCGGCGGACCGGTCGCGGCTCCTGCACCGGATCGCGGACGGGATCGAGCGGCGCTCCGGGGAGTTCGTGGCGGCGGAGTGCGCCGACACCGGCAAGCCGTACGAGCTGGCCTCGACGGTGGACGTGCCGCGCGCGGTCGCCAACTTCCGCGCGTACGCGGAACTCCTCGCGGGGCGAAGCGAGCGGTCCTGGCACACGCCGACCCCGGACGGGCGGGGCGCGCTGAACTACACGGTGCGCAAGCCGCTCGGGGTGGTCGCGGTGATCTCGCCGTGGAACCTGCCGCTGCTGCTCCTCACCTGGAAGGTCGCGCCCGCCCTCGCCACGGGCAACACGATCGTCGCCAAGCCGTCCGAACTGACCCCCGGCACGGCCTGTCTGCTCGCGGAGGTGCTGGCCGAGGCGGAGGTCCCGGCGGGCGTCTTCAACCTGGTGCACGGCCGGGGCGCGGACGCGACCGGCCAGTGGCTGACCGAGCACCCGGGGGTGGACGCGGTCGCCTTCACCGGCGAGTCCCGCACCGGTACGGCGATCATGCGGGCGGCGGCGGCCCGGCTGGCGCCGGTCTCCTTCGAACTGGGCGGCAAGAACGCCGGTCTGGTCTTCGCGGACGCGGACCTGGAGGAGGCGGTGGCGGGCACGCTCCGGTCGTCCTTCACCCACAGCGGCCAGGTCTGTCTGTGCACCGAGCGGGTGTACGTGGAGCGTCCGGTCTTCGAGGAGTTCGCGGCGAAGCTCGCGGCCGGGGCGAAGGAGCTGACCGGCTACGGCCCGATGATCTCGGCCGCCCACCGCGACAAGGTCCTGGGCCATGTGGCGCGGGCCGCCGCCGACGGCGAGGTCCTGGCCGGTGGCGGGGTGCCGCGCTTCGGGGACGGCCGGGACGGCGGCTTCTGGGTGGAGCCGACCGTGCTCACCGGGCTGCCGGAGGACCACCCGGCGGTACGGGACGAGATCTTCGGCCCGGTCGTGCACCTGGCCCCGTTCGACACCGAGGAGGAGGCGCTCGCCCTGGCGAACGCGGGCCCGTACGGGCTCGCCGCCACGGTGTGGACCGGCGACCTGCGGCGCGCCCACCGGGTCGCCCCGGCCCTGGACGTCGGCATCGCCTGGGTGAACACCTGGAACCTGCGCGACCTGCGCACCCCGTTCGGCGGTGTGAAGGCGTCCGGCATCGGGCGCGAGGGCGGCGACCACTCCCTGGACTTCTTCTCCGAGCCCATGAACGTGTGCGTGAAGCTGTGACGACGACCCGCGAGAACCTGACGACCAGCCAGAACCCGGTGACGACGACCCCCGCGGACCCGGCGGTCACGGCCGCCGCCGAGCGTCTTGGCCTGGCGCGCCGGACCGGTGTGCCGTGCGATCCGGTACGGGACCTGCTGCCGCCCGGCGACCTGGACGCGGCCTATGCCGTGCAGTCCCTCCTGACCGAACGCCGGCTGGCCGAGGGCCGCCGGATCACCGGCTGGAAGGTCGGGCTGACCTCGCTCGCCGTGCAGCGGCAACTGGGCGTGGACACACCGGACTTCGGCGCCCTGTTCGACGACACGGCCGTGCCCGACGGTGCGGAGCTGCCCTGGGGCGCGGTGCTCCAGCCGAAGGCCGAGGCCGAGGTGGCGCTCGTCCTGGAGCACGACCTGCGGCACGAACGGCACACGGTGGCCGACGTGATCCGGGCGACCGCCTTCGCGCTGCCCGCCGTCGAAGTGGTCGGCAGCCGGATCCGCGACTGGGACATCACGGCCGTGGACACGGTCGCCGACAACGCCTCCAGCGGCGCGTACGTGCTCGGCACCCGGCCGGTGCTCCTGCGGGAACTCGACCTGCGGACCGCCGGGATGGTCCTGGAACGGCGGGGCGAGCCCGTCTCGACCGGCGCGGGCGTCGCCTGCCTCGGCAACCCGCTGCACGCCGCCGTCTGGCTGGCCGACACCCTCGTCCGGCTCGGCAGGCCGCTGCGGGCAGGGGACACCGTGCTCACCGGCGCGCTGGGGCCGATGACGGCCGTGGCGCCGGGTGACGTGCTGGAGGCCCGGATCGACGGACTCGGTTCGGTGCGCGCGGCCTTCGGGCGCGCCGGGACGGAAGGAGAAGCCCGATGAACGCGACGGCACTGGCCGAGGCCCTCGACACGGCGGCGCGGGAGGCGCGTCCGCTGCCCGGGGGCGGCAGCGGTCTCACGGACACCGCCGGGGCGTACGCGGCGCAGGAGGCGCTGGTGGCTCGGCGGCTCGCCAGGGGCGAGCGGCTCACCGGGGTGAAGCTGGGCTTCACCAGCGTCGCCAAGATGCGGCAGATGGGCGTCTCCGACCTGATCCACGGGCGGCTGACGGACCGGATGGAGATCCCGGACGGGGGACGGTACGACGTCTCCGGGCTGATCCACCCCCGGGTCGAGCCCGAGGTGGCCTTCCTCCTCGGCTCGGTCCTGGTCCCGGGCGGCGACCCGGCGGCGGCGGTCGCGGGCGTGGCCCCGGCCCTGGAGGTCATCGACTCCCGCTACGACGGCTTCCGCTTCTCGCTGCCCGAGGTGATCGCGGACAACACCTCCGCCGCCGGGTACGCGGTGGGCCTCTGGACCGCGCCGGCCGAGCTGGGCGGGCTCCGGGCCCTGGCGAACCTGGGCGTGGTCCTCGAACTGGACGGCCGCCCGGCCGAGACCGGCTCCACCGCCGCGATCCTCGGCGACCCGCTGCGCGCCCTGGCGGCGGCGGCCCGCCTCGCCGGACCGCTCGCCCCGGGGACGGTCGTCCTCGCCGGGGCGGCGACCGCCGCCGTACCGCTGCCGCCCGGCACACACGTACGGGCCGTGGTCGGGCGCCTCGGCGCCGTCCGGTTCACCACCGGGGAGGCCTCGTGATCGTCCCCGGCGCGGCCCCGCCGCGCGGCCGGTTCCCGCACCTGCGGCGCGCGGGCGACCTGGTCTTCGTCTCGGGCACCAGCTCGCGCCGCCCCGACGGGACCTTCGCGGGCGCGAGCGCCGATCCGATGGGCGTGACCGACCTCGACATCCGGGTCCAGACCCGGGCCGTGCTCGACAACATCGCGGGCCTGCTCGGCGCGGTCGGCGGCGGCCTCGACGACCTGGTGTCGGTGACGGCCTACCTGGTCAACATGAACGACTTCGGCGGCTACAACGAGGTCTACGCCGAGTACTTCGACGAGACCGGGCCGTCCAGGACCACCGTCGCCGTGCACCAACTGCCCCACCCCCACCTGCTGATCGAGATCAGCGCGGTGGCCCATCTCCCGCAGAACGAGGAACAGCACCGATGACCATGAGCCCCTTCAACCTCCAGGCGTGGATCGAGGAGCACCGCCATCTGCTGAAGCCGCCGGTCGGCAACGTGCAGATCTGGCAGGACGCCGACCTGATGGTGACGGTCGTCGGCGGCCCCAACCGCCGCACCGACTTCCACGACGACCCCATCGAGGAGTTCTTCTACCAGCTCAAGGGCGACATGGTGCTCCGCGTCATGGAGGAGGAGGGCCGTCCGCCGCGCGACATCCACATCCGGGAGGGCGACGTCTTCCTCGCCCCGGCGCACCTGCGGCACTCCCCGCAGCGGCCGGAGGAGGACAGCATCGGTCTGGTCGTCGAGTTCGCCCGGCCGCAGGGCCACCGCGACGCCTTCGAGTGGTACTGCCTGGAGTGCCACCACCTGGTGCACCGCAGCGAGGTCCAGCTCACCTCGATCGTCGACGACCTGCCGCCGGTCTTCAGCGCCTTCTACGCCGACGAGGCCGCCCGCACCTGCGGGCACTGCGGCGCCCTCCACCCGGGCAAGGACTGGCCCGAGGAACTGCGCCCGCGCACCCGGCGCGACGAGGCGGCCGGAGCATGACCGTCGTCGACATCCACGCGCACGTCTTCCCGGCGATCGGCCGCGCCGAGTCCCGCCGGATCACCGGCTCCGACGACGGCCCCTGGCTGCGCACCACGGACGGCCCGGACGCCGGGATGATGATGGCCGGCGCGGCCGAGTACCGGCCGGTGCGGCGGACCCTGTGGGACCCGGAGACCCGGGTCGCCGACCTGGACCGGCTCGGCGTGGACACGCAGGTCCTGTCCAGCACCCCGCTGCTCTTCGGCTACGGCCTGGAGGCGGCGCGGGCCGCCGACTGGTGCCGGACCGTCAACGCGCACCTGCTGCGGTACGCGGAGCACGCCCCGGACCGGCTGGCCCCCCTCTGCCAGGTGCCGCTCCAGGACACCGAGGCCGCCTGCGAGGCCGTCAGCGAGGCGATGCGGCAGGGCTTCCACGGCGTCCACATCGGCAACCACCTGGGCGACCGGGACCTCGACGACGGCGCCCTCCTCGAATTCCTCACGCACTGCGCGCAGGAGGACGCGGCCGTCCTGGTCCACCCCTGGGACCTGCCGTCCGGGCCGCGCCACTCCCGGTACATGCTGGCCTGGCTGGCGGGGATGGCGGGCGAGACCCATCTGACGATCCTGTCGCTGATCCTCTCCGGCGCCTTCGAGCGGCTCCCGGCCTCGCTGCGGCTGCTGTTCGCGCACGGCGGCGGCAGCTTCCCGTACCTGCTCGGCCGGGCCGAGAACGCCTGGCACCGGCGGGACATCGTGCGTGCCGACAGCCCGCACCCGCCGTCGTACTACACCGACCGCTTCGCGGTGGACTCCGCCGTGTTCGACCCGGGGGCGCTGCGGCTCCTGGTGGACGTGATGGGAGCGGAGCGGGTGCTGCTCGGCTCGGACCACCCGTTCCCGCTGGGCGAGGAGTCCATCGGCGCCCTGGTGCGCGAGAGCGCCCTCACACCGGAGGAGCGGGCGGCCGTCCTCGGCGAGAACGCCGTCCGGTTCTTCGGACTGACCCGACGGACCCGACTCACCGAGGAGGCCGCACGGTGAAGGCCGCCGTCATCGGATCGGGCAACATAGGCACCGATCTCCTCATCAAGATCATCCGTGGTTCGGGCAACGTCACCGCCGCAGCGATGATCGGCATCGACCCCGGCTCCGACGGGCTCGCGCGGGCCCGCAGGCTCGGCGTGCCGACCAGCTCCGACGGCGTCGCCGGGCTGATCGGGATGGACGGCTTCGACGAGATCGACGTCGTCTTCGACGCCACCTCGGCCGCCGCCCACCACCGCAACGCCGCCGCGCTCGCCCCCTACGGGAAGACCCTGGTCGACCTCACCCCGGCGGCCATCGGCCCGTACGTCGTGCCGCCCGTCAACCTCGACCAGCACCTCGGCGCGACCAACGTCAACATGGTGACCTGCGGCGGGCAGGCCACCGTGCCGGTCGTCGCCGCCGTCTCCGCCGTCACCCCGGTGCACTACGCGGAGATCGTCGCCTCGATCGCCTCCCGCTCGGCCGGACCCGGCACCCGGGCCAACATCGACGAGTTCACCGAGACCACCTCCCGCGCCCTGGAGCAGGTCGGCGGCGCGGCCCGGGGCAAGGCGATCATCGTCCTCAACCCGGCGGAGCCCCCGCTGCTCATGCGGGACACCGTCCACTGCCTCGTGGACGACTGCGACACCGACCGGATCACGGCCTCCGTGCACGCGATGGCCGCCTCGGTCGCCGCGTACGTGCCGGGCTACCGGCTCAAGCAGGAGCCGCAGTTCCGCGCGCTCGCCGCCGACGACCCGCTGGTCCGGCTCGGCGGCGGGGGGCGGCTGCTGGTCTCGGTCTACCTGGAGGTGGAGGGCGCCGCCCACTACCTCCCCGCCTACGCCGGGAACCTCGACATCATGACCGCCGCCGCGCTGCGCACCGCCGAGCGCCTGGCCGAACGGAGCCTCGGCCGATGACCCAGGTCTACGTCCAGGACGTCACCCTGCGGGACGGGATGCACGCCGTCTCCCACCGCTACACCCTCGACCAGGTGCGGGCGATCGCCGCCGCCCTCGACGCGGCGGGCGTCGACGCCGTCGAGGTCGCCCACGGCGACGGCCTCTCCGGCTCCTCCGTCACCTACGGCCCCGGCGCCCACACCGACTGGGAGTGGCTGGAGGCGGCGGCGGACGTCCTCCACCGGGCCCGGCTCACCACCCTGCTGCTCCCCGGCATCGGCACCGCCCACGACCTGCGCCGCGCCCACGCGCTCGGCGTCACCTCCGTCCGGGTCGCCACCCACTGCACGGAGGCGGACGTCTCCGCCCAGCACATCGCGCTCGCCCGCGAACTCGGCATGGACGTGTCCGGCTTCCTGATGATGTCCCACCTCGCCCCGCCCGCCGAACTGGCCGCGCAGGCACGGCTGATGGAGTCGTACGGCGCGCACTGCGTGTACGTCACCGACTCCGGCGGCCGGCTGACGATGGACGGCGTACGGGACCGGGTCCGCGCCTACCGGGACGTCCTCGACCCGGCCACCGAGATCGGCATCCACGCCCACCACAACCTGGGCCTGGGCGTCGCGAACAGCGTCGTGGCCGTGGAGGCGGGCGCCCGGCGCGTCGACGCCTCCCTCGCCGGGCAGGGCGCGGGTGCGGGGAACGCGCCCCTGGAACCGGTGGTGGCGGTCTTCGACCTGCTCGGCTGGGAGCACGGCTGTGACCTGTTCCCGCTGACGGACGCGGCCGAGGAACTCGTCCGGCCCACCCAGGACCGGCCCGTCCGGGTCGACCGGGAGACCCTCACGCTCGGTTACGCCGGGGTGTACTCCAGCTTCCTGCGGCACGCGGAGGCGACGGCCGCGCGCCACGGCGTCCACACCCGGGACCTGCTCGTCGAGGCGGGCCGACGGCGGCTGGTCGGCGGACAGGAGGACCTGCTCACGGACATCGCCCTGGACCTGACGCGGGCCCAGGGCCCCGCCGGGACGGCAACGGCCCCTGGGGCCGGAGAGGCCCCGGCCGCCGGAGCACCCGCCGCACCCCCGGCGCCCGGCGTCCCCGCCCCGCCCGCCACCGCCACCGCCACCGCCACCGCCACCGCCGACGCGCACGCCACCCCCGCCGCGTCCGACACGCCCCTCGCACGTGATCACGGAGACACCGCATGACGACCGACCCCACCGCCACCGACCCCACCGCGACCGGCTCCCCCGCCGCCTCCCCCGCCCCCGGCGCCGACGGTCTCGCCGTGCGCGCCGCCGCGCTGGACGCCGCCGACCCGCTCGCCGCCGTCCGGGACCGCTTCCTCCTCCCCGAGGGGGTCGTCTACCTCGACGGCAACTCCCTGGGCGCGCTGCCCGCCGCCGTGCCCCCGGTCGTCGAGGACGCCGTGCACCGCCAGTGGGGCACCGACCTGATCCGCTCCTGGAACGCCAACGGCTGGTGGGACGCCCCGGTCCGCACCGGCGACGCCATCGGACGGCTGATCGGCGCGGCCCCCGGCCAGGTCGTCGCCGGGGACTCGACCAGCGTCCAGCTGTTCAACACCCTGCTCGCCGCCGCCCGGACGCGCCCCGGCCGCCGTCTGCTGCTGACCGACCCGGACCACTTCCCCACCGACCAGTACATCGCCGACTCGGTCGGCCGGCTCCTCGGGCTCGACGTCCGCCGGGTGCCCGCCCGGGACGCCGCCGCCTTCCTCGCCGAGGAGGCGGGGAACGTGGCCGTCGCCGCGTACGCGCCGGTCGACTACCGCACCGGCGAGCTGTACGACATGGCCGCGCTCACCTCCGCCGCGCACGACGCCGGGGCCCTCATGCACTGGGACCTGTGCCACGCGGCGGGCGCCCTCCCCGTCGAACTCGACGCGATCGGGGCGGACTTCGCGGTCGGCTGCGGCTACAAGTACCTCTCCGGCGGACCGGGCGCCCCCGCGTTCGCGTACATCGCCCGGCGCCACCAGGAGACCTTCGACCACCCCCTGACCGGCTGGCACGGGCACGCCGAACCCTTCGCGATGTCCGGCGCGTACGCACCGGCGGCGGACGTCACCCGGGCCAGGATCGGCACGCCCGCGCTGCTCTCCCTGCTCGCCCTGGAAGCCGCGCTCACCGCCTTCGACGGGGTGGAGATGACGGCCGTGCGGGAGAAGAGCCTCTCCCTCACCGGCTTCTTCCAGGAGTGCGCCGACACCCTCCTCGACGGGCTCGGTTTCACCCCGGCCACCCCCCGCGACCCGGCGCGCCGGGGCAGTCAGGTCGCCCTGCGCCACCCGGAGGCGTACCCGCTGGTCGCCGCCCTCACCGCCCGGGGCGTCATCGGCGACATGCGCGCCCCCGACCTGATCCGCTTCGGCTTCAACGCCCTGTACGTCACCCACGCCGACGTCCTGCGCGCCGTCGGGGAGCTGCGGGACATCACCGTCGCGGGGGCCCACCGCACCCCCGAGTTCCAACAGCGCCCGACCGTCACCTGATCCCCGCTCCCTCCCGCGTACGCCCTCGAAAGGACCGTCCGATGCGCTCCACCCGCAGAAACGCGGTACTCGCCACCGTCGTCGCGGCCGCCGCCACGGCCACCCTGCTCGTCCCCGGGACGTCCGGCGCCGCCGACCGGGCCGCCGCCGCTCCCGCCGCCGACCCGGACGTCCGCGCCGTGTGCGCCGACCGCCGCCCGGAGCCCGCCGACCCCGGCGCGTACGGGATGCAGCTCGACGGGACCTTCCGGCACCCCTCCGTCACCCCGGTCGACGAGGGGTCCGACCATCCGTTCCCCGGCCGGAACGCCGCCTACGACACCCGCTCGTACATCAAGAACATGAAGGTCGAAGCGGCCTACGAGGGCGCCGACTTCACCCCCGACTACTTCCACACCTGGCAGAACGTCGTGGACTTCGGCGGCCGGCGCTACCTCTTCCAGTACGACCGCTCCGAGGGGCGCGTCTACGACGTCACCGACGTGAAGAAGGTGAAGGTCGTCGAGAAGCTGAGCCGCGAGGACGTCGACGGCGACGAGAACCGGGCCAACGGCGACTGGGCGGCTGGCGACTACTGGGGCGCGTCCACCATCCAGTGGAGCCGGAAGCTCGGCGCGTACGTCATGGTGCAGAGCTTCGAGAGCAAGCGGCAGATCTCCGAGCTCTCCGACCACCCGCCGCTCGACAAGTACAACAACCCCGAGGGCGTACGGAAGTTGCGGGCCAAGCCCGGGCTGAAGGGCTTCAAGGTGTACCGCCTGGACGGCCCGCGCAAGAAGGACTGGAAGCTCCTGGCGACCGTCTCCACGGACTCCACCCAGGCCGATCCGCTGCGCAGCGACCCGGCGTCGGCGCAGCAGGGCTCCGGCTCGATCGACGTGCCGTACTGGACCGGCGAGAAGTACATGTTCCTCGCCACCGCGCCGGACGACACGTACTCGGGGAGCGAGTACCCGACCAACCTCCACTCGGCCGGCTACCAGTCCTGGGACATGTCCGACCCGGCGCGCCCCAAGCTCCTCGACACCTGGCACCTGCCGGGCCAGCGGACCGGTGAGGACGCGGCCTACCGGAAGAACCCGCGCTGCGGCAACCGCACCAGCTGGATGGGGGCCCGGATGCCCCTCTTCCTGCCCAAGCCGGTGGAGAAGGGCGGGCGTTACGCCTTCGCCGCGATGGGCGGCTACGGACTGACGGTCCTCGACGTCTCGGACCCGGCGAACATGCGGACGGTCAGCCACCTCGACCTCCCGGCGTCGGTCGCGGGCACCGAGGGCGACAACATCGACGTCTCCCAGTACGAGAAGACCGGGATGATCTACTACTCGGGCTATCCGCTCACCGAGGACTGCTACGAGCCGTACAAGGACGTCTACCAGATCGACGCCCGCGATCCCGCGAAGCCGCGCGTCGTCGGGGTCCTGCCCCGCCCGGTGCCGCCGAAGGCGGCCGGATTCACCGACTACTGCCAGCGGCGCGGCAGCTTCGGCCCCAAGCGGACCGGCTACTACACCAACCCGGGCAGGCACGACGCCGGACTCCTCGGCTACGGCTTCTACAACGCGGGCGTGCAGTTCTTCGACGTCTCGGACCCGGCCGCCCCGGAGATCTCCGCGTACTTCGTGCCGAAGGCGTACGGCCGGGACACCGCCGAGTACGCGTACGGCAACCAGACCCACGGGGTCTATGTGGAATGGGACCGGAACATCGCCTGGGCCCTGACCAACCACGGCATCTACGCCCTGTCGTCGAAGGTCCTGGGCAAGCCCCGGCTCGGCGCACCCGAAAAGCCTTTCCGCACCAGCGAGTTCTGAGTTTTCCCTCCCCCTCCGCACTCCCCCCGATCCCCGCGCAGAAGGGCCCCCACCGCCATGGCCGCACCCGGCGAATCCGCTCCCCCCGCCCCGGCCGCACCCGCGGCCACCGACGGCGCCAGACCGTCACCCGCCGCCGGTGAGGGACTCGTCCGTTCCCTCACCCACCGGCAGACCACCATGATCGGTCTGGGCTCCGCGCTCGGCACCGGCCTCTTCCTCGGCTCCGGCTCGGCGATGTCCGTCGCGGGACCCGCCGTGATCGTCTCGTACGCGATCGGCGCGGTCCTGGTGGCCATCATCGCCGTGCTGCTCGGCGAGATGTCCGCCGCGCACCCCGTCCAGGGCTCGTTCGGCGCGGTCGCCCACCGCTACCTCGGCTCCTGGGCCGGGTTCCTCAGCCGGTGGCTGTACTGGTTCAGCGCCGTCGTCGTCATAGGCACCGAGGTCGTCGCCTCCGCGCTGTACATCCGCTGGTGGTGGCCGGACGTCCCGATGTCGCTGGCCATCCTGGCGGTCGCCGCGATCGTCCTGGCGGTCAACGTGATCAGCGTGAAGTCCTTCGGCACCACCGAGTTCTGGCTCTCCACCGTCAAGGTGGTGGCCCTGTGCGCCTTCATCCTCTGCGCCGCCCTGCTCGTCTTCTTCGGCCTGCCGGACACCGAGGCGACCGGCTTCGCGCACCTCACTGACGACGGCGGTTTCCTCCCGCACGGGGCGGGCTCGATCTGGCTGGCCATGTCCGTGGTGATGTTCGCGTACGCCGGGTTCGAGGTCGTCGCCATCGCGTCCGCCGAGGCCGCCGACCCGCAGCGCACCATCCGCACCGCCATGCGCCAACTGGCGTGGCGTCTCAGCTTCTTCTACCTGCTCTCCATCACCCTGGTCCTGGCCCTGATCCCGTGGCGGCGGATGGCGGACGGCGACGGCAGCATCGAGGCCAGCCCGTTCGTCCGGGTCTTCACCGAGGTCGGCGTGCCCGCGGCGGCGACCCTCACCAACATGGTCGTGCTGATCGCCGCGATGTCCGCCGCCAACGCGCATCTGTACGGCGCCTCCCGGCTGCTCCACTCGCTCGGCGACGACGGCCTCGCCCCGGCGCCGATGGCCCGGCTGAACAAGCGGGGCGTCCCGGCGGTCGCGATCGGCGCGTCCACCCTCGGCATCGCGGCGGCGGCCCTGCTCGCCTTCTACGACGTCAGCGGGCTCTTCGGCATCATGATGTCGATCGCGATCTTCGCGGTGCTGCTCGTGTGGCTGCTGATCCTCGCCTCGTACGTGGCCTTCCGCCGCCACCGCGACGCGCACCCGGAGGAGTTCACCGGCTTCAGCATCCGGGGCGGCGACAAGCTCGCGTACGTCGCGGCGGTCGGGGTCCTCGCGGTCGCCGCCACCGCGGTGAAGGTGCCCGACATGCGCCAGGCGGCCCTCATCGGCCTCGCCTTCGCCCTCGCCCTCTTCGTCTGCTACGCCCTGATGGCCCGCCGACGCCGCTCGTAGCGGACCGTCGGGAGGCAGGGGGGAGGGGCCGGTCGCGTCCGCGCGACCGGCCCCTCCCGTGCTCGTCCGCGCGGGTGTCCCTGCTCAGGCCAGGTCGAGGAGCTGCTCGTGGAAGCCGCCGAAGCGCCTCTCCCGGTCGACGAAGTGCAGTTCGAGGATCCAGTGGCACGGCCGGCCGGTGCGGTCGGTGCGGCGCAGCGGGTGGTGGTTCTCGGGAGTGATGTACGACTCCGCCTTGGCGCCGTCGTTCGTCTCGTGCGGGAACTCCCCGACGAGGTGCCCGGCGTGCCAGATGCCGATGTCCCAGCCCGCGTCGGCGGCCAGCCGGGCGATCTCGGCGTACATTCCGGCGCCGGTCACGTCCTGGTGCGCCCGGAAGAAGGCCCGTCCGGCGTCGAAGACGCGCGGCAGGTCGGCGGCCAGCCGGTGCTTGTCGGGGTCGCCGCCGAAGACGTAGGTGCGGCCGAAGTCGGCCTCGTACTCCTCGAAGATCGGGCCGAAGTCGGCGAACGCGATGTCGTCCTCGCCGATGGTCCGGTCCGGCGGGTTGTCCTGGTAGGGCAGGAGGGTGTTGGGGCCCGAGCGGACGATCCGTTTGTGCCAGTGCCTGGTGGTGCCGAACATGTCGTTCGCCAGGTCGCGGATCGCGTCGCTCACCTCCCGCTCGCCCCGTCCCGGCACGACCAGACCGCGCGCCTCCACCTCGGCGAACAGCGCGACCGCCTTCTCCTGCGCGGCGACGAGACCGGTGGCGCGCCCGTCCTCCACGACTGCCATGACCGTCCCCCTCCGTCTTCACTTCCGCCGGATGATTCGATCATCAGGGTGGCACACGCGGGGCACCTCCCGGCGCGTGGGGGCGGCGGGGCCGCGTGGACAGGGTGCGGGGATGCCGTCGTACAGCATGGGGCAGGCCGCGCGGCTGCTCGGAGTGAGTTCGGAGACCGTCCGCCGGTGGGCGGACGGCGGCAGGCTGGGCGTGGAGCGCGACGGGTCCGGGCGGCGCACGGTCGACGGGGTGGCCCCGGACGTCGGTGTCACGGTCACCGCCCGGGTGAAGTCGACGAACGTCCACGTCGGCCCGGGCCGAGCCGCGCGCCGGTCAGCGGCAGAGCAGCGCCGCCCGCAGGTCGAGCCGGTGGTCCAGGCTCGACAGGTCCCTGCCGGTGAGGACCTCGACGCGGTCGATGCGGTAGTGGACGGTGTTCACGTGGAGGTGCAGGGCCTCGGCGGTCCTCGTCCAGGAGCCGTCGTGCGCCAGGAACACCTCCAGGGTCTCCAGGAGGACCTCGGGGGAGCCGCGCCCGGCGCGCAGCAGCGGGCCGAGGACGGTCTCCAGGTACGCGGCCCGCACATCGGCGGGGACGCCCGCGAGGAGCGCCCCGAGGTCGGCGAGGTCCCGGAGGCGCGCGACCCCGGGCGGGGCGGCGGGACCGGCAGGACCGGCCGTCGGAGCGACTGTCCCCGGTGCTCCGGGTGCTCCGTGCGTACCCGCTGTCCTGTGCATACCGGCTGTCCCGTGCGTACCGGCTACCCCTGCTGTCCCTGCTGTCCTCGCCGTACCGGCTGTCCCTTGTGTACGGGCCGCCTCGGCCGTCGTCCTCGTCCCGGCCGTCCCCGATGCGGGAAGCGCCATCGCCTTCGTGTGGGCACCGGCCAGTGCGTAGCGGGCCTGGGCGAGGGCGCGCGGGAGGTCGCCGGGGCGGTGGACGGGGTCGCTGACGCCCGCGTGCGGGGCCGCCCCGGGGCGGCAGGCGTGGAGCAGCGGCCACACCTCGCGGAGCCGGGCCGGGACCTCGCCGTCCGGGTCCGGGCCGTGTGCCAGGACCGCGACGGCCCGCCCGTCCGGGCGTCCGGCGACGGCGAACCCGACGGCCCGCTGGTGCCGCAGCGCCTCCGCGAGGGCCGCCGGGGCGTCTCCCCGGGCCGCCGGTCCCGCCGAGGCCACGACCACGACGGTGTAGGCGGCGGCATCGGCGAGGCCGCAGGAACGCAGCGCCCGCTCCAGGCCGTCGGCGTCGCCGTACACCGCGTCCGTCCGGGCCACCAGTTCCTCCTGGGCCCGTACGCGCGGGGCCGCCCGCCGGTCCTGTCGCCGACGGTGGCGGCCGATCAGCTCCCCGATCTCGTGCAGGACGCGGGGCGGCACCCGGTCCGGCTCCGGCAGGTGCAGGTACCAGGCGTCGTAGACGCTGTCGTCGGCCTCGATCCGTACGGTCGTCCCGTGCCGTCCCCGCAGCGCCTCCGCCGCGCGCCCCGGCGCCAGTTCGGGGGCGGTCGCGGTCCGGGCGACCGTCCGTCCGCTGCCGCTGACCAGATGGCAGACGGGGGTGCCGAGGTGCGTGAAGGACAGGCCGAGGAGTTCGGCGACGGGGGCGCCCCGGTCGAGCGCGCGGGCCAGCTCGACGCGGACGTTCTCCGGCAGCGCGTGGTGGTCCGTGGGGCGGCGGCTCAGCTCCCCCCACTGCCGGAGGTAGACGGCTTCGGTGATCGCCCGGAAGCTGGTGTGCGCGGGGACGGCGAGCAGCGGGACGCGGTGCCTACGGCAGGCGGCGGCCAGTTCGCGGGGGACCTCGCCGTGCGTCTCCTCCCCGGCGAGCAGGGCCACGGCGCCGGTGCCGCTCAGGGCGGACACGAACCGGTCGGTCCTGGCCGGATCCCCGTCGCGGCCCCACCACACCAGGCCGCTGAGCACGATCTCGCCGCGCTGGAGGAAACGGGTCGGGTCCTCCAGGTCGGTGGCCGTCACCCCGCCGATCTCCTGGCGGAGCAGCGACTCCTCGCCCCACACCAGCGCGAGGTCGAGGCCGTCGAGGCGGAGGAGGTGGCCGACCTGCATACGAGGCTCCTTGCGTGCTCGCGGACAAGGGGCCCGCACCTCATGTTCACCAGGCGAGGGGGCGTTCCACCATCGTAGGTACAAGCCAAGAGGGCGAAATACCTCTCAGATGATCCGCCAGGAGAAGGCCCGTGGTGCTGGAAGTTCCCCAGGGGCCGCAGGTGGTCCGCGTACCGCCCGAAACCGTTCGTACCTTTCTCCATCCCCGCTCGCATCCGCGATGGAGAGTCGTACGGGTTTGTTGCAGATGAGAGCCTGAGCGACCTACGGTGTCGCACATGCAGTCCAACACCATCGGGCGGGCCGTGCGACTGCTCGGCGTCGGCGCCGACACCGCGCGCCGCCGGGCGGACGCGGGGAGGGTCGCGGCGCACCGCGACGGGAGCGGACGGCGCGTCGTCGACGGGAAGCCGTCCGCCGCGTTCTCCGCGGAGATCACGCGGAGCGGCGACGACGTCTCCCGCGCGTCGGTGCGCAGCGCGTTCCCGGGCGTCGGCGCCGCGATGGAGCTCGGTGGCACCGCCGCCCGGACGACCGTCCGGACCCGTCCGCACCGGCTGGTTCCCCTCCTCGCCCGCGAGGCCGTGGTGGAGCCCGGACCGGAGGTCGCCACGCGGGCCACCGCCCGCGTGAGGCCGACCTGCGTCCGCGTCGACCGCACCTGAACACCCCTCACGCAGTACCGCACCGCAGCGGCCGTCGACACGGCCGGCCTCCCACCGCACTTTCCGTCGATCCAAGGAGTCCAGCCCTCATGTCCCTCACCCTCACCAGACGCCGTGTCACCACCGCCGCCCTCACCGCCGCCCTGCTCGTCCCGCTCGCCGCCTGCGGCGACGGCGGCGCGAAGGGCGAGGGCACCAAGGCCACCGGCACCCCCGCCGGTTCGGCGAGCGCGGCGCCCGCCGCGAACCTGACGGTGCTGGCCGCCGCCTCCCTGACCGACGTGTTCAAGACGGCCGGTGCCGCCTACGAAAAGTCCCACCCGGGCACCAGGCTGACGTTCTCCTTCGCCGGTTCGCAGGAGCTCGTCGCCCAGGTCGCGCAGGGCGCCCCCGCCGACGTCCTGGTCACCGCCGACACCAAGAGCATGGACAAGGTGAAGGCCGACACGGACACCCCGGTCGTCATCGCCAGGAACCGCCTGGTCATCGCCACCGGCAAGGGCAACCCCTTCAAGGTCGACGGCCTTGAGGACCTGGCCGACACCAAGCTGAAGGTCGTCCTCGCCGCGCCCGAGGTCCCCGCGGGCAAGTACAGCAAGCAGATCCTCGACGCCCAGAAGATCACGGTGAAGCCGGTCTCCCAGGAGCCCAACGTGCGCGCCGTCCTCAGCAAGGTCGAGCTGGGCGAGGCCGACGCAGGGCTCGTCTACAAGACCGACGCCGAGAGCGCCCGGGACAAGGTCGTCGCCGTCGAGATCCCCGACGCGCAGAACGCCATCGCGAAGTACCCGGCGGCCACGCTGAAGGACTCGAAGAACGCGGGGGCCGCCGCCGCGTTCGTCGCCTGGCTCTCCTCGCCCGAGGGCCAGAAGATCCTCCAGGACGCCGGCTTCCAGAAGCCGTGACGCCCGGGGCCTGACGCGACCGGGCTGTCCGGGACCGGGGCCGGGGCCTGACGGGCGCGGGGCCCGGCGGGTCCCGGTCCCTGGCGGGTCCCGGTCCCGGCGGGTGCCGCACCTGGCGGGAGCTGGCCCGGGGAAGTCCGGGGCCGGGCCGTTCCCCGGCCCGAGGGGCCCGGACCCGGCTGTTCCCGGGCCGCCGCCCGTTCCCCGGCCGGGTCGGGGCCCGACCGCCCGGGACCCGGCCCGCCCGGAGCCGTCGCGGCACCGGAGCCGTACCGCTCATGAGAGGGTCGGCCGGTACCGGGGAGACGGGCGGCCCCTCCTCCTCATGTCTCTCCACCTCTGCGGGGTCATCCATGAAACGAGCGGACGTCCGGCGACCCGGCGGCGGGCCGCCGCTGCTCCTCGTCCTGCCCGCGCTCCTCGCCGTGGCGTTCCTGACGCTCCCCCTGCTCGGCATCCTCGTACGGACCGAATGGGGCGAGCTGGCCGGACATCTGACGTCCCCCGGGACCGTCGAGGCGCTGAAGCTGTCCCTCCTCGTGTCCTTCTGGGCGCTGGGGCTCTCGCTGGTGCTCGGGGTGCCCCTGGCCTGGCTGCTCGCCCGGGTCCCCTTCCGGGGCAAGGCGCTGGTCCGCTCGCTGGTCCTGCTGCCGATGGTGCTGCCGCCCACGGTCGGCGGCGTGGCGCTGCTGCTCGCCTTCGGGCGGCGCGGACTGCTCGGTCCGTGGCTGGAGCGCACCTTCGGCATCACGTTCCCGTTCCACACCTCGGGCGCGGTCCTCGCGGCCACGTTCGTCGCCATGCCGTTCCTGGTGATCAGCCTGGAGGGCGCGCTCGGCGGGCTCCGGCCGCGTTACGAGGAGACGGCCGCGTCCCTCGGCGCCTCGCCGGTCCGGGTGTTCTTCACCGTCACCCTGCCGATGGTGGCGCCCGGTGTCCTCGCGGGCGCCGCGCTCACCTGGGCGCGGGCGCTGGGCGAGTTCGGCGCGACGATCACCTTCGCGGGGAACCTGCCCGGGACGACCCAGACGCTGCCGCTCCAGGTGTACCTGCTCCTCCAGGACGAGCCCGAGGCCGCCACCTCGGTCTCGCTGCTGCTGCTCGCCATCGCCATGGGCGTCCTGGTCTCCCTGCGCGGGCGGTGGACGGGCACCCCGGCCGACCGGCCGCGCCGGACCGCCCCCACCGCGCCCGACCCGGCGGCGGACCCCGCGGCGACCGACCCGACGACGGCTCAACCGCTCGCCGCGGGCGGCCCCTCCTCCCCGGTCGCCGCCCCCGGAGGGCGCTGGGCGCTGCACGCCGAGGTCACCGGCTTCACCCGGCTCACCCTGGACGCCGGACCCGGCACCACCATCGCCGTCGTCGGCCCCAACGGCGCCGGGAAGACCACCCTGCTGCGGGCCCTGCTCGGCCTCACCCCGCGCGCCCACGCGGACCTCCGGCTCGGCGACGAGAACGTCACCGCGCTGCCGCCGCACCGCCGCCGGGTCGCCTGGGTCCCCCAGGACGGCGCCCTGTTCCCGCATCTGACGGCCCTCGCCAACACCGCGTACGGGCTCCGCGCCCAGGGTGTCGCCCGCGCCTCGGCGCGACGTGAGGCAGGCGCCTGGCTGGACCGGCTCGGCGTGGGGCACCTCGCCCACCGCCGTCCCGGCCAGCTCTCCGGCGGGCAGGCGCAGCGGGTCGCCCTGGCGCGCGCCCTGGCCGCCCGGCCCCGGCTCCTCGTCCTCGACGAGCCGCTCGCCGCCCTCGACCAGACGACCCGGGCGCACGTCCGGCACACCCTGCGCACCCATCTCGCCGGGTTCGGCGGTGTCTGTCTCATCGTCACCCACGACCCCGTGGAGGCGGTGTCGCTCGCGGACCGGGTCCTCGTCCTCGACGAGGGCCGCGCGCTCCAGGACGACACCCCCGCCGAGGTCACCCGGCATCCCCGCTCCCCGTGGGTGGCCCGGATGCTGGGGCGCAACGCCTGGCCCGGCACCACCACCCCGCACGGTCTCGCCCTCGACGGCGGCGGCACCCTGGTCGCGGCCGAACCGCCGCCGCCGGGCACCCGGGCGCTGGCGATCGTCGCGCCCGAGGCGGTCTCGCTGCACCGGGAGAGGCCCGGGGGCAGTCCGCGCAACGTCTGGCCCGGCACCGTACGCGAGATCACGAGCAGCGGCAGCCGGCTGCGGGTGCTCGTGGCCTCCGACGAGGCACCCGACCTCGTCGCCGAGATCACCCCGCAGGCCGCCGCCGAACTCGGTCTCGCCGACGGGGTGTCCGTCTGGACCGGTGTGAAGGCGACCGAGACGACGGTCGTGCCGCTCTGACCGACCGGAACGACCGTCGTGCCGCTCTGACCGCCCTGGACACGACCGTGGTGCCGCTCTGACCGCCCTGGACACGACCGTGGTGCCGCTCTGACCGCCCTGGACGACCGTCGTGGCCGGTCAGGTGCGGATCGAGGCGGACCCCGGGTCGGCCTACACCCCGCACCCCACCACCTACCGATCCGCATCAGCGAGCCCACTCCTCGTACATGACTCGCACATGCGCACCCGAAGAGGCGTTTACCCTCTTGGATGATCGGATGTAATCATCCGGTCCGCGGGGGCCTGTTTCTGTGACTGCGTCCAATCGCCGCGTACGGTGGGCGCCTGGTTGACTGACGGCACCGGCCCGGCGCGGTGGAGTGGCTCTCGCCACGACGGAGAACCGGCAGGGCCCCGCGCACCGCACGCGGTGTCCGGTGCGCGGGGGCCCGTCGGCACCGGCTGCCGCGAGCGAGGCTCCACGGGTCTCCGCCCGCTTCCGCTGTTCCTGCTCACGAGGCGAGGCAAGGCAGATGACCACATGCACGCGGACGCACGACGGCGGCTCCGGGGCACTCGGCCACGGCCCGCCCGGCCGTGGCCGCTCCGCGCGGCGGCCCGACGGGCGGATAGCCCTGTTCGTCGCCCGGTCGCTCGGCGGGGCGCGGACCGTCCTCAACGTGGGCGCGGGCACGGGCACATACGAGAGCGCCGTCCGCGCGCTGGCACCCGGCGGGCCTTCCGCGTCCCCGGGCACCGCCCCGGCCCTCGACGCGGTGGCCGTCGCCGCCGCAGGGGAACTGCCCTTCGCCGACGGCTCCTTCGACGCGGCGATGACCTTGTTCAGCGTGCACCAGTGGGGTGACGTCACCGCCGGGCTGCGGGAGACGCGCCGGGTGACGCGCGGCCCGGTCACCGTCCTGACCCGCGATCCCGCGCGGGTGAGGGACTTCTGGCTGTACGCGTACGCGCCCGGGGTCCTGGACACGGAGGCCCTCAGGTACCCGCCCGTCGACGAGATCGCCGCCGCACTGGGCGGCACGGTGACCGTCGAGGCGGTCCCCGTGCCGTTCGACTGCACCGACGGTTTCAACGAGGCCTACTACGGGCGCCCCGAGATGCTCCTCGACCCCGCCGCCCGGGAGGCGTGCTCCGCCTGGAGCTTCGTCGACGACACGGCCCGCGAACGCTTCGACCGCACCCTGCGCCACGATCTGGCCTCCGGCGCCTGGGACGCGCGCTTCGGCCATCTGCGCACCCGGCCCGTCTACCGGGGCTCCCTCGTCGTCGTCCGCGCGGAGCCCTGACCGGGAGGGCGGGGCCGGGGCCGAGCGGGAGTGGGGCCGAGCGGGGGTGAGGGTGGGGGCGTGACCGGGTGTCCGGGCCTGGCCCCAGGAGCCCGGTCCCCCGTCAGGTCGTCGTCCCGGCCGCCTGTTCCGGGATCTGGTGCGGCGCTCCGTCCGGCATCCGCAGGACGACGGTCATCGTCAGGCCGCCGCCCGGGGTGTCCTCCGCCGCCAGGCTGCCGCCCATCGACTCCACGAAGCCCCGGGCGACGGCAAGGCCGAGGCCGACGCCCTCGCCGCGCGGGGTGTCCCCGTAGCGCTGGAACGCCCCGAAGATACGGTCCTTGGCCTCGTCGGGCACACCGGGACCCCGGTCGACGACGCGGAGTTCGACCCGGTCCGCGAGGGCGCTCGCGGCGACGAGGACGGGCTGGCCCGGCGGGCTGTACTTGACGGCGTTCTCCACGATGTTGGCGACGGCCCGTTCCAGGAGACCCCGGTCCACGGCGACCATCGGCAGCGTCTCGGGGATGTCCAGTTCGACGCTGTCCTCGGGGACGCCGAGCAGCGCCATCGGGACGACCTCGTCCAGATCGGTCTCCCTGATCACAGCGGTGACCGTGCCCGTCTCCAGCCGGGACATGTCGAGGAGGTTGCCGACGAGGTGGTCGAGGCGGTCGGCGCCCGCCTCGATGCCCTCCAGGAGCTCGGCCCGGTCCTCCTCCGACCACTCGACGTCGTCCGAACGCAGCGACGTCACCGACGCCTTGATACCGGCGAGGGGGGTGCGCAGGTCGTGGCTGACGGCGGCCAGCAGCGACGTTCGGATCTTGTTGCCCTCGGCGAGCCTGCGGGCCTCCTCCGCCTCGCCGACGAGCCGCTGCCGGTCGAGGACCACGGCCGCCTGCGCCGCGAACGCGCCCAGCACCCGGCGG
Organism: Streptomyces sp. NPDC101490; assembly: GCF_044767145.1. NCBI lineage: Bacteria > Bacillati > Actinomycetota > Actinomycetes > Kitasatosporales > Streptomycetaceae > Streptomyces > Streptomyces sp. NPDC101490. Next base: position 62,600 of record NZ_JBIWNI010000031.1, read on the forward strand.
TCCTCGGCGGGCAGCACCCGGCCCGTCAGGGCCAGCGCCAGATGGTCGCCGACGGGGATGTCCACGTCCGCGTCGTCCGGGCGCGTGCAGGGACCGTGGCCCGCGAGGGCGACACACGCCCACGGTCCCGTCTCGTCCGGGCGTTCCAGGAGGGCGACCGCGTCCATGGAGAAGGTCTCCCGGACCCGTTCGAGGAGCGCTTCGAGGGTGGTCTCGCCGCGCAGCACACTGCCCGCGAGATAGGAGAGGGTCTCCGACTCGGCCCGCAGCCGGGCCGCCTGGTGGGTGCGCCGGGCCGCCAGGTCCACCACCGAGGCCACCGAGATCGCCACGCCGACGAAGACCCCCAGGGCCACCATGTTGCGGGGGTCGGCGATCGTCAGCTCGTGGATCGGCGGGGTGAAGAACCAGTTCAGGAGCAGGGAACCGACCGCGGCGGACGCGAGCGCGGGCTTGAGGCCGCCGAGCAGCGCCGCCGCGACGGTGAGCGTCAGGTACAGCAGGACGTCGTTGGCGAGGCCCACCTCGGGTGTCGCGGTGCGCAGCAGCAAGGTGAGGAGGGCGGGGCCGCCGAGGCCGACGAGCCAGCCCCAGACCGTCCGGGACCTGCCGAGCCTGGCGCTCCTCGCGACGGGCAGCCGTCGGCCCTTGGCGGCTTCGTCGTGGGTGACGATGTGCACGTCCAGGTCGGGCCCGGACTCACGGGCGACGACGGCGCTGACGCCGGGGCCGAGGAGGTACTGCCAGGAGCGGCGGCGGCTCACCCCGAGGACGATCTGGGTGGCGTTCACCCCGCGCGCGAACTCCATGAGCCCGGCGGGGACGTCGTCGCCGACGACGTGGTGGAAGGTGCCGCCGAGGTCCTCGACCAGGGTGCGCTGCACCGCCAGTTCCTTCGGGGACGCAGAACTCAGCCCGTCGCTGCGGGAGATGTAGACGGCGAGCACCTCGCCACCCGCGCCCTTCTCCGCGAGCCGGGTGGCCCGCCGTATCAGGGTGCGTCCCTCGGACCCGCCCGTCAGCCCGACGACGATCCGTTCCCGCGAACCCCAGATCGTGGAGACGCGGTGCTCCTTCCGGTACTCCTGGAGGTACTCGTCGACCCGGTCGGCGGTCCACAGCAGGGCCAGCTCGCGCAGGGCGGTGAGGTTGCCGGGGCGGAAGTAGTTGGAGAGGGCCGCGTCGACCTTGTCGGACTTGTAGATGTTGCCGTGCGCCATCCGGCGGCGCAGTGCCTGCGGCGACATGTCGACCAGCTCGATCTGGTCGGCCCGGCGCACCACCTCGTCGGGGACGGTCTCCTGCTGCCGGATGCCGGTGATCGACTCGACGACGTCGCCGAGCGATTCGAGGTGCTGGATGTTGACGGTCGAGACGACGTCGATGCCCGCCGCGAGCAGTTCCTCGATGTCCTGCCACCGCTTGGCGTTGCGGGAGCCGGGCACGTTGGTGTGGGGAAGTTCGTCGACGAGCGCGACGGCGGGCCGCCGGGCGAGGACGGCGTCCACGTCCATCTCCGTGAAGGACGTGCCCCGGTACTCGATCGTGCGGCGCGGGATCACCTCCAGACCGTGCAGCATGACCTCGGTGCGCGGCCGGCTGTGGTGCTCGACGAACGCGACCACGCAGTCCGTGCCGCGCTCCACCCGCCGGTGTCCTTCGGAGAGCATGGAGTACGTCTTGCCGACGCCGGGGGCGGCCCCCAGGTAGATGCGCAGCTTCCCGCGTCTCATGTTCTGCGTTTCTCCTACGGCTCGACTGCTGCTGTACGGGCCTGTGGCCTAGGGCGTCCCGGTGTCCCGGCGGCGGGACGGTGGCTCCGGGGTGCCACGGCTCCGTGCCTCTACGGCTCGAACCGGTAGCCCATGCCGGGTTCGGTGATCAGATAGCGGGGGTGCGACGGGTCGTTCTCCAGCTTGCGCCGCAACTGGGCCATGTAGACCCGCAGATAGTTCGTCTTCGTCGCGTAGCTCGGCCCCCACACCTCCTTCAGGAGGCGGCGCTGGCTGATGAGGCGCCCCGGGTTGCAGATCAGGATCTCCAGGAGGTGCCACTCGGTGGGCGTGAGGCGTACGTCCCGGTCCCCGCGCCGCACCCGCTTGGCCACCAGGTCCACGGTGAAGTCGTCCGTGGTGACCCGCCCCCCGGGGACCGGCTCGGCCACCGGCGCCTCGGCGGCGCGCCGGGTGGCCGCCCGCAGCCGGGCGAGCAGCTCGTCCATGCTGAACGGCTTGGTCATGTAGTCGTCCGCGCCCGCGTCGAGCGCCCGGATCTTGTCCTCGGAGCCGCTGCGGGCGGAGAGGACGAGCACGGGGACCCGGCTCCAGCGGCGCAGCGCCCTGATGACCTCGACCCCGTCCATGTCCGGCAGACCCAGATCGACGATCAGCACGTCGGGCGGCTCCGCGGCGGAGAGGGCGAGCGCCGTGGCGCCGTCCCGCGCGGAGTCCACCCCGTACCGACGGGCTTGCAGATTGATCACCAGCGCTCGTGCGAGCTGGGCGTCGTCCTCGACCACCAGCACCCGGGTCATCGACGTGCTGCCTTCCTCTTGTGCGGGCTGAACGGTCGGCACCTCTGTCGAGAGGGTCCTCTGTCGAGGAGGTAAGGCCATCAGCCCTTCGCCGCCAGGAGGTTCTTCAGGGCGGTGTTGAGCTGGAGGACGTTGACGCGGGGTTCGCCGATGAAGCCGAGGATCCGGCCGTCGGTGTGGTCGGCGAGGAGCCGTTCGACCTGGGCGACGGTCAGGTCGTTGTTGGCGGCGACGCGGTGGACCTGGAGCTCGGCGTAGGCGGGGGAGATGTGGGGGTCGAGACCGGAGCCGGAGGAGGTGACCGCGTCGGCCGGGACATCGGCCGGGTTAATGGTGTGGCCGGGGACGGTGTTGTCCTTGACCACGGCCGCTTTCGCGTCGGTGACCCACTTGATCAGGTCCTCGTTGTCCCCGGACCGGTTCGTCGCCCCCGACAGGATCAGCGTGTACTGGGTGTTGACATTGTTCGCGCCCAGGCCGTTGGACGGACGCGGCTGGAACCAGCGCAGATCCGGAGCGGCCGTCTCCTGGCCGTCCTTGAGGGGCAGGTCGTAGCGCTGGCCGATCAGCGCGGAGCCGACCGTCTTCCCGCTCGCGTCGGTGATCTCGGACCCGTTCGCCTTGCCGGGGAAGACGAGCTGGGCGACGGCGGTGACGGTGAGGGGATAGAGCACGCCGCACAGCACGGTCAGGACGAGCAGGGCACGTGCTCCCGCCCACAGGACACGCCCGGTGTTTCCTACGGAGTTGTTCATGACGTGATCAGCCGATTCCGGGGATGAGGGAGAGGAGGAGGTCGATGATTTTGATGCCGATGAACGGGGCGATCAGCCCGCCGAGCCCGTAGATCCCCAGGTTCCGGCGGAGCATGGAATCCGCACTGGAGGGCCGGTAGCGCACGCCCTTCAGCGCGAGCGGGACCAGCGCGATGATGACCAGGGCGTTGAAGATGACCGCGGACAGGATCGCGGACTCCGGCGACGCCAGACCCATGATGTTCAGCTTGTCCAGCGACGGATAGGCGACCGCGAACATCGCCGGGATGATCGCGAAATACTTCGCCACGTCGTTGGCGATCGAGAACGTCGTCAGCGCGCCCCGGGTGATCAGGAGCTGCTTGCCGATCTCGACGATCTCGATGAGCTTGGTCGGGTCGGAGTCGAGATCGACCATGTTCCCGGCCTCTTTCGCGGCCGAGGTCCCGGTGTTCATCGCCACACCCACATCGGCCTGCGCCAGCGCGGGAGCGTCGTTGGTACCGTCACCGGTCATCGCGACCAGCTTCCCGCCCGCCTGCTCCCGCTTGATCAACGCCATCTTGTCCTCAGGCGTCGCCTCCGCCAGGAAGTCGTCCACCCCCGCCTCGGCCGCGATGGCCTTCGCGGTCAGCGGATTGTCACCCGTGATCATGATGGTGCGGATACCCATCCGGCGCAGTTCCTCGAACCGCTCCCGCATCCCCTCCTTCACCACATCCTTCAGATGGATGACACCCAGAACACGCGCACCCCTGGCGTCTTCCACGGCCACCATCAGGGGGGTGCCGCCGGCCTGGGAGATGGTGTCGTTGAGCTGCTGGGCGTCATCGGTGATCGCCCCGCCGCGTTCCTCGACCCATGCCACGACCGAACCGGTCGCACCCTTGCGGATCTTGCGTTCCTCCACATCGACGCCGGACATGCGGGTCTGGGCGGTGAACTCGATCCACTGGGCGTGGGCGAGTTCGCCCTGGTGCCGCTCCCGCAGCCCGTACTTCTCCTTCGCCAGCACCACGACCGAACGCCCCTCCGGGGTCTCGTCCGCGAGGGAGGACAGCTGGGCGGCGTCGGCGAGTTCGGCGGCCGTGGTCCCCCTCACCGGGAGGAACTCCGCCGCCTGCCGGTTGCCCAGCGTGATCGTGCCCGTCTTGTCCAGCAGCAGCGTCGACACATCACCCGCCGCCTCCACCGCACGGCCGGACATCGCCAGCACGTTGCGCTGGACCAGACGGTCCATCCCCGCGATACCGATCGCGGACAGCAGCGCCCCGATCGTCGTCGGGATCAGACACACCAGCAACGCGGTCAGCACGATCATCGAGGTCTGCCCGTCGGCACCCGCGTAGATCGCGAACGGCTTCAGCGTCACCACCGCGAGGAGGAACACGATCGTCAGCGACGCCAGAAGAATGTTCAGAGCGATCTCGTTGGGCGTCTTCTGCCGGGCCGCACCCTCCACCAGAGCGATCATCCGGTCGATGAACGTCTCCCCCGGCTTCGCCGTGATCTTCACGACGATCCGGTCCGACAGCACCTTCGTGCCACCCGTCACCGCACACCGGTCACCACCCGACTCACGGATCACCGGAGCCGACTCACCCGTGATCGCCGACTCGTCGACGCTCGCGACACCCTCGACGACGTCACCGTCACCCGGGATCACATCCCCGGCCTCACACACCACCCGGTCACCGACCCGCAGAACAGTCCCCGGCACCCGCTCCTCACCGGTGGCGGTGAGGCGGCGGGCGACGGTGTCGGTCTTCGCCTTGCGCAGCGTGTCGGCCTGCGCCTTGCCCCGGCCCTCCGCGACCGCCTCCGCGAGATTCGCGAACACCGTCGTCAGCCACAGCCAGACCGCGATCGCCCACCCGAACCAGTCCCCCGGGTTCATCACCGCCAGCCCGGTCGTCACCACCGACCCGACCAGCACCACGAACATCACCGGCGACTTCACCATCACCCGCGGATCAAGCTTGCGCACCGCGTCGGGGAAGGAAGCCAGCAACTGCTTCGGGTCGAACAGACCCCCGCCGACCCGGCCCGCCTCAGCCGGACGGCCGCTGGACGCCCCCGTCCGCGGGGGCCTCGTAGGAGTGATCGTGCTCATGCTGCGAGCCCTTCGGCGAGCGGTCCCAGCGCGAGCGCGGGGAAGTAGGTGAGTCCCGTGATGATCAGGATCGTGCCGACCAGCAGCCCCGTGAACAG
>NZ_JBIWNI010000032.1:0-51615 GCF_044767145.1 Streptomyces sp. NPDC101490
CAGCACAACCCACTCTTCGTCCGAGAGCTCATGCCGCCGCACCATGCACCACATGATGCCCCATCAAGGAGTCTTTGAAGACACGCCCTAGGGCCCCCGGGCCCCCGGTGGTCCGTGCGGGCGCGGCCGGGGGTCAGTGCGGGGTGACCTCGCCCAGGTACGCCGAGGTCTTCTCGGGGTCGTAGAAGAAGTTCTCGAAGTCCGAGGGGTCGTTGAAGCCGTTGGCGAAGCGGTCGGCGACGGGCTGGAGGGCGCCCGCCGCGCCGATGAGGTTCAGGACGTGCTCCGGCGGCGGGGCCAGCATCGCGTTCGTCCACTTCGTGACGTGCTGGGCCGTCTCCCAGTAGCGGTCGAAGGCGGCGCGCATCCACTCCTCGTCGAAGGGCCGGTCACCGTGCTCGACGATCGCCGCGAGATACGCGGCGGCGCACTTGGACGCCGAGTTGGAACCCTGGCCGGTGATCGGGTCGTTGGCCACGACGACGTCCGCGACGCCCAGGACCAGACCGCCGCCGGGGAGCCGGCCGACCGGGTTGCGCACGGTCGGCGCGTACCGGCCCGCCAGAGTGCCGCCCGCGTCGGTCAGTTCGACCCGGGTCGCCCGCGCGTACTCCCAGGGCAGGAACTTCTCCATCAGCCCCAGCGTCAGCGCCAGGTGCTCCGAGGGGTCCTTGATCCCCTTGAAGGCGTCGACCGGACCGCCGGGGACGCCCTCCCAGAACAGGATGTCGGCGCGTCCGCTCATGGTCAGCGTCGGCATCACGAACAGCTCGCCGACGCCCGGCACCAGATTGCAGCGGACCGCGTCGAACTCGGGGTGCTCGGGGCGGGGCCCCAGACCGTGGACGTACGCCACCGAGAGCGCGCGCTGCGGGGCGTCGTACGGCGAACGGGACGCGTCCCGGGCGAACATGGACACCAGCTCGCCCTTGCCCGCCGCGACGAGCACCAGGTCGTAGCTGCGGGAGAAGTAGTCGAGGTCACCGACGGCCACGCCGTGGATCACCAGCTGGCCGCCGCGCCGCGCGAAGGTCTCCATCCAGCCGGACATCTTCAGCCGCTGGTCGACGGAGTTCGCGTATCCGCCGAGCTTCCCGACCCAGTCGACCGCACGCGTCGAGTCGGGTGCGGCGACGGAGACGCCGAGGCCCTCGATCCTCGGCGCCTGGGACTCCCAGAAGTCCAGGCCGAGGTCCCGCTCGTGCTGGAGCGCCGTGTCGAACATGCACTGGGTGGACATCACCCGGCCGGAGCGGATCTCGTCCGCCGTGCGGTTCGACATGAGGGTGACCTCGTACCCCCGCGACTGGAGGCCGAGGGCGAGCTGCAGACCGGACTGGCCCGCGCCGACTATGAGTATCTTCCGCATGGGTGGAGCTCCTGGCGTGCTGGTGAGTGCTATTCGGGAGTGGCTTCGAGGGCGTGCGCGACCATCGCGAGCAGGCTCTCGACGACGCTGTACCGCTTGCGCGCGTCCATGATCACAACCGGGACGTGCGCCGGTACGGTCAGGGCCTCCCTGACGTCGTCCACCTCGAACAGCTCGGTGCCCTCGAAGTGGTTGACGCCCACGATGTACGGGATCCCGCAGCTCTCGAAGTAGTCCAGGGCCGGGAAGCAGTCCGTGAGCCGCCGGGTGTCGGCCAGCACGATCGCGCCGATCGCGCCGCGCACCAGGTCGTCCCACATGAACCAGAAGCGCTGCTGGCCCGGCGTGCCGAACACGTACAGGACGAGGTCGTTGTCCAGGGTGATCCGGCCGAAGTCCATCGCCACGGTGGTGGTGAGCTTGTCCGGGGTGGAGCTGAGGTCGTCGGTCTCCTCGCTCGCCCGGGTCATCAGCGCCTCGGTCTGGAGCGGGGTGATCTCCGAGACCGCGCGGACGAACGTGGTCTTGCCGACGCCGAAGCCGCCCGCCACGACGATCTTCGTCGCGATCGGGGCGCGGCTGTGGTCGAGCTGCCAGTCCCGCGCGCCGTCCTCGGGATCGGGGACGCCCGGGGCGGCGGCCCCGGGACGCGGGGCGGGCCTGTGGAACAGGTCCGTCCCGGGCTGCACGGGAATGACCGGCGCCGCCGTGGTGGCGGAGGCGGCGGAGGCGTCAGAGACGACGGAGTCCACTCAGCACCCTTTCGAGGAGCGCGCGGTCGGGCTGGCCGGTGCCGTGACCGGTCCCGTACACACGGATCTTTCCCTGGTCGGCCAGGTCGCTGAGCAGCACCCGGACGACCCCCAACGGCATCTTCAACAGCGCCGAGATCTCCGCGACAGTCCGCATCCGGCGGCAGATCTCGACAATGGCCCGCATCTCCGGCATCAGACCCCGGGCCCCGGGTCCGCCGTCCGTCAGGACCTTGCGCTCGGCGGGCGCTTCGAGCGCCGCCACGAAGGTCTCGACGAGCAGCACGTGGCCGAAGCGGGTACGGCCGCCGGTGAGCGAGTACGGGCGGACGCGCGCGGGGCGCCGCCCGTTCCCCCGGACCGGCAGCCGGTGGGCGTGCGAGGCTGACGTCACTGGACGCTCTCCATCGACTTGCGCAGCTCGCTGCGGACCTCGGGGGTGAGCACATGCCCGGCGCGGCCCACGAAGAGCGCCATGTGGTAGGCGATGACGCTCATGTCGCAGTCGGGCTCTGCGTGCACGCCGAGCAGCGAACCGTCGCTGATCGACATCACGAAGACGCTGCCCTCGTCCATGGCGACCATGGTCTGCTTCACTCCGCCGCCGTCCATGAGGCGGGCGGCGCCGATGGTCAGGCTGCCGATGCCGGAGACGATGGTGGCCAGGTCGGCGCTGGATCCTCGCGGTCCGCCGGGCCGGCCGGGCTCGGCGGCGGCCTTCGTGTTCTGCTGGGCGGCAGGGTCGGACGAGAGCAGCATCAGGCCGTCGGAGGAGACCACGGCGACCGAGCGGACCCCGGGCACCTCCTCCACCAGGTTTCCCAGCAGCCATTGCAGGTTTCGGGCTTCCGAGCTCAGTCCGTACGTTCCCGTCGCGGTCAACTGCGTGCCTCCTCGACTGTGTCCCCCGTCATCTCCTCTGTACGTGCAGTCCTTACGGCCTCCGTGCGCGCCGTGTCCAACTCCACTTCCACGTCTCGGCGGCCCGCTTTGGCCCCCTGGTGGAATCCGCCCAGGCGACGGCGGAGCGCCTCCGCGTCGACACCACCCTTTCGGGTGGTGGCGGCAGCGCCGGTCTGACGCACCACCTGCGGGGTGCGCTTGGGCAGTCCCTTGTCGGTCACGCGTTCCCACTGCGCGGGGCGCGGTCCGGGAACCGTCTGCCCGTCCTCGGGCACGGCGGGGGCCTCCGGGGCGGGTGCGGCGGCCGTGTCGGCGGCGCGCTCGTGGGCGTCCGGCTCCGGCGGCGGGACCGGCAGCCGTACCTGGAGCGTGGTCTCGGAGAGGGACTCGCCGAGCGGGGCGCGCGGGGGGGGTTGCGGGGCCGGGGCCTCGGGGGTGGCGGCGGGCCCGTCGTACAAAGACTCGTGGCGGTCCCCGGGGGCCCCGTATCCGGGGGCGGGCGCCGGGTCGTGGGGGCGTCCGGGGGCGGGTGCCGCCGGGTGCGGCTCGGCGGAGCGGGGCGTCCACTCCTCGGCGGGCCGGGATGTCCGGTCGTCGGCGGGCGGGGGCGTCCGGTCTCCGGCGGGGGCGGGCGTCCGGTCCTCGGCGGGGGCGGGCGCGCCGCCCATCGCCTCCAGGAACGCGCGTTCCGCCGCTTCCACGAGCGGGTCGCGGTTCCGGGACGGCAGGGTGTTGGAGTTGGCCTCGGCGGCCGAGCCGGGGAGCTGGATCACCGGGACGGTGCCGGAGCCCCGTACGGGCTCCGTGACCGACGCGGGCGGGGTGGCGGGCAGCAGCGGCGGCGGCAGGACCACCACGGCCGCCGTGCCGCCCGGCTGCTGCTCCCGGAGTTCGACGCGGACGCCGTGGCGGGCGGCGAGGAGGGCGATCACCCGCATGCCGAGGCCCTCGCCGTCGAAGGCGTCCGGGTCGGCCCCGGACAGGCGCGCGTTGAGCTCGGAGAGGCGGCCGGGCGTCATGCCGATGCCCGCGTCCTGCACGGAGAGCATGACCTCGCCGGTCTCCAGGAGCCAGCCGGAGAGCTGGACCGAGGCGTCCGGCGGCGAGAACGAGGTGGCGTTCTCCAGGAGTTCCGCGACCAGGTGGCTGAGGTCGTCGGCGGCGAATCCGGCGATCTGGGCGTGCGGCGGCAGGGAGTGGATGGTGACCCGCTCGTACCGCTCGATCTCGCTGACGGCGGCGCGCAGCACGTCGACCAGGGGGACGGGACCGGCGTGCCCGTGTCCGTGCTCGTGTCCGGCGAGGACCAGCAGGTTCTCGCTGTGGCGGCGCATGACGGTCGCCATGTGGTCGAGCTTGAAGAGGGTCGCGAGGCGGTCCGGGTCCTGCTCGCGCTCCTCCAGCTTCTCGATGACGCCGAGCTGCCGCTCGACGAGCCCGAGGCTGCGGAGCGAGAGGTTGACGAAGGTGTGGTGGACGGTGCCCCGGAGCCGTTCGAGGTCGGCGGTGAGGAGGGCGACCCGCCCCTGGAGTTCGGCGCGCTGGGTGGCCAGCTGGGTGCCGAGGGCCTCCTTGGCGGCGGCCAGGTCGGCCTGCCCGTCGCCGATCCGGTCGGTGAGCGACTCGTTGTGCGCGACGAGCCCGGACAGCTTGCCGTGCAGGGTGTTGAGGGAACGTACGACCTGCGCGAACTCGTCGTTGCGGCCGGTGAAGCGGACCGGCTCCTCGGTGTGCGCGGCGGGCGCGGCGGCGAGCCGGGCGGCGCCGATGCGGAGCACGGCGAGGGGCCGGGTGAGGGTGCGGGCCACGTAGGTGGAGATGCCGACGGCGACGAGGAGACAGCCGCCGAGGAAGGCGATGCGCAGTTCGAGGCCGGTGACGTCGTCGTCGCGGAGCGCGGCGAGCCGCTCGACGCGCTCGGCGGCGAGCGTGGACTCGACGCCCCTCATCTGGTCGATCCGGGCGGACAGGGCCGCTTCCAGCGCCACCGGGTCGGTCTCGCGCTCGGTCCGCGTCAGCCTGGGCTGGTCGGTGAGGGAGGCCAGGGAGCGCTCGGCGCTCTTGACGTCGGGTCCCGCGACGGTGGCGGCGAGGGAGTCGCGGGCGGTGGAGCCCGCCGCCTGGTCGAAGTCGCCGAGGGCGGCGAGTTCCCGGACGCGGGCCTGCTGGGCGGCGGCGGTGAGGATGTCGCGGGCCCGCTCGGCCTCGGCGGCGCCCTCGGGCTCCTCGGTGACGTTGGTGCCGGTCGTGGGGTCGTAGTGGGTCTCGCCGGTCCCCTGGGGCTGCGGCACGGAGAGCGCGGCGACGAGCAGGCCCCGGGTGGCGGAGGCCTGCTCGACGGCGCGGCCGAGAGCGGCGGGGGCGCGGGTGGCCTCGGTGAGCGCGGTGTCGGCGGCGCGGGCCGGGGTCCTGTCGGCCAGTTCGTCGGCGAGGGCCTGGAGCTTGCCGACGACCTCGGTGTACGCCCGGTGGGCTTCGAGGGCGGTGCCCTTGCCGGTGAGGGCGGTGCGGCGGATCGAGGGGACTCCGGCGAGGTCACGGCGGAGTTCGGTCGTCGCGCCGGGCCGGATCTCGTCGATCTGCCGGTCCACGCGGGTCGAACGGACACTGGTGACCTGGCGCTTGTGCCGGGCGTCGGCACTCTGGTTGTCGCGTCCCGCGGCGATGTACGCGACGACCTCGTCGCGCTCGTCGGAGAGGGAGTGCGCCAGGGTGACGGCCTGCCGGTCGAGTTCGGCGAGGGTGACCAGGCGCTGGGAGTCGTTGAGCTGGGTGGAGGCGGTGAGGAGCACGGGGGCCCCGGCGACGAGGACGGTGATGCCGACGAGGGCGACGCCCGCGACGAGCCGGTTGCGGACGCGCTTGGAGCGGCCCTCGGGAGGTGCCGTGGCCGTGCCGTCCGGGGTCGGTGCTGCGCCGGGGGTCCGGCTCCGCGTGCCGTTGTTGCTCCGAGGCCGCTTCATCTGCACCGGTGCTCGCATTCTTGACTCGTCCGCCCACAAAGCAGAGGTGACGACCGGTCACGTGGAGCGCCCCCCACCCCTGGTACGGCTTCCGACCATTCCAGCGCTTCCGGGAAGGAGACGCGCATCGGCCGCTCCGCCACCCGAACGAGTGAACAGCACTCCCGAGTTGGCGAACAACTTCCCCGGACGGCCGGTACGGGGCTCGGCGGAGCGTCGGTTGGATCTTCCGCGCGGGCTTTGGCAGGATGCCCGCCCGCAGTCCGGCGCGGAGGTCCCTTCCCTGCTCGGGAAGGGCTCCGGGGGCTTGGTACAGGCCATTTCCGGTCATTTGCAGGTCCAGTGAAGGAGTACGCCGGGGCGGGCACACTGGAGGACATGCGCAGTGATGTCGCCACCCTTCCCGGCAGCCCCGAACGCCCCAACGAGGACTGGGTGGCCGCCGCCCTGCCCGCCTCCGGCCGTGGGGGAACCGTCGTCCTCCTCGACGGCGTCACACCACCCGCGGGCGATGACGGTTGTGTGCACACCGTGCCGTGGTTCACGGCCCGCCTCGGCGGCGCTTTGACCGAACTGTCCGCTTCCCGGCCTGACGTGCCCCTGTCCGAGATCCTGTCCTCGGCCATCCGGCGCACGGCGGACGCCCACCGCGACACCTGTGACCTTTCTCACGTGCGTACGCCTCAGGCGACGGTGGTGCTGGTGCGGTGGGACGACGTCTCGGTCGAGCACCTCGTCCTCTCCGACTCCGTCCTCCTCCTGGAGGCCCCGGACGGGGCGGTGCGGGCGGTGCTCGACGACCGGCTGGACCGGCTGCCGGACGAGGTGCTGCGGTCCCTGGAGGCGACGGACCGGCTGCGGAACCGGGAGGGCGGGTTCTTCACGGCGGCGGCCGATCCGGCGGTCGCGGCGCGGGCGGTGACGGGTTCGACGCCCCGTGCGCGGGTGCGGTCCCTGGCCGCGCTGACGGACGGCGCGAGCCGCTGGGTCGACCTGTTCGGCGCGGGCGACTGGACGAAGTGCGTGGGAGTACTGAGGGAGGAGGGCCCGCTGGGGCTGCTGCGGCGGGTACGGGCGCTGGAGGAGGCGGACGCCGGGGCGGGCGGGGTCCGCCGCTGGAAGCGGCACGACGACGCGACGGCGGCCCTGGTGGAGTTCCCGGGCTGACGAAGGCCCGCCGGGGGCGGGGGCGGCCGGGGGCTGTGGGGCCCGGAGGGCTGGGTGGCCGGGCTTTGGCGGTGGGTTCGATCACCGGGGCGCCCACGCGGCCGTCCTCGTGCTCGCCGGGGACTGGGCGGATACGGCCCCCGCATCACCCTCCCCGGCCGCTCTCCCCGGCCACAGCCCCCGGGCCCGCCCGGGGCCGCCGCCTCGCGGGGCCGGTCACCCGGCGCACCGGGAGGCGTGTCCTCGTCGGCGCCGCCGGGCGCCCGGCGGGGCCTCACCCCTCCGAGCGGATGTTGAAGTGGTTGAGGAGGCGGGCCAGTTCGGCGACCTCGGCGCGGTCCCAGTCGGCGAGCTTGCGGACGTACCGCTCGCGCCGGGCGTCCCGTACGTGCCGGAAACGGTCGCGGCCCTCCTCCGTCAGCCGGACGAGCGAGGCGCGCCCGTCGGCGGGGTCGGGGTCGCGGGCGACGAGCCCGAGGTCCTCCAGGGCCCGCAACTGGCGGCTCATGGTCGCCTTCCCCACCCCGAAGTACCCGGCGAGTTCGGTGGCCCGCTGGGGCCCGGCGTCGTCGAGCCGCACGAAGAGGCCGTAGGCGGCGGGCTCCAGTTCGGGGTGCACCTCGCGGGCCATCTCGCCGGACTGGGCGCGGGCGCGCCGCAGGAACACCGCCAGTTCGCGTTCGAGCGCCAGGAACTCACGGTCGACCGTGGCGGGCGGGGACACCCGGCCCCCGCTTCCCGTACCGCTTCTGTGCACGACAGGACCTCCCACACGTTCTCCGGTGCCCGGCCGGTGGCTTTCGGGCCGCTGAAAGTTTCTTCCGGCCGAGGCCGTCGCCGCAGCTCCCCCAGTATTTCGCAGGAGTAGACCAACGGCGGAATCCTGGACCTCTTCCGTCGGCCGGGTCTCCGCGCGTAGCGTCGCACTCGGACCTGAAATGACATGTCCACACCAGGACATGGTCATGCCTCTCCCTCCACCGAGTCCCCCCACCGAGACGTTCGGAGGCACGCCATGCGTGTGCACGGATCCGGAACGACGACCCTCGCCGCGGCCGCACTCGCGGCGCTGGCCCTCCTCCTCCCCCTCGCCGGACCCGCCGGCGCCGCCCAGGACCCGGACGGGCGGGCCGCACCCCCGCGCGGTTCCGCCAGCATGGGCATGGGCGTCCTCAGCCACGACGGGCGCGGCTCCGCCCCCGGCGGGGGCTCCTCCCGGGCCGTCCAGACCGAGGGCGTGGACGTCTCCAGCCACAACGGCGACGTGGCCTGGCCCACCCTGTGGAACAGCGGCGTCACGTGGGCCTACGTCAAGGCGACGGAGGGCACTTACTACAAGAACACCTCCTTCACCCAGCAGTACAACGGCTCGTACGACATCGGGATGATCCGGGGCACCTACCACTTCGCCACCCCGGACACGACGACCGGCGCCGCCCAGGCCGACCACTTCGCCGACAACGGCGGCGGCTGGTCGAAGGACGGCCGGACCCTGCCGGGCGTGCTCGACATCGAGTGGAACCCGTACGGCGCCACCTGCTACGGCAAGTCCCAGGCCGGAATGGTCGCCTGGATCCGCGAGTTCACCGACCGGTACAGGTACCGGACCGGCCGGGACGCCGTCATCTACACCGCGACCAGCTGGTGGACCCAGTGCACCGGCAACTCCGCCGCCTTCGCCGCCACCAACCCGCTGTGGATCGCGCGGTACGCCGCCACGGTCGGCGAACTCCCCGCCGGATGGCAGTACTACACGATGTGGCAGTACACCTCCTCCGGCCCCACGGTCGGCGACCACAACCGCTTCAACGGGGACTACTCACGGGTGCGGGCGCTCGCCAACGGCTGACGCCCCGCGTGGGACGGCCCCCGGGGGCGGGGGGACCTGGGGGCAGGGGGACCCGGGGGCGGCACCCGGGGGTCGTCGCGGCTTTTTCCGCCCGACCCCTTGCTCATTGGTATGGACCAATGCGACGCTCTATCGCGGTAGCCCGGAATTCAACTTCCGTGCACTCAGCGCGCGTTGCTCGTACCTTTCCTCCCCCCACGAGAGAGAGCCCCCGCATGTTGTCCTACCGCCGTGCCGCCACCGGCGTCGCCGCCCTGTCCGCCGCCACCGCATTCGTCGGCCTGACCCCCACCTCGGCCGCCGCACACGGAGCTGTCTTCAACCCGGTCAGCCGCGTTGCCGCCTGTTACGCCGAGGGTCCCGAGGCCCCCAAGTCCCAGGTCTGCAAGGACCTCGTCGCCGACTCCGGCACCCAGCCGCTCTACGACTGGAACGAGGTCAACATCGCCAACGCCGCAGGTCAGCACCAGGCGCTGATCCCGGACGGCAAGCTCTGCTCGGCGAACCGCGCCAAGTACCGGGCCCTGGACTGGGCGCGCACCGACTGGCCCGCCACGGCGGTCGCCACGGGCGCCTTCAACTTCAAGGTCCGCGTCACGGCCGCCCACTCGGGCACCATGACCGTCTACATCACCAAGCCCGGCTTCGACCCCACGCAGCCCCTGAAGTGGTCGGACCTCGACGCCACCCCCGTCGCCGTCCACAACACCGCCCGTACCGCCACGGACGGCTTCTACAACTTCACCGGCAACCTCCCCGCCCGGACCGGCCGTCACATCGTCTACAAGGTGTGGCAGCGCAACGACAGCCCCGAGGCGTTCTACAGCTGCTCCGACGTCACCTTCGGCGGCGCGGCGGCCACGCAGGCGAAGGCCCAGGCGCCGACCGAGGCGAAGATCGCGGCGGGCGTCGCCCTGTCCACCGTGAGCCACGCGGGCCACGGCGGCGACGAGAAGGCCCCGGCGCTCTCCGCCGAGACCACGGGCACCTCGTCCTCGCCGCTGGTGCCCGCCCTCGCGGGAGCGGGTGCCCTCGCCACCTTCGCGGCGGGCAGCCTGCTCCTGAGCCGCCGCCGGAACTCCTCGGCCTCCTGAGGACCCGTCGGGCCCTGAGGGCCTCCGGACCACCGAGGGCCTTCGGCTCCCGAAGGCCCTTCCTGATCCGGGACCTCTCAGGGCCCCTCGGGGCCTCCCGGTCCCGGGGGTTCCCACGGCCCCCGGGGCCCGGTCCCTCCGCCCGCCTCCCGATGACGATCAGGAGGCGGGCGCCCCGACCGGGAAGAGGGCGGTGAGGCGGGGCAACGCCACCCCTTCCGAGCGGGACCCCCGCGAACCGCCGCCCTCTTCCCCCTCACTCATCCGGCCACCGGGGAAATCCGGCTCCCGGCCACCGGGGAACTCCGGCTCCCCGCGACCGCCCGCGAGCCCTCGGCCCGCCGGGAAGTCCCGGTCGCCCGGGAACTCCCGGCCCGCCGGGAACTCCCCGCCAACCAGCGGTCCGTGACCCTCCGGGAGCTCCCACTCCTCCCACTCCCCCGCCGCCACGGCGGCCTCCTCCGCCGCCTCGACGGCGTCGAGGAACTGCTCCCCGTCGTCGTCCTCCTGGCCGGTCAGCTCGTCGAACGCGTCCTGTGCCGCGTAGTCCAGCTCCTCCCACTCCGGCCACTCGTCGTCGTGCCAGAGGTCACCGGGACGGCCCGCCAGCGCCCGTATCCCCGGCAGACCGGCCAGCGCGTCCGGATCGTCGAGCACCGCCCCGTACACCTCGCTCCCCTGCGCCACCAGCCAGAGCGTGAAGTAGTGGAAGCCGTCGTCGGTGCAGGCCCCGCCCTCCACTCGGTCCACCGCCCTCCACAGGTCCTCCCGCTGGGCCACCGCGCAAGCCCGCTCCAGGCGTGCCTGGAACACCGCACTCTCGGCGGCCGGCCGCAGCAGCAGCCGCCCTGTCAGCCACTCCAGCCGCTCGTCCCGGTCACCGGGCCGTCGGCTCAACTCGTCGATGAGAGCCCAGAAGGCGTCTTCGTCCATGCGTACGAGCATCGCAGCCGCCACTGACAGCGGAGCACGACGAAGCGGGGTGTTCCGTACGGAACACCCCGCTCACCACTCACCGTTCACCACCGGCCGGTCCGTCACGGCCGGTCCGTACGGCCCCACCCGTCCGGACCGGCCGTAGGGTCACCTCCCGCGCACGACCGCCCCGGCCGTACGGTCGTCACTCCCGCACTGCCGTCTACTCCCGTACTGTCATGCCTCCCGTACAGTCACGGCTTCCGCACGGTCATGGCTTCCGTACGGAAGTCGTGACCGTTCCTCGCGGTCAGGCCGCCACGCCCACCGGGACCGATGCCGGGGCCAGCGCGATCTCCAGCACCTGCCGGACGTCCGTCACCGGGTGGACCTCCAGCTTCTCCAGGATCTCGGCCGGGACGTCGTCCAGATCGGCCTCGTTCCGCTTGGGGATCACGACCGTCGTGATGCCCGCCCGGTGCGCCGCGAGCAGCTTCTGCTTCACCCCGCCGATCGGCAGGACCCGGCCGGTGAGGGAGACCTCGCCGGTCATGGCCACGTCCGTACGGACCAGCCGCCCGCTCAGGAGCGAGGCGAGGGCCGTCGTCATGGTGACGCCCGCGCTCGGGCCGTCCTTCGGCACCGCGCCCGCCGGGAAGTGGATGTGCACGCCCCGGTCCTTCAGACCGGTGACGGGCAGCTCCAGCTCCGCGCCGTGCGAGCGGAGGAAGGAGAGCGCGATCCGCGCCGACTCCTTCATCACGTCGCCCAGCTGGCCCGTGAGGGTCAGTCCGGCGGCTCCGGTCTCCGGATCGGCGAGGGACGCCTCCACGAAGAGGACGTCACCGCCCGCGCCGGTCACCGCGAGCCCGGTGGCCACGCCCGGCACGGCGGTCCTGCGCTCCGCCGGGTCCTGCGCCGACTCGGGCACGTGGTGCGGTCGCCCGATGAGGTCCCTCAGATCGTCCGGGCCGACCGTGAACGGCAGCTCGCGGTCGCCCAGTTCGTGCTGGGCCGCGATCTTGCGGAGCAGCCGGGAGATCGCCCGCTCCAGGGTGCGGACCCCGGCCTCGCGGGTGTACTCGCCCGCCAGCCTCCGCAGGCTCGTCTCCTCCAGGACGACCTCGCCGGGCGCCAGACCCGCGCGCTCCAGCTGCCGGGGCAGCAGGTGGTCACGGGCGATGACGACCTTCTCGTCCTCCGTGTAGCCGTCGAGCCTGACCAGTTCCATCCGGTCGAGGAGGGCCTCGGGGATGGCGTCGAGGACGTTGGCCGTCGCCAGGAAGACGACGTCGGAGAGGTCGAGCTCGACCTCCAGGTAGTGGTCGCGGAAGGTGTGGTTCTGCGCCGGGTCGAGGACTTCGAGGAGGGCCGCCGCCGGGTCGCCCCGGAAGTCGGAGCCGACCTTGTCGATCTCGTCGAGCAGGACCACCGGGTTCATGGACCCGGCCTCCTTGATCGCCCGGACGATGCGGCCGGGCAGCGCGCCCACGTAGGTGCGCCGGTGGCCCCGGATCTCGGCCTCGTCCCGTACGCCGCCGAGGGCCACGCGGACGAACTCGCGGCCCATCGCGTGGGCGACGGACTCGCCGAGGGAGGTCTTGCCGACGCCGGGCGGGCCGACGAGGGCGAGGACGGCCCCGCCGCGCCGCCCGCCGACGACGCCGAGACCCCGCTCGGAGCGGCGCTTGCGGACGGCCAGGTACTCGGTGATGCGCTCCTTCACGTCGTCCAGACCCGCGTGCTCGGCGTCCAGGACGGCACGGGCGCCCCGGATGTCGTAGCGGTCCTCGGTCCGCTCGTTCCACGGCAGTTCGAGGACGGTGTCCAGCCAGGTGCGGATCCAGGAGCCCTCGGGGGACTGGTCGCTGGACCGCTCCAGCTTCTCGACCTCCTTGAGGGCGGCCTCCCGGACCTTCTCGGGCAGGTCGGCGGCCTCCACGCGGGCGCGGTAGTCGTCGGACTCGTCGCCCTCGGCCTCGCCGTTGAGGTCCCGGAGTTCCTTGCGTACGGCATCGAGCTGGCGGCGGAGCAGGAACTCGCGCTGCTGCTTGTCCACGCCCTCCTGGACGTCCTTGGCGATGGTCTCGGCGACGTCCTGCTCGGCGAGGTGCTCGCGGAGCTGGGCCGTGGCGAGCTTCAGCCGGGCGACCGGGTCGGCGGTCTCCAGGAGGGCGACCTTCTGCTCGACGCTGAGGAAGGGCGAGTACCCGGAGTTGTCGGCGAGGGCGCCGACGCCCTCGATCTGCTGGACGCGGTCCACGACCTGCCAGGCACCGCGCTTCTTGAGCCAGCTGGTGGCCAGCGCCTTGTACTCCTTGATCAGGTCGGTGACCTGGCCGGGGAGCGGTTCGGGCAGGGTCTCCTCGACGGTGCTGCCCTCGACCCAGAGCGCGGCGCCGGGGCCGGTGGTGCCCGCGCCGATGCGGACGCGGCCGATGCCCCGGATCAGGGCGCCGGGATCGCCGTCGGACAGCCGTCCGACCTGCTCGACGGTGCCGAGGACACCGGTCCCCGCGTAGGTCCCGTCGACGCGGGGCACGAGCAGCACTCTGGGCTTGCCCGCGCCGGGCCGCGCGGCGGCCTGGGCTGCCTCGACGGCGGCGCGCACATCGGCGTCGGACAGGTCGAGCGGTACCACCATTCCGGGCAGCACGACCTCGTCGTCGAGCGGCAGCACCGGCAGAGTGAGCGCCACGGACGGCTTGGACTCAGAAGCCATGATCTCCCCTTCGGCAGTCAAGTTGAGCTATGTGCACTCAATGCATGTGAGCCGGGGAATGTTCCCAACCGCCCGTTCGCTCTGAGCGATCAGTTCCGCCCCGCCCGCGCGGGGGCGGCGTCGACGGTGAGCCCGGGGCTCTGCTCCGTTCCCTTTCCGCCCCGCCCGTGCGGGGGCGGTCGGGACGCCGCTTCCGGTTGCGCCCGCCGCCCGGCGCACCGCTTCCGGAGGCGCGGAGACGGCGGTCCGGCTCTCCCCTGACGTCACCACACCGCCGTCCGGTCCCCGCATCCCCGGCGCCGCCCATGGTCACGATGCGACCAAGAATTCCACCGGACGCCGACAGCGGGCGCCACCTGCGGCTGTAATCCCTCCATGGATATCGCAGCCATTACATCTGCCTGGGTCGCGGGCTGGACCGTCTCCCGGGGCACCCCCGCCGCCGTCGCCGAGCCCTGGGGCCACCGGATCGACGTGGGCCTGCCCCGGCACGTCGTACGGCATGTGCTGCCCGCCCCCGACGCGGCCGTCGTCGGCTCGCTCTGCGCCCGGCTGACCACCCCGTACAGCTGGCTCAAGATCATGGCGGAGCCGGAGGAGGCGGCCGGGTGGATCGGTGAGGGGTGGACCGTCCCGGACGACCCCGGTTTCATGATGGTCAAGCCCCTCGACCCCGGCGCCCGGCCCGCACCTCCCGAGGGGTACGCCAGGACCACCGAGGTCCGGGACGGCGTCATCAGGGTCCGTGTCCTCGCGCCCGACGGCACCCTCGCCGCGCAGGGCCGGATCGCGCCGACCGGGCCGACCGCCGTCGCCGACCAGATCGAGACCGATCCGGCGCACCGGCGACGGGGCCTCGGCTCCAACGTCATGCTCACCCTGGAGGCGGCGGCCGCCCAGGCGGGCGCCGGTACGGGGGTCCTCGCCGCGACGGTCGACGGCCTCGCCCTCTACGACTCCCTCGGCTGGCGCCACCGAGCACCCCTGACCGGGATCGTGCGCGACGCCGACTGAGACCCCACCCCCCGCCCCACCGGACCGGCTCCGGAGCAGCCTCGAACGGGTTTCGAAACCGGCTCCGGACCGGCTCCGGACCGGTCGTCGGGTGCCCGTACGGGTGGCAACCCTCCGGTACGGCTGCGCCCGGCACCCGGGGCGGGCATCCTCGGACCATGGTGCGAGGCGTACGGGGAAGACGACGCGGGACCCTGCTGCTGGCCGGAGTCCTGGCCTTCGGAGCGAGCGGCTGCGGGCCCGGGGACGTACCCGCACCCGGCGGTCCGCCCTCGGTGACCAGCGGCGGCCCCGCCCTGCCGGACACGGCGACCGGCCCCGGCACCCCGGCGACCGAGCCCCGGCCGGACGAGGTCCTCGTCGAAGTGGTCGTCAGCGGCGGCTTCGCGGGCATCCACAACCGGCTCGTGGTGCGGTACGACGGGGCCTGGACCAGCGCTTCCGGCGGCGGTCCCGCCCGTACCGGCCGCCAGACCGCAGCCGAGGCGGGGGCCCTCCGGGCCGCGTTGGAGGACCCGGCGTACGCACAGGTCCCGGACCGGCCGACCGGCCGGCCGATCGCCGACGGGTTCCGGTACGAGCTGACCCACCGCGGCCGTCTGGTCGTCGCGGCCGACGGGGAACGCCCGCCTGCGCTCCAGCGGGTCTTCGCCGCGCTCCCGGAGGGCGGCCCGCCGACCAGCCCGTGACCGGTCGGCCCGAAAGGGTCCGTGACCGGTCCGCCCCACCGGGTCGGCCCCACCGGGTCGGCCCCACGGGATCGGCCCCACCGGATCCGTCGACGGATCGATCCGTCCGAGGGTCCCCGCCCGGCCCACCCAACCCGTCCTCCCCCTTTCCTTTCCCGAGTCCTCCTTCCCCTCTCCCTCCTCCCGCCCGACCCGCCCGCGCGCCGCTCCGGACCCGGGCCCGGACACGGCCCCGGCCCCGACGAGACGGCGAGAGCTCGCCACCCTCCCCGGGTTCACCCGGCGCGGGACCGGGGTACGCGCGGTCGGGGAGGCCCGTACCCATGACTCTTCCCAGGTTCGTGAACCGCCGGACCGGGTACGCGCGCGGTGGACCGGGCATCCGGCCGCCGCACCCGCCGGAAGGACCCCGGCGCGGCGACGGCCGGGGTGCTCATGGCCGGAACCGGTCCCTCCGTGCGGGCGGGGGACGCACCACGCGAACGGCCGGAACCCGCCCACGTCCCCGTAAAACGTTTGTCCCGTCGCCCGCGCCCGCGAAGGATGGGCGCGAGCGGTCCCCGAGCCGAGAAGCGGAGAGAACGCCCGTGCCCCCACCCCAGACCCTCGACCGCCGTGAAGGACCGTACGGAGAGGTCGTGCTGCGCCGCCGCGACGAGCACTTCGAGATCATCGCCAACGGGACCTTCCTCATGGACACCTCCGACGGGCGTTCCGAGCGGCTCCTGATCGACGCGGCGCGGGACGCGCTGCCGGAGCGGGCCAGGCCCGGGGCCTCGGTCCTCGTCGGCGGGCTCGGGGTCGGCTTCTCGCTCGCGCACGCCGCCGCCGACCCCCACTGGGGGCGGATCGCGGTGGTCGAGCGGGAGGAGGCGATCATCGACTGGCACCGGCAGGGCCCGCTCGCCTCGATCTCCGGGGCCGCGCTGGCCGATCCCCGGACCGTGATCCTGCACACGGACCTGGTGGAGTACCTCCGCACCTCCCCCGACACCTACGACGTCCTGTGCCTCGACATCGACAACGGGCCCGGCTGGACCGTCACCGAGGACAACGAATCCCTGTACGCGGCGGACGGGTTGGCGGCCTGCGCGGCACGGCTGAAACCAGGCGGTGTGCTCGCCGTGTGGTCGGCCCGGCCCTCCGCCGATTTCGAAGAGTCCTTGCGGAATGCCGGATTCAACGGGGTACGGACGGAAGAGGTGCCCGTTGCCCGAGGCGTCCCCGACGCGGTCCATCTCGCGGTCCGTCCCGGGAGACTCGCCGGATAGCCGGGACACCGCCGGTACCTCTAGGCTGCTGCACCGACATCGGCGACGCGAGGCGGG
The DNA here is from genome assembly GCF_044767145.1 of Streptomyces sp. NPDC101490. Taxonomy (NCBI): domain Bacteria; kingdom Bacillati; phylum Actinomycetota; class Actinomycetes; order Kitasatosporales; family Streptomycetaceae; genus Streptomyces; species Streptomyces sp. NPDC101490. Next base: position 16,766 of record NZ_JBIWNI010000032.1, read on the forward strand.
GCAATGGACCAGACACACACCACTCACCACGGTGCGGCGGCCACTCCCGGGGCCCAGCGGCGCGTCCTGGTGGTCGAGGACGACGCCACGATCGTGGAGGCGATCTCCGCCCGGCTGCGCGCGGAGGGCTTCCTCGTGCAGACCGCGACCGACGGACCCGCCGCCGTGGAGGCCGCCGAGGCGTGGCAGCCGGACCTGATGGTCCTCGACGTCATGCTGCCCGGTTTCGACGGTCTGGAGGTGTGCCGCCGGGTCCAGGCCCAGCGGCCCGTCCCGGTCCTCATGGTGACCGCCCGTGACGACGAGACCGACATGCTGGTCGGTCTCGGCGTGGGCGCGGACGACTACATGACCAAGCCGTTCTCGATGCGCGAGCTGGCCGCCCGGGTGCACGTCCTGCTGCGCCGGGTGGAGCGGGCGACGCTCGCCGCGACCGCCCCGCGCAGCGGCACCCTGCGCCTGGGCGAACTGGAGATCGACCACGCGCAGCGCCGGGTGCGGGTGCGGGCCGAGGACGTGCACCTGACCCCCACCGAGTTCGACCTGCTGGTCTGTCTGGCGGGCACCCCGCGCGCGGTCCTCTCCCGCGAGCAGCTGCTCGCGGAGGTGTGGGACTGGGCGGACGCCTCGGGCACCCGGACCGTGGACAGCCACATCAAGGCGCTGCGCCGGAAGATCGGGGCCGAGCGGATCCGTACCGTCCACGGTGTCGGATACGCGCTGGAGACCCCGGCGCCGTGAACCGGCGCGGGTCCGAGGGGCCGCGGGAGGCACGGGACGCCGACGGGCCGCGCCGGCCGGTGCGGGAGTGCGGCGCGGGCGCGCGGCGGGCGGCGCGGGGCCCGGGTCCCGGAGCGCCCCGGCACGTGCCCGGCGCGGGGGTCCGAAGGCCGCGGCGGATCGTGATCTCGATCAAGACGAAGCTGGGCGCGCTGGTCGTCGGGGCGGTGCTGCTGACCTCCGGTCTGGCCCTGGTGGCGATCCGTACGTCCACCGAGTTCCGGTACATCACGATCTTCGCGATGATCGCGACCCTGCTGATCACCCAGTTCGTGGCGCAGTCGCTGACGGCTCCGCTGGACGAGATGACCACGGTGGCCGGGACGATCTCGCGCGGGGACTTCTCCCGGCGGGTGCGGGGCGCGGACCGGCGGGACGAGCTGGGCGACCTGGCCTCGACGATCAACCGCATGGCGGACGACCTGGAGGCGGTGGACCGGAACCGCAAGGAGCTGGTCGCCAATGTGTCGCACGAGCTGCGGACCCCGATCGCCGCGTTGCGGGCGGTCCTGGAGAACGTCGTGGACGGGGTGTCGGAGGCGGACCCGGAGACGATGCGGTCGGCGCTGCGGCAGACCGAGCGGCTGGGACGGCTCGTGGAGACGCTGCTCGACCTGTCCCGGCTCGACAACGGTGTCGTCACGCTGAAGGTGCGCCGCTTCGAGGTCTGGCCGTATCTGTCGGGCGTGCTGCGGGAGGCGAACCTGGCCGCGTCGCAGCGGGGTCTGTCGTCCACCTCGGGCCTGCACCGGCGGACGGACGTGCATCTGCACCTGGACGTGTCGCCGCCCGAGCTGGTCGCGCACGCGGACGCGGAGCGGCTGCACCAGGTGATGGCGAACCTGATCGACAACGCGGTGAAGCACTCGCCGCCGCACGGCCGGGTCACGGTCCGGGCCCGGCGCGGTCCGTTTCCCGACTCGCTGGAGCTGGAGGTCGAGGACGAGGGGCCCGGCATCCCGGAGTCGGAGCGGCACACGGTCTTCGAGCGGTTCAACCGGGGTGCGGTGCCGCGCCGCCGGGGTCCGGGGAGCGACGGCGGCACGGGGCTCGGCCTGGCGATCGCCCGCTGGGCGGTGGATCTGCACGGCGGTGGGATCGGCGTGGCCGAATCGTCACGCGGGTGCCGGATCAGAGTCACCCTTCCGGGAAGCCTTCCACCACGGGATTGACGTAGGGTTCGAACTGGAGCAGCACGTTCTGCGTGTACATGAGCAGGAGGTGTGCTCGGGAGCGGCCGAAACGGGGTCGCGCCCGGGCTTTTCCGTACCCTGACGCAGCGGAACCACGTTTGTTTCCCGCCAATCCCGGCTCCGAAACACCGCGTCAAGTGTGACTTGCGCGACGTTGGAGCGCCCGGCCTGCACCTCCAGGCCGGACAGGCGTAGCCTTTATTTCCGCTGTCCATCACCTTGTGAAGCGGAAGAGGGCGGTTGCCGCCGTGTCGTCTCAGTCCCCCAGTACCCCGAGCTCCCCGACCGCCCAAGACGGGCAGGGCCAGAACCCTGCGACCGCCTTCGGCGCCAATGAGTGGCTCGTCGACGAGATCTACCAGCAGTACCTCCAGGACCCGAATTCGGTCGATCGTGCCTGGTGGGACTTCTTCGCCGACTACAAGCCGGGCACGTCGGAGACCCCGACCGCCCCGGCCGCCACCACGCCGAGCGCCCCCGCCGCGCCGCAGACGGGCCCCGCACAGGCCGCGCCTGCCGCTCCGGCGGCCGTACCGGCTCCCGCGCCCGCCCCGGTCGCGGCCCCCGCCCCGGCTCCCGTGAAGCCCGCTCCGGCTCCCGCGCCGGCCGCCGTGCAGCCCGCCGCCGCTCCGGCCGCCGTCAAGGCCGCCCCCGCGCAGCCGGCCGCCCAGGCTCACGCGGGGCCCGAGCTGATCACGCTGCGTGGCCCCGCCGCCGCGGTCGCGAAGAACATGAACGCCTCCCTGGAGGTGCCGACGGCCACGTCCGTCCGCGCCGTCCCGGTGAAGCTGCTCTTCGACAACCGGATCGTGATCAACAACCACCTGAAGCGCGCCCGGGGCGGGAAGATCTCCTTCACGCACCTGATCGGCTACGCGATGGTGCAGGCGATCAAGGCCATGCCGACGATGAACCACTCCTTCGCGGAGAAGGACGGCAAGCCGACCCTGGTCAAGCCGGAGCACGTGAACTTCGGTCTCGCGATCGACCTGGTGAAGCCCAACGGCGACCGCCAGCTCGTCGTCGCGGGCATCAAGAAGGCCGAGACGCTCAACTTCTTCGAGTTCTGGCAGGCGTACGAGGACATCGTGAAGCGGGCCCGCGTGGGCAAGCTGACGATGGACGACTTCACCGGCGTCACGGTCTCCCTGACCAACCCCGGCGGCCTCGGCACCGTCCACTCCGTGCCGCGTCTGATGCCCGGACAGTCGGTCATCATGGGCGTCGGCTCGATGGACTACCCGGCCGAGTTCCAGGGCACCTCCCAGGACACCCTGAACAAGCTGGGCATCGCCAAGGTCATGACCCTGACCTCGACGTACGACCACCGCGTGATCCAGGGCGCCGCCTCCGGCGAGTTCCTGCGCGTCGTCGCGAACCTCCTCCTCGGCGAGGAGGGCTTCTACGACGAGATCTTCAAGGCCCTGCGCATCCCCTACGAGCCGGTCCGCTGGCTCAAGGACATCGACGCCTCGCACGACGACGACGTCACCAAGGCCGCGCGGGTCTTCGAGCTGATCCACTCCTACCGGGTCCGCGGCCACGTCATGGCCGACACCGACCCGCTGGAGTACAAGCAGCGCAAGCACCCCGACCTGGACATCACCGAGCACGGCCTCACCCTGTGGGACCTGGAGCGCGAGTTCGCGGTCGGCGGCTTCGCCGGCAAGTCGATGATGAAGCTCCGCGAGATCCTCGGCGTGCTCCGCGACTCGTACTGCCGCACCACCGGCGTCGAGTTCATGCACATCCAGGACCCGAAGCAGCGCAAGTGGATCCAGGACCGCGTCGAGCGCCCGCACTCCCGCGTGGAGCGCGAGGAGCAGCTGCGCATCCTGCGCAGGCTGAACGCGGCGGAGGCCTTCGAGACCTTCCTGCAGACCAAGTACGTCGGCCAGAAGCGCTTCTCCCTGGAGGGCGGCGAGTCCGTCATCCCGCTGCTCGACGCGGTCATCGACTCGGCCGCCGAGTCGCGCCTCGACGAGGTCGTCATCGGCATGGCCCACCGCGGCCGGCTGAACGTCCTGGCGAACATCGTCGGCAAGTCGTACGCGCAGATCTTCCGCGAGTTCGAGGGCAACCTCGACCCGAAGTCGATGCACGGCTCCGGCGACGTCAAGTACCACCTGGGCGCCGAGGGCACCTTCACCGGCCTCGACGGCGAGCAGATCAAGGTCTCCCTCGCCGCGAACCCCTCGCACCTGGAGGCGGTCGACCCGGTCCTGGAAGGCATCGTCCGCGCCAAGCAGGACGTCATCAACAAGGGCGGCACGGACTTCACCGTCCTGCCCGTCGCCCTCCACGGCGACGCGGCCTTCGCGGGCCAGGGCGTCGTCGCCGAGACGCTGAACATGTCGCAGCTGCGGGGCTACCGCACCGGCGGCACGGTCCACATCGTCATCAACAACCAGGTCGGCTTCACCGCCGCCCCGGAGTCCTCGCGTTCCTCGATGTACGCGACCGACGTGGCCCGCATGATCGAGGCGCCGATCTTCCATGTGAACGGTGACGACCCGGAGGCCGTGGTCCGCGTCGCGCGGCTCGCCTTCGAGTTCCGCCAGACGTTCAACAAGGACGTCGTGATCGACCTCATCTGCTACCGCCGCCGCGGTCACAACGAGGGCGACAACCCCTCGTTCACCAACCCGCAGATGTACAACCTGATCGACAAGAAGCGTTCGGTGCGCAAGCTGTACACCGAGTCGCTCATCGGTCGCGGCGACATCACCCTGGAAGAGGCGGAGCAGTCGCTCCAGGACTTCCAGGGCCAGCTGGAGAAGGTGTTCGCGGAGGTCCGCGAGGCCACCGCCGCCCCGTCCCCGGCGCACGTCCCGGACGCGCGCGCCGAGTTCCCGGTCGCCGTGACCACCGCGGTCTCCCAGGAGGTCGTGAAGCGGATCGCCGAGTCGCAGGTCAACATCCCGGAGCGGATCACGGTCCACCCGCGTCTGCTCCCGCAGATGCAGCGCCGCACCGCCTCCATCGACGACGGCACCATCGACTGGGGCTTCGGCGAGACCCTCGCCATCGGCTCCCTGCTGATGGAGGGCACCCCGGTCCGGCTCTCCGGCCAGGACACCCGCCGCGGCACCTTCGGCCAGCGCCACGCGGTCCTGGTGGACCAGGAGACCGGCGAGGACTTCACCCCGCTGCTCTACCTGGCCGAGGACCAGGCCCACTACAACGTCTACGACTCGCTGCTCAGCGAGTACGCGGCGATGGGCTTCGAGTACGGCTACTCGCTGGCCCGTCCGGACTCCCTGGTCGTCTGGGAGGCCCAGTTCGGTGACTTCGTCAACGGCGCGCAGACCGTCGTCGACGAGTTCATCTCCTCGGCCGAGCAGAAGTGGGGCCAGACCTCCGGCGTCACGCTGCTCCTGCCGCACGGCTACGAGGGCCAGGGCCCGGACCACTCGTCCGCGCGCCCGGAGCGCTTCCTCCAGATGTGCGCCCAGGACAACATGACGGTCGCCATGCCGACGCTGCCGTCGAACTACTTCCACCTGCTGCGCTGGCAGGTCCACAATCCGCACCACAAGCCGCTCATCGTCTTCACCCCGAAGTCGATGCTGCGTCTGAAGGCGGCGGCGTCCAAGGTGGAGGAGTTCACCACCGGCGGCTTCCGCCCGGTGATCGGTGACAGCACGGTCGACCCGGCCGACGTCCGCAAGGTCGTCTTCTGCGCCGGCAAGGTCTACTACGACCTGGAGGCCGAGCGCCAGAAGCGCGGCGACAAGGAGACCGCGATCATCCGGCTGGAGCGCCTGTACCCACTGCCGGGTGCCGAGCTCCAGGCCGAGATCGCCAAGTACCCGAACGCGGCGAAGTACATCTGGGCCCAGGAGGAGCCGGCGAACCAGGGTGCCTGGCCGTTCATCGCGCTCAACCTGATCGACCACCTCGACCTGGCGGTCGGCGCGGACATCCCGGCGGGCGAGCGCCTGCGCCGGATCTCGCGTCCGCACTCCTCCTCCCCGGCGGTCGGCTCGGCCAAGCGCCACCAGGCGGAGCAGGCCCAGCTGGTCGGCGAGGTCTTCGACGCCTGACCGGCCGTTCCCGTACGCGTCCGTGTACGGGAACGGCAAGAGGCCCGGTACCCCGAGGGGTGCCGGGCCTCCGGCGTTCTCCCGACGGGCTCAGAGGTTGGCCTCGAAGTCCCAGTAGGGGCGGTTGCGCTGGCGGGCGGACAGGGTGTGCGGGTGCTGGGCGCCGAGGGTCCTGGTGAGGGAGAGCAGGGCGTCCTCCTCCAGTTTCCCGGCCTCGTCGGTCTCGCGCAGCCCCCGCAGGTCGGTGGCGAGCGCGATCTGGCAGGAGAGCGTCAGGGGGTGCTCACCGCCGAGGGAGTGCCGGGCCCTGCGCAGGGTGTCCCGGCTGAGTTCGGCGGCCTCGACGACCCTGCCGTTGAAGTTGCGGGCCGCGGTGGCGTTGAGGGCGCAGCCGAGCACCCAGGGGTGGTCGGGGCCGAGCGTGACGGTGAGTCCGGCCAGCGCGGACTCCAGCATCGTCAGGGCCGAGGCGCGGTCGCCCGACGCCTGCATGACCAGGGCGGTGTTGGCGAGGACGCCGGTGGAGACGGGGTGGGCGGGCCCGAGGAGGGCCCGGTAGCCGGCCTCCGCCTCGGTGATGAGTTCCCGGGCGAGGTCGAGGTCGCCGTGCTCGCGCAGGAAGTTGGCGTAGTTGGTGACGGCGGAGAGCGTCACGTAGTGGTCGCGGCCGTACGCCTGCTCCAGGTGTTCCAGGACCCCGGCCATCATGGCGCCGATGCCCTGCTGGCCGCCCTCCCTGCGGCGGCAGAGGGCCAGTTGGCTGCGCGCGTACAGGGTGTGGAGGTGCTGCGGTCCGAGGATCTTGACGTGCAGCCGGACGTTGGCCTCCTGGCGGCCGAGGGCCTCCCGGTAGCGGCCGAGCAGCCGCAGGTCCTGGGCGACGGCGTTGTTGGAGTTGAGCGTCGAGGCGTGGTGCGGACGCAGGACGCTCTCGCAGCGGGCGAGGGTGTCGGCGTCCTGTTCGTACGCCTCCTGGTAGCGGCCGAGCATCCGCAGGACCACGCCGAGGTTGTGGCGGGCGACGAGGGTGAGGAACTGGGTCTCGCCGAGGAGGCTCCGGGCCTCGGCCAGGCTCTCCCGCTGGAGCTTCTCCGACTCCTTGTACTGGCCGAGGAAGCGCAGGTCACGCGCGAGGGAGACCTTGGTCTGCAGTTCGCCGAGCCGGTCGGTGGTCCCGGCGGCGGCCAGCCGGTCGCGCTGGGCGACGTCGAGGTCGTACGCCTCGCGGAAACGCCCGTAGCGGCGGAGGATGTCGCCTTCGAGGGTGGCGAGTTCCTGCATGTGCGGGGCGAGCGGTTCCATGAAGGCCGTCCACTCGTCGCGGATGCGGCCCGCGAGCCGGATGCCCGCCTTGTACTCGCCGCTGCGGTCGCAGAAGCGCAGGCAGTTGAGGACGGCGACCTGGATGCGCGGGTCGGTGGAGCGGAGCGCTCCGGAGGGTTCCAGGTGCGGGAGGAGTTCGGAGTAGCGGGGCCACTGCCTGCTGTCGGTGGGGTTGCCGGGGTCGGCCTCGGCGAGGAGGGCACGGACGGCCCTGCGGTGGGCGTCGCGGTGCTCCCCGTCGGTGAGCCGGGCGACGATGTCGTGCACCAGCCGGTGCATGTGGATCGACTCCTGGTGCGGGCCGATCTCGTCGGTGGTCATGGGGCCGCGGGTCTCGCGGGTGAGCACCGAGTAGTTGACGAGGGTGTCGAGGGCCCGGGTCCAGGCGGGCAGGTCGGTGGCCATCCACCGCAGGTCCTCGGGCAGTTGGGCCTGCGGATAGGCGCGGACGATGCCGAGGGGGATGCGGCCGGGGGCGAAGCTGGCGCACAGGCTGAGGATGTCGATGGCCTGGGGCTGGGCGCGGCGGAGCCGGTTGATCAGTATCGACCAGGAGGTGAGGGAGGCACTGGGCATGCCGTCGCCCGTCATGGGGTCGTCGACGGTGGAGAGGCGTCCCTCGCGGACCATGCGCAGGTACTCGGGCGCGTCCATGCCGGACTCGCCGAGCCAGGCGGCGGCCTGGACGAGCGGCAGGGGTACGTCTCCGAATTCGGCGGCGACCTCGTCGGCCTCGGCGGCGTCGAGCTGCGGGGCGCGGCGCATCAGATAGCCGGTGGACTCGGCGCGGTCGAAGCTGGGGATCTCCAGGACGTCGGTGTGCTCGCGCCAGCCCCGGTTGCGGGAGGTGATGAGGACGTGGCCGGGGCCCTGCGGGAGCATGACGTCGATGCCGTCGGTGTCGTCCCAGCCGTCGAAGACGACGAGCCAGCGTCCGTGCGGGTCGCCGCGGCGCAGGGCCTCGCGGACGGCGCGGATGCGTTCGCCAGGTTCGTTGCCGACGGGGAGGTGGAGTTCCACGGCGAGTTCGCCGAGACGGTCGCGCTGGACGTTGCGGTCGTCGGAGCTGACCCACCAGACGGCGTCGTAGTCGGGGCCGAAGCGGTGGGCGTACTCGGCGGCGATCTGGGTCTTGCCGATGCCGGACATGCCGAGGAGGGTGCACGCGGCGTTGCCGCGCTCGGCGTCCATGAGCCGTTCCTGGAGGTCGGTGAGGAGGTCGTCGCGGCCGGTGAAGCGGGGGTTGCGGCGGGGGACCTCGCCCCAGATCTCGGGCGGGGTGTCGGGGTAGCGGACGAGGGCGCCGGGTGGGATGCGGCGGCCTCCCCTGCGGGGTTCGATGCCAAGCCTGCCGAGGAGGCGTGCTTCGGCCTCCTCCTCGCCGACGCCCCAGAGGCTGACCGGTTCGAGGACGGCGGTGGCCGGGAGGAGCGGGCGGTTGGTGAGGTTGACGGCGGCGAAGCGGTCGGCGTGGGCGGCGACGAAGCCGCGCAGGACGTCGTTCCACTCCCCCGCGGGCCGGGGCCCGAGCTCGAAGAACCAGTCGTTGAGGACGAGGAGGACCTGGCCGCGGGCGAGCAGCAGGTCGCCGAGCGAGTCCTCCAGGGGGACCTCGCGGGGCGGGTCCCAGCGCTGGAGGGTGGCGCGTACGCCGTGTGTGTCAAGACGCTGGTTGATCCAGGCCGCCCAGGGCCGGTGGTATCCGGGGAAGACCACCAGGACGTGTTCGAAGATGTTCCTGCCTCCGTGGCCCTCGGGGCCCCCGCCCGGCCGCTGTTCCGCCATCTGTCCGTCTCCCGTCCCGCTCGCGCGCAACGCAGTGTCATGTGCCGTGGGCACAGTGTTACCCACGGGCCCCGGGACTTGTGCCGAGGCTCGCATGGAGCTGCCGCATGTGTCGGGCGAACTCCCGGCCCTCGTTGGTCAGTTCATCGGATTCAAGCAGCATCGCCAGTGCTTCGCCCACCTGATCGTGGACATGGTCGAACTGCTGCGCGGCCCGGGTGCTCCAGGCCCCCGGCACGCGGGGGGCGTCCCGGGCCCTGCGCCACAGATCGGCCAGTGCCAGATGGGCGTAGGTCCCCTGGAAGACCCCGGCGACCGGGCGCTCGTCGGCGCGCCAGCCGACCCGGTAGAGCACGGCGGTGCCGCCGGACCGGTAGAGCGGGACCAGTTCGTGGAGGGTGGACAGCTTGCCGTGGTGCAGCTCGTGCACCAGGGTCTCCGCCATGTCGAAGGCACCGGCGGACGGGGTCATGAGAACGGCCCCGGGGGCGACGCTCAGGGTGGCGCCGACGGCCCGGGGCCCGTGCGGGAGCAGCGGTACGAGCGCGCCGACCGTCCGGCCGATCTCCGCCGCCCGCGCCGGGTCGGTCCGCCGCAGCAGCTCCCGGGCGGCGCGCCAGTGCGCGGACCAGGCGGGGTGGTCGATGTCGGGCCGTTCGGCGGCGACCCTGGCCGGGGTGCCCACGCCGCCGGGGGGCACCCGGTACGGGTCGAGGTCCTCCAGACGGGCGGCTCCCCCGGCGAGTTCGCGCAGACCGCGCCAGCCGGGGCCGCTGCCGGTCACGGCGCCGGTGCGGGGACCGGCGGGCCTGAGGAGCGCGGCCGGGGCGCCGGGAGCGGCGGCGGAGTGGACCCGTACGACCTGGGAGCGGGAGATCAGCCGGACCGGGCCGGGGGCCACCACGACGCTCCCGGCGCCGGGCAGGCAGAGCACGCCTTCGGGGGCCCGCAGCACCAGGTCGAGGGGGCGTCCGGAGCGTACGGCGGCGGTGGCGGCGAGCGGTTCGAGATGGGCCAGGTGCCGGTCGAGGGCGGGACCGGGAGGGGCGGTGAGGGCGGCGGCGAGCCAGGCGCCGGTGGTCGGGTAGTCGAGGACGGCACGGACCACGCCGGGGGCGCCGCGCTCGGTCCGTTCGAGGAGGTTCCAGGCGGCTTCGAAGCCGCGCAGGGTCTCGGGGGCGATCCGGTCGCGGTACCGCCGCACCCGCACGAGCAGGGCCTTGAGCAGCAGCAGCCGGCGGGCGTGCACCCCGGACCGCAGGAAGGCCGTGTCCGCCGGGCCGGGCCGGGTGGCGGCCAGCGCGGCGAAGGCCGCTGGCCTCGGCGGCGCGGCGATCACTCCCGGCCCCCGGACCGGACCGGACCACGCGTCCGCGCGGGCCGGACCCGGGGAAGCGTCCGCGCGGGGCGGGGCGCGGGAACCGTCTCCGGGAGGCGGGGCGCGGGTGCCTCCGGGCGGCCTTCCGGCGGCCGGGAACGGGGCCCGGGGCCCAGCGGTCCGGGGCGGGGCCGGTCGTACGGCCGTCCGGGGCGGGGCCAGGAGAGCGCGCGTCCGCCGCGGGGTGCGGGGGCCGTGGGCCCCGCGTCGGAGGGTCCGTGCGCGGGGCGGGGGCCGAGGGCGTGTTTCACAAGTGGCGCCGTCTGCCCGGAGGGCAGGCCTGGCGGCGTCTGGTGCGTGCGATCGCAAGGCGGAGGGTCGCCCCGATACTGGATGTATCGGGGTGATCCCGACAACGCGGCGAGCGTGCGTGCCAGGCGTCGCCAGGCAGGCGGGACTTTCGAAACACGCCCCAGGGGCGGGCCCGGAGTGGTGCGGTCGGCTGGATTCCGCCGGTCGGTCGGGGGACGGGCAGGGTTCGGCCGGGCGGCCCGGGCCGCCCGGCCGTCAGTCGGTGAGGGCGTCCTCCGGCCAGGAGACGACCAGATCCGAGGGGTTGCGCAGTACTCTCTCGACCGCCGCGCCGAGGACGGCGTCGTCCATGACCCGCAGGGTCCGCAGGTCGACGGCGGCGAGATCGGGCCGATGCGGAGACCGGTCGGCATGGCGGCCGGCACCGATCGCCCACTCCGTACGCTCGAACACTCCCGGCTCCTCCTCACCGACGCTGTCCCCCACGGTCGTAGCGGCGCAGCGGTTCTTCCCGACGCGGGTAGACCGGAAACCCATTCGATTCAACTGCGCTCATTCGCGCCCCCGTTATCCAGCCGTTCCGTCGGACGCTCGTCCGCCGGTGTCGCTCCAGGTCCACCAGGGCGGCGCGATCCGCCGCCGGTCCCCCTCCGCGGGGTGGGCGTTCGGCCGGTCGTGGACGCCCGCCACCTCCGTGAGCAGGGCCCTGGTCCGTTCCACGTCCGCCCGGTCGACCTCCACGAGCCGCCCCGTGAGCCGCCGCCACTGTTCGGCCGCCGTCAGCAGTTCCCTCCTGGCCCGGCCGGGGCGGCCCATCAGCCAGAGGGTCGCGCCCAGGGCGTGCCGGGCGCGGGCGCCGGTGACCGTGCCCGGGTCGTCGCCGTGGGCGGCGCGGGACTCCTCCGCCGCGTTGCGGTACGCGGCGAGGGCGTCGCCGATCACACCGTCCCAGGCCACCTCCGCCAGTTCCAGGCGTACCCGGCCCAGTTGCAGCCAGACCTCGGCCCGCTCGCCGGGGTCGTCGGTGCCCCGGAGGGCCTGTTCCAGGAGGTGGCGGCTCTCGAAGAGGTCGGGCAGGAATCCGGCGCGGTGGAAGCGGAGGGCGAGGACGCTGCCGATCAGGGTCCGTGCCCTGGCCCGTTCGGGCGCTCCCGAGGGGAGCCGGGTGAGGGCCTCGCGCAGCACGCCCTCGGCCCGGTCGACGGGGGCCGTACCGGTGTCGGCCGCCGCCCGCCGCAGCAGCGAGCCGCCCCAGGTGAGCAGGAGCGGGCCGCGCTGCGCGCTGTCGGCGGGCGCGAGGAGGGTGGCCTCCTCGTACGCCTCGTCGGCGGCGGTCCCGTCGCCCTCGGTGTCGTACAGGCGGGCGCGCGCGGTGGTGAGGCGCAGCCGCAGGGCCTGGCCGTCGCCGAGGAGGGGTTCGGCGCGGTCGAGCGCGAGACGGACGCGCCCGGGCTCGGCCCCGGCGAGGTGCAGGGCGTCGGCGAGGTCGAGGAAGGCGGCGGCGCTCTCGCGGAGGGTGAGGGCGGCGTCGAGTTCCCCGGCGGCGGCCTCTCCGTCGCCCCGGGCGAGGAGCAGTCGGCCGCGCCGCAGGTGGAGGGTGTGGCGGGTGGTCCCGGGCCAGTGCGCGACGTCTCCGGCGAGGGCGGTGAGGGCGGCGTCGAGGTGGCCGGGGTCGTGGGTGTCGCGCCACAGGGCGTGGTGGACGACGGCGAGTTCGAGTCGGGCCTCGGCCCACGCCTCCTCGCCGGTCCTGGCGAGTTCACCGGCGCGTACGAGGGTCTCGGCGGCCCGGCCGAGGAGTTCGGGGCGGCGGCCGGTGCGGCGGGCGGCGGCGGTGCCCGCCTCGGCGTACAGGGCGCGGGCGAGGACGATGCGGGCTTCGACGGGTTCGGCGGGGAGGGCCGCCTCGGCGCGCTCGCGGGCCCCGGCGAGCAGGGCGGGGTCGGACTGGCCCCGGCCCTGGGCGAGGAGGCGGCGGGCCTCGGTGAGCGGGTCGGGGGTGACCAGGTCGGGGTGGTAGAAGCGGAGCACGCGCGCGGGGATGCGGGCGAACAGTTCGGTCTCGGCGCCCTCGGGGCCGAGGGGTTCGTCGGTCTCCTCGGGGAGTCCGGCGCGCCCGGTCCCGCCGTCGCCGGGGGCGGTGTCCGTGCCCGAGAGGCGGGCGGCGGCGAGCGCGGGGAAGTTCCTCATGCCCTGGCCGAAGTTGCGCTCCACGTAGGCCGAGCAGTGTTTGAGGACGAGGGCGGCGGCGCTGGGGTCGAGCGAGCCGAGGAGGTGCTGCTGGATGCCGGGCGGATAGCTGAAGCAGGGGTACGGGGTGGGGCCCGGGAGCCGTCGCAGGAGGCCGCTGAGGAGGACTTCGGCCAGTTCCATGGGTCCGGTGTCGGGGAGCATGGCGCGCTGCACGAGCTGCATGACGGGCAGGGTCAGCGGGGCGGCGGCGAGGTGGACGGCGAGCCGGAGCGCCCCGGGCGAGGCCCCGGCCCGGAAGGCGCGCAGGAGTTCGTCGTCGGCGCGGGGGGCGCGGGGCGTTCCGGGGGTGCGGGGCGCGGTCCGCTCGGGTCCGAGCCAGGCGCCCCAGCCGCGTACCGCGTCGCCGCCGTGTCCGGTGTGCAGGCGGGTCCAGGAGGCGAAGGCCTCGGGGGTGGGGGTGAGCACGGGGACGGCCCGGCGGCCGGGGACGGACGGTCCCCAGGGTTCGTCGTCGGAGCGGAAGGCGGGGTGGCCGCCGGGGACGGCGGAGCGCTGGAAGGTGCCGGGTTCGGCGGGGAGCGCGGTACGGGGCCACAGCCTCGGCGGCAGGGGCTGCACGAGGGCGAGCGGGGAGCGGCGGGGCCACTGGCGGAGGAAGCGCTGGGCGGCGCCGCTCTGCCAGAGGGGTCCGACGCAGTCGCTGACGACCAGGGTGAGGCGGCGGCCGGTGGGGTCGTGGAGCTGGTCGACGGGGCGCAGCCGGGGGCGGCCGTCGGCGCCGGAGGTGGTGGTGACGAGCGGGGGTCCCTCGCCGGTGTCGTGGAGGCGGTGGACCTGGACGTCGCGGAAGGCGCCGGACTGCTGGCAGGCCTGGCGGAGTTCCTCGACCATCCGGCTCCAGACGACCATGGCGGGGCCGGTGTCCATGAGGAGCTGGATGTCGGGGCGGCGGCCCGCGGCGGGGCGCATGACGGGGGTGAGGATGCCCGCGGCGGCGCTGCGTTCGGCGGTGGCCTCCTCGTCGAGGGTGCCTTCGCCGGGGCGGTGCGGGGCGAGGGTGTAGTCGCGCAGGGGGCGCAGGGCCTTCTGGAGGCCGAGGAGTCCGGGGAGGGCGTTGGCGCCGGGGGCGCGGACGGGCAGGGTCGCGCCGCGCTCGGATGCTCCGGCGGGCCGGGGGACGACCCCTGTTCCGGTGGCCATGTGGAGGCCCACGGAGTCGCGGACGGGCGTGTCCCCGGGGGCGGGCGTGGCGGTCGCGGTGCCGGTGGGCCCGTCCGGCGGGCCGTCGCCGGGGGTGTCGCCCGAGGTTCCCGGACGGTCGCGGCGGGCCGGGTCCCCCGGGGCGTCGGGGCGCTCGGTGTCCTCCGGCCCGGACCGGTCCTGGCGGGCGGCCGGGGGTGCCGGGCCCTCCGGTTCCGCGGGTTCCTCCGGCGGAGGGCCGGGCAGCCACCGGGACAGCCAGACGGCGTCGGCGATGTCCTCCGCGGTGGGGTCCTGGCCGGCGGCCCGCAGTCTGCGGGTCAGCTCCTCCAGCTGGGTCCGGAGCATCCGACCGTCACCTCGGCTGGTCGAGTGGCTGCATGAGCATGTCGGCGATGCGTTCCCTGGTGACCCGTTCCGCGCGGGAGGCGTGCTGGGTCAGGTAGAGGGCGTTGAGGAGCTGGTCGGTGGCGATCACCTCGCCGGGTTCCCGGTTGAGGAAGCGCTGGACGAGTCCCCGTTCCGCCTCTCCGGCGGCGGTGTCCCCGCCCAGGTGCGCCTCGATCATCGCGCCGACCTGCTCCTCGCCGGGCGGTTCGAGTTCCAGCCGGATGCAGCGGCGCAGCAGGGCGGCGGGGAAGTCCCGTTCCCCGTTGGAGGTGAGGACGATGAAGGGGAAGGTGGTGCAGCGGACCCGGCCGCCGAAGACGCGGACCTTGCGGCCGTCGTCGCTGAGCACCTCCACGACGGGTTCGCGGTCCGCGAGCCGTTCCAGCTCGGGGATGGCGAACTCGCCCTCCTCCAGGGCGTTCAGAAGGTCGTTCGGCAGGTCGAGGTCGCTCTTGTCGAGTTCGTCGATGAGCAGCACCCGGGGCTGCTCGGAGGGGAGCAGCGCGGTCCCGAGCGGTCCCAGTCTGATGTACGAGCCGATGCCCGCGGGGGCGGCCGCCGGGGCTCCGGGCGCCCCCGTCTGGGCGCGTTCCAGCTGGACGTCCTGGAGGCGGCCGATGGCGTCGTACCGGTAGAGGCCGTCCTGGAGGGTCGTACGGCTGACGATGGGCCAGCGCAGGACCCGGCCGAGGCGCAGTTCGTGGGCGACGGCGTGCGCGAGGGTGGACTTGCCGGTGCCGGGGTTGCCGGTGACGAGCAGGGGGCGGCGCAGGTAGAGGGCGGCGTTGACGGCGTCGGTCTCGGCGGGCCGGGGGTGGTGGTTCTGGACGAGCCTGCGCCGGACGCCGAGCCGCCGGTCGGCACCGGCCAGGGTGTCGTCGGCGCCGCCCGTCGAGAAGTCGCGCCAGGGCGGCGGGGCGGGCAGCCGCTGGATCTCGTCGTGCGGGAGACCGGCACCACGGTAGATCCGCCAATCGTTCACGAGGGACTCCTCCTGGCTGTGGTGTCGTTGCCGGGCCCGTCGAACGTACCGCCCGGAGGCGGCGCCTGCCGACGGGCCTTCCGGACGGATCGCGGGCGCCCGGTCCCGGTGGCCGCACCCGTCACTGCTCCCCCTCCCCGAGCAGGGGCGGGGCTTCCAGCCGCCCGCCGTGCGGGGGCCGGTCGGGCGGGTCGAGCAGGACGGCGATGCTCTCCGCCCAGGCGTACGCGGCGCGTGCCTCGGGTCCGGCGGCCCGGTCCGTCGCCCGGGTGCGCAGGGAGCGGACCGGGCCGCGCACGCCCCAGGCGGTGGCGGCGTCCGTGAGCAGCCGGTCGGCGCGCTCGTGGAACTCGGCGCAGTCGGTGTGGTCGTGGGCGCCGGTCCGCCAGAGCGCCAGCGGATGTCCGGCGGCCAGCGCCGCGTTCATCGCCATGAGTCCGTCGCCGCTGCCGACCGGGCCGCAGTAGACGGGGACGGTGCCGCCCGCCGCGTCCCTGAGCCGGTCGTACGTCTCCGCCCAGGTCTCCCGGCGTACGCGCGGGGTGTGCGCGTCGGGGCCCGCGCCGGGCGCCTCGGCGCGCAGCGGGGCGGCGTGCAGCGGGCCGCGCTCCCCGGCCTCCCAGCGCTCGCGCCATTCGGGGGAGGGTTCCCTGGCGTGTCTGCGGGCGTCCCGGATGACGACGATCCGGCGTTGGCCGAGAGTCGTCGTCCAGTCGTCGTCGGGGCCCGGGGGCGGTTCGAGACGCCAGGTGTCGAGGGGTTCGTCGAAGAGTTCGCGGGGGAGCACGGCCTCCACGGCTGCCAGGTGGGGTCCGCTGTCGCCATGCCGCAGGGCGTCCGCGAGGGGTTCGCGCAGGGTCTCCCTGAGCCTGGCCCTCTCGACGCCCCGGTCGTCGCCGTGGAGGGGGCTGACGGTCTGCCCGTCGAGCAGCAGCTTGACCCGCCACGGGTAGCGGCGGTCGTAGCGGGGGGTGTCGATCTCCAGGAGGACGTCGGCACGCGCGCGTGGTTCGCGTACGGACAGGGGGGCGGGGCGGCCGGGGCTGACGAGTCCGTCGATCTCGCGGCGCAGGAACCGGCCCGCGTCGCCCGACTCGTCGATGATCCAGCGGGTGAGTCCGGCGGTGTCGGCCCGGGGCCCGTACCGGCCGGCGACGTGCCGGACGACATGGGCCGCGTACAGGAGCACCGCGTCCGGTTCGAGGTCGGCGACGCCGTCCCTGCGGGGGGCGCGGAGTCCGCGCAGGAGTCCGGCGCCCTCGCTCCAGGTGCGCGGGTCGTGCTCCAGGGCGTCCGGCAGGTCGTCCTCCCTGATCCAGGCCTTGACCTGGTCGACGAGGTCGAGGATCTCACCGGGCGCGGTGGGGGCGGGCAGGTCGGCGAAGTGTCCGTAGAGATGGGTGCGCTGTCCGGGGGTGAGGCCCTGCGAGGCGGGCAGCAGCCGCTGGGCGCGGGTCCAGTCGGGCCGGTCGTCCAGCGAGCGGTAGCGGGCGAGGTGGTGCCGGTCGTGGGCGCGCAGGGCCTCGCCCACGGCCTCGCCGCCCGGCAGGTCGTGCAGTCTGCGCAGGGCGGTGACGGGGACGACGGCGCCCCCGTCGGGTCCCCGGCCCTTGTTGAGCCCGATGACGGCGCCCTGCCGGTGGTCGAGGACGGGGCCGCCGGAGCAGCCCTCGACGGGCATGACCCAGTCGGTGAGGAGGGCCTTCCCGTCGCTGCCGTTCAGGGTGCCGTGGACGTGCCGGACGCCGAGTTCGCCGGTCTCGCGGGACCAGCCGTGCAGTCCGACGGTGGTCGGCAGCGCGGGCGGGCGTTCGCTGAGCCGTACGCACGAGGCCTTCTGCGTGCCGGGGACGCGGACGAGCGCGAGGTCGGGGAAGGGCCACCGGTCCGGCGGGGCGTCGGGATGCTCGGGGCGGGGCAGTGCGAGCGCGACGGTGCCGACGGTCTCCCGGGTGGTCTTGCCGTCCTCCCAGATGATGCCGACGGCCGGTTCGCTCCTCCACACCGCGCTTCCTCCCTCGGCCACGACATGGGCGCAGGTCAGCACCCAGCCGGGGGCGATGAAGAAGCCGGTGCCCCAGTACCGGTCGCCGCCGGGGTCATACCCGCCGCCGGGAGCGGCGATGCGTACGAGAGCGGGGCGCACGAGAGCGTCGAAGGGGCTCATGCGGTGCCGTCTTCCGTCGGCCCTCCTTCGGGGGCTCTTTCCGGGGCGCCGGAACCGGCCGGGGGCGCGGGCGGCGCTTCGGCCGACGGCACTTCGGCGGGGGGTGCGGCGGGCGTCGGGGGCACGGTCGGCGCGGGCGGGACGTGCGGGGCGGGGGGTACGTGGGGTACGGACACGGGGGCGGTCGGGGGTACGGGGGCGGGCGGGGTTCCCGGTGCCGCGCCTCCCGGTGCCGCGCCTCCGGGGGCTTCGCCGGACGGGGCACCTCGGGGAAGGGCTCCGGCGTCCTGGGCGGGGAGGTCGGTGGCGCGGCCCGGTTCGGTCCAGGTCAGGGAGACGTTCACGGAGGCCGTGCCGGAGCCGTCGGCGAGGACCCCGATGACCTTGCCCGACTGCGCCGACAGTTCGATCCCGAAGCTGACGGCGACCTCCACCGGGCCCCTGGGTTCGAGCCCGGCGCGCAGCGAGCCGACCACCCCGCGCACCACGTCCGTGAGCCCGCCGGTCATCGAGACCACCCGGTCCCTGACACCGGTGTCCTGGAACCCGCCGCCCCGGCCGAGTTCCTGCACGTCACGGACCCTGGCCCACACCGGTGTGCCGTCATCCAGCCGAACCCTGGCGATTCCGTCCGTCACAGCGGCCCCCGCTCCCCGAAACGATGATGAGGAAGGCTAGTCGGTGGGACTGACAGGCGACAGGGGACAAGGGGCGTGCGCCTATCCTGATCGCATGTACTTCACCGACCGTGGCATCGAGGAACTGGCGAAGCGGCGAGGCGAGGAGGAGGTCACCTTCGAGTGGCTCGCCGAGCAGCTGCGGACCTTCGTCGATCTCAACCCCGACTTCGAGGTGCCGGTCGAGCGCCTCGCGACCTGGCTGGCCCGTCTGGACGACGACGAGGACGACGACGAGTAGGAAGCGCCGGGCGCGCGGGCGAGGGCGCGGTGCCACGCGCGCGCGTGGCCTGTTGGGCGGGGGTACGCGTGGGCGTGTCCCCGCCCATCGGCGTCTCCGGGGCCTCCCGCCGTCGGCGCGGCGCGGACGGCGTGAGTCATCGGGGCGGGTCCCGCGCGCGTGGGACCGACTCGTTCGCCGGGATCGGTAGGTCGGCGGGTACGGGTCCCCCGCGCGCGGGCCGCGCGGGCGCGGTACCGAGGACATGGTGGCGCTGCCCGGCGCGCGGTTCCGGCCCGTTCGGTCAGTTCTCCCGGAGCCGGTCGTAGAGCAGCCCGAGCGCGCCGTGTGCCACGAGCAGCGCCCCGGCCGTCGTCCAGCCGCCGCTGCGGCGGCCGACGCCCCAGCACAGCAGCGGCACTCCCGCCGCGAGTTGGACCCCGGCCAGCGCACGGGCCCGGGGGCCGCGCAGATACGGGCCGAGGGGGCCCTCCTCCACCGCGTCCAGTTCCGCGCGCACGGCGTCCCGCCAGCCGGGCCATTCGAGCTGCTCGGCGCCCTGGGCGAGGGCCACGGAACGGAGCCGGTCGGCGCTCTCGCCGGGGAGGAGTCCGGTGGGCAGGGCGAGTCCGACGCGTCCGAGGACGGCGACGACACCCAGGAGACGGCTGGCGGCGTCGGCGTCCGGGTCGGGCCCGGTGAGCGGCTCCAGGGCCTGAACGTCCAGGACGGGGTCGAGGGCGAGCCGGTCGGCGAAGGTGTGCATGGCCTCGTCCTCGCCGACGGGCGTGCCGTCCGCGAGCCAGGTGTAGCCGACCGTGCGGCGGAACCCTGCGGCGAGGGTGAGTCCGGCCCGGTCGCGGTCCCACCAGAGCGCGACCACCGGCCAGGCGGCGGCGGAGACGGCGAGGGCGGTGGCCCAGCCGGTGACGACCTGCTCGACGGACTCCCCGTCCTGGAGCCAGGGCCTGCCCTCCGGTACGAGGACGCTCCAGTCGTCGCCCGCGGGGGCGAGGAGAAGCTGTTCGCGGAGCAGCTGGGCCGGTGGGCGGACCGCGGGAGGGTCGGCACGGCAGAGCAGCAGCGCCCCGGCGGGGCTCGGTCCGGATGTCGCGTTCATGGACCCCACGCTAAGACAGTTTGTCCGTGTACGGCAGCCATTGCCCCCGACCCTGTCAGGGAAGAGTCAGGGTTGACTTCACTTGGCCGCGATATATCGTGTCTAGCGAGAGACGCGATATGTTGCGTTGCCGAAACGGGAGGTCAGCACCATGACAGAGTGGTCCGTCACCGAGCCGACGAAGCTGGCACCGCCCGAGCCCGTGACCCGGTTGCGGGTCCGCATCGTCAACGGCACGGTGAACGTGGTGGGGACGGAGGAAAGTTCCGCCCGCGTGGAGATCAGCGAGATCGAGGGACCGCCGCTGATCGTGTCGCAGGACGGCTCCACCCTGACCGTGAGCTACGAGGACCTCCAGTGGAAGAGCATCCTCAAATGGCTCGACCGCAAGGAGTTCCGGCGCCGGGCGGTCGTCTCCGTCGCCGTCCCCGCGGGTGTCGACGTCGAGGTGGGCGTGGTCGGCGCCGAGGCCGTCGTGACCGGCATCAAGGGGCGCACGGAGGTGCGGGGGGTCACCGGTGACACCACCCTCCTCGGGCTCTCCGGCCCGGTCCGCGCCGAGAGCGTCTCGGGCAGCCTGGAGGCCCAGTCGGTCACCGGCGCCCTGCGGTTCCACTCGGTGACCGGGGACGTGACGGTGATCGAGGGCGCGGGCGCCTCCGTGAAGGCGGAGACCGTCAGCGGCGACATGGTCATCGATCTCGACCCCGCCGAGACCGACGGCCCGCCCGCCGACATCCAGCTCTCCAGCGTCTCCGGCCAGGTCGCCATCCGCCTCCCGCATCCGGCCGACGCCCGGGTGGAGGCCAGCACCACCAGCGGCTCCGTTTCCAACGCCTTCGAGAGCCTGCGGGTGGGCGGCCAGTGGGGTGCCAGAACCGTCACCGGCACCCTCGGTTCCGGCCGGGGCACCCTCAAGGCGACCACCGTCTCCGGTTCCATCGCCCTGCTCCGCCGTCCGGAGCCCGACGAGGACACCGGTTCCTCCCCCTCCGCCACCCCCTCCGCGTCCGGAAAGGTGCTCTGACATGCCGCCCGTCTTCGCGCACGGCCGCCTCCGTCTGTATCTGCTCAAGCTGCTCGACGAGGCCCCGCGCCACGGCTACGAGGTGATCCGCCTGCTGGAGGAGCGCTTCCAGGGGCTGTACGCGCCCTCGGCCGGCACGGTCTACCCGAGACTCGCCAAGCTGGAGGCCGAGGGCCTCGTCACCCACGCCAGCGAGGGAGGCCGGAAGGTCTACTCGATCACGGACGCGGGCCGCGCCGAACTGGCCGGGCGCGGCGCCGAACTGGACGACCTGGAGCGGGAGATCCGCGAATCGGTGTCGGAGCTGGCGGCGGAGATGCGCGAGGACGTGCGCGGCGCGGCCGGCCGGGTCCGCAGCGAGATGCGCGCGGAGGCGGGCCGGACCCGTACCGCGGAGTCCTCCTCGTTCGCCGAGGCCAAGGAGGAGCTGCGCCGGGTCGGGCAGGAGTGGAAGGAGCAGGCCCGGCAGGCCCGTGCCGAGGCGAAGACGGCCCGCCACCAGGCGAAGGAGTTCCAGCGGATCGCCCAGCAGGTGCAGGACGAGGTGCAGGACCGCTTCTCCCGGGGCGACTGGCCCAAGGGCGTCTGGGAGGGCCTCTCGGACATCACGTCCCAGCTCGGCGGCCTGGTGACGGGCACGACTCCCCCGAAGGCCGCGCCCCAGGAGCCGGCGTACACCCCGGCTCCGCCCGGCGAGGCCCCCGAGTGGGCCAGGGACACCGAGGGCTCGGGCGACCCGGCCCGCGACCTGGACCGTCTTCTCGACCGGTTCCGCGACGAGATCCGCGACGCCGCACGCGACCACGGGGTGAGCCAGGAACAACTGGCCGAGACCCGCGACCGCCTGTCGGCGGCGGCGGTCGGGATCACCGGCCTGCTGCGGTCACGGGAAAGGAGCTAGGGGCATTTCGGAAGGAGCGCCGCCTGCCCGGGCGGGCAGGCCTTGGGGGGGCAGGCCTGGTCGGGCAGGCCCGGCAGCGTCCGGTGCGTGCGCTCGCAAGGCGGAGGGTCACCCCGACACCTGATGTATCGGGGTGACCCCCGCAACTCGGCGAGCGTGCGTGCGTGCCGGACGCCGCCGGGCAGGCGGGACTTTCACGACCCGCTCCGGGAGGGCGGGGTCAGCCCGGGAGGGCGGGGTCAGCCCGGGAGGGCGGGGTCAGCCCGGGAGGGCGGGGTCAGCCCGGGAGGGCGGGGTCAGCCTCGGGTGACCGTGACGGTCACCCGGGCTCCCGGGGCGGCCAGGACCCAGGCCCTGCCCGGGCCGGTCCGGAGGACCAGCGCACCGCCCCGGGCCGTCACCCGCCAGTCGCCGGGCGGCAGGGACAGCTCGGTGACCCGGGAGCCTCGTCGGCCCGCGGAGTCGTAGACGAGGCGGTAGACCCCGGCCGTGGGGTCGTAGGCGGTGGAGCGGACCGTGCCCGCGACGGCCTCCGCGTAGGGCTCGGCCGTCAGCTCCTTGTTCGTCCGGAAGGCTCCGGCGCCGTCCACCGCGCAGTAGCCGCCGCCGTAGCACCACACATAGCCCGCCGAACCGGAGCTGTAGCGGCCGAGGGAGGCCATGGCGTCCCGGTAGAAGCGGTTCATGTTCGGGAGGGAGTTGTTGAGCGGCCCCCACTCCCCCACCACCACGGGGACCTTGTACTCCTCGGGGTAGCGGATGACCGCCTGTTCGTAGGTCTCGATCCAGCGCGCGGCGGGGTCGTAGTCGGCGCCCGCCTCCATGCCGGTGTTGTAGAAGTGCGGGGCGTAGACGATCTTCGGGTCGTCGATCCTGCCCAGCCCGGTGGGCACGCCCTCGCCGACGATCGGGGTCGGCTCGACGAAGATCCAGCGGGACCTGTCGACCGTACGGACCGCGTCCGCGAGCCGGTTGTACATCGGGGTGAGCTGGTCGCGTTCGATGCGGCGGGCGGCCGTGGCGAGGTCCTCGCCCTCCTTGAGCTCTCCCATCGGTTCGTTGATCAGGTCGTAGCCGAGGACGGCCGGGTGGTCGCCGAAGCGGTCGGCGAGCAGCCGCCACATGCGAGCCTGGGCGCGCCGGAGGTCCCCGTCCTCGTAGAGGTGGGTGAAGGCGCGCTGGACGGCGGGCTGGAAGTACTCGGAGAACCAGTCGTCCGGGTTCGGGGTGAAGGGCAGTCCGTCGGTCCTGGTCGCCCAGGCGGGCACGCCCCGATGGCCGAACGCGGGCCCGAAGACGTCCTGGTGGGCGTCGATGAGGACCTTGACGTCGTACTTCGCGGCCCAGTCGAGGATGCGGCCGATCTTCTTCAGATAGCCCTGGCTGTACTGGCCGGGCCGGGGTTCCAGGTCGTCCCAGAAGACCAGGAGGCGGGCGAAGTTGAAGCCCTTGGCCCGCATGTCGCGGAAGTGGCGTTCGGTGATGGCGGAGAGGGCGGCGTCGCCCCGGTTGGCCTTGTCCTCGACGTTCCAGCCCCGCAGGGTGAGGGTGCGGCCGTACGCGTCGGTGAGGGCGGGGATCGCGGGGCGGTCGGCCCGGACCCCGGCCATCGCCCCGGGCGGGGCGGGGCGGACCGCCGCCCCCGTTCCCCCGGAGGTGGCCCGGGACGCGCCGCCCGGGGCGGCGTGGGCGGCCGTCGGGACGAGGAGCGCGGCGACGACTGCGGTCGCGGCAAGGGTGGTTCGCAGCAAGGAAGACCTCCGGCACAGAGATGTGAGCGATGTTCACCTTTCGCGTGCCGGAGATCCCATCAGGTGTCCTGACGCGTCATCAAGAGGTCGTCAGCACGATCTTTCCGAAGAGTTCGCCGGAGGCCATCCGCGCGAAGCCCTCCCGTGCCCGGTCCAGGGGCAGGACCTCGTCGACGACGGGCCGGACACCGGTGGCGGCACAGAAGGAGAGCAGGTCCTCCAGTTCGTCCTTGGAGCCCATGGTGGAGCCGACGACCTTCAGTTCCAGGAAGAAGATCCGGGTCAGTTCGGCGTGCGCGGGCCGGTCGCCGCTGGTGGCACCCGAGATGACGAGGGTGCCACCGGGACGCAGCGACTTGACCGAGTGCGACCAGGTGGCGGCGCCGACGGTCTCGATGACCGCGTCCACCCGGCCCGGGAGCCGGGCGCCGGGCTCGTACGCCTCGACCGCGCCGAGTTCCACGGCCCGTTCGCGCTTGGCCTCGTCGCGGCTGGTGGCGAAGACCCGCAGCCCCGCGGCCTTGCCCAGGACGATGGCGGCGGTGGCGACCCCGCCGCCCGCGCCCTGTACGAGCACCGAGTCACCGGGCCGTACGCCCGCGTTGGTGAAGAGCATCCGGTACGCGGTCAGCCACGCGGTGGGCAGACAGGCGGCCTCCTCGAAGGAGAGTTCCTTCGGCTTGGGCAGGACGTTCCAGCGGGGCACGGTCACCCGCTCGGCGAAGGTGCCCTGGTAGCGCTCGGTGAGGATGGAGCGGGGCTCGTCGGGCCCGACGCCGTGCCCGGTCTGTCCGATCACGGAGTGCAGGACGACCTCGTTGCCGTCCTCGTCGATGCCCGAGGCGTCACAGCCGAGGATCATCGGCAGCTTCTCCTGCGGGAGCCCGACCCCGCGCAGCGACCAGAGGTCGTGGTGGTTGAGCGAGGCGGCCCTGACGGTGACGGTGGTCCAGCCGGGCCGCGCCTCGGGTTCGGGGCGTTCGCCCAGTTCGAGGCCGTTCAGGGGCTGGTCGCGGTCGATTCTGGCGGCGTAGGCAGCGAACATGGCCCCGACCCTAGGGGCCCGCCGACGGCCGGGGAACCACACTCCGATGTGACCCATGTCGCCCGGCGGGTCGCCGCTCTCCGGCCATCGCCGGACACCCGGAGCGAGCACGCCGCCCGCCGCCCGACGCCCGCGGCCGCACCGCACCGCACCGCACCGCACCGGACGCCCCCGCCGCCCCCACAGACCACACCCAGGCCCCACAGCCCCCTCAGGCCCCACACAACCCCCACCCCATGCCGTACGCCCGACCCCGGACACGCCGAAGGGCCCCGTCCCGGTCCGGAACGAAGCCCTCTGGCGTACGGATGCCGCGTCCCCGCATGGACACGGCACCGGGTGGCGCGTCAGCGGCGGGCGACGCCCTCCGCGCGGGCGGTGGCGGCGACCGCGGCGGCGACCGCCGGGGCGACGCGCTCGTCGAACGGGGACGGGATGACGTAGTCGGCGGCGAGCCCGTCACCGACCACGTCCGCGATCGCGTTGGCCGCGGCGATCTTCATGCCCTCGGTGATCCGGGAGGCCCGGACCTGGAGCGCGCCCGCGAAGATGCCGGGGAACGCGAGGACGTTGTTGATCTGGTTCGGGTAGTCCGAACGACCGGTCGCCACGACGGCCGCGTACTTGTGCGCGACATCGGGGTGGACCTCGGGGTTCGGGTTGGCCATGGCGAAGACGAAGGCGTCCGGGGCCATGGAGGCGACGGCCGCCTCGGGGACCGTACCGCCGGAGACGCCGATGAAGACGTCGGCACCGGCCAGGGCGGCGTCCAGGGAGCCGCTGATGCCCGCCTTGTTCGTCAGCTCGGCGATCTCACGCTTGACGTCCGTGAGGTCGTCCCGGTCACGGCTGACGATGCCCTTGCGGTCGGCGACGGCGACGTCACCGAGACCGGCCTCCAGGAGGAACTTGGCGATGGCGATCCCGGCCGCGCCGGAGCCGGAGATGACCGCGCGCAGCTCGCCGAGGGTCCGGCCGGTCAGCTTCGCCGCGTTGCGGAGAGCGGCGAGGGTGACGATGGCGGTACCGTGCTGGTCGTCGTGGAAGACGGGGATGTCGAGGCGCTCCTGGAGCTTGCGCTCGATCTCGAAGCACCGCGGCGCCGAGATGTCCTCCAGGTTGACGCCGCCGAAGGAGGGGGCGAGCCGGACGACGGTCTCGACGATCTCGTCGGTGTCGGTGGTCGCGAGGGCGATCGGGACCGCGTCCACTCCGCCGAACTGCTTGAAGAGGATGGCCTTCCCCTCCATGACCGGGAGGGAGGCCTCCGGGCCGATGTCACCGAGGCCGAGCACGGCCGTCCCGTCGGTCACCACGGCGACGACCTGGGACTTCCAGGTGTAGTCGTTGACCAGCTCGGGCTGCTCGGCGATCGCGGTGCACACCTTGGCGACGCCGGGCGTGTACGCGAGGGACAGGTCGTCCTTGTCCCGGAGGGGAACGGTGGCCTGGATGGCCATCTTGCCGCCCCGGTGGAGGGCGAAGACAGGATCGAAGAGCTCTTTGGGAGCCCCTTCCGTACCGCTGTCATTGCGAGGATTGACGATCTCCGCTGCCATTGGGTTGACCCCTTAGGTCTTTTCATTTGAGGGTGGCCACTCCCGGTTGAGGAGGGGTGGGGAGGCACCGCGGCCGCCGTGTCTGGCAGCCGCTCGGGCGCGCCGCACAACGCGCCCTGAGCCCCGGATGAGGGGTGTAAGGATCCTTCTTACCGGACGGACAGCACCGCGGACGAGTCCATATCTGCTCGGTGACATGACTCATACCCAGCGCATCCGGACACGGACGGAGAGCGACACGTCACACGATGTCCCGATAGATGGGCCCCGGGGATGATTGGCGGCCTTCCCGTCGTCCGTATGGCGAGATGGGCGAGAAATCCTCCGGCCGCACGAGGGGTGGACCGCAGATGGTCCGGCCTTGTGGCACAAGGCCATGGGCGTCAGAAGGCCACCCGTTACCCGATTTTGACATCCGTGGCCGTCTGTTTGAGCTGGTCCGAATGGCAAGATGCCGTCATCACACGGGGTCACGACCATCGAAGACGTGTACGTGACCTCCCTGGCAACTCCCTCATACGCCGGAGGAACCCGATCATGACCGCACGCACCACGCGCTGTACGACCGCCAAGACCCGCACGTCCCGTCTTGCCGCGGTCGCCGCCCTCGCGGTCGCCGGCTCCGTCCTGCTGACCGCCTGCGGCGACCAGACCGACAACGGCGCGGCCACCACCCCGACGAAGGGCGGTGGCTCGGCGTCCGAGAACGCCGCGCCGCTCTTCTCCAAGCTGCCCGCCGACATCCAGAAGTCCGGTGTCATCAAGGTCGGCACGGACGCCTCGTACGCGCCGATGGAGTTCACCGAGGGCGGGAAGATCGTCGGCGTCGACCCCGACATCGCGCAGGCCCTGAGCAAGCAGCTGGGCGTCGAGCTCCAGTTCACCTCGGGCACCTTCGACGGTCTGATCACCTCGATCTACACCGGCCGCCAGCAGCTGATCATGTCCTCGATGACGGACAACAAGAAGCGGCAGGAGGGCCTGGACGACAACGGCAAGAAGATCGGCAAGGGCATCGACTTCGTCGACTACTTCAGCTCCGGCGTCTCCCTGCTGGTCAAGAAGGGCAACCCGCAGGGCATCAACTCGCTCGACGACCTCTGCGGGAAGACCGTCGCCGTCCAGCGCGGCACGATCTACGAGGACACCTTCAAGGCGCAGGCCACGAAGTGCGGCGACAAGAAGCTGACGGTCCAGGCCTTCGACAGCGACGCCGAGGCCCAGACCCGCGTCAAGGCCGGTGGCGCCGTGGCCGACCTGAACGACTACCCGGTCGCCGCGTACATCGCGAAGACCTCGGGCGGCGGCAACGACTTCGAGGTCGTCGGCAGCCAGAGCGACGTCGGCCTCTTCGGCATCGGCGTCTCGAAGGAGAACACCCAGCTGCGCGACGCCGTCAAGGAGGCGCTCGACGCGATCATCAAGGACGGCACGTACGCCCAGGTCCTGAAGAAGTGGAACGTCGAGGGCAGCGCCGTCGCGTCGGCCACCGTCAACGCCGGCAAGTGACCTCCCCGCTCCACTGAAGGGCAGTCGTCATGACTGACAGGATCAGCAAGGAACCGGCCGCGGCTCCGGCCGGTTCCGGTGCCCCGGGCACCCCGTACGAGGCGATCAAGGCCATACCGGTGCGGCACTACGGGCGCTGGGTCAGCGCCGTCGCGGTGGTCGCGCTGCTCGGCTGGCTCGTCTACGCCTTCTCCCAGGGCGATGTCATCTGGGACACGGTGTGGGACAAGGTGTTCGACCCGTCGATCATCAGCGGTCTCTGGAACACGGTGGTCATCAGCGTCGCCGCCATGGCCCTCGGTCTGGTCCTGGGTGTCCTCTTCGCGGTGATGCGGCTCTCCAAGAACCCGGTGACCGGCGCGGTCGCCTGGCTGTACATCTGGTTCTTCCGAGGCACCCCGGTCTACGTCCAGCTGCTGGTGTGGTTCAACCTGTCGCTGATCTTCCAGTACATCGACCTGGGGCCGGTCTACAAGAACGAGACCGTGGACGTCATGACGCCGTTCATGGTGGCGCTGCTCGGCCTCGGCCTCAACGAGGGCGCCTACATGGCGGAGATCGTCCGCGCGGGCATCCAGTCGGTCGACGAGGGCCAGACCGAGGCGGCGCACGCGCTCGGCATGTCCCGGACGAAGACCATGGGCCGCATCGTGCTCCCGCAGGCCATGCGGGTGATCGTGCCGCCGACGGGCAACGAGTTCATCAACATGCTGAAGACCTCGTCCCTGGTCTCGGCCGTGCAGTACACCGAGTTGCTGCGGGCCTCCTCGAACATCGGCAACACGGCCGGTGCCGTGATGGAGATGCTGTTCGTCGCCTCGATCTGGTACCTCGCGCTGACCAGCGTGTTCAGCGTCGGCCAGTACTACCTGGAGCGCCGTTTCGCCCGGGGTTCGATCCGTGACCTGCCGCCCACCCCGTGGCAGCGCATCACGGCGAACCTGACCACCTTCAAGCGATCGGCGGTGTCCGGATGACCGGTCAGCCCATGGTCAAGGCCGAAGGCGTCCACAAGTCCTACGGCACGGCCCACATCCTCCGGGGCATCGACCTGGAGGTCCGCAACGGCGAGGTCTTCTGCCTGGTCGGGCCCTCCGGCTCCGGCAAGTCGACCTTCCTGCGGTGCATCAACCACCTGGAGCGCGTCGACGGCGGCCGGCTCTCGGTCGACGGGCAGCTGGTCGGCTACCGCCAGAAGGGCGACAAGCTGTACGAGCTGAAGGACAGCGAGGTCGCCCGCCAGCGCCGGGACATCGGCATGGTCTTCCAGCGCTTCAACCTCTTCCCGCACATGACGGCACTGGCCAATGTCATGGAGGCGCCGATCCAGGTGAAGGGCGAGTCGAAGGCGGTGGCCAGGGAGCGCGCCGAGCGGCTGCTCGACCGGGTGGGCCTGCGGGACAAGACGGGCAACTACCCGGCCCAGCTCTCGGGCGGCCAGCAGCAGCGCGTGGCCATCGCCCGCGCGCTGGCGATGGAGCCGAAGCTGATGCTCTTCGACGAGCCGACCTCGGCGCTCGACCCGGAGCTGGTGGGTGACGTCCTCGACGTCATGCGGGACCTCGCCGAGTCGGGCATGACGATGATCGTCGTCACCCACGAGATGGGCTTCGCCCGTGAGGTCGGCGACTCGCTGGTCTTCATGGACGGCGGCGTGGTGGTCGAGTCGGGCAACCCGAGGGACGTCCTGGGCAACCCGCAGCACGACCGGACGAAGGCGTTCCTCTCCAAGGTGCTGTAGGGCCCACGGGGACGGAAGAAGCCGGAAGGGGCGGTACGGGTATCCCGTACCGCCCCTTCGGCGTGTCCTCGCCACCCTTCGGGCGTGCCCGGCCCGCCACGACACCACGAAGAGTGGGCCCCGCTTCAAGGCCCCGTCTACTTCACCGCGAGGAGCAGGGTGTCGGAGGGCGAGGCCCAGACGGCCCTGGCCTCGCCGAATCCGGCGGTGCGGAGGGTGTCGGCGTGCCAGCGCGGGGCGGGCATGTCGCCGTCGGCGTGCTCGCCGTAGATCTCGAAGCGGCGGGCGGTGGGCCCGGCGAGGACGGGGTCCGCGGCGGCGAGGGCCCACCACTCGGCCCAGTCCAGGGCGCCCCCGGCCTTGGCGCGGTCCATGACGGCATGGCGCTGGGCGCGCTCGGCGGCGTTGATCCGGGGGGTGGTGCCGTCGATCATGTGGTCGGCGTTCATGAAGACGCCGCCGTCGCGTACGAGCCCGGCGAGCTGCCCGTAGAGGGTGGTCAGCGGCCCGCTGTGGAGCCAGTGCAGGGCGGTGGCGGTGAGGACGGCGTCGTACGAGTCATGGGGCAGCCGTCCGGCCCACTCCGGGTCCTTGAGGTCGGCGGTCACGAAGGTGACGCGCGGATCGTCCGCGAAATACCCCTCGGCGATGGCGAGGAGGGCCGGGTCGAGATCGACACCCGTACTGGTCGCCTCCGGGAACCTCCGGAGGAGCCGATCCGTGATACTTCCCGTACCGCAGGCGAGGTCGAGGACACGGGGCTTCGGTCCCACGAGGGCCTCGACCATGTCGAGCATCACGCGGAACCGCTCCTCACGGTCCGGCATGTACCACTCCTGCTGACGGTCCCAGCTCTGCTGCCAGGCCGCCCAGTCGGTTCCGGTCATCGTCGTTCCTCCCCGCATTCGTAATACCCTCAAAGGGGAAACAGCCGTTACCCCTTCCGGTCGAGACACTAGCCCGCCGAAGTAAGGACTACAAGTGGAACTGGCCCATTACTCGGATTTCGCCGTGCGTCTGGTCAACACCGAGGAGCCGGCCCGCGGCAAGGACACGCTGACCTCCGTCGAGGTGCTCAGGGACCTCTTCGGCCCGGCCGGTCAGATGGCCCGCCGGGTCACCGAGGCCGACCTGCCCCGCTTCCGCACCGTGCGGGCCAGGCTGCGGGCGGTCTTCACCATGGCCGACGAGGGCGACCACACGGGGGCGGTGGACCTGCTGAACTCCCTGCTCCTGGAGTTCCCGGTCAGCCCGCAGATCTCCGGGCACGAGCACCTGGACGAGGAGGGCCACCCCCGGTGGCACATGCACCTCGCCGACCACTCCTCGAACGCGACCACGGGGTACGCGGCGATCTCGGCGATGGGCCTCGCCTTCCACCTGACCGAGTTCGGCCCGGACCGCTTCGGCCTCTGCCAGGCGGCGCCCTGCCGCAACGCCTACCTGGACACCTCCACCAACCGTTCCCGCCGCTACTGCTCGGACCGCTGCGCGACCCGCGCCAACGTGGCCGCCTACCGGGCCCGCAAGCGCCTGGAGGCCGACCGGCCCGACCGTACGGGCCGCACCGCCGAGAACAGCCAGGAGAGCGTCACCCCCGCCGACCGCTGACGCCCCGGCGTCAGCGGCCGGTACCGCGCCCGGACCCGCCCGAGGACCAGCTCGGGCGGTACGGCTCCGAAGACCCGGCTGTCCCCCTCGGCGGCCGGGTTGTCCCCCAGCACCCACCAGCCGCCGTCCCGCCGCTCGACCAGCCGCTTGACGATGAGCAGGTCCTGCTGGAGCGGATGGCGCAGCACGGCCACACAGCCGGGCCGCAGCCGCCCGCCGTAGTGCACGAACAGCCGGTCGCCGTGGAGCAGCGCGGGCACCATCGACACCCCCGTGACCTCGGCGACCCCGAACGGCGGCCCCGCGTCGACGCCCCTCCCCCACCCCGATTCCCTCATCCGGCACCTCCCGGTCCGCTCGTACGACGGCTCGTCCGCTCGTACACGAGTCCGATGATGACCCTGGACTTTTGACCTAAGCCCCAGGGGGCGCCCGCGAAAACGCCCTTCTCACCGAGTAATGTCCCACCTGAGAAGACGATCACGAGGAAGGACGGCTCAATGCTCTCCCGCCTGTTTGCCCCCAAGGTGAAGGTCAGCGCCCACTGCGACCTCCCGTGCGGCGTGTACGACCCGGCCCAGGCCCGCATCGAGGCCGAGTCGGTCAAGGCTGTCCAGGAGAAGTTCCTGGCGAACGAGGACCCGCACTTCCGGGCCCGCGCCACGGTCATCAAGGAGCAGCGCGCGGAGCTCGCCAAGCACCACGTCTCGGTGCTCTGGAGCGACTACTTCAAGCCCCCGCACTTCGAGAAGTACCCCCAGCTCAACCAGCTGGTCAACGACACCCTGAAGGCCCTCTCGGCCGCCAAGGCGTCGACGGACCCGAAGACGGGCGAGAAGGCGCTGGAACTCATCGCCGAGATCGACCGCATCTTCTGGGAGACGAAGAAGGCCTGATCTCAGCCTAGGCCGCCTGACCTGCACTTTCGCGGGTCCGGCTGCCTACCTGTCCGCACCCGGTCCGCAGGCCGCCGAGCACGGCGTCCATGACGGCCCGGGTGCGGTCTTCTTCCCCGGGCCACAGGTGCGCGTAGATCCGCAGCGTGATGACGGCGGACGCGTGCCCGAGGACGAGCTGCACCTGCTTGACGCTCGCGCCACCGGCGATGAGCGCGGAGGCGTAGAAGTGCCGCAGGTCATGGGTGACCATGTGGGGCAGCTCGACGGCCTTACGGCCTTCCTGCTCGGCGGCCCCGCTCTCGGACGCCTGGAGCGCCTTGCGAGCCCCATTCCACTCGGTCTTCCACCGCCGGTAGTTGAGCGGCTCGCCCTCCTCCATGGTGAACAGCCACTCCCCGGAGGGGCGTGCGGCGAGATGCACGAGGAGCGCGTCGGTGACGACCTCGCCGACCGGGACCGTACGTCGGGACTTCGCGGTCCTCGGCGGGCCGATCTTCCCCGACTGGAGCCGCTGCCGCTCGACGCGGATGGCGCCGGCCTTGAAGTCGACGTCCGACACCCTCAGGCCGAGCAGCTCGCCTATGCGAAGCCCTGACCCAGCGAGGGTGACGACGGCCGCGCGGATGTACGGCGGCATCACCCGCGCCATCGACCCGACCTGCTCAACCGTGGGCGGGGTGACCTCCTCGTCCGGCACGGCGGGGAGGATGATCCTGCGGCACGGGCTGGAGGCGATGACCTTGTCGTCCACGGCCGCCGTCATGACGCGTACGAGAACGTCGTAGACGTTCCGCACACTGCCGGGACCGGAGCTGGTCGGAGAGGTGCTTGAAGAGCACCTGGATGTCGTTGCGGGCGTATCGCCGCCATGGAGCGGGCGCCCAGCGCCGGTACGAGGTGGAGCCGTAGCGCGTTGCCGGTGATGCGCTCGCCCGCCTCACTGGCGATGAGCGAGCCCTCCCACTTCTCGGCGTACTTCTCGAAGGTGACGCGGCCGGCACGCGGATCGACGTACTGGCCGGTGACCATGCTGGCCGTGACCTCGTCGAGCCAGCGCTGAGCATCGAGCTTCCGCTCGAAGTGACGGGCGTGCTCCTTGCCGTCGAGATCGCGGTAGCGGGCCCGCCACTTGCCGTTGGGGTGCTTCTAAATGTTGGCCAAGTGGCCTCTGCTTCATGTCGGTTGTCAGTAGTGGCCGCCGTCCGCGATGTCGTTGCTGAGTGTGCGAGCCATCCACCGAGGAACCGTGCCCGAGCGCGCCAAGCCGGTGCTGGACCGCGTCGAGCAAGTAGTCGAAAGCAGCTACCTGCTGATCGACCGCCTCCTGAGGAAGGCACCGCGCATGGTTCCTGACGTCTCCACCGGCTCCGACAGCCGCGGACTGATCGTCTACCTCTTCGGTCCCGGCCGCCGCGACGAACACACCGACCCGCACATCGTCGCCGCCTGGGACATGGCCGGCGCTCCCGACCCCGGCCGCGACCCGACAGCCACCTACACCCAGCTCGCCAAGCGCCTCGACGCCCACGTCGACCTGCGCACCCGCGAGCTGGGCGGCAAGAATCCGCCCCAGCACGTCTGGCACTGCCCAGTCCGTACCGCGCCCCGGCGACCGCTACCTCACCGACACCGAGTGGGCCGACGTCGCCCGCCGCATCGTCCACGCCACAGGCATCGCCCCCGAAGGCGACGAGAAGGCATGCCGATGGATCGCGGTACGCCACGCCGACGACCACATCCACATCATGGCCACCACCGCCCGCGCACCCACCGCGACGGACAGCGGGCCCAAGCCGAGTGCCGCAAGGTCGAGGCCGAGTTCGGCCTGCGCCGCCTGAAGTCCGGCGACCTCACCGCGCCCCGCACCCCCACCGGCGCCGAACGGGCCAAGGCCGAGCGTCAGGGCCAGACGGTAACAGCACGCCACTGGCTGCGCGAGCAGGCGTACGCGGTCGCCGCCGCCGTACGAACCGAGGCCGACTACTTCACCGTGCTGCAGTCCCTCGGCATCAAGGTCAAGACACGCCTCGGTCCCGAGGCCGGCGACGTCATCGGCTACAGCCTCGCCGCACCCGGCGACACCAACGCGGCCGACGAACCCGTCTGGTACGGCGGCTCCAAACTAAGGCCTGTCTGACAATTCCCGCCTGCCGCGCGACGCCATGCACGCACTCTCGCCGCACCGGCCCCAGACCCACGTACATCCAGTACGCGGGCCTGGGGCAGGCACGCCGAGAGCACGCACCTGACGCCGCGCGGCCGCCCTGCGGGCGACGCCGCGAATTGTCAGACAGGCCCTAGCCCCCGACCTCTCCATCAACCGGCTACGCGAACGCCTCCCCGACCAGGAGGTGGCCGACCGACCTCAATGCGTGGCAGACCTCGCCGACCCATGGCGGCACACCACCACCGCCATACACGCGACACGCACCGTCCTCGACTCCGATGACGATGCCGCCGCCCAGGGACACCTGGCCGCCTTCGGCGACGCCCTGTACAACATCGCCAGCGCCACGACCGGCCCACACCGGGCAGAACTACGAGCGCCGGCAATGGCGTTCAACCGCGCCCGCCGCTCCGCCACCCGCGCCGACCACCAGGCCGCCACCGCCCTGCGCAAGGCCGCCAAGGAACTCGCCTACGCCTCCAACGAGCCGGGCGGACTCGCCATCGCCCTGCTCTTCGCCACCGTGCACCTGGCCCGCGCCGCCGCCAAATGGCACGAGCAACGCGGCCACGAACAGCAGGCCGCTGCGGCCAGGGAAGCCTTCCGCCACCTGCAGGCGGGCTACCAGCAGGCCGCCCCACCCGTCCTCGCGCACTTGGCCCGCCGCGCACCGCGAGCCGCGACCGCCCGCCGCTTCGAACAGGACGTTCGTGCGGCCCTCCCCGACCGGATCCTCGCCGACCCCACCTGGACCGCCCTGACCACAACCCTCGCCCACGCCGAGACCGCCGGCCACACCCCCCGACGCCTCTTGGCCGAAGTGGGCACCCAGCGAGAACTCAGACCGCGTTTGAGATCTGCCATGGGACGATCGGTCGGTGACTCGACTCGTGGACCGTGACCGC
The DNA here is from genome assembly GCF_044767145.1 of Streptomyces sp. NPDC101490. NCBI lineage: Bacteria > Bacillati > Actinomycetota > Actinomycetes > Kitasatosporales > Streptomycetaceae > Streptomyces > Streptomyces sp. NPDC101490. The sequence goes on from NZ_JBIWNI010000032.1 coordinate 51,587, forward strand.
TCCCTTGAGGAGCTTGAGTGTGACCGCTG
>NZ_JBIWNI010000033.1:0-48285 GCF_044767145.1 Streptomyces sp. NPDC101490
AGCGTTAGGGAAACGCCCGGTTACATTCCGAACCCGGAAGCTAAGCCTTTCAGCGCCGATGGTACTGCAGGGGGGACCCTGTGGGAGAGTAGGACACCGCCGAACATATGCCCTTTTAGCTCAGTCGGTAGAGCGTCTCCATGGTAAGGAGAAGGTCAACGGTTCGATTCCGTTAAAGGGCTCCAAAAGAAAGGCCCCCGCCTTGTGGCGGGGGCCTTTTTTGTGTTTCCGTAGCGAAGAAATGAGCCGGGTGGTTCCCCTCGTCAGGGGGAACCACCCGGCTTCGGCTGTCAGCGGTCGTGCGGCTCGCGCAGGCGCATCGCGAGAATGGCCATGTCGTCGGAGGCCGGGGCCTGGGCGAAGCGCTCCACCGCCCGCAGGATACGGGCGGCGACCGCGCCGGCCGTCAGGCCCGTGCACGTGCTGAGGACTTCAGCGAGACCGTCGTCGCCCAGCATCCGGGAGCCCTCGCGGCGCTCCGTCACACCGTCCGTGACACAGAGGAGAACATCGCCCGGGTCGAGCGTCACCGTCTGCTCGTACAGCTCCAGGTCGTCCATGACGCCGAGCAGCGGCTGCGGCTCGGCCGCCGGGCTGACCCTGCCGTCCGGGCGGAGGCGCAGGGGCAGCGGATGGCCCGCGCAGACGACCTTCAGGACCGCGGAACCGTCCTCCTGCGGATGCATCTCGCCGTACAGCAGGGTCAGGAAGCGGCTGCGGGGGCCCTCGTCGAGGATCGCCGCGTTCAGCCGCTCCAGGACCGCCGGGCCGCCGAAGCCCTCGCGGGCGAGGAGGCGCAGGGCGTGCCGGGCCAGACCGGTGACGGCGGCCGCCTCCGGTCCCGTACCGCAGACGTCGCCGATGGCGAAGCCGTAGACGCCGTCCCTGATGGGGAAGACGTCGTAGAAGTCGCCGCCGACCTCGTTGCCCTCGCCCGCCGCGCGGTAGATGACGTCCACCTCGACACCGGGGATGTCCGGGGTGCGGGGCGGCAGGAGACTGCGCTGGAGGGACTGGCTGATCGCCACGCGCTCCGAGTACAGACGGGCGTTGTCCAGGGCCAGGGCGGCCCGGCGCGAGAGGTCCTCGGCGAGCTCCAGGATCTCCTGGCGGAAATGGTCCTCCGAAGGACGGCCGAGGGTCAGCATGCCGATCACCCGGTTGCGGGCCACCAGCGGCAGGACGACCGTCTCGCCCGCCACCGTGCTCGCGGTGGTGAACGTGGCGTCGATGCCGGAGGACAGCGGGCCCGCCGGACGGTCGAGGGAGTGCACCGAGGCGGTCAGCGCGGCCCGGTGGGCGGCGTCGCCCGGGGCCGTCCAGACACGGGCGCCGGGGGTCGGCACCGGGTCCGGCGGGGCGATCGACGTCAGCAGGTCCTTCAGTCCGTCGATGCGGTCCTCGTCCTCGTGGAGCACGTACGACAGATACGGGTCGGAGGCCTGGTCGGCGATCGTGTAGACCGCGCACCAGGTGGCCAGGGTCGGGACCGTCATCTGGGCCATCAGGGCCAGGGTCTGGTCGCGGTCGAGCGTGCCCGCGAGGAGGTCGGACGCCTCCACCAGGAAGCTGAGGGAGCCGCGGCGCAACCTCTCCAGTTCGCCCAGGCGGGCGGACTCGACGGCCAGCGCGATGCGGTCGGCGGCGAACTGGAGGCGCAGGGCCTCCTCGTTGGAGTAGCGGTTGGCGGCCTCGGCCGCCACGCCCAGGGAGCCGGTGAGCCGGCCCTCGACCTTGAGCGGGACCGTGACCACCGAGCGCATACCGGTCGCTTCGAGGAGCGGGACGGCGCCCGGCACCGCGGCCAGGTCCTCGTGGACGGCGGGCATCCGGGCGGAGCCGTACCGGCTCGCGCCGGTCTCGACGGGGACGCGGGCGAAGCGCTGGCGGGCCGCCGGGAGACCGGTGGTCGCCCGTACCTCCAGTTCCGTCTCGTCGTCGGTGGCCAGCAGGAGGAAGGCCGCGTCGCCGTCGAGCATGTCGCGGGCGCGTTCGACGGTCCGCTGGAGCAGGCCGTCCAGGTCGTCGGGGGCGGGCGAACCGATGAAGACCTCGAAGGGGTCGACGGCCGTGCGGTTCTCGGTGCCCGGGTCGGCGGCGGGGCGCTGCGGGGTCTGGAGGACGGCCCGCTCGTGCTCGCGGACCAGGAGACAGACCGTGGACGGTTCGCCCTGGGCGTCGCGGACCCGGAGGTGGGAGGAGTAGACGGGGATGACACGGCCGTCGGAGCAGCGGAGGCCGTAACTGCCCTCCCAGCGGGAGAGGCGCAGGGCCTCGGCGAGACCGGTGCCGGTGCCGGGGGTGTGGGGCCAGGCGGCGAGGTCGCCGAGGGGTTTGCCGACGACCTGCCCGGCCTCGTACCCGAAGAGCTCCTCGGCGTCCTCGTTCCAGGAGGTGATGGTGCCGCCGCGGTCGATCTGGGTGACGGCGACCCGGACGCGGCTGTCGGCGACCGGGAGGAGCGCGTCGGGGACGACGGGGCCCGCGGAGCGGGTGCCGACCGCGCGCTGCGGGAGGTCGAGGCGGAACCAGACGTGCTTGCTGGTGGGGGAGTAGTCGACGCCCCAGCGGTGGGCGAGGGCGGCGCAGAGCAGCAGGCCCCGGCCGTTCTCGCGGTCGGGGTTGCCGAGCGTGCGGCCGCTCTGGACGGGGATCTCGCGCTCGGGATAGCGGTCGGCGACCTCGATGCGGATGCCGTCGTCCGAGCGGAGGCAGAGGACCTCGGCGGAGGTGCCCGCGTGGATGACGGCATTGGTGACGAGTTCGCTGGTCAGGACGACGGCGTCGTCGACGAGCTCGGGGTGTCCCCAGCCCTGGAGGGTGTCCCGGACGAACGCGCGGGCGGCCGCGACGGACCGCCCGACGGGCTCGAAGCCGGCAGTCGCCCGCGCGGTGATCACAGAACTCCTCGTACGCGTCTCGACGCCCGGCTCTGCCATGCTCGGTCTGTCCTCCCGCTGCCCGGTGGTCGTACGCGTGCCGTCCCGCCCCCGCCGGGCGGACCGGGGCGGATGGACAGCCGGGAGCCAGGTTACTTTCCTTCACCGTGCGCGCGGATGCCGGTCGCGCTGATTGCGCCCCCGCCGGGGTAGGGACGCTTGTGCGAAGCTGCCGAACTGTTATCGCCTGGTTGGCGGACGGTGAAACACTGGGCAGGCTACCGGCGGGAGCCGGAACGGAACGTTCGACCCCTTTCGGGAGGGACACGGTGGAAGCTGGCACGGCGGCGCGACGCGGCGGAGGCGGCGGTACGCGCGCGAGGGGCGGGCGTTCCCGTGGGGGGACGGTCCAGGTGGACGCGGCGGCGCTGGAGCGGCTGCTCGGCGCCCTGGTCTCCATGCGGGACGGGAACCTGCGCAGGCGTCTGACGATCTCCGGCGACGGGGTGATGGCGGAGATCTCCACCGTCTTCAACGAGGTCGCCGAACGGCAGTCGCACGTGACGGGGGAGCTGTCGCGGGTCCGCCGGGTGGTGGGCCGCGAGGGCAAGCTCTCGGAACGTCTGGAGGTCGGGTCGGGCGAGGGCGCGTGGGCGGTGGCGATCGAAGCCGCGAACGCGCTCGTCGACGATCTGGCGCGGCCGGTGTCCGAGGTGGGCCGGGTCCTGTCGTCGGTGGCCGAGGGCGATCTCGACCAGCGGATGGACCTGCGTTCGGAGGGGGCGGACGGGACGGTCCGGCCGCTGCGCGGGGAGTTCCTGAAGGTCGCGCGTACCGTCAACAACCTCGTCGACCAGCTGTCGCTGTTCGCGTCCGAGGTGACCAGGGTCGCCGTCGAGGTGGGTACCGACGGCAAGCTGGGCGGGCAGGCGCACGTGCGCGGGGTGTCCGGTTCGTGGAAGGACCTCACGGACTCGGTCAACACGATGGCGGGTCGGCTGACGGCACAGGTGCGGGACATCGCCCTGGTGACGACGGCGGTCGCCAACGGCGATCTGTCCCAGAAGGTCACGGCGAACGTGGCCGGGGAGATGCTGGAGCTGAAGAACACCGTCAACCGGATGGTGGACCAGCTCTCGTCGTTCTCCTCCGAGGTGACCCGGGTGGCCCGCGAGGTGGGCACGGAGGGCGAGCTGGGCGGCCAGGCGGAGGTGGCCGGGGTGTCCGGGGTCTGGAAGGACCTTACGGACTCGGTCAACACGATGGCCGGGAACCTGACCAACCAGGTGCGGGACATCGCCCTGGTGACGACGGCGGTCGCCAACGGCGATCTGTCGCAGAAGGTGCGGGTGTCGGCGCGCGGGGAGATCGCGCAGCTCGCGGACACCATCAACCAGATGACGAAGACGCTGCGGATCTTCGCCGACGAGGTGACCCGGGTGTCGGGCGAGGTCGGCGCGCAGGGGCTGCTGGGTGGTCAGGCGCAGGTGCCGGGTGCGGCGGGGACGTGGAAGGACCTGACCGACTCGGTCAACACCGTCTTCCGGAACATCACCACGCAGGTGCGGGACATCGCCCAGGTGACGACGGCCGTGGCCAGCGGTGATCTGTCGCAGAAGGTCACGGTGGACGTGGCCGGGGAGATGCTGGAACTGAAGAACACCGTGAACACGATGGTGGACCAGCTGTCCGCCTTCGGTTCCGAGGTGACCCGGGTGGCCCGGGAGGTCGGTGTCGAGGGACTGCTCGGCGGGCAGGCGGAGGTGCGCGGGGCGGCGGGGACGTGGAAGGACCTCACCGACTCGGTGAACACGGCCTTCCGGAACCTGACCAACCAGGTGCGGGACATCGCCCTGGTGACCACGGCGGTCGCCAATGGTGATCTGTCGCAGAAGGTCACGGTGGACGTGGCCGGGGAGATGCTGGAACTGAAGAACACCGTGAACACCATGGTGTCGCAGCTGTCGTCGTTCGCGGACCAGGTCACCAGGATGGCGCGGGACGTGGGCACCGAGGGCAGGCTCGGTGGGCAGGCCCGGGTGGACGGCGTGTCCGGGCGCTGGCGGGAGCTCACCGACTCGGTGAACTTCATGGCGGGGAACCTGACCTCGCAGGTGCGGCAGATCGCCCAGGTGACGACGGCCGTGGCGCGGGGTGACCTGTCGCAGAAGATCGACGTGGACGCGCGCGGCGAGATCCTGGAGCTGAAGAACACCATCAACACGATGGTCGACCAGCTCTCCGCCTTCGCCGAGCAGGTGACGCGGGTGGCCCGCGAGGTGGGCACCGACGGACGTCTCGGCGGCCAGGCGCAGGTGCCGGGCGTGGCCGGGGTGTGGCGGGATCTGACGGACTCGGTGAACGGCATGGCCGGGAACCTGACCACCCAGGTCCGCAACATCGCGCAGGTCGCCACGGCGGTCGCGCGGGGTGACCTGTCGCAGAAGATCGACGTGGACGCGCGCGGCGAGATCCTGGAGCTGAAGAACACCCTCAACACGATGGTGGACCAGCTGTCGAACTTCGCCGAGCAGGTGACCCGGGTGGCCCGCGAGGTGGGCACCGAGGGGATGCTCGGCGGTCAGGCCGAGGTGCAGGGGGTCTCCGGCACCTGGAAGGACCTGACCCAGTCGGTGAACTTCATGGCGAACAACCTCACCATCCAGGTGCGGCAGATCGCCGAGGTGACGACGGCGGTCGCCAAGGGCGATCTGTCGAAGAAGATCACGGTCGACGCCCGGGGCGAGATCCTTGAGCTGGTGACGACCGTGAACACGATGGTGGACCAGCTGTCGAACTTCGCGGACGAGGTCACGCGGGTGGCCCGTGAGGTGGGCACGGAAGGCATCCTGGGCGGTCAGGCGCGGGTGCGCGGGGTCACCGGCACCTGGAAGGACCTCAGCGACAACGTCAACCTGATGGCCAACAACCTGACGAGCCAGGTGCGGAACATCGCCCGGGTCTCGGCGGCGGTGGCCAACGGCGACCTGACGAAGAAGGTGACGGTGGAGGCGCGCGGCGAGGTCGCCGAGCTGGCCGAGACCGTCAACACGATGGTGACGACCCTGTCGTCGTTCGCGGACGAGGTCACCCGGGTCGCCCGCGAGGTGGGCACCGAGGGGGAACTCGGCGGCCAGGCAAGGGTCCCGGGCGTCGCGGGCACCTGGAAGGACCTCACCGAGTCGGTGAACTCGATGGCGTCCAACCTGACCGGTCAGGTGCGGCAGATCGCCGCCGTGACCACCGCCATCGCCAAGGGCGACCTCACCAAGAAGATCGACATCGACGCGCGCGGCGAGATCGAGGAGCTGAAGAACACCATCAACACGATGGTCGACCAGCTGTCGAACTTCGCCGAGGAGGTCACGCGGGTGGCCCGCGAGGTGGGCGTCGAGGGCATCCTCGGCGGTCAGGCGCACGTGCGGGACGTGGACGGCACCTGGAGCGATCTGACCGAGTCCGTGAACGAGATGGCCGGGAACCTGACCCGTCAGGTGCGGGCCATCGCGGCGGTCGCCACGGCCGTCACCCGGGGCGACCTCAACCTGAAGATCAACGGGGTCGACGCGGCGGGCGAGATCCAGGCCCTCCAGGACAACATCAACACGATGATCACCAACCTGCGCGACACCACCCTCGCCAACGAGGAGCAGGACTGGCTGAAGGGCAACCTGGCCCGCATCTCCGGTCTCATGCAGGGCCGCCGGGACCTGGACGACGTGGCCTCGCTGATCATGAGCGAGCTGACGCCGGTGGTGTCGGCGCAGCACGGGGCGTTCTTCGTGGCGATCCCGACCGGCTCCGCGCACAGCGACGCGGAACCCGTCGGCGAGGGCGACGGCTCGTACGAGCTGCGGATGCGCGGGAGTTACGGGTACTCCACCGGTTCCATGCCGACCTCCTTCCGGCCGGGCGAGACCCTCATCGGTACGGCCGCCGAGGAGAAGCGGACCATCCAGGTCAATGTGCCGCCGGGGTATCTGAAGATCTCCTCCGGGCTCGGCGAGGCGGCGCCCGCGCACGTGATCGTGCTTCCGGTGCTCTTCGAGGGCAAGGTCCTCGGGGTGATCGAGCTGGCGTCCTTCCAGCCGTTCACCCAGATCCAGCGGGACTTCCTCAACCAGCTGGCCGAGCTGATCGCGACCACCGTCAACACGATCAGCGTCAACACCAAGACCGAGGTGCTGCTCCAGCAGTCGCAGCGGCTCACGGAGCAGCTCAAGGAGCGGTCGGCGGAGCTGGAGCACCGGCAGAAGGAGCTCCAGGGCTCCAACGCCGAACTGGAGGAGAAGGCCGAGCTGCTGGCCCGGCAGAACCGTGACATCGAGGTGAAGAACACCGAGATCGAGGAGGCGCGGCAGGTGCTGGAGGAGCGGGCCGAACAGCTCGCCGTCTCCATGCGGTACAAGTCCGAGTTCCTGGCGAACATGTCGCACGAGTTGCGCACTCCGCTCAACTCGCTGCTGATCCTGGCCAAGTTGCTCGCGGACAACGCCGAGACGAATCTGACGCCCAAGCAGGTCGAGTTCGCCGAGACCATCCACGGCGCGGGTTCCGACCTGCTCCAGCTGATCAACGACATCCTCGACCTGTCCAAGGTGGAGGCGGGCAAGATGGACGTGTCGCCGACCCGGATCGCGCTGGTCCAGCTCGTCGACTACGTGGAGGCCACGTTCCGCCCGCTCACGGCGGAGAAGGGCCTGGACTTCTCGGTGCGGGTCTCGCCCGAGCTGCCCGCCACGCTCCACACCGACGAGCAGCGGCTGCTCCAGGTGCTGCGCAACCTGCTGTCCAACGCGGTGAAGTTCACCGACACGGGCGCGGTGGAGCTGGTCATCCGGCCGGCCGGGGCGGATGTGCCGCAGTCGATCCGCGAACAGCTCCTGGAGGCCGGTTCGCTGCGCGATCCGGAGGCCGATCTGATCGCGTTCTCGGTCACCGACACCGGTATCGGGATCGCCGCGAGCAAGATGCGGGTCATCTTCGAGGCGTTCAAGCAGGCGGACGGGACGACCAGCCGGAAGTACGGCGGTACGGGGCTGGGGCTCTCGATCAGCCGGGAGATCGCGCGGCTGCTCGGCGGTGAGATCTACGCGGCGAGCGAGACGGGCCGCGGTTCGACGTTCACGCTGTATCTGCCGCTGAGCCCCATCGAGTCCCCGTCGCACGGGTACGGGCAGGGGGCGCAGGACGCCGAGGAGCCGCAGGGCGGCGGAGCGGCGGGCATCCAGTCGTTCCCGTACTTCCCGCCGCCGTCGGGGCGCTCGGAGGACCGGTCGGGTGCCGGGGCGCTGTTCCGGCACCGGCGGAAGGCCGCTGCGGAGGCGACCGGGGCGGGCACCGTCGTGCCGCATGGGTCCGGCCGGGCGGAGGCGCGGGAGCGCGTCGAGCGGGAGCCGGAGCCCGAGAAGCGCCGGGGCTACGGCTTCTCGGGCGAGCGGGTGCTCATCGTCGACGACGACATCCGCAATGTGTTCGCGCTCACCAGCGTCCTGGAGCAGCACGGGCTCGCGGTGCTGTACGCGGAGAACGGCCGGGAGGGCATCGAGGTCCTGGAGCAGCACGACGACGTGGCGCTCGTCCTGATGGACATCATGATGCCGGAGATGGACGGGTACGCGACGACGACCGCGATCCGGCGGATGCCGCAGTTCGCGGGGCTGCCGATCATCGCGCTCACGGCGAAGGCGATGAAGGGCGACCGGGAGAAGGCGATCGAGTCGGGCGCCTCGGACTATGTGACGAAGCCGGTGGAGTCCGACTACCTGCTGTCCGTGATGGAGCAGTGGATGCGGGGCGAGTGAGCCCGCGCGGGGGCCCGTGGTGCGGGGAGGACACCGCGCGCCACGGGCCCCGGGCGCCCGGAGGAGGCCGCCCGGCGGCCTTCCCGGGCGCACCCGGCGAGGCCGTCGGACGGCTTCCGTGAGAAGGGTGTGAGAAGGCCGCGCACGGGGAACCTTCTGATCTCCCACCGCGTTTCAGGTACGTGCGCGGTGACATCGCGGTGACAGGGTGTGGCGACGGGCGGGGTGCGGCTACGATGACCGGCACAAGGACGGACGGCGTCAGAGAGTCGTCCCCTGGGGCGGCGCCCGGTGCCACCCCCGGTTCGGGGAGCCGGGGAGAGCCGTTGCCGGGGCGAGGAGGACGGGGCATGGTGCAGAAGGCCAAGATCCTCCTGGTCGATGACCGGCCGGAGAATCTGCTGGCGCTGGAGGCCATTCTCTCCGCGCTCGATCAGACGCTGGTGCGGGCATCGTCAGGGGAGGAAGCGCTCAAGGCGCTGTTGACGGACGACTTCGCGGTCATCCTGCTCGACGTCCAGATGCCGGGGATGGACGGTTTCGAGACCGCCGCGCACATCAAGCGGCGCGAGCGGACCCGCGACATCCCGATCATCTTCCTCACCGCCATCAACCACGGTCCCCACCACACCTTCCGGGGGTACGCGGCCGGTGCGGTCGACTACATCTCGAAGCCGTTCGACCCGTGGGTGCTGCGCGCCAAGGTCTCCGTCTTCGTCGAGCTGTACATGAAGAACTGCAAGCTGCGGGAGCAGGCGGCGCTGCTGCGGCTCCAGTTGGAAGGCGGCGAGGGCGGTCACGGCAAGGAGTCCGCCGGGCTCCTCGCCGAACTCTCCGCCCGGCTCGCGGCCGTCGAGGAGCAGGCGGAGGCGCTGTCCAAGCAGCTCGACGACGACTCCGCCGACGCCGCCGCGGTCGCCACCGCCGCGCACCTGGAGCGGAAGCTGACCGGGCTGCGCCGCGCCCTGGACGCCCTCGAACCGGGCACGGGAGCCGCGCCGACGCTGCCCGCCCAGGGCTGACGTACCGTCACGGACCGTTCCGGCGGCCGTCGTCCGGCGTGAGACGGCGTCACCTTCGCGCCCCGGCAGGGCGACACGTTCGGGTGAGGCGGACAGCGGCTGCTCACACCGGTAACCTCGGCACCATGGCTTCACGTACGTCCGGCAAGGGTTCCCAGGGCACGGCGGGCACCGCCAAGCCGCGCGCCGGCCGTACGGCGGGCGCCGCGAAGAAAGCGGCCCCCGCGAAGCCCCCCGCCAAACCGCCCGCGAAGAAGGCGCCTGCGAAGAAGGCCGCGCCCGCCAAGCGCGCGCCCGCGCGGAAGACCGCGAAGAAGGCCCCGCCCCGCCCCGCACCGTCCCCCACCGGGGGCGTGTACCGGCTCGCGCGGGGCGCGTGGCTGGGGGTCGCGCACGGTGTGGGGGCGGTGCTGCGGGGGATGGGACGGGGAGCCAAGGGCCTCGATCCGGCCCACCGCAAGGACGGTCTCGCGCTCCTCCTCCTCGGTCTCGCGCTGATCGTCGCCGCCGGTACCTGGTCCAATCTGCGGGGCCCGGTCGGCGACCTCGTCGAGATGCTGGTCACCGGTTCCTTCGGCCGGCTCGACCTGCTCGTCCCGCTGCTGCTGGGCGCGATCGGCGTACGGCTGGTCCTCTACCCGGAGAAGCCGGAGGCCAACGGCCGGATCAGCATCGGCCTCTCCGCCCTCGTCATCGGTGTCCTCGGCCAGGTCCACATCGCGTGCGGCTCGCCGGGGCGCGGTGACGGCAGCGCGGCCATGCAGGACGCGGGCGGGCTGATCGGCTGGGCCGCTTCCCAGCCGCTGGTCTTCATGATGGGCGAGGTCCTCGCCGTACCGATGCTGGTGCTGCTCACGGTCTTCGGGCTGCTCGTCGTCACCGCCACCCCGGTCAACGCGATCCCGCAGCGGCTGCGGGCCCTCGGCGCCCGCCTCGGCATCGTCGAACCCGCGTACGACCCGGCGGAGGCTGAAGGGTACGAGGGGCGCGAGGGGTACGACGAGGACTGGCGGGAGGCCCGGCCGGGGCCCCGCGCGGCCGGTCCGGTGCGGCGGCGCGGCCCCGCCGAACCGTACGACGTGGACCGGGCGGAGGAGGAGATGCTGGAGCGGCGCAAGGGCGCGGCCCGGCGTCCGGCCGGGCGGCCCGCCTTCGACGACGGCCCGGACCCGGTCGACATCGCGGCGGCGGCCGCCGCCGCGCTCGACGGCGCGGTCCTCAACGGGATGCCGCCGTCCCCGATCGTCGCCGATCTGACCAGGGACGTCACCGCCGACCGGAAGGCCGCCGCGCAGGCCGCCGCCGGGGGCGGGCGGGGCCGGGGGGGAACGGGGGTCGGAGGTGCGCCCGTGCCGCCTGCTCGGGGGAGTGACCAGCGGCCCGGCGGAGGCGTACCGGATCTGACCAAGCCCGCTCCCGAGCCGACGGATCTGCCGCCCAGGGCGGAGCAGCTCCAGCTGGCCGGGGACATCACCTACGCGCTGCCGTCGCTGGACCTGCTGGAGCGCGGCGGGCCCGGCAAGACGCGCAGCGCCGCCAACGACATCGTGGTGGACGCGCTCTCCAACGTCTTCACCGAGTTCAAGGTGGACGCCGCCGTCACCGGATTCACCCGGGGGCCGACGGTCACGCGGTACGAGGTCGAGCTCGGCCCCGCCGTAAAGGTCGAGAAGATCACCGCCCTGACGAAGAACATCGCCTACGCGGTGGCCTCCCCGGACGTCCGGATCATCTCGCCGATCCCCGGCAAGTCCGCGGTCGGCATCGAGATCCCCAACAGCGACCGCGAGATGGTGAACCTCGGGGACGTGCTGCGGCTCGCCGCCGCCGCCGAGGACGACCATCCGATGCTGGTGGCGCTCGGCAAGAACGTCGAGGGCGGCTACGAGATGGCCAACCTGGCGAAGATGCCGCACGTCCTGGTCGCCGGGGCCACCGGCTCGGGAAAGTCCTCGTGCATCAACTGTCTGATCACCTCGATCATGATAAGGGCGACCCCCGAGGACGTCCGGATGGTCCTCGTCGACCCCAAGCGGGTCGAGCTCACCGCGTACGAGGGCATCCCGCACCTGATCACCCCGATCATCACCAACCCCAAGCGGGCCGCCGAGGCCCTCCAGTGGGTGGTGAAGGAGATGGACCTCCGCTACGACGACCTGGCGGCCTTCGGCTACCGGCACATCGACGACTTCAACCAGGCCATCCGGGACGGCAAGATCAAACTTCCGGAGGGCAGCGAGCGCGAGCTCAACCCCTATCCGTACCTGCTGGTCATCGTCGACGAGCTGGCCGACCTGATGATGGTCGCGCCCCGGGACGTCGAGGACTCGATCGTCCGGATCACCCAGCTCGCGCGCGCCGCCGGAATCCATCTGGTGCTGGCCACGCAGCGGCCGTCCGTGGACGTCGTCACCGGCCTCATCAAGGCCAACGTGCCGTCCCGGCTGGCCTTCGCGACCTCCTCGCTCGCCGACAGCCGGGTCATCCTCGACCAGCCGGGCGCCGAGAAGCTCATCGGAAAGGGTGACGGGCTGTTCCTGCCGATGGGCGCCAACAAACCCGTCCGCCTCCAGGGCGCCTTCGTCACCGAGCACGAGGTCGCGGCCGTCGTGCAGCACTGCAAGGACCAGATGACCCCGGTCTTCCGGGAGGACGTCACCGTCGGCACCCGGCAGAAGAAGGAGATCGACGAGGACATCGGCGACGACCTCGACCTGCTGTGCCAGGCGGCGGAACTCGTCGTCTCCACCCAGTTCGGTTCCACGTCGATGCTCCAGCGCAAGCTGCGCGTCGGCTTCGCCAAGGCGGGACGGCTGATGGACCTGATGGAGTCACGGAACATCGTCGGGCCGAGTGAGGGATCGAAGGCGCGGGACGTGCTGGTGAAGCCCGACGAACTGGACGGGGTGCTCGCCGTGATCCGAGGCGAGTCGGAGGTGTGAGGGCGGGGCGGAGAGGGCCCGAGGACGCCGGGGCGCGGGGCCTGGGTCGCCGGGCGCGAGGGGGGCGAGGACGAGCGGGGTACGGGGGCGTGAAGACCTGGTGACGTGGCGGGCGGGGCGGGTGGGGTGCCCGCCGGGCGGGGTACCCGGCCGGGACCGGGCCGAGACTCACTCGTAAGGGAACGGCGGGCAACCGTTTCCCCTGGCCGTACGTCAAGTTGGACGGAGGGACAGCAGGATGTCCCAGCCTCATGGCGTACAAACAGCACCCGCCCGGTTGCCCCACCCTTTCGTACCACCCATAGACTGAACGTCCAGCAGGTGGCTACACGCTCGAAAGGCGCTCTCGTGTCCATCGGCAACTCCCCCGAAGACGACCGGACCTTCCCGGCAGACGACCGGGACTCGATCGGTCGCGCTCTCCAGCAGACCCGCATCGCCGCCGGTCTCACCGTCGAAGAGGTCAGTGCCTCCACCCGTGTCCGGATTCCGATCGTGCACGCGATCGAGGAGGACGACTTCTCGCGCTGCGGCGGCGACGTCTACGCCCGTGGGCACATCCGTACCCTCGCGCGCGCCGTCGGTCTCGATCCGGTACCGCTGATCGAGCAGTACGACGCCGAGCACGGAGGCCGCCCCGCGCCCACCCCCGCCGCCCCGCTCTTCGAGGCGGAACGCATCCGGCCCGAGCCCAGGCGGCCCAACTGGACCGCCGCGATGGTCGCGGCCATCGTCGCCGTCGTCGGCTTCGTCGGCTTCACGATGTTCAACGGGAACGACGACACCAAGGGCGCCACCACCGCCGCCGAGGGCGGTCCCGCGCCCGCCCCCGACAAGGCCACCTCCGCCGCCAAGCCCAAGCCGGTCAAGCCCGTCGCCCCGAAGCCCACCGAGAGCGCCATCGCCGCCGTCCCCCAGGACAAGGTCACGGTCAAGCTCTCCGCCCTCGACGACAAGAGCTGGATCTCCGCCAAGGCCCACGACGGCAAGGTGCTCTTCGACGGGCTCCTCCTCAAGGGCGAGTCCAAGACCTTCCAGGACGACGAGCGCGTCGACCTCGTCCTCGGCAACGCCGGAGCGATCGAGCTCTACGTGAACGGCAAGAAGCTCGCGGACAAGTTCGAATCCGGCCAGGTGGAGCGGCTGACCTACACCAAGGGCGACCCCGAGGCCGGCTGAGCCCCGCCGGAACGGCGCCCGATGTGACCCCCGTCGCCCAGGTGAACCCTGCGCGACGGGGGAACGGCCGGGACGAAGTAGTCTTGAGTCCATGCCCGAACGCCGTACCGTCGCCCTTGTCACTCTTGGCTGCGCCCGTAACGAGGTGGACTCGGAGGAGCTCGCAGGCCGCTTGGCAGCGGACGGCTGGGAGCTCGTCGAGAACGCCGAGGACGCGGATGTCGCCGTCGTCAACACCTGTGGGTTCGTCGAAGCCGCCAAGAAGGACTCCGTCGACGCCCTGCTCGAAGCCAATGATCTGAAGGACCACGGCAAGACCCAGGCCGTGGTCGCCGTCGGCTGCATGGCCGAGCGGTACGGCAAGGAACTCGCCGACGCCCTCCCGGAGGCCGACGGCGTCCTCGGCTTCGACGACTACGCCGACATCTCCAACCGCCTCCAGACCATCCTCAACGGTGGCAGCGTCGAGGCCCACACCCCCCGCGACCGGCGCAAGCTGCTGCCCCTCTCGCCCGTCGAGCGCCAGCAGGCCGCCGCCGCGGTGGCCCTGCCGGGCCACGGCGCCGTGGCGGCCCCCGAAGCCCCCGAGGACGTGCCGAGCGACCTGCCCGACGGGCTCGCGCCCGCCTCCGGTCCCCGCGCCCCGCTCCGCCGCCGCCTCGACACCAGCCCCGTCGCCTCCGTGAAGCTGGCCTCCGGCTGCGACCGCCGCTGCTCCTTCTGCGCCATCCCCTCCTTCCGGGGCTCCTTCGTCTCGCGCCGTCCCTCCGACGTGCTGAACGAGACGCGCTGGCTCGCCGAGCAGGGCGTCAAGGAGGTCATGCTGGTCTCCGAGAACAACACCTCGTACGGCAAGGACCTCGGCGACATCCGCCTCCTGGAGAGCCTGCTGCCCGAGCTGGCGGCCGTGGACGGCATCGAGCGCGTCCGCGTCAGCTACCTCCAGCCCGCCGAGATGCGCCCCGGCCTGATCGACGTCCTCACCTCCACCGAGAAGGTCGCGCCCTACTTCGACCTCTCCTTCCAGCACAGCGCCCCCGACGTGCTGCGGGCCATGCGCCGCTTCGGCGACACCGACCGCTTCCTGGAGCTCCTGGAGACCATCCGCTCCAAGGCCCCGACCGCCGGTGCCCGCTCCAACTTCATCGTCGGCTTCCCCGGCGAGACCGAGGCGGACTTCGCCGAGCTGGAACGCTTCGTCACCCACGCCCGCCTCGACGCCATCGGCGTCTTCGGCTACTCCGACGAGGACGGCACCGAAGCCGCCACGTACGAGCACAAGCTCGACCAGGACGTCGTCGACGAGCGGCTCGCCCACCTCTCCCGGCTCGCCGAGGAGCTCACCGCGCAGCGCGCGGAGGAGCGCCTCGGAGAGACCCTGGAAGTGATGGTCGAATCCGTGGACGACGAGGACGGTGTGATCGGCCGCGCCGCCCACCAGGCGCCCGAGACCGACGGACAGGTCATGCTCACCACGGCCGACGGTGCGAGCCCCGACCTGGCCCCGGGCCGTATGGTCAGGGCCAAGGTCGTCGGCACGGAGGGTGTCGACCTGGTGGCCGAGTGTCTTTTCGAGGAGGCGGGCAGATGACCGGAGTCCCGGCATCCGCGACGGGCGGGACCGGAAGGCCGACGCCCCGAGGCAAGCTGGGCACGGCGGCCGTCAACCAGGCCAGTCTGTGGAACATCGCCAACATCCTGACCATGATCCGGCTCGTCCTCGTGCCGGGCTTCGTGCTGCTGCTGCTCCAGGACGGCGGTCACGACCCGGTCTGGCGCGCCTGGGCCTGGGCCGCGTTCGCCGTCGCCATGATCACGGACATCTTCGACGGGCACCTCGCCCGTACGTACAACCTGGTCACCGACTTCGGGAAGATCGCCGACCCGATCGCCGACAAGGCGATCATGGCGGCCGGGCTCATCTCGCTCTCGATGCTCGGGGACCTGCCCTGGTGGGTCACCGGGGTCATCCTGGCGCGGGAACTGGGAATCACCCTGATGCGCTTCTGGGTGATCCGGCACGCGGTCATCCCGGCCAGCCGCGGCGGCAAGATGAAGACGCTGGCCCAGGGCACGGCCGTCGGCATGTACGTGCTGATGCTCACCGGGCCCCTGGCCACCCTGCGCTTCTGGGTGATGGCGGTGGCCGTCGTCCTGACGGTCGTCACGGGTCTGGACTACGTCCGGCAGGCGATCGTGCTGCGCCGTGAGGGGCTCGCCGCCGAGCGGGCGGACAACCGGCCGGAGACGGCGGCACGGTGACCGAGGCCGCCCGGGTGCTGGCGCTGCTCGCGGAGCGTGGTCACACGCTGGCCGTGGCGGAGTCGCTCACGGGTGGTCTGGTGGCCGCCGAACTCACCTCGGTGCCCGGCGCCTCCGCCGTCTTCCGGGGCTCCGTCACCGCCTACGCCACGGCCCTCAAGCACGAGCTGCTCGGCGTCGCCCCGGACCTCCTCGCGGCGCGCGGAGCGGTCGATCCCGAGGTGGCACTGCAGATGGCGGCGGGTGTACGGGACCGGCTCGGCGCCGACTGGGGGATCGCGACGACCGGAGTCGCGGGCCCCGACCCCCAGGACGGACAGCCCGTCGGCACCGTCTACGTGGCCGTCGCCGGACCCCCCGCCACGGACGCCCGCGCCGGGAAGGTGGCCGCTCTGCGGTTGAACGGCGACCGCGCGGAAATCCGTACGGAGAGTGTACGGAGCGTGCTGGAGCTGCTCCGTGCGGAACTCCCGGCGAATGCGCGGGCACAGGATACGGAACACAACGGGGGGAATGGATGTTTGCAGCCCTGAGTGAACACGACATCGCTCCCCGCACGGCTGCGGCGCGAGGCGGTACGGTGGGGCGTGAAGGATGCGGCTACGCGGTCCGAGGAGGGAGCCACCGATGATTCTGCTCCGTCGCCTGCTGGGTGACGTGCTGCGTCGGCAGCGCCAGCGCCAGGGCCGTACTCTGCGCGAAGTCTCCTCGTCCGCCCGAGTCTCGCTCGGCTATCTCTCCGAGGTGGAGCGGGGGCAGAAGGAGGCATCCTCCGAGCTGCTCTCCGCGATCTGCGACGCGCTGGACGTACGGATGTCCGAGCTGATGCGTGAAGTGAGCGACGAACTGTCCCTGGCCGAACTGGCCCAGTCGGCAGCGGCGAGCCAGCCGGTGCCGTCGCCGGTCCGCCCGATGCTCAACTCGGTGTCGGTGACATCGGTGGGCGGTGTGCCCACCGAGCGGGTGACCATCAAGGCACCCGCGGAAGCGGTCGACGTCGTCGCCGCCTGAACCGAAACGGTGCGAAGCCCCGGTCGGCGCCCCCTGGTGGGGTGCCGACCGGGGCTTCGTCTTTGTGGGGCCCTTCCGGCGGGCGGTGTGGTGCCGCTGCCGGGCGGGGCGGTTTCATAGTCTTCCGCGCGGGGCGGTCCCGCGACCGTCGTGTGTGGGGCGTCCCGTGGCCGTCGCGCGCGGCGCTGCGGTGGTTCGCCCTTTCGTTTTGTCGCGTAATGCCTGAGATGCCGGGTTCTGGTCGGGCGTGCCATGGTGGGGGGAATGTGCGACCGGGCCGTGTGCGCCGGGTCTGCCTCCGGTGCGCCCTCCCGCGGGGTGATCCCGCCGGTCTAGCGTCGACGGCAGGAGGCGGCCATGGTGCGGCGACGGGTGCCGCCGGCGACGCTCGCGCTGGTCGCGGTCGGGCTGGTGGCCGGGGGGCTCTGGTGGTGGGCGGTGCTGCGCCTGCTGCTGGTGCCGGGTGAGGCCGGACCGGTCGAGGGGGCGGTGGCGGCGGGCGGCTGGGGGCTGAGCCTGCTGCCGGTGCACGCGGCGGCGGCATCGGTCCGGGCCGGGAGGGGCGGCGGGTCCGGGGGGTCCGGAGGCTCGTGGTTCGGCCGGGCCGGGGGATCGGGTGATTCGGGGGTGGACGGCTCCGGGCGGTGCGGTCCGGGTGGGAGTGACGGCTCGGGCGGTCTCTCGGTACGGGCTCCTGGCTCCGGCGGTGCGGGGGGTGCGGGGCGCTTCCGGATGCGGGGGATCACCAGGGCATGGCCACGCCGCCGTTCGGGCGGAGGATCTGACCGGTCGTGAAGGCGGAGGCGTCGCACGCGAGGTGCAGGACCGCGTGCGCCACGTCCTCGGCCTCCCCGACCCGCCCCAGCGGTGAGTGGCGGACCATTGCCGCCTCCGCCTGTTCCTGGGCCGCCGGGTCGTGCCGGTCGGTCATCGGGGTGCGGACCCAGCCGGGGGCCACCGCGTTGACCCGGATGCCGTAGCGGCCCGCCTCCACCGCCAGGGTCTTCGTCAGCTGGACGACGGCCGCCTTGGCGACGCTGTAGCAGAGCAGTCCCGGGCTCGCGGTGTCCATCGCACCCGAGGCCATCGTGACGATCGAGCCGGGCACGCCCGCGTCGATCATCGAGCGGGCCGCCTCCTGGCAGGCGTGGAGGACACCCTTGAAGTTGACCGCGAGGACGCGGTCCAGATCCTCGTCCCGGGTCTCCAGGACCGTGCTCGTGTGCATGATCCCCGCGACCGCCGCCATCACGTGCAGCGGTCCGGCCGCGCGGACGGCGACGGCCAGCGCGGCGCGGTCCGTGACGTCCAGGACGTGCGGGTACGCGGAGCCTCCCGCCCGGGTGATCAGAGCGATGGTCTCCTCGACGCCCCGCGCGTCGAGGTCCGCGCCGTGCACGGTGGCGCCGGACCGGGCGAGGAGGAGCGCCGTCGCCCGCCCGATGCCGCTCGCGGCGCCGGTGACGAACGCGGTGCGGCCGGTGAGGTCGTACGCGGGGAGAGTCGTCATGACCGGACCGTACGACTGGATCTGACGGATCGTCAATTGATGGGGATGGGTGGGATGGGTCGGCTGGGAGGGGCGGAGGGAGTGGGTGGGGTGAGGGGGGGAGGGGGATGGGCGAGGCGGTGAGGTTGTCTCGGGCTGGTCGGGTTTCGGGGGCCTCAGGGGCCTCAGGGGGCTTCGGGAGTGGCGGGGGTGGTGGGGGATTCGGTGGTGGGGCCGTGCTGGCAGCCGGGGCACCAGTACGTCACCC
Source organism: Streptomyces sp. NPDC101490 (assembly GCF_044767145.1). Classification (NCBI taxonomy): domain Bacteria; kingdom Bacillati; phylum Actinomycetota; class Actinomycetes; order Kitasatosporales; family Streptomycetaceae; genus Streptomyces; species Streptomyces sp. NPDC101490. The sequence continues at coordinate 18,857 of NZ_JBIWNI010000033.1, forward strand.
GGTCGTCCAGCTCCGCCTTGCGGATCGGGGTGCCGCAGCGCAGACAGGGGCGGCCCGCCCGGCCGTAGACGTACAGAGGGGTCCCCGGGCGGCGGGTCGTGGTGGTGCGGCGCTCCGGGTGGTCCTTGTTCGCCTCCAGAAGGCGGTGGGCGGTGGCGGCCAGTCGTTCGGGAGTGCCGGGGGCCAGTTCGCCCACCGGGAGCCAGGGGGTGACGCCCGCGAGGAAGGCCAGCTCGGACTTGTACACATTGCCGATGCCCGCCAGGTTCCGCTGGTCGAGCAGGGCCTCGCCGAGTGGTCGGGCAGGGTCGGCGCCCAGGCGGCGCGCGGCCTCCGCCGGGTCCCAGTCGGGGCCCAGCAGATCCGGGCCGAGGTGGCCCACCGTGCCGGACTCCTCGGCCGTGCGGATGAGTTCGAGCACGGGGAGCCGGTAGCCGTACGCGGTCCACTCCGCGTTTCCGAGGACGGCCCGGATCTGGTGGTCGGGGCCGCCGCGCGGGTGCCGCCCGGTGGCGTACACCCGCCAGGCACCGTCCATCCGCAGATGGGAGTGGAGGGTCAGCCCGCCCTCGATCCGGGTGAGCAGGTGTTTGCCGCGTGCGGTGACGTCCAGGACCGTACGGCCGGTCAGGTCGGCGGTGGCGAACCGGGGCACCCGGAGGTCCGAGCGGGTCAGCACCCGCCCGGCCAGCGCGATGTGCAGGCGCCGGGCGGCCTGCCAGACGGTGTCTCCCTCGGGCACGGTTCCATTGTGCCGGGCGGGGCACGGGCGCACGGGCGCTGTGGGGGCGAGACGCGCTCGGCGGGCCGTGCGCGGGGAACCTGCGGGACGGCCCTGCGGAGCTTCGTGGACCGTGCCATGGGTGCTGTGCCGTTGTGGGAGTGCCGCCGACTGGCCGTTGTGCGTTCCCGCGGAGCCCCGATTGCCGTGCCGGGTGCCGTGGGGCGGGCGGGATCCGGAAGAGTGGCCTGGTGGCCTGGTGGCCCGAGGCGGAGGCCCCTCGGTGGTTTCTCCGCCGGACCGGACGGTGGCCGGGCCCGCCTCCGGTCGCGGTGCGGTGGGACCCGGCATCGGGCGGGGTGGTCGCCGGGGCCGCGCGAACCGCCCGAGAACCTCTGGACCGGGTCACTGCGCGCGCAGGCGCAGACCTCTGGGGGTCGCCACGAAGCCCGCCGTCTCCAGGGGGCGGGCCAGCGGGGACGTCAGGGCCGTCGCGCCGTTGATCCGCTCCACCGTGACCGTGCCGAGCGTGCCCGCCCGCGCCGCCTCCGCCAGGGCGCCCGCCGCCGCCGTCAGGGCTGGATCGTCCGGCTCGGCGGGCCAGCACAGGAGGGTCTTGCCGCCCCGCTCCATGTACAGCGTCAGTTCGCCGTCGACCAGGACCACCAGCGCGCCCGCCTTCCGGCCCGGCTTGTGCCCGGCGTCGGTGGGCGGCTCGGGCCAGGACAGGGCGGCCCCGTACGCGTTCGCCGGATCGGCCGCCGCGAGGACCAGCGCGCGCGGGCCCGCCGCCGCCTCCACGCCCCGGTCGCGCGCGGTGGCCGCCGCCCGCAGCCGGTCCACCGCCCCGTCCACCGCGAACTGCGCCGCGCCGAGCCCCTCCACCACGTACCCGCGCCGGGCCTGCCCGCTGTCCTCGAAGGCCGCGAGGACCCGGTACACCGCCGAGAAGCCGCCCGCCACGCCCTCGGCGGCCACCGCGCCCCGGGTGACCACACCGTGCCGGTCCAGCAGGGTCCTGGCCAGGGCGTGCGCCCGGTGCGTCGGCTCCGGTTCCGGCCGGGGCAGCAGCGACCAGCGGCCGGAGACCGTCGGCGGGCCCGTCCGGGACACGGGGCGCGCGGCACCCGTCAGTGAGCCGTACCGGCCGCGAGGGACCGTGCGGCGCGCCCGGTGGGCGGTCGCCCCCGCCGTACGGCCCGAGCCGAGGACCGAGCGCAGCGGGGCGAGGGTGTCGTTGGTCAGCCGCCCCGACCAGGCCAGCTCCCAGACGGCGTCGGCGAGCTGCGGGTCGGTCGCGTCCGGATGGGTGGTGGCCCGGATCTGGTCGGCGATCTGCCGGAAGAACAGGCCGTACCCGCCGGACAGCACGGTCAGCACCGACTCGTGCAGCGCGGACAGCTCCAGGGGGTGCGGCGGCGGCAGGAGCAGCGGGGCCGCGTCCGCGAGGTACAGCGAGACCCAGCCGTCCTTGCCGGGCAGCGAGCCCGCCCCGGCCCACAGCACTTCGCCGGTGGTCGTCAGCTCGTCCAGGAGTCCCGGGGAGTAGTCCCGCACCCGGGACGGCAGGACCAGCTTCTCCAGGGCCGAGGCGGGCACCGGCGCGCCCTGGAGCTGCTCGACCGCACGGGCGAGGCCGTCGATCCCGCGCAGCCCGCCGCCCCCCAGGTGCTGCCACTGCGGCAGGAACGTGGCGAGGGCCGCCGGGGGCACCGGCTCCAGCTCGTGGCGCAGGGCCGCGAGGGAACGGCGGCGCAGCCGCCGCAGCACCGTCGCGTCGCACCACTCCTGGCCGATTCCGGAAGGGTGGAACTCGCCCTGGACGACCCGGCCGGACGCGGCGAGCCGCTGGAGCGCGCCATCGGTGACGGCCGCCCCGAGTCCGAACCGTTCGGCGGCCGAAGAGGACGTGAACGGGCCGTGGGTACGGGCGAACCGCGAGAGGAGGTCCCCCAGGGGGTCCTTGACCGGCTCGGTGAAGGCCTCGGGAACCCCCACCGGCAGGGCCGTGCCCAGGGCGTCCCGGAGGCGGCCCGCGTCCTCGATCGCGGCCCAGTGCTCCCGGCCCCCGATCCGCACCCGGATCGCCCGCCGGGCCGCCCCCAGCTCCGGCGCCCAGCCCGCCTCCGCTCCGCGCTCGGCCAGCTCCGCGTCCGTGAGCGGCCCCAGCACCCGCAGCAGGTCGGCGACGCCCTCCACATCCTTGATCCGCCGGTCGTCCGTCAGCCACTGGAGCTCCCGCTCCAGCTCCGTCAGGACCTCCGGGTCGAGCAGCTCGCGCAGTTCCGCCCGGCCGAGCAGCTCCGCGAGGAGCCGGGAGTCCAGGGACAGCGCGGCCGCCCGCCGCTCGGCGAGCGGTGAGTCGCCCTCGTACAGGAACTGCGCCACATAGCCGAAGAGCAGCGAGCGGGCGAAGGGCGAGGGCTCGGGGGTGGTGACCTCGACCAGCCGGACCCGGCGGGCCTCGACGTCCCCCATCAGCTCCATGAGCCCCGGCAGGTCGAAGACGTCCTGGAGGCATTCGCGGACGGCTTCGAGGACGATCGGGAAGGAGCCGAACTCGCTCGCCACCTGGAGCAGTTGGGAAGCGCGCTGGCGCTGCTGCCAGAGCGGGGTGCGCTTGCCCGGATTCCGCTTCGGCAGCAGCAGGGCACGTGCCGCGCACTCGCGGAAGCGGGACGCGAACAGCGCCGAGGCCCCCACCTGGTCGGTGACGATCTGCTCGATCTCGCCCCGGTCGAAGAGGGTGTCGGCCGCGCCGACGGGCGGCGTGTCGGCGTCGTACACCGTGTCGAGGTGCCGTCCGGGATCGACCGGCTCGTGGTCGAGCAGGTCGAGGCCCATGTCCAGGCCCATCAGATCGGCGTCCGGCAGCCGCAGCACGATGCCGTCGTCCGCGTGCATCACCTGGGCGTCCATGCCGTACCGCTCGGCGAGCCGCGCCCCGAGGGCCAGCGCCCACGGGGCGTGCACCTGCGCCCCGAACGGGGAGTGGATGACGACCCGCCAGTCCCCGAGCTCGTCCCGGAACCGCTCGACGAGGATCGTCCGGTCGTCCGGCACGTGCCCGCAGGCCTCGCGCTGCTCCCGGAGGTAGGCGATCACATTGTCCGCCGCCCAGGCGTCCAGCCCCGCGGCCAGCAGCCGCAGCCGCGCGTCCTCCTCCGGAAGGGCGCCGACCTCGCGCAGGAACGCGCCCACGGCCCGGCCCAGCTCCAGCGGGCGGCCCAACTGGTCGCCCTTCCAGAACGGCAGCCTGCCCGGCACCCCGGGCGCGGGGGAGACGAGGACCCGGTCACGGGTGATGTCCTCGATCCGCCAGGAGGTGGTGCCGAGCGTGAACACGTCGCCGACCCGGGACTCGTACACCATCTCCTCGTCGAGCTCCCCGACCCGCCCCCCGCCCTTCCTGGGGTCCGAACCCGCCAGGAACACGCCGAACAGACCCCGGTCGGGGATCGTGCCGCCGGAAGTGACGGCGAGCCGCTGGGCGCCCGGCCGGCCGGTCACGGTCCCGGCGACCCGGTCCCAGACCACGCGCGGACGCAGCTCCGCGAAGGCGTCCGACGGATAGCGGCCCGCGAGCATGTCGAGCACGCCCGTGAACGCCGACTCCGGCAGGGACGAGAACGGCGCCGCCCGCCGGACCAGTGCCAGCAGGTCGTCCACCTGCCAGGTGTCGAGCGCCACGGTCGCCACCAGCTGCTGCGCCAGCACGTCCAGCGGATTGGCGGGGATCCGCATCGACTCGATCGCCCCGGCGCGCATCCGCTCGGTGACCACCGCCGCCTGCACCAGATCGCCCCGGTACTTGGGGAAGACCACGCCCGTCGACACCGCGCCGACCTGGTGCCCCGCGCGGCCCACGCGCTGGAGCCCGGAGGCCACCGAGGGCGGCGACTCGACCTGCACGACCAGGTCGACCGCGCCCATGTCGATGCCCAGCTCCAGGCTGGAGGTCGCCACCACGGCGGGCAGCCGGCCCGCCTTCAGGTCCTCCTCGACCTGGGCGCGCTGCTCCTTCGACACCGAGCCGTGGTGGGCGCGGGCGAGCAGCGCGGGGGCGCCCCTGGCGGCTCCCGACTGGGCCATGACCTCGGCCGGGGGAGACCCGTCGGGCAGCGGTTCGCCGGTCGCCCGCTCGTACGCGATCTCGTTGAGCCGGTTGCACAGGCGCTCGGCGAGGCGGCGGGAGTTGGCGAAGACGATGGTGGAGCGGTGCGCCTGGACGAGGTCCGCGATCCGCTCCTCGACGTGCGGCCAGATCGACGGGCGGTCGCCGCCGTCCTTGCCTTCGGACGCGGGCGAGCCGCCCAGTTCGCCCATGTCCTCGACGGGGACGACGACCGACAGGTCGAACTCCTTGCCCGACGCGGGCTGGACGATCTCCACGGCTCGCCCCGGCGACAGATAGCGGGCGACCTCGTCCACCGGCCGGACCGTCGCGGACAGGCCGATCCGGCGCGCCGGGCGGGGCAGCAGCTCGTCCAGCCGCTCCAGGGACAGCGCCAGGTGGGCGCCCCGCTTCGTGCCCGCGACCGCGTGCACCTCGTCGAGGATGACCGTCTCCACCCCGGAGAGCGCTTCGCGGGCGGCGGAGGTCAGCATCAGGAACAGCGACTCGGGGGTGGTGATCAGGATGTCCGGCGGGCGGGTCGCGAGGGCCCGGCGCTCGGCCGGGGGAGTGTCGCCGGAGCGGATGCCGACCCGGACGTCGGGCTCGGGCAGGCCCAGCCGCACCGACTCCTGGCGGATGCCGGTCAGCGGCGAGCGCAGGTTCCGCTCGACGTCCACGGCCAGGGCCTTCAGCGGGGACACGTACAGCACGCGGCAGCGCTTCCGCGCCTCGGCGGGCGGGGGCGAGGAGGCCAGCCGGTCCAGGGAGGCCAGGAAGGCGGCCAGGGTCTTGCCCGAGCCCGTGGGGGCCACGACGAGGACGTCGGAGCCCGCGCCGATGGCGGTCCAGGCGCCCTCCTGCGCCGCCGTGGGCGCGGTGAAGGCCCCGGCGAACCAACCACGGGTCGCGGGGGAGAACGAGTCGAGCGCGGACCTGACCATGCCCCCCATCGTGCACCCGCCCACTGACAACCGCCCGGACCTGGGGAAACCCGTTCGCGCCCCGGAGGGTCGGCTGCCGCAGAATGGAGGCATGACGAGCGGGGAGCGGGCCCGGTACTGGCAGTACCCCGAGCTGCCCGGGGTGGACCTGCTGCACGCCCGCTACGTCCGCAAGGTCTTCGCCCGGCACACCCACGAGACCTTCGTCCTCGCCGCGGTCACCGAAGGCGTCGAGGCCTTCCACTACCGCGACGACCTGGTCCGCACGGGCCCGGGGCAGGTCGCCCTGGTGAATCCCGACACCCCGCACACCGGGCACGCGGGCGTGCCCGAGGGCTGGACGTACCGGACGATCTACCCCGACGCGGAGATCGTCCGGTCCATCGCCGCCGACGTCCTCGCACTGCGCGGCTCGGTCGGCTTCACCTCGCCCGTCGTCGACGATCCCGCCGCCGCCCGGCTCGTCGTCGGCGTCCACCGGGCCGCCGAGGAGGGCAACGCGCTGGCGGCCGACAGCATGCTCCGGCTGGTCACCGCCCGGCTGCTGCGCGGCCACGGCGGGCAGGTCAGTCCGCTGCCGCCGCGTACGGCGGGCGGGCGGAACGCGGCACGCGCGCGTGCCGTCCTGGAGGACCGCATGGTCGCGCCGCCGACCCTGGAGCGCCTCGCCACCGACCTGGGCACCAGCCCCTTCGCGCTGCTCCGGGCCTTCCGGGACGCGTACGGGATGCCGCCGCACACCTGGCTCACCGACGCCCGCGTGCGGCGGGCACGGCGACTGCTGGACGCGGGGACGACACCGGCGGCCGCTGCCGCCGCCGTCGGCTTCACCGACCAGTCGCACCTCAGCCGCCACTTCACCCGGAGCGTCGGGGTGCCGCCGGGCGCCTACCAACGCGCGCGTGGCACGGGGGGCCGGGTGTCCTAGCCACTGCCCTCCCCGGCCACGTACGCGGAAGGCACCGTTCCGTCGGGAACGGAAGAGGGTCCGCCTCGAGCGGCCCGGGTACGCGCGCGGGGAGGCCGGTGGCGGGGCCGTAGGTCTCCGTTCGGCCCGAGTAAGCGGGTGGGGTCCCCGGCACCTGTCCAGGGGGGCGTATGCGCCCTTTCGGCCGGATCACGCGCGCGAGGGCCCGTCCCGGGGTCCGTCACGCTCCACGACCGCCCCGACCCGGGCACGCGCGCGCGAGGGATCCCCTTCGGGCGCCCGCCGCAAGAACGTACAAGACCCGGCCGACGACACTGCCGTACCGTCCCTGACGTGGCAGAACAGACAGCACCTCCCGTCATACGCGACGGAGCACCCGGCGAGACATCCCCCACGGCACCGGGCGGGACGCCCGACGCGGCGCACGGCATACCCCGAGCGGCATCGGCCGAGCCCGACCCGACACCCGCCAAGCCCGACGCGGCCGTCGTCCGCGACGCCCTCGGTGTCGGCGTGGCCGTCGGCCTCTCCGGCTTCGCCTTCGGCGTGACCTCCGCGGGCTCCGGCCTCAGCGTCCTCCAGACCTGCGTCCTCAGCCTCCTCGTCTTCACCGGGGCCTCGCAGTTCGCGCTCGTCGGCGCCCTCGCCGCGGGCGGCAACCCCTTCACGGCCGCCGCCGGAGCCTTCTTCCTCGGCACCCGCAACGCCTTCTACGGCCTGCGGCTCTCCCAGCTCCTCGCCGTGCCGAGGGCCGCCAGGCCGTTCGCCGCGCACTGGGTGATCGACGAGACCACGGCCGTAGCGCTCGCCCAGCCCTCCCGCAGGGCCGCCCGGATCGGCTTCACCGTCACCGGCCTCACCCTGTACGTCCTGTGGAACGCGACCACCCTGCTCGGCGCCCTCGGTGCCGAGGCGATCGGCGACACCGACGCCTGGGGGCTCGACGCGGCCGGTCCCGCCGTCTTCCTCGCCCTGCTCGCCCCCATGCTGAAGTCCACGACCGAACGGACCACCGCCGGGCTCGCCGTCCTGCTCGGCCTCGGGCTGCTGCCCTTCCTGCCCGCCGGGGTCCCGGTCCTCGCGGCGGCCCTCGCCGCGCCCCTGGTGCTGTGGTTCCACGGCCGCCGCACCGGCCCGCCCGCCGGGACGGAGGACCCCCGATGAACGTCTGGATCGCCATCGCCCTGACCGCCGGCGGGTGCTACCTGCTCAAACTGCTCGGGCTGCTGGTCCCCGCCGGGGCCCTGGAACGGCCGCTCGTACGGCAGCTCGCCGCGCTCCTCCCCGTCGCGCTGCTCGCCGCGCTCACCGCCCAGCAGACCTTCGGAGCGGGTCACGACCTGGTCCTCGACGCCCGCGCCGCCGGAGTCGCCGCGGCCGCCGTCGCCCTGGTCCTGCGGGCCCCCTTCCTGGTGGTCGTGGCCGCCGCCGTACTCGTCACAGCAGGGGTACGGGCCCTGGGCGGGTGAGGACAGGGCGGGCGGCGACCGGCCCCGCGGGGGGCTCCGTGCCCGCGCGGCCGGAGCCCCGCCGCCCGTCCCCTCCCGTCAGCCGATGGCGCGGCCGTGCGCCCGCAGGACGCGCAGGGCCTCGACCGTCACGATCGGACGCCACTCCAGGGCCGAGCCGGGGGCCCAGGCGCGCCAGCGGATCGGCCAGCCCCCGTCCGGTCGCTGGTCGGCCGCGAGCCGGTCGAGCGAGCGGGCCATCTCGTCGTCGGTGAACCAGCGCGCGGCCAGCGAGCCGGGCACGCGCGCGTAGTCGTGCGGATGGTGCAGTTCCCCGGGCGCGTACCCCTCCGGCACCGGATACTCGGCCTCCCGGTCCGGGTCCAGGACGGCGAGGCGCTGTTCGCGCACGAGCCGCCCGAGGCGGGCGGCGGCCGCCTCCGCGCGCGCGTGGTCCGGTGCCCCGTCCAGGAAGGCGACCGCGGCCTCGATCTCGTACGGATGCGACTTCTTCAGCGATTCCACGGCCGCCCAGCAGTACTCGGTGGCCCGGAACAGCCACGCGTGCCAGACCTGGTTGCGGTGCAGCAGGCCGACCACCGGGCCCGTGGTGAGCAGCGCGCTCGGCGGGGAGTCGACGACCGGGACGAAGGGCGCCGACGGGTAGGGGCGCTGGGACGGGTGCACGGCGGGCAGTGCGCCGTCGGGGGAGGACACGGCGGTGAGGTAACGGCAGATCCGCTCCGCCCGCAGCCCGCCGCAGCGGCCGATCGAGTCGAGGACGCGCAGCGCGTGCGCGGTGTGCAGCGGCTGGCTGACCGGGCCGCGCAGATCGGGTTCCAGGGCGTGCCCGTAGCCGCCGTCCTCATTGAGGTACGACGCGAGGGCCGTCTCGACCTGGTCCGCCCCACCGTTCAGGAAGTGGTGGGCGAATCTGCGCTGTTCGAGGACGCGGGCCGTCAGCCAGACGAAACGCTCGGCGCGGGCCAGGGGAGTCGCGGGCGGGGCGGGGAGTGGTTTTTCGGCCATGCTCCGACCGTAGAGCGGAACGCCGTGGTGACAAGGCTCACGGAGCGGGCTGCACTCTTGGGAGCGGGATACTGGCGTCATGCGGTTGACGATTTTCTGGGAGCGGATGGCCGACCACTTCGGTGCGTCGTACGCCGAGTCCTTCGCGCGTGACCATGTGATGGCGGAGCTGGGCGGCCGGACGGTGCGCGAGGCGCTGGACTCGGGCTGGGAGGCGAAGGACGTGTGGCGGGCCGTCTGCGCGGCCGTCGGCGTACCGGCCGACAAGCGCTGACGGGGGCCGGAGAGCCCGGCGGATGGCCCGGGGAACCCCTGTCCCACGGGGGGTGACCGGGGTGATGTGAGGGGGCCCGGGTGGAATGTCCGTGCGGTGCGCGAGACTGGCGGGGTGGCTCCGACTGACGAATCCGACGTGACACGACCGAACACATCCCGCGAACCCGGCGAATCTCCCGGACCGGCCGCCCTCCCGGCTCCGGTCGACGGGGGCGCCGACGGCGGTGCGACACCCGTGCCCGCCGGTACGGCGGCGGTCGGCGGCGGGCGCGTCGCCACGCAGGCCGCGCCGGACGGTCCGGGGACCCCCGGAGGCGTACCGGACGTGCCCGCCGGGGCCGGGCCCGACAGAGCCCGGACCGCCGGGAGCCTGCCCGTCGAGCGGGGCGGGTCCGTCGACGAGCGGGGTGTCCCCGCCGGGCAGGCCGCGCGGATGCCGCGCTGGCTGCCCCGCGCGCTCGTCCTCGCCCTGGCGCTCTACTCCTGCTTCCTCCTCGGCAACTGGGCCTTCCACCAGCTCATCGGTCTCCTCGTCAACATCCTGCTCGCGTTCTTCCTCGCCCTGGCCATCGAACCGGCGGTCGGACGGATGGCGGCCCGGGGGATGCGGCGGGGACTCGCCACCTTCCTCGTCTTCCTCACCGTCATGGTCAGCGGCATCGGCTTCGTCGTGCTCCTGGGGTCGATGCTCGCCGGGCAGATCGTGGACATGGTCGAGAACTTCCCCGAGTACCTCGACTCACTGATCAACTGGATCAACCAGAACTTCCACACGGACCTGTCCCGTGTCGAGGTCCAGGACAGCGTCCTGAGCTCGGACTGGCTGCAGAAGTACGTGCAGAACAGCGCCTCCGGCGTCCTCGACGTCTCCACCACCGTCCTCGGCGGCCTGTTCCGGCTGCTGACGATCTTCCTGTTCTCGTTCTACTTCGCGGCCGACGGACCCCGGCTGCGGCGCGCGCTCTGCTCCGTCCTGCCGCCCGCCCGGCAGACCGAGGTGCTGCGCGCCTGGGAGATCGCCGTCGACAAGACCGGCGGCTATCTGTACTCGCGCGGGCTCATGGCCCTCATCTCGGGCGTCGCGCACTTCGTGCTCTTCGAGATCCTCTCCGTGCCGTACGCGCCCGCGCTCGCCGTCTGGGTCGGTCTGGTGTCGCAGTTCATCCCGACCATCGGCACCTATCTGGCCGGTGCCCTGCCGATGCTGATCGCGTTCACCGTCAACCCCTGGTACGCGCTGTGGGTGCTCGGCTTCGTGGTCGTCTACCAGCAGTTCGAGAACTACGTCCTCCAGCCGAAGCTCACCTCCAAGACGGTGGACATCCACCCGGCGGTGGCGTTCGGCTCCGTCATCGCGGGCACGGCGCTGCTCGGCGCGGTCGGCGCCCTGATCGCGATCCCGGCCGTGGCGACCCTCCAGGCCTTCCTGGGCGCGTACGTGAAGCGGTACGACGTGACCGACGACCCGCGCGTCCACGGTCACCGGCGGTACGGCGAGGCCGTCGTCGCCCGGTTGCAGAAGGCCCTCCAGCACAAGAAGGAGCCGGCGCCGGAGGAACCCGCCAGGGAAGGCTGACCGGCGGTCTCCGCGACGGGGTCGCCGACGGTCCCGCACGGGACCGGTCCCCGCGCGCGTGGGGCGGCCGTGCCGGGGCCGTAGGGACGACGGCGGCCCCGTTACGCGCGGCCGTAGGGACGACGACGGCCCCGCTTACGCGCGCGTGCTGCCGACCGGGACCGGACCTCCCGGGCCGTGACCGACCTCGACCCCGCTACGCGCGCGTGCTGCCGACCGGGTCGTCCACGAGCGGGTTCGGGACCGGCAGGTAGTGCGGGGCGGTGCCCTCCGCCCCGATCCAGCGGGAGAGCAGGTTCGCCTTGCCGGGGAGGGTGGGCGCGGCGAGCAGCCCGGCGACGTCGGGCGACCCGGGCAGCCGGCCGTCGCGCTCGAACTCCTCGCGGGCCCGCGCCCACAGGGCGGGCGCCGATCCCGGGAAGCGGTCGTCGAGGGCCCCGGCGACCTCGGAGAGGTTGTTGACCACCAGGCAGTAGACGAGCCGCCGCCAGGCCGCCTCGGGGGGCGTCTCGGGCACGGTCTTGGCGCCCTCCGCGTCACGGAACACCGACTGCACGGGGACACCCAGGGAGTCCACGGCGATCAGGGTGTTCTGCAGATGGCACTCCACGACCACCCCGAAGCGGGTGAACACCTCCAGGACCGGTCCGACGACCCGGCGCAGATACGCCGACCACCACGACAGGGGATCGGTGACCCGGTCGAGGGGATTGCCGGGGAAGCCCTCCACGAGCGCCGCCGCGAGGACCGCCGTCGTACCGGGTGACAGATGACGGTCCAGACCGTCCCTGACGAGTACGGCGCAGGTCTCGAAGAGCCCGTCCACCGTGCGGTAGCCCCGGTCGCTGAGCCAGGCCGACGGCCCGCCCACGGCGGCGAACGCGGCGGTGACCCGGGGGTCGGTCCGGCGGACGTGCAGCAGCTCGTGACGGCGCATCCGGCGGATGTCGTTGGTGATCCGCACGTCCAGACTGAACTTCAGGAGCAGGTCGCCGCGTGCGCGGGAGCCGTCGCCGGGGACGTACAGGGTGCGCACCGACGAGGTCGGCCGGGCGCTCCCGCGCGTGGTGCCCAGCCGGACGAGACGGCCCTCGGCGAAGGCGGCGCGCAGCCGGGGCGTCCGGGCCGAGAGCTCCAGCTGCCAGGGATGGGCGGGGAGCAGCCGGTAGCCGGGCGGCGCCTCGCCGAGGGCGTCCAGGGCCCCGGTGTCGCCGTCCTCGACCAGGGCGTCCTCGCGTACGCCGAGCAGCACCAGCGGGAACCGGGCGTACGCCTCCGGGGCGTACCGCAGCCACGACGTGGACGGCCCCCAGGAGGTACGGGCCTTGGGCGCCGGATGGTACGGGTGGCCCATGACCAGGGACTGCTCGGAGCGGAGCCAGGGGTCCTCGGGCGGCACGGCCCGGGCACGGGCGGTGAGGAGGGCCCGTACGGCGTCGCGGCTGGCGGCCATCTCGGCGGACAGGGCCGGATTGGAACGGCCGGTGGTGGCCCGCATCTCCTGGGCGGCGAGGTCGGCCAGACCGGCGTGGTCCAGGGCCCGCCAGGACCGGCCCGTCCACAGCTCGGGGGCCGAGGGCCGGTGCCCGGGGCGCACCCGCAGGAGACGGCCGCTGGCGCGGAGGCGGTGGACGCTGTGCCGAGGATCCCGGCCGAGCGGGTCAGCGGACAGCTCGGGCCACGGGTCGTCCCGCTCGCCGTCCGGGGCCGGAGCGGGGTCCGCCGCCTCGCGGAGGAGGCAGTTGAGCAGGGGCGTCACCGCCAGCGCGTCGGCGGCCCGCGTCAGTGTGTTCATCGTTCTCAGTATGTGTGGACCGGGTCATGTGTGGATCGACTTCGACCGCGATAGAACAGACCCATGTGCAGAACCGCCGCGGAGCGGGCCCTCGCCGCCGAGCTCGACACCGTACGGCCCGGGCTGACCGCCGCGTACACCACGGGGCTCCCGGACACGAGGAGCGCGGTGCTGACCCGGCTGTGGCGCGGTCTCGTCCACGAGCCGATCCCCTGGATCACGGCCAGGACGGCCGACCGCGAGGGCGTCACCCTGCGGCTCGCCGACGGGCGGCGGCTGCACGGCCCGCCCTCGGACCCCTGGGCGACGGCCGCGACGGTCACCCGGCTCGACCTGGACGGACGCCCCTTCGACCACCCGGCCGAACTGGTGACGGCCCTCGCCGTCCCCGGAGGCGGGCGGCTGGCCGCCGAACTCGACCACAGCGTCGCCTCGATGGCGCTGTCGCGCACGACGCCCCGCCGGGCCGTCACCGTGCCGCCCACGGCCCCCTGGGACGCGGAACAGACCGACACCGACGGGCACCCGTACCACCCGGGCTGCCGGTCCCGCCCGGGCTTCTCGGCCGCCGAGGAGCTGGCGTACGCGCCCGAGCACCGGCCCGTCGTCCCGCTGCGCCTGGCCGTCGTCGAGGACGCCGCCGTGTCGGGCGCGTGGCCCGACGAACTCCGCGACGGTTCCGCCGTACTGATCCCCGTCCATCCCTGGCAGGCCGAGCACGTGCTGTCCGGGCTCCCGCTGCGCCCCGGCCCGGACGCCCACCCGCTCCTCTCCCTGCGCACCCTCGCCCTGGGCGAGGGCGGCCCGCCCTGGGGCACGCGCGCGTACGGGGAGCGCGACCCGCACGGGAGCACGCGCGCGTACGCGTACGGCGGCGTGCACGTGAAGACCTCGCTGAGCACCCGGCTCACCTCGACCGTCCGGGACATCTCCGCGTACACGGTGACCCGTGCCGTCGCCACCTCCGTGTTCCTCGAAGGACTGGCCGCGCGGTTCGAGGGCCGGTTCCACATCGCCCGTACGCTGGCGGCGGCCGGGGCGGGCACCGCCGATCTGGCGGTGCTCCTGCGGGAGGCGCCCCATGTCCACGCGCGCGTGGCGGCGGGGGAGAGCGTCGTACCGGTGGCCGCCCTGCCCGCGCTGTTCGCGTCCCGCACCCCGGCCGAACGGTTCGATCTGACCGTGGGGTTCGCCCGGCTGGCCCTCGGGGTCTGCCTGGAACTGCTCGACCTCGGAGTGGCCCTGGAGGCGCACGGCCAGAACCTCCTCGTGGTCGTCGACGCCGACGGGCGCCCGTTGCGGCTCGTCTACCGGGACCTCGCCGACATCCGGATCAGTCCCGTCCGCCTCGCCCGGCACGGTGTCGCGGCCCCGCCGCTGACCGGCCGTCTCCTGGACGACGACCCGGAGGTGCTGCGCCGCAAGGTGCTCGGCGGGCTGGTCACCGGTGCGCTCGGCCCGCTGGCCGGGGACGCGCCGACCCTCGGCACGGTCCTGGAGAAGGTCCTCCCGGACCTCGTCCCGACCCCGGACCTGCGCGCCCTGCGCACCGAGCCGCTCCCGGCGAAGGCGCTCACCCTGATGCGGCTGGACCCGGAGGGGCGGGAACGGTGGACCGGGCTCCCCAACCCCCTGGGGACGGCCTCCGGCCACCGCGCGTGACCGGGCGGTACAGCCGTTCCTCACCCGAGGACGGTGCGGGGCACCACCGGGCCTGGAGCGGGTCCCGCCGGACGGGCCCGAGGGTGAGGCCGCCGGGTCGTGCCCGGCCAGTGACGGCCGCCGCGCCCCCGGCCGTCCTCAGACCGCCGTCGGCCCGTCCTCGACGAGAGGGACGCCGAGGCGTCCGGCGACGGTGGCGAGGGCCTCTCCGAGCGGGAGGGCGATCCGGGCGTCGGCGAACTTGTCGCCGCGGGTGGGGTCGCGGTTGACGATCACCACGGGCGTACCGGCGTCGGCGGCCTGACGGACGAACCGCAGCCCCGACATCACCGTCAGGGAGGAGCCCAGCACCAGGACCGAGGAAGCGGCGCGCACCAGTTCCCGGCAGTGTTCCACCCGTTCCACGGGCACGGTCTCCCCGAAGAACACGACATCCGGTTTGAGGTCCCCGCCGCACACCACGCACGGGGCCACCCGGAAGTCCGCGGCCTGCTCGTCGGTGAGATCGGCGTCCCCGTCGGGGTTGATCGCGGCGGGCACCGGGTCGAACCCGGGGTTGGCCTCGCCCAGGCGTTCGGCCAGTGCGCGCCTGGCGCTCCTGTCGCCGCAGCGGAGACAGACGACCCGGTCGAGGCTTCCGTGCAGCTCCACGACCCCGGCGCTGCCCGCCGCCTGGTGCAGACCGTCGACGTTCTGCGTGACGACCCCGCCGAGCAGCCCCCGCCGTCCGAACGCGGCCACCGCCCGGTGCCCGTCGTTGGGCCGGGCCCGCCCGAAGGTGCGCCAGCCGAGATGGCTCCGGGCCCAGTACCGCCGCCGGGCCCCCGCGCTCGCGGTGAAGTCCTGGTACGTCATCGGCGTGTGCCTGCTCAGGCTGCCGCCCGCGCCCCGGTAGTCGGGGATGCCCGACTCGGTCGAGATCCCGGCCCCGCTGAGCACCAGCACGCGGCCGGTGCGCAGGGCCCCGACGACCGGCTCCAGGTCCGTCGTGCCCGGCGGGAGATCCCCGTCCGGGGTCCAGCTGAGCGTGGGGCGCGTGCGCATGACGCCAGAGTACGGAACCTTCCGCCGTCACGGCCCGTCGCGGCCCCGGCCCGTAATCCCTTCAGACGACCGTGGGGTCTTCGACGGGTGCCACGCGCGCGTGCTCGGCGGCCTCGGCGGCGGTGTGGGCGGAGGCGAACGCGAACGCGCGCGGGGACGGCCCGTTCTCCCGCAGGTCCGCCAGCCGCTCCAGGGCCTCGGCGACGGTCGGACGGTGACCGGCGGGCACCCACCACAGCACCAGGTGCGCCGCCGCGTGCCGCTCGAACCAGTCGCGCCGCCGCCGCATCACCTCCAGGTGCCCGCTGCGGTAGGTGAAGTCCCACAGGGCCTCCTGGGTCTCCCACACCGACATGTTGACGATGACGTCCTCACCGGCCGGACGCAGGGCGGTGGCGTCGGCGGCCCCGTCCGCGACGAGGCGCCACACGAAGCCGGGCGCGGCGTCGGCGGCGGCGTTGACCGTGTCGAGCATCTCGACGAAGGGCGCGACACGGGGGTCGTCGAGGGGGTGGAGGAGCGTGGCCACATTGAGCTGGGCGAGGTGCGCGGCAGGCGGGGACGCAGTCATGGCCTCATCCCAGCACGGCGCGGATTTCTATGTCAATCTTGATTGTTTTTAGAATCTTCGACGACGACGCAGCATTCGCCCGGACGGGAGTCCATCCGGGCCCGGACGGCGCCGCCGGTGCCGAGCAGGCCCTCCAGGAGGGCGAGGTTCATGCCGCAGACGAGCGGCGGGAAGCGTTCGGCGACGGAGTGGAAGGGACAGTTGCGCATCCGGACGACGGCCGGGGGCGCCTCCGGCGCCGCCTCCGCCGGTCCGACGGCTCCGGGTGTGACGGGTGCCGGTCCGGTCGCCTCCGGCGCCGCTCCGGGCGCTCCGACGGCCCCGGTGATTCGGTCGCTACCGGCGCCCTCCGTGCGGGCGAGGGTGTCGGCCGGTTCGAGGTGGGGTTCGTAACCCCGTGCGGCCAGGGTCTCCATGGCCTCCGCCAGGCTGCCGCAGGGGGTGGCGGGGCCGCGCAGGGCCTCGCCCCTGCGGCGCGCGGCGGTGCGGAGCTCCACGTCCAGACCGGCCCGCTCGGCGGCCTCGGCGAGCAGTTCGGCGGCGGTGAGGTAGTCCCGGGAGGGCAGGGACACCGCGTGCTCGGCACGCGCGCGCGTGTAGACCTTGGCGGGCCGCCCGGCCCCGGGGCCCGAGCGGCCCGTCAGGCGTCGGCTGCCGCTCTCCAGCAGGCCCGCCCCGGTCAGTCTGTCCAGGTGGTGCGCGGCGAGCGTGCGCGTCACCCCGGTGGCCTCGGCTGCCTCGTTCCGGCCGACCTCGCGGCCCTGGGCCGCCACGTACTCGTACAGGCGGCGCCGGACCGGGTCCTGGAGCGCCGTGATCGCGTCGATGTCCTTCACCACGCCATTCTAGGAACAACGCGGGTTGGCGATAGAGGGTGGCCGATCGGGTGGACGGTGTCCGCGCGGGCGGGTGCGGCGAGATGTGCGTCACTCGGCGGAATGGCGACCGCTCCTGACCGAAAGTCACGCAACGTGTTACGGCGTGCGCGTTCGGTTGGTAAGGATGGGGGTCGCGCTCCCGCGTTCCGTGGAATCCCCTGGGCGGGGGCGCCTATGGGTGCCCGGCGTCCGCCGTGGGCCCGTTTCCTCGGAAAGGCTCTTCCTCATGACTACCGTGACGTCGCCGCTGGCCGGTCGTGCCGTCGGGCTGGCCAACGTGCCCGACCCCGTCTTCGCCGGTGCGATGGTCGGACCGGGTACCGCCGTCGACCCCCCGCGCGAGCCCATCGAGGCCGTGGCCCCCGTGGACGGCCAGGTCGTCTCCATGCACCCGCACGCCTTCGTCGTGATGGACGAGGACGGGCACGGCGTCCTCGTCCACCTCGGCATCGACACCGTCCAGCTGAACGGCGAGGGCTTCGAGTTGCTGGTCCACAAGGGTGACCGGGTCAAGCGGGGCCAGCCCGTCGTCAAGTGGAACCCGGCGGCCGTCGAGGCGGCGGGCAAGTCGCCCATCTCCCCGGTCGTGGCCCTGGAGGCGTCGGCGGAGCAGCTGAGCGGCGTGGCCGAGTCCGGGGAGATCGCCGCGGGTGGTGAGCTCTTCGTCTGGAACTGACCCGCCGGGTACGGGGTGGGGCGTCGCGGTCGCGCGGCGGTGACGCTCCTCGGGGTCAGGTCTGTGGAAGTCCGGTCCGCCGGAGCCGTCCGCGGGGTTCTCGCGGGCGGCTCCGGCGCGCCACGGTCTCGGTCGACGGCGGCATTGGTGTCAGTGGCGTCGGCCGGTGGTGCCGGTGGCTCGGGTGAGTGGATTCCACGACTCCGGCGGACGGATTCCACGGCTCCGGCGGGTGATGTCCGGTGGGACGAATCGTCGCCGACCGGACATCGCCGGGTGGGCTCGATCCGCCTCGGGTGGGGTCGTGTCACGCTTGACACTGAAATCGAACATCCATTCTCATGGAAGTCCGGCCCCTGGAATCGCGGGCTTGTCGGCAAGTTGTCCACAGGCCGGAGGGGACGTCGGAGCCCGTTGTCAGTGGCAGGGGTTAGCGTCTTTCCCATGAAGCGATCGACTCAAGCAAACCGGGTGGAACCCATGGCAGGAACCGACCGCGAGAAGGCGCTCGACGCCGCGCTCGCACAGATTGAACGCCAATTCGGCAAGGGCGCCGTGATGCGCATGGGTGACCGTGTCCAGGAGCCGATCGAGGTGATCTCCACCGGATCGACCGCGCTCGACATCGCGCTCGGCGTCGGCGGCCTGCCGCGCGGCCGTGTCGTGGAGGTCTACGGACCGGAGTCCTCCGGCAAGACGACCCTGACCCTGCACGCCGTCGCCAACGCCCAGAAGGCCGGCGGCCAGGTGGCCTTCGTGGACGCCGAGCACGCCCTCGACCCCGAGTACGCCAAGAAGCTCGGCGTCGACATCGACAACCTCATCCTGTCCCAGCCGGACAACGGCGAGCAGGCCCTCGAGATCGTCGACATGCTGATCCGCTCCGGCGCCCTCGACCTGATCGTCATCGACTCCGTCGCCGCGCTCGTCCCGCGTGCGGAGATCGAGGGCGAGATGGGCGACTCGCACGTCGGCCTCCAGGCCCGGCTGATGAGCCAGGCGCTCCGGAAGATCACCAGCGCGCTCAACCAGTCCAAGACCACCGCGATCTTCATCAACCAGCTCCGCGAGAAGATCGGCGTGATGTTCGGCTCGCCGGAGACCACGACCGGTGGCCGCGCCCTGAAGTTCTACGCCTCGGTGCGCCTCGACATCCGCCGTATCGAGACCCTCAAGGACGGCACGGACGCGGTCGGCAACCGCACCCGCGTCAAGGTCGTCAAGAACAAGGTCGCGCCCCCCTTCAAGCAGGCCGAGTTCGACATCCTCTACGGCCAGGGCATCAGCCGTGAGGGCGGTCTGATCGACATGGGCGTGGAGCACGGCTTCGTGCGCAAGGCCGGTGCCTGGTACACGTACGAGGGCGACCAGCTGGGCCAGGGCAAGGAGAACGCCCGCAACTTCCTGAAGGACAACCCCGACCTCGCCGACGAGATCGAGCGGAAGATCAAGGAGAAGCTGGGCGTCGGCGTCCGGCCCGATGCCGGGAAGACCGACGCGGCGGACGCGGCCGCGAGCACCGACGCGACCGGTGCGGACGACGCGGCCAAGACCGCCCCGGCCGCCGCTGGCAAGACCGTGAAGGCGGCCAAGGTCACCGCGGTCAAGAGCTGAACCGGTGACCGGTCGTACCGAATGGCCGGGTGACAGTCCCGACTCGTCGAGGGCCGAGAAGGAACTGTCACCCCAGGAACCGGCTGAGCGGGCGCGGGCGATCTGCCTGCGCCTGCTCACCGGGAGCCCGCGCACGCGCAAACAGCTCGCCGACGCGCTCCGCAAGCGGGAGATCCCCGACGAGGTGGCCGAGGAGGTCCTCTCCCGCTTCGAGGACGTCGGACTCATCGACGACGCCGCCTTCGCCGGGGCCTGGGTGGAGTCCCGGCACCACGGCCGGGGGCTCGCCCGCCGTGCCCTCGCCCGGGAGCTGCGGACCAAGGGCGTCGAACCGGCTCTCGTCCAGGAGGCGGTGGGGCGGCTCGACTCCGAGCAGGAGGAGGCCACGGCCCGCGAGCTGGTCGACCGCAAACTGCGCTCCACCCGTGGCCTGGAGCGCGACCGGAGACTGCGCAGACTCGCCGGGATGCTCGCCCGCAAGGGCTACCCGGAGGGCATGGCCCTCAGGGTCGTCCGCCAGGCGCTGGAGGCGGAGGGCGAGGACACGGACGGGCTCGACGAGTCCTTCTGATCTCGGGGGAAGATCAGAAGGACCCGGGGAGCCCGTCCGGAAGGCCGGTGAGGATCCACGACCGCACCGGAAGGCCGGGCCGGTCGTTTCCGCCGTCGCCCGTCGCCCGTCGCCCGTCGCCCGTCGCCCGTCGCCCGTCGCCCGTCGCCCGTCGCCCGTCGCCCGTTGCCCGTTGCCCGTTGCCCGTTGCCCGTTGCCCGTTGCCCGTTGCCCGTTGCCCGTTGCCCGTTGCCCGTCGCCCGCGGTCTGCCCGCAGCCCGGGGTCCTCTGCTCGGCTTCGGGTGGTTCAGCGGGCTGGGGTCGGCGGCTGAGGGGACTTGCTGTCGTCCCCTCGGCTCCACCCGCCACGGCGGGTGTCCGTCAGGGCGCGGGCTTGGGGAGGAGGACCGGGAGGCCCGCCGCCTTCCACGCCTGGAAGCCGCCGATCAGGTCCGTCGCCCGGTGCAGGCCCAGACGGCGCAGGGACTCCGCCGCGAGGGAGGAGGCGTAACCCTCGTTACACAGGACCACCACCCGCAGGTCGTGGCTGTCCGCCTCCGCCGCGCGGTGGCTGCCCAGGGGGTCGAGCCGCCATTCCAGCTCGTTGCGTTCCACGACCAGGGCGCCCGGGATCAGACCGTCCCGTTCGCGCAGGGCCGCGTAGCGGGTGTCCACCAGGAGCGCGTCGCCCGCTTGGTACGCCCCGTACGCGGCCCGGGGCTCGATCCGGTCGATACCCGCCCTGACCTGTTCCAGGAGTTCGTCGATGCCCACACGTCCCGTGCTCACTGCCAGTCCTCCGGACGCTCGACCTGCTCAAGACGGAGCACCGCGCCCGTCCGGCTGAACCGCCGGATCAGGGGGAGCGGCGGATAGTAGGCGTGCACCGACACCGCGTGGGTGTCGGAGGACTCGTTGAGGACCTCGTGCACATGGTGGCGGCCGAAGGCGCGGCCACCGCCCTCCGGGAGATGGCGGGAACGGTCGAGGCCGTCAGCCAGCTCCAGGGTCTTCCAGCCGGTCGCGGGCAGCCGGACGGCGAGCGCGTTCTCGGTCAGCGTGCCGTGCGCGGTGGCGAAGGCGCCCAGTGATTCGGCGTGGTCGTGCCAGCCGGTGCCCGTGCCGGGTGGCCAGCCGATCAGCCATGCCTCGCTGCCGCCGGGCCCGTCGAGCCGCACCCAGGTGCGGCCCTCGGGGTCGAGCGGCAGGGAGTCGACCAGTGCCCGGTCGGCGGCGGTGCGCCGTACGAAGTCGAGGAGGTCGGCCTCCGTCGGCCTGCGGGAAACACCCGGCGGGCCCACCGCGCCGGAAACGACGGCGGTACTGGCGGTGGAGACCGGGGCGGGACCGGGGGAGGGGAGGGAGCCGGGCGCGGGGGCGCCGGCCGGATTCGGGAGGTGCGCGGGCGCGGTGGAAGACATGGGTGACCGTCCTGGGTTCGCCGAGGGCGCGCGACGGCACGGCACACGGACGGGAGCCGGGTGGCGGCGGGGCGCGCGGGGAAATGGAGAGCGAGATCAGCAGGACGGGCGACACACGCAGCCCGCGTAGCGGACGAGGTCCATATGGACCCTCCGCCACAGGCGCGCATAGGTGTCGGTCACGTTCCGGAGTACACCATGCGCGCCGGTGGGAATCAACGCGTGTCCGCTGTGCGGTCACTCCCCGTGGACACGCCCGCCTTCGCGTCGGCTTTCACGTCGGACTGTGCTTCGGCCTTCGCTCCGCTCTTCGACTTCTTCCTCGGGCCGTTCCCGGTGCCGCTTCTGGCACCCGCCCCGGTGCCGCGCCCGGCACCGGTCCCGCTGTCGGCGTCCGGTCCGGTGCCGGACCCCGCGTCCGCCCCTGCCCCCGCCCCTGTCCCCGCACCCGTCTCTGCCGCGGGCTCCGTGCCGGGCTCCGTCTCGGAGTGCGGCGAGCCGCCGCGTACCGCGTCCGCCGCCGCGTACAGCTCCTCGGGGCGGACTCCCGAGAAGGCGGCGACGAGGTGCCCGTCGGGCCGGACGAGCAGGACGGCGTGGGCCGGTGCGCCCGGGTACGCCTCGGTGACCAGGACCTCCGCCTTCGCGGGGAGCGCGCGTACCGCCTCTTCGAGCCGGGGCATCACGCCCGCACCCCGCCAGTGCCGCCGGTCCCAGACCCCGGTGCCGGGGGCGACCAGGAGGACCAGGAGACGGCCGTGGCCGAGCCGGTCCCTGAGCCGTACGGTCGTGCCGTCCGGCGCGGTCACCCGTACGTCCTCGACCGGGGCGCCCGTGGGGGTGCCGACCGGGACGCGCCCCTCGGTCGGCTCCGGGGCGAGAGGGGAGTGGGGGTGCGCGGGGGGTGCGCCGAGCGGTCCGCGTCCCACGTGTCCGTCGGCGAGGAGGGCGTCGTGGCCGCGCCCCGCCCCGGGGAGGTAGGCGCGCAGTCCGCCGCCGCCGCGCAGGGCGGGCAGCGACTGGTCCGCCGCGCGCAGCCGGTCGGCGACGGCCGGGCGGCGTTCGCTCTGGTAGCTGTCGAGGAGCCGTTCCGAGGCGCCGTGGTGCCAGGTGTGGGCGAGTTTCCAGGCCAGATTGTGGACGTCCCGGAAGCCCTCGTCGAGGCTCTGGGTGCCGACCGCGCCCAGCAGATGGGCCGCGTCCCCGGCGAGGAAGACCCGGTCGACGCGCCAGCGGCGGGCCAGCCGGTGGTGCAGCGTGTACACGCCGGTGTCGATGAGTTCGTACGGCGGCGTCACCCCCTCGCACCACCCGGCCAGGGTCTCGCGGATGCGGGCGACCAGGGCGTCGGGAGTGACGAGGTCACCGCGCGGCGGCAGCAGCCAGTCGATCCGCCACACCCCGTCGGGCAGCGGCCGGGCGGTGATCTCGTCGGGCGCGCCGCGCCATGGCGGCTGACGGTGCAACAGGGCCTCGCCGGGCCAGGGGAGTTCGGTGCGGAGGGCGGCGACGGCGTGCCGTTCGACGGCGGTGCGGCCGGGGAAGCGGATGCCGAGCAGCTTCCGTACGGTCGAGCGGGCGCCGTCGCAGCCGACCAGATGGCTGCCGCGCCACCAGGTGCCCCCGGGGCCCCGGGTGTGGGCGATCACGCCGTTCCGGTCCTGCTCGATGCCGTCGAGCCCGGCCCCGGTGACGACGGTGACGAGATCCTGCCGGGAGAGGGCGTCGCGCAGCCCCCGGGCGAGGGCGTGCTGGGGGATGTGCAGCGGCGCGGCCGGGGCGGAGGGGGCCTCGGGGTCCTCGGACCACTCCTCCGTACCGCCGAGGCCCAGGTCGAGGGTGAGGTGGCGGACCAGTTGGCGGCGGCGCACCCCGCGCCAGCCGACCCAGCGGAGGCCCTCGTCACGGAGGGTGGTGCAGCCGAGCCGTTCGACCATGGCGGCCGTGTCGGCGCGCAGCACGACGCTGCGGGCGGGACGGGGCTCGTCCTTGCCGTCGCCCTCGTCGAGGACGACGCTGGGCACGCCCTGCGCGGCGAGCGCGAGGGCGAGCGCGAGGCCGACCGGCCCCGCGCCCACGATGATCACCGGGTCCACGGCGCGGCTCCTGAAGGCCGGACGGTCATGAGGGCAGCACAGTCGAGTGTGGCACGAGCCCGGTGGTTGATCACAGAACGTATGCAACCCACTGAGGGTGCTTGCGTCAAGCGCCGGGCTGGGCGCGGTGCGGCTGACCTCGGGTCAGTACCGTTCCGGCCCAGCCCCGTTGCTCCGGGGGCCGGTCGGGTCAGGCGCCGGTGACGGCTTCCGACTTGGGTTCGGGCGCTCCGGCCTGGGCGGGAAGGACGACCGCGCCGGACTTCCCACCGCGCCGCAGCCGCTTCTCCAGATACCCGGCGAGGGTGGTGAGGAGCGAGTTGAGGGCGATGTAGATCAGGGCGATGACGGTGAAGGTGGCGATGGTGTTGGCGCCGTAGTTGGCGGTGATCTGCCGGTTCTGGCTGAGCAGCTCCGTGAAGCCGAGGAGGGCGCCGCCGAGCGCGGTGTCCTTGACGATCACGACGAGCTGGCTGACCAGGGCGGGGAGCATCACGGTCACGGCCTGCGGGAGCAGCACGGACAGCATGGTCTGGCCCTTGCGCATCCCCAGCGCCACGGCCGCGTCGCTCTGGCCTCGGGGCAGCGACAGCACACCGGCCCGTACGACCTCGGCGATCACCGAGGCGTTGTAGAGGACGAGGGCGGTGACCACCGCGTACAGCGGACGGAAGTCGGAGCTGACCGGGGTGAACTGCGCGTACACGGCGCTGGCGAACATCATCAGGAGCAGCACCGGGATGGCGCGGAAGAACTCCACGACCGCGCCGACGGGCACCCGTACCCAGCGGTGGTCCGACAGCCGGCCGATGCCCAGGGCCGCGCCGAGCGGCAGCGCGATCAGGATGGAGAGCGCGGCGGCCTTGAGGGTCTCGGTGAGACCGGGCAGCAGATACGTCGTCCAGACCCGGGAGTCCGTGATGAACGGGCTCCACTTGTCGGCCGCGAGCTGGTTCTTGTCGGCCAGGGCGGAGAGCACCCACCAGCCGATCACCGTGAGGACCGCGAGAAAGACGATCGTGAAGACCACGTTGAGCCGCTTGGCGCGGGGCCCGGGAGTGTCGTAGAGGACGGAGCTCATCGCTTCACCGCCAGTCGTTTGGCCGCCCAGCCCAGGATGAGGCCGGTGGGGAGGGTGAGGATGAGGAAACCGAGGGCGAAGAGACTGAAGACGGCGAAGAGCGCGTCGGCCTCGTTCTCGATCATCTCCTTCATCAGGAACGCCGCTTCGGCGGCGCTGATCGAGGCGGCCACGGTGGTGTTCTTGGTGAGGGCGATCAGGACGTTGGCGAGCGGGGTCACCGCCGCGCGGAAGGCCTGAGGGAGCACCACCAGGGTCAGCACCTGGACGAAGTTCATGCCCAGGGCGCGGGCGGCCTCGGCCTGGCCCGGCGGGACGGTGTTGATGCCGGAGCGGATCGCTTCGCACACGAACGTGCCGGTGTAGGCGACCAGTCCGAGGATCGCGAGCCGGAATCCGATGGTGGTCGAGTCGTTGGCCCCGAGCGTGATGCCGAGGGTCTGATCGAGCACCAGTGAACAGGCGACGATGACGACGGTCAGCGGTGTGTTGCGGACGAGGTTCACGTAACCGGTGCCGAAGGCCCGCATCAGCGGGACGGGGCTGACCCGCATGGCGACGAGGACGGTGCCCCAGACCAGCGAGCCGACGGCCGAGTAGAGGGCGAGCTGCGCCGTCACCCAGAAGGCGCCGAGCAGGTCGTACTGCCCGGAATCAAGAAAGTCGAACACGATGCCCGCGCTCTCCCCTGGTGGTCGGTCGGTGTGGAGGGCCGGTGCGTGGGCAGCGGCCGGTGCCGGTGCGACGGCCGCCCCGGTTGGGGGCGGCCGCCACTGCCGGGGTGCGTCGGATCAGCTCGCGACCTTCGGCGCGAGCTCGTACTTGTAGCCGGAGGGGCCGAAGTGCTGCTTGACGAGCTTCTCCCAGGTGCCGTCGGAGACCATCTTCTCCAGCGCCTTGTTGATCTTGCCGCGCAGCTCGTCGTCGCCCTTCTTGAGGCCGATGCCGTAGTTCTCGTCGCTCATCCGGAGGCCGACGAGCTTGAACTTGCCCTGGTTCTCCTTCTGCGCCGCGTAGCCCGCGAGAATGGAGTCGTCCGTCGTGAGCGCGTCGACGCGCTTGTTCTCCAGGCCGGTCAGGCACTCGGAGTAGCCACCCAGCTGGCGCAGGTCGGCCTTCGGGGCGAGCTTGTCGCGGACGTTCTGCGCGGAGGTCGAGCCGGTGACCGAGCAGAGCTTCTTGGCGTTGAGGTCCTCGACCTTGGTGATCGAGTTGTCGTCGGCGCGCACGAGGAGGTCCTGGTGGGCCAGGAAGTACGGACCGGCGAAGTCGACCTCCTTCTTGCGCTTGTCGTTGATCGAGTAGCTGGCGACGACGAACTTGACGTCACCGTTCTTGATCAGGTTCTCGCGCTCGGCGCTGGGCGCCTGCTTGAAGTTGATCTTGTCCTCGGCGAAGCCGAGCTCCTTGGCCACGTAGCGGGCGACGTCCACGTCGAAACCGGCGTACTTGCCGTCCGGGGTCTTCAGGCCCAGGCCGGGCTGGTCGAACTTGATGCCGACGTTGATCTTGTCGCCGTTGCTGCCGGAATCGGAGCCGGTGCCACAGGCGGAGGCGGTCAGGGCGAGGACGACGGCGGCCGCGGCGGCGGCGGAGGTGCGACGAAGCTTCATCGAGGAATGTCCCTTGGTCGAGAAGTGAGTGGGGAAGAACAGGCTCGAACTCACTCAGTGGTGAAGGATCTTGGAGAGGAAGTCCTTGGCCCGGTCGCTGCGCGGGTTGCTGAAGAACTCCTCGGGCGTCGCCTGCTCGACGATGCGGCCGTCCGCCATGAAGACGACCCGGTTGGCGGCGGAGCGCGCGAAGCCCATCTCGTGGGTCACGACCACCATCGTCATGCCGTCCCGGGCCAGTTGCTGCATGACCTCCAGGACCTCGTTGATCATCTCGGGGTCGAGCGCGGAGGTCGGCTCGTCGAACAGCATGACTTTGGGGTCCATCGCGAGCGCGCGGGCGATCGCCACGCGCTGCTGCTGACCACCGGAGAGCTGTGCCGGGTACTTGTCCGCCTGGGTGCCGACGCCGACCCGTTCGAGCAGGGCGCGGGCCTTGGTCTCGGCGGCCTTCTTCTCCGTCCTGCGGACCTTGATCTGGCCCAGCATCACGTTCTCCAGCACCGTCTTGTGCGCGAAGAGGTTGAAGGACTGGAAGACCATGCCGACGTCGGAACGCAGCCGGGCCAGCTCCCGGCCCTCGGCGGGCAGCGGCTTGCCGTCGATGGTGATGGTGCCGGAGTCGGTGCTCTCCAGCCGGTTGATCGTGCGGCACAGCGTCGACTTGCCGGACCCGGAAGGTCCGATGACGACCACGACCTCGCCGCGGCTGATCGTCAGATCGATGTCCTGGAGGACATGCAGTGCGCCGAAGTGCTTGTTCACACCGGACAGTACGACCAGGTCGTCCGCGGCGCGCGGGGCGTCCTCCGGCCCCCTGGGCACGGACTTGGACACTGACTCTCCGCTCATCGGCCTCTTGCTCCGTCCTCCTCGGTTGGGGAGGACACTAGAGACCCGATGTGATGACCGTCATCACATCTGAGCGGAAATTGAGGATAACGATCGGGCCGCAACCGGACACTCTGTGTGAAGAGGGCGCTCCGGGCCGTACCGGACGCGGGGCGGAAGCACCACCGTCACCGGGGGACACTTGACGGCCACACCCATGTTCTGTGTTCATGCTCCGGTGGCACCTGGTACACAGAGAGCCGCCATCAGGACATCTTCACGGAGGAGGAGGTACGCATGAGACTGCTGCTCGTCGAGGACGACGACCACGTCGCCGCCGCCCTCTCCGCGATCCTCGCCAAGCACGGCTTCGCCGTCACCCACGCCCGCAGCGGCGAGGAGGCGCTCCAGGCCGTCCTGCCCACCGCACAGGGCGAGCGCCCCTCCTTCGGCGTGATCCTGCTCGACCTCGGCCTCCCCGACCAGGACGGCTACCAGGTCTGCGGCCGCATCCGGAAGCTCACCACCACCCCGGTGATCATGGTGACCGCGCGCGGCGACGTACGCTCCCGGATCCACGGGCTCAACCTCGGCGCCGACGACTACGTCGTCAAGCCCTACGACCCCGGCGAACTGCTCGCCCGCATCCACGCCGTCAGCAGGCGCAACGGCCCCGCCGAGGAGACCCCCGGCGGCGCGCCCGCCGACGGGACGCTGCTGCGGCTGGGCCCCGTCACCATCGAACTGCCCACCCGGCGGGTCAGCGTCCACGGCGAGAGCGTCCCCCTCACCCGCAAGGAGTTCGACCTCCTCGCGCTCCTCGCGCAGCGCCCCGGAGTCGTCTTCCGCCGCGAACAGATCATCAGCGAGGTCTGGCGCACCAACTGGGAGGGGACCGGCCGCACCCTGGAGGTCCACGTCGCCTCCCTGCGCTCCAAACTGCGGATGCCCGCCCTCATCGAGACCGTGCGGGGCGTCGGCTACCGGCTGGTCGCCCCCGCCGCCTGACCGCAGAACGGCCCCTCCGTGCGCACCCGCCTCCTCCCGCTGCTCATCGTCCTGATGGCGGGCGTCCTGCTCGCCCTCGGCTTCCCGCTCGCCGCCAGCCTCGCCGCCGCCGAACAGCAGCGGGTCGTCGTCGACCGGCTCGACGACGCCGCCCGCTTCGCCGCGCTCGCCCAGTTCGTCAGCGAGACCAGCCCCGGCACCGACGAACGGCGTACCACCCTGCGCGGCGAACTCGCCAGCTACCACGACGTGTACGACATCCGTACCGGGATCTTCTACCGCGACAACCGTGCCATGGCCGCCGCCCCCGAGGACTGGGTCGTCCCCTACGACGGGGAGGGCCGGCGCGCCTTCAACGAGTCGCTGCTCGGCCGCCGCAGCCACGACCCGCCGCAGGTCTGGCCCTGGCAGCGCGACGCCCGGCTCATCATCGCCTCGCCCGTCGTCCGTGACGGGGACGTCGTCGCCGTCGTCGTCACCGACTCGCCCACCGGGCCGCTCCGTTCCCGCATCCTGCGCGGCTGGCTGCTGATCTTCGCCGGAGAGGCCGTCGCCATGCTCGTCGCCGTCGGTGCCGCCTTCCGGCTCACCGGCTGGGTCCTGCGGCCGGTCCGCGTGCTCGACTCCGTCACCCACGACATCGCCACCGGCCGGATGAACTCCCGGGTCGCCGCGACCGGCGGCCCGCCCGAACTGCGGCGCCTCGCCTGCTCGTTCAACGAGATGGCCGACAACGTCGAAGAAGCCCTCGAACAGCAGCGGGCCTTCGTCGCCGACGCCTCCCACCAGCTCCGCAACCCGCTGGCCGCGCTGCTCCTGCGGATCGAGCTGCTCGCCCTCGAACTCCCCGAGGGCAACGAGGAGATCGCCTCCGTACGGACCGAGGGAAGGCGCCTCGCCCAGGTCCTCGACGACCTCCTCGACCTGGCGCTCGCCGAGCACACGGCCGCAGAGCTGCGGCTCATCGACGTGGGCGCGCTCACCGCCGAACGGATCGCGTCCTGGCGGCCGGTCGCCGACGACAAGGGGGTCGCCCTCACCGGGGAGTGCGGGGCGGTCACCGCCTGGGCCGATCCGGTCGCGCTCTCCAGCGCCCTCGACGCCGTCATCGACAACGCGCTGAAGTTCACACCCCCGGGAGAAGAGGTCACGGTGGCCGTCGCCCCGGGCCGTACGGACGTCTCCGTCGTCGTCGCCGACCACGGTCCCGGCCTCACCGACGAGGAGCTGAGCCGGGTCGGCGACCGCTTCTGGCGCTCGGGACGCCACCAGAACGTGAAGGGCTCGGGCCTCGGCCTCTCCATCACCCGGGTGCTGCTCACGGCGGGCGGCGGCGGCCTCGCCTTCGCCCCGAACGCACCGCACGGCCTGCGGGTGACGGTCACCGTCCCGCGCCACGCGTCAGAGCGCTTGTCACGGTCATGACCGTGAGTGGCCGCCCTGTAATGGGAACCCCTAAGACCGCGTTTGAGATCTGCCGTGTCCCGTTGCTGAAGGGCTCGTTGAACTCTCTGTGAGCGGCGTTGGGGGTGGGTACCCATCGGACCTGACGG
>NZ_JBIWNI010000034.1:0-47329 GCF_044767145.1 Streptomyces sp. NPDC101490
CACCCGCTACGACAAAACCCGCGAGTCCTACGAAGCGGCCCTCACCATCGCGTCACTCCTGATGTGGATATGACCCTTTGAAGACACGCCCTAGGAGAGCAGGGCGCCTCCGAGCTGATGCTGATGGCCGAGTCCCGGCACAAGAAGGCGGACAACATCCGCCGCTACTTCAAGCCGTCCCCGGAGTCGATCGCCGAAGTCACCAGCCTGCTCGCGCCTGGCGATGCCCGGCGGTGAGCGCTGCCGGAGGGCACGCTGCCGGTGTACCGGGCGGCGAAGACGATGAAGAACCACCGAGGGCTGGTACGGCAGCGGGTCGGTGTCGCCTACGACCAGGGTCGGGCCCGGCGGATCGCCGAGGAGTCGATCCGCAAGGAGGCCGCGTCGAAGAACCGGCCGGCGGACCTGATCAACATCGCGCTGGAGAAGGTGGTGGAGGCCGGGCTGGAGCTGCCTGCGTTCTCCACCTTCGACGCGATGGCCTCGACCGTCCGCAAGGAGGTGAACGCCTCGATCTGCGCGGGTATCCATGAGCGGATGAGCGCGCCGGAGCGGGCGGGGGTGCTGCGGCTGCTGGAGGAGCGCGAGAGCGACGGCACGACGCTGTTCAACCGGCTCAAGAAGCCTGCTCAGGGCCCGACCTGGTCGCACTTCAAGAACCTGGCCAAGAGGCTGGAGTGGGTGGACGGGCTCGGTGACACGGGCGTGTGGATGGACGGCATCGCGGCGGGGAAGATCACCGACTTCGCCGGGGAGGCGGACGCGGCCGACGTGGCGGAGCTGCGGGACTACCAGCCTGTCAAGCGCCTCGCGCTGGTGGCGTGCCTGGTGCACAAGGCACGGATGCGGGTCCGCGACGACCTGGCGGCGATGTTCTGCAAGCGCGTGGCGCTGAAGATCGAGAAGGCCAAGGTGGAGCTGGAGGAGATCCGGCTGGCCGAGCGGGAGATCGTCGAGACCCTGATCGGGAACTACCGCACGGTGCTCAAGAGCATCGACGAGGGTGGCCCGGCCCAGGAGGCGCTGGAGAAGGCCGCTGCCATGACCGCCGGGGTCCTCCAGGCCCTTGAGGGCTTGGACGAGGAACCGTCGGTGGACGAGGTCGCCGCGCGGCTGGAGGGCCGGGTCTCCCCGGCTGTCCTCGCCCTGGCCAGGGCCCAGGTGGTGCAGGCCGGCGGGTTCGGCGTGGTGACGAAGGCGGTGGAGGGCTTTGGCGGGTTCGCGGGGCAGTACGAGCAGATCGAGAAGGTGTCCGCCCATCACGGCAACTTCTGGGAGGTGCTGCTGTACGGGCAGATCGGCCGGGACCGGGCGGTGATGTTCGATCTGGCCGAGAAGCTGGAGTTCACCGCCACCTCGGAGGACGGCCGGGTCCTGGACGCGCTCGCACATGCCCAGCGGCACCAGGCCGCGCGCGGCGAGTACATCAGCGCCCTCGGCGAGGACGGCCGCGCGGTGGACATCTCCTTCGCCACGCAGAACTGGCAGAAGGCCGTCCTCGACAAGACCCGTCCGGGGCAGTTCGTGCGCAAGCACTTCGAGGCGATGGTCTTCACCGCGCTCGCGGAGGAACTGCGCACCGGCGACGTGGCCGTGGTGGGCTCGGAGGAGTACGCCGACTGGTCCGAGCAACTGCTGGACTGGGAGGCCGTGCAGGAGACGCTGGGGTCCTACCTGGTGGAGGTCGGCCTTTGCGAGGAGGGCGAGGCGGCCGAGTTCGACGCCGCGTTCTTCCGCCGACAGCTGGAGGACAAGCTGCGCGGCGCCGCTGCGGCGGCGGACGCCGGTTACCCGGACAACGAGGGCCTGGTCATCGACCCGGAGACCGGCATCCCGTCGCTCAAGGCGTTCAGGGCTGACGGTCAGCGGCCCTCGGCGAAGCGGCTGGAAGAGGAGATCAAGGCCCGGATGCCGGAGCGCTCCCTGATGGGGATCTTGGCCCGGACCGCGTACTGGGTGGAGTGGTGGCGCCGGTTCGGCCCGGCCTCCGGCAACGAGCCCAAGCTCGCCGATCCCTTTGGCAGGTATGTGATCACCACGTTCGTGACGGGCACCAACATGGGCCTGTACGAGGCCGCCCGGCACATCCCCGGGGTGAGCGGGCACGAGCTGGCGTACACGGCGAACCGGCACTTCTCCCTGGTGCTGCTGAACGAGGCGATCGCCGACCTGGTCAACGCCCACGCCCGCCTCGACATCTCCCAGGCATGGGGCGACGGCACTGCGGTGGCCGCGGACGGCACCCACATGGACACCTACCTCGACAACCTGCTCGCCGAGACGTCCGTCAGGTACGGCAAGCCGGGCGGGATCGCCTACCACCACGTCTCGGACACCTACATCGCGCTGTTCACGCACTTCATCCCGTGCGGGGTGTGGGAGGCCGTCTACATCATCGAGGGACTGCTGAAGAACACGTCCGAGGTGAAGCCGACTACCGTGCACGCCGATACCCAGGGCCAGTCCCAGCCGGTCTTCGCGCTCGCGCACCTGCTGGGCTTCGACCTGATGCCCAGGATCAGGAACTGGAAGGGCATGACCTTCTACCGGCCCAGCAAGACCACGGAGTACGTGCACATCGACGCCCTGTTCGGCGAGGCGGGCAAGAACGCGATCGACTTCGACCTGATCGAGTCCCAGTTCCGCCACCTGATGCGGGTGGCCGTCTCCGTGCGCGAGGGCGCGATCTCCTCCTCCGCGCTGCTCAAGCGGCTGCGCTCGGGCTCCAAGAAGAACGCGACCTACGCCGCGTTCCGCGAGGTCGGCCGCGTCATCCGCACCGTCCAGCTCCTTCGGTACCTGTCGGACGCGCCGCTGCGGCGCCGGGTGACCGCGGCGACCAACAAGGTGGAGTCGTTCAACCGGTTCTCCCAGTGGATCGGCTTCGGCAACCGCGGCGTCATCGCCGACAACGACCCCGTCGAGCAGGAGAAGGCGATGAAGTTCAACGCGCTGCTCACGAACGCGGTGATCTTCCACAGCGCCCTGGACATCGCCGAGATCGTGCGCCAGCTCCTGGAGGAAGGGTGGGAGATTGACCCGGAGGACCTCGCGCACATCTCGCCGTACCTGACCGAGCACATCAACCGGTTCGGCGAGTACTCCACCCACGAACTCGGCATCGAGCCCGACGCCTACGACCCGAAGCTCGACGTCGACTTCGCTCCCTTGCGCGAGCAGGATCTGACCAGCACCGGCTTCACCGAAGCGGCCTGACAGAGGGGGGACCCGTGAACACCGCCAACAGCGGCCCTGAGCAGTGGTATTGCCCGACCGATGCCCAGTGGTTCGGCGAGACCGTGTGGGAGACGGAGGTCGAGGACGAGCCCGGCTTCAAGCAGGCCTGGCACACCTGCCCGAACGGGCACGGCTTCCCCGGCCGCACCCCGTACGCCTTCCGCGACTCCGAGACCAAGGCCCGCGCTGCCGACGGCACACCGATCGAGCACCAGCGGTGACCGCGACGACCACGAGCCTCGACGACCTGGTTCCCAGGGCGCGTGCGTGGGCCACCGTGCTGGTCTCGCCTGCCTGGTGGCGCCTGCCGTCCGAGGACCGGTGCGCACCGCTCCGGCGTCGAACTCGCCTTCTGGACCAACCGGCATGTCCGCCGCAGCGGACTGTGCACCTCCTGCTGGATGCGCGAGCACGAGCGCGACATCCTGTTCTGCGAGGGCGGCAGCTGCCACACCTTCACCCGTCTCCTGGGCCTCCTCGCTTGAACCACCCGTGGCCGGCCCGGCCGCGGGCTACCGGCCTCGGGGAACATCGGTACAGCGGTTGGCGCTGAGAACGATCTTGGTCAGGGCGTGAGCAGGCTGACCCGGTTCTCGTACTCGCGGCGGGCCTTGCGCTGGGCCGGGACTGCGGGGAGGACCTGGCTGCCGTCGAGCGCACACCCCGGTCGCCTGCGGCGGCGAAGAACACCCGGTTCCGCCCCACGAGGCGGGGGAGCGCCCGTACAGTGACGCCATGGACATGAGCTGGGTCAAGGACGGCGTGCGCTACACCTTGAAAGTGGTCGAGCACCCGGACTGGACGGCGCTGTCCGAATCGAGCACTCCCGGCGTGCTCCGGGCCCTGCTGCGCGGGACTGGCAACAAGATCGTCGGTCACGCGGGCCTGCGCTCCGCGACCGGTGTTGTCGCGGGCGTCGCCGCGGTGTCGGCGACGGTGGGCGGTGGGCTGGTGTACGCGGGCATGAAGCTCAAGAGCCACCTGGACGACCGCAAGGCCGAACACGACGAGGCGCCCGCGGGCGCCGTCGAGCAGACGGCCGCGAGCGCCGATGTGGTCGAGGTCGAGGAGACGGCCGTAACCGAGACTCCGCGACTGCGCGCTGTGCGAGCGTCAGGCGAAGCGCCGACGCGGGTGCAGATCCGCATGACGCTCAGGGCGTCCCCCTTTCCGCGCGTACGCAGGACGCCACGGCGACGGCCCGCGCGCAGCACGCTCTCCACGACGCTGCGGGGCCCGGACCGACGTGCGGCCGGGCCCTCGGCGAACCACTGCTCGTAAGGCAGGAGCAACAATGTGTGCTTGGTGCTGTTCGCGCGCGGTGACATGGCCGCAGGCCCTTCGATTCAGGTCATCGCCGGTGAGGATCGTCCTCAGCACCAACCGCTGTACCGATGTTCCAGTACCGAGACCGGTCACTGCACCTCATCGTCGGCAGCGGGTTGCAGCCAGTCGCTGTCGGGGCGCGCAAGCAACCGGGCGTTGCTGTATGCCATCGCAGTGGTGAGGACGGTGTGGCCCCGGTAGAACTCCCCCTGCCGGGAGACCACCAGGGCAAGGTCCACCACGCCGGCGTCGAGGAGAGAGAGCGGGAGCAGGAGCTGGACGGTGTCCTGCGCCGGGTACCACGTGGGGACGGCCGCCTTGTAGTTGCGGAGGACCCGGCCCTCCGCTCCGTCGATGGCTCCCTTCAAGGCCATGCGCGCAAGGTGGGGGCTGCTCTGGAGAGATGTGGGGAACCGGGCAAGGTTTCCCTGGTCGTCGAGGATGTGGTCCACACTCACGACGAGTTCCCGGCGCCAGTCGTAGATGTAGTCCGCCGGGCTCTCGGTGTACGTCACGAAACCGGGGCGCAGGGAGGGCGGGAAGTGCTCCATGAAGTCACGCTTGCTCTCCAAGCGCCAGTCGACGAAGGCCCATGGCTGGCTGTCGGGACGGTCGTTGCGCCGGAAGAGCCCGTAGATCGTCTCCTGCCGAGCAGTCGCCAGTCCCGTGTTGAAGGCGGAGAAGGAGCCATCGGCGCTTGTCGAGATCTTGCCCTGCTGGTGTGCACGCTCGAACGTCCACCGGATGTAGTTACGCAGGATGCGATTGCCGCCCGGCGGCTCCCCCTCCCGTCCATCCCAGTTCTCGGGCTCCGCCATGTCGGCCAACCGGTCGAAGAGGTCGGGGTCGCCGATGCCGTCGCGGAGACTGGCTCCCGATCTCACGTACCCCATGTGCGCGTACTCGAAGAGCGCGTTGCCAGACAGGCCCGATACACGGGGAGGCCGTGTCCCGGACGGTTGCGTCGCTTGACGGGCAAGGTCTGCCGGTGAGGGGAAAGAGTGCTTCTCGCTGGTAGTCATAAAACCTCTCTAACGTGTATCGGATGGAGTTGCCCCGTTTCTCCGTGCCGCTGGAACGGCTCGGGGTGGCCGGGGCTTCGGTTCTTCCTGCTGGATGGTGTTGGGCGAGCCGATGATCAGACTGATCGAGGCTCAGCCGCAGTCCGGGGTGTCCAGGTCCTGCGGGCGACGGCGCGGCGGCGGCACACATCGCGCCGCCGCACCAGGGCATCAGAGCTGGATGGTCTCCGCGGGTGAAGGCAGGCGGCTCTGGATGAGCAGGCCCAGTCGCCGCCTGCCGGCGTCCCCGCTGAATCCGGAAGCGACCGAGCCCACCCTCCAGAAGTCGGCGCCAGAGCGCGTCGACAGCTGGCCGTCGTTGTCAACGGACTCGCCCTCAAGGGTGGGCAGATCCTTCATGACCTTGGCGTACTCGGAGGGCTGGCCGAGCCCCCCTCCATTGCTGCGGACCACTTCGATCACCTGTGGCAGCACTCGGTGGAGTGCGACGGCTCCGCTGCCCTTCTGGAGGACGAAGTCCTGAGCTTCGTCGAAGGGCTCGGGCATGACCTGCTTGATCCCAGACCAGTAGGCGTTGAGAACGGCTGCCACGATCGAGGCTTCGGCACGCTTGAACGACGGCATGTCGAGCACCGGCTTCAGGGACCGGGCGAACTGCGGTTTGGGAATCGTCACGCCGTCCCCCCTGGTCTTGCGACGGTTGGCCTCCTGGAACCGCCCCTGCCAGGGGCCGGTCAGCTTTTCCAGCTCGTCCACAACCGCGTAGGCGCGGGTGATCCAGTCCCGGTCCTCGGCCGCGAGCATCTCCCGAAGCTCCGGGTCTTCCTCTGCCATCTTGGTCAGGAGCTGCCAGGCAAGGTCAGTCTTGACGCTGGCCGCGTTGGTGTTCACCTCGTAGAACTCCCGCATCTCCTCTCCCGGGTCGAGCCCCAGGGTGAGACTGATCGGAACGGGGAAGTCCTCGAAAGCTTCCTGCTCACTGAGCAGCTGGTTCAGGCCGCCCGCCCGGTGCTGGCCGTCGTAGATCCACAGCGACACGTCGTCGGTGAACTCGATGCGGCCCGTGCCGATCCAGTTGCCGCCTTCGAGTACGGCGTTCTCGTATCCCGCCTGATCGCCGTCCACAACGACGACCACTCGCTCTTCGTCCATGTCGATCTTGCGGATATTGACGAGCAGGGGGTTCGGCATTCGCCCCTTCTTCTCGTCGTAGTAGCGGGCCGCCTTGCGTACCCGGGCGGTGACAGGCGCCCTCTGGTAGCCCTCGCTGGTGTCCGGATCGAAGATGTCGACCTCTTGGTGCTCCGACACCGTGAAGGCGTCGGCGAACGCCTGAAGCATGCGGGTTCCCCGCTGCACACACAGCGCGCCAGCGATCTGGATCGTCGCCAAAGCCTGCTTGCTCATACCTCTCCCATTCCACATAGGCACCCGCGCGGGTGCCGATCAGATCTAAGTAGTGGATCTGACCACAGGATCTGTCAAGCAGATCTGAACATCAGATCTGGTGGCACCCGTTCTTTCGTCTGCCTCTCACAAACGGTCCTTTGCCCGAGCAAGATCAAGAACGGGCCGCCTGAGACCGCCGGGACCGGTTCCGGTTTGCAGAACCTGTTCTCACTCAAAAGAGGAACGGACCCCCTTCTGAGAGTTGCATTGTGCGAAAATCCGGGCCCATGACGGACCCTCAGCACCCCTCCCCGGCCGACCGGCCGGACGCGGACGACATCGAACAGCACACCTGTCCGAAGTGCGGCGCACAGCCCGGCTCGCCGTGCCGCTCGCGCGGCGGCGCGGTCGCCTCCGCCTACCACACCCGCCGCTTCACCCAGGTTCCCCGCCTGAAGAAGGTGCTGCGGGTGCCGACCCCCGCGGACCGCAACCCCGGCAAGCCCTGGCGGCCCGGCACCCCGCCCCCGGCTCCGGCCACCGCGGACACCCCGGGCGCGGACATCCGCATCGGCTACGCCCGTTGCTCGACCCTCGGTCAGGAACTCGGCTCCCAGCTCGACGCGCTCACCGCGCACGGCATCCCCCGCGACAAGATCTTCAGCGAGAAGATCAGCACCCGGGTCCGGGTCCGCCCGCAGTTCGAGGCGGCCCTTCGTACGGCGCGGGAGATCAAGGCACACGCCCCGCACTGCCGGGTCAGCTTCACCGTGTACGAGATGAAGCGGCTCGGCCGCGACGCCGCCGAACTCACCGCGCTCGCCGACCACCTCACCGCCCACGGCCTGGTCCTGGAGATGCTCGCCGGGCCCCTGCCCGGCATCTACGACCCCACCGGCGCGGCGCCGCTGCTGTTCGCGTTCTTCGCGGCGATGGCGGAGACCGAGCGGGAGAACATCCGAGAGTCGACGCTGGAGGGGCTCGACACCGCGGCCCGCAAGGGCAAGCACGGCGGCCGGCCGCCGGTCATCACCGACGACATGCTGCACACCGTGCTCCGGCGGAGGGCGAACGGCGAGTCCGTCGAGCAGATCCAGCCCGACCTGATCATCCCCACCGGCAAGCGCAAAGGGCTGAGCCCGTCCGTCGCCAGCGTCTACCGGGCACTCGCCGAGCACACCAAGCGCGAGGCGTACCCCGAAGCGGTCGAGGCGGCCCATGCCGACTTCGCCGCCCTCCAGACTGGCGAACTCCCAGGCCCCCGGACCCAGCCGCAGACCGTACGGTGACTCACCAGAGCTTCAAGATCATCCCATGGCCCCTTTTGGGCTCACCTCGGCGATACCCCGAGAGCGCCCTGAAAGTCGCGCACTTCTCCCGCCCCACCATGAGGTCTTCGTGACCGCCGAAGGACTCGATAGGGGAGCGGAGAAGGTCGTCGGCACGCTCATCCACGAGGCCGTCCACGCGCTGAACACGGCACGGGGGACGAAAGACTGCTCCGTCGGTCAGTACCACAACAAGGAGTTCAGGAGTGGGGCCAAGGAGCTCGGGCTCGTGGCCCAGGCGGACCCCAACGCGAACCGGGCGAAGAAGTACGGGTTCGCCTTCACACACATGACGGAGGAGACCAAAGCCGCGTACGCCGACGAGATCGCGGCCGTGGACAAGGCGATCCGGGCTACCCGGATCGCCCCGTGGGCCTTGCGTCTGGGCGGCACCGGCAGCGGAGGGTCGACCAGCGGCGGCAGCACCGAGGAAACGACCGGAGCCGAGGCAGACGACGAGCAGACTCCTCCGCCGGTCAAGGAGAAGGAGGACCGCAACTACGTGAAGGCCGTCTGTGAGTGCACCCCACCAACCGTCATCCGGGCCTCCCCCCGGGCTCTGGAACGCCGCAACATCATGTGCGGCGGTTGCATGAAGAAGTTCGCGCTCGAATAGGGGCCCTCGTACTGCTACGGCAGGCGGACATGTAGCGCCCCGTGAGCGAGGGCGATCTGCCCGGGGCCCTGTGCTCGATATTGCCGGTGGCGGGAGAACACAGGAGGCCCGTGAGACGCTTCACAGCGTCTCGCGGGCCTCGGTTCCGCGTCCCGGTCGTCCCGGGCCTTCCGCTGTCAGTCCATGGGAAGCGTGCGGGCCCACGCCGCGAAGGCGGACCTGGTCGCGGGCCCAGCGATGCCGTCGATAGCCCCGCTGTAGAACCGCGGGCTGAGCGCCCTCTGCAGGGCCTTGATGGTTCCCGTGCCCACGATGCCGTCGAGGGCACCGGTGTAGCCGTAGTCCCTCAGGGAACGCTGCAGAGCCACCCAGCTGCCCGTCCCGAGCTGGCCGTCGATCGCACCGGTGTAGCCCCAGCTGGCGCTGAGTCCGAGCTGGACTCGCTTCGCCAGGTCGCTGTTCAGGCCCAGGTTGTTCACCTCGGTCACCGAGGCGGGCCCGGAGGACACGGCCTGATGCCTGTCCGGCGTTGCCGCGAAGGCGGAGCCAGAGACCGCCAGGCTTCCGGCGGTGATGCTGACCAGCGCCGTCGCGGTGGCAAGCGTCTTCACCAGTCTGTGCGAACGCATGTGGTGCCCTTTCCGTCGTACCCGCTGGGCGGGTAGCTGTCCTGGACACAGCCCACTGTGTCAGGATCTCGGCGGCGCGGCGCGGGGATCGGGAGCGAATGGCCTGGACCGTGATGGGCCCGCTCGGTCCGGGCAGTCCAGGACGGGGATACCGCCCGGTTGGGGTCAGGTACCTGGCGAAAACGATCCGGCCCGTCCGAGCCGGGCCTCCGTGCGCCAGGAGCCAGTCGCTCCCAGGGCATGACCGTACGGCGCGGCCAGGGCTACACCCTGCGTGTCACCGGCCGGGGGAGTGGGGGTGCCGATGCCCAGATAGCCGGGCCCGAGCCCGCGACGCCGGGGACCGCGCCCGCCACGAGGAGCGGGCGGCGGCGGTGCAGCGGCCGGGACGGGTTCCGTCTCGACCGGCAGACCGAGGCGACGGCGGGCGGTCGAGGTCGCGGCCGTCACCGCTGCGAGGACGTGTCGGATTTCCGGGCCGATGGCGCCCAGGGCGTCGGCCAGAGTCTCGATCGTCCCCAGGTCTCGTCGGCGGCCGCGAGGTTCCAGCCGTGGATGCCCGCTGTCTCCGCGAGGTCGCAGGCGCTGACGGAGGTCTCGTCCGAGCGCTCCTCAACACGGGGTAGGGCGCCGGGCACCAGCTTCACAGGACTCCTCGTCACTCAGGCCCGGTGTCGTCGTTCTGCTCCCGGGACGTCTCCAGCGCGTCCTGGAGGCGCAGTCGCCATAGGTACCACTGGATGCGGTAGCCGCCGCGTGTCTCACGGTACTGGTAGGCGGTGCGGGCTCCGAACGGCTGGGGCGGAATGCCGGGCGGGAGGTACGGGACCCGGTCCGGCGAGGTGCTCTTGTTGTACCGGGGAGCCTCCTGGTGGATCGCCTGGCGCTCCGCATCCCAGGCGTCGATCCGGTTGTCGTACCAGGTGAAGCGCTTCTCGCTGACCTCGGGCCACCACAGCATCTCCTTGCGGTGCTCCTGCCACCGTGTCGCAGGAGTGCTCGTCATGCCGATGTAGAGCAGCGCGTCAATCTCGTCGTAGAGCCGGTAGACCGACGTGGGCTTCTCGTAGTCCACTACGGCAGCCCGCGGACCATCACGGCGTACACGGGGGAGTCGGCGAAGGGCTGCCGCTCGCCCGCCTTCGTGTAGCCCCAGCTCTCGTAGAGGGCCTGGACACGGGGGTGCTCGGTGTCGACGAGGAGGACCGTCAGCGGTTCGGGGCGCCGGCCGACGAGCTCGTCGTGGAGCAGGACGGACAGGCCGGTGCCCTGCCACCTCGGACGGACCATCAGCTCCGAGAGGCTGAACGTCTCGGTGGCGGCCGGTGCCGGGTCGAGGTAGTCGCGCCACCACTCGCGGCCGTGGACGGCCGGGGCCCCGTACGCGTACCCGGCGGGCTCGCCGCCGTCGTACCCGACGACGACGTCGAAGCCGGGCAGCGCGCTCCAGTGGTCGACGAACCAGGCGAACCGGTCGGTGTCGTGGAACTCGTCGCGCTCGTCCGCGTAGGTGTCGGCGTGGACGTCGAGGAGGAGCTGGCGGATGTCGGCGGCCTGGCCGGGGCCGTAGCGGACCAGGGAGTACGCGGGCGGAGTGGTCACGGTCGGCTCCATTCGGTGCGGTAGCGGTCGGCCCAGTCGCGGGCCAGGGACGAGTCGGCGGCGGTACTGATCAGGTCGCGGTGGAAGGTCCCGAGCAGGGAGCGCATCCGGCCCGGCAGGGGCGCCCCGGCCATCTCCGTGAAGACACCTTCGGTGGTGGCGGTGGCCTGCTCGACGTCGCCCTGGTGGAGCTGGGCGAGCGACAGCCGGACCGTCGCCAGCGCCCGGTTGCGGCGGAAGCCCGGCGGGAGCACCGCCAGGGCCCGGAAGGAGGCCGCCTCCGCTGCGGGCGGGTCGCCGAGGCGGTCGAGGACGATCGCGGTCAGGGC
Organism: Streptomyces sp. NPDC101490; assembly: GCF_044767145.1. Taxonomy (NCBI): domain Bacteria; kingdom Bacillati; phylum Actinomycetota; class Actinomycetes; order Kitasatosporales; family Streptomycetaceae; genus Streptomyces; species Streptomyces sp. NPDC101490. The sequence continues at coordinate 11,479 of NZ_JBIWNI010000034.1, forward strand.
GTGGAGCTCGGCGGGCCCGTAGAACGCGATCCAGCTGGAGCGGGGCCGGTCGTCGGCCCGGCCGAGCGCGGCGGAGGCGAGGTCGAGGGCCCGCAGCGCGTTGCGCGCCTCGCCGAGGTAGGCGTGCGCGACGGCCGCACGGGCGTGGGCGAGGCTCGCGTACAGCGGGTCGCGGCGGGTGACCGCCGTCGCCCGCGCAGCCTGCGCGGCTGCGAGAGCCTCGGTGTGGGCGCCCTGCTGGTGGGCGCGCATCGAGATCGAGTTCCAGGTCCGCATGGTCAGGGACGAGTCCTGGGCGAGCCCGGAAAGGTAGAGGGCGCGGTCGAGGTGGGTCTGCGCGCGGGGCAGCTCCCGGGCATCGACGCACGACCAGGCGGCGGTGGCGGTGTAGTCGGCGGCGAGCGCGAACAGGCGCTGCCGGGTTGCCTGGGTGGCAGCCCGCGCCTGGAGCGCGACGGCTTCCTCCGCCCCGGCGAGCGCGGCCCGCTCGACGCGGTCGTGACCGCCCCGGGCGTCGTCGAGGGCGTTGACGGTGTCGAGCTGCTGACGCAGGCGCAGGACGTCGGCGCCGCCGACGGACGGGGGGCCGCCGCCCAGGACGGCCGAGCCGGTGGCCGACGCGGCGGCGGCGAGGAGAGTGCGGCGGAGCATCGGGTCCTCCGGAGCGGGAGACGTGCGGCGGCGGTCGGGTGGGACGAAACCTAAGCCGGTCGCCGGGCGCCCGCTGACCTGCTCCAGGGCCATCCTGCTCCTGGTCTGAGGCCATGTCGTCTCACCGGAGCGCCATTTGCGGATCGTCACGTCGGTCAGGCCGCCGCGCGCCGCCGTCCGGCCGGTCTTCCCGCGGACCGCGTCGTTGAGCGCCTTCGCCAGCTCCGCCGACGTCCAGCCCTCCTTCGCCATCCAGTCGACTAACGCCTGATTACGTACGTGGGGCATCCCTTCACCGTAGAGGCCCCGACCCCCTCCGCGAGGGTCAAGAAGAAGTCAATTCGCTACAGTCCGCGCGGGCAGAAACGCACACTTCGATATGCCCGCGCACCAGGGGAGCGCGGTTGTCTGGGAGAAGCCGACACCGACACCGCCCTCGGGAGGCCCCCGTGCCCGACATCCCCCCGCCCGAACTCCCCGCCCGCCGGATCACCGGAGCCGCACTGTACGTGTGCGAGCCCGGCCCCCGGACCAGCCGGGAACTCCTCGCGGCGACAGCGCAGATCGCCCGCTCGAAGGGCTGGACGATCATCGACGGCGCCTCCATCGTCGACAGCTGCCTCCTGACCACACCCCCACAGGACCGCCCCGGCTGGTCCGCTCTGCGCGGCCTGGCCCGGCTCAAGACCGTCCACGTGGTCGTGGTCCCCGAGGCCCTGCACCTCGGCTGGACCTGGAACATCTGGCGCGCCGAGCAGCAGTACCTGCAGGAGCACGGAGTCTCCCTCGCCTCCGTCAAGCCCATGCTCGACGCGATCCTGACAGGAGTACGGCCATGACCTACGGCAGCGTCGTCCACGACCCCACCGGCTCCTGGGACTCCGACATCCCGCTCGACCGCGACGCCAACGGCGCGCTCGCGGCAGCCGTACTGCGCTGGGGGCAGGGCACCGACGCCCCCGCCCAGGCCGACATCGAGCAGACCGCCCTGCTGCTCTCCGGCTACCTCACGATCCTGATCGCCGAACTGGCCACCGCGCTCGCGACCCTCCCCAAGGGACACCCCATGTCCGTCACCGAGCAGGCGGGCGCCGCCATCACGATCCAGGAGGCACAACGACGGCTCGACGCCCCCTCACACCCCTTCCGCAGGGCACCTCTCGCGCAGGCCCGGATCCGCGCCCGGCTCGTCGAGACCCTGCACACCGCGCTCGACCGCGCCCTCGCCGATCCGGTTCCCGCACCCTGACGAGGCCGCCCCCTTCCGGGGCCGGCGAAGTCCAGCACTCCCCGGCCGAGCTGACCCAGCCGATGCGGCAACGAAGAAGGGCCCCGCTGTGCGGGGCCCTTCTGCTGTGCTCACCCTACGAGTCGACCGGGCCGGGCGTTCCGTCCGCCCGCCGCTGCATCCGTACGGCGGCCGTACGAATGCGGGAGAGATCCACGGCAGTCTCCCCACGGTGGAACGGTGCCGCGCCGAGCGCCAGCGCCTCGTTCAGCTGCCGCAGCGCCTTCTCCGCCGTGTCGGCAGCGGCCCGGATGGTCTGGCCGACCTTCTCCGCCGTGTCCTCGTCGTCCTCCACCAGCTCCGCGTCCACCACCTCGTCCTCGTCACGGTCGCCAATTGGCGACTGGTCGGAGGGGGCACCCAGCCCTTCCCGGTCACGCCGAGCCGCGATCACCGCAGCGGTGACCCCCTTCCCCCCGGCCTCCGGCCGGAGAGCCTGCACGAAGTCCCGGGCGCCCTCGTCGCCGTTGACCTTGACGACCGGGGCCAGCTCCCGGGCGTGCGACTCCACCACGCTGTCGAGCACGGCCGGGCCGAGCGGGGCGAGCGCTCGGTGGACCAGGGCCAGGTCGATGAGGCGGTACCCGTATGAGCGGTCCCAGCCCCACCGCGCCTTGACGTAGTGCCCGAACTTCTTGTGCCCCTCCAGCTGCCACAGCCCGGATTCGTTGATCTCGTCGAGGAGCTGCCCGACCTCCACGCGGTGCCGGGCGTGCAGCCGCCGGAGGCCCTGCTGGTACTGGCCCAAAGACGCCTCGATACGCGTCTCCAGGGCGTGCAGCCGCTCGCCGGGGCTCAGCTCCACCTCAGTGCCGGAGCCCGCCTGCGCGGGCAGCGGAGCGCCGCCGCCACGCCTGTCCAGGCCGTTGCGGAGCGCGGCTCCGATGGCCCCCCGGGACTTCTCCGATGCCTTGCTCACCGGGCCACCACATCCAGGATCTCCCGAGCCATCTTGTCCATGTTCGTGTCGGGCCTGGTCTTGATCGGCTTACCCCAGGACTGCGCGTACCCGTTGCGAGCGTTGGACAGCGCATACCTGTTCCGCAGCACGCTGTACCCCGCCTCCGTCAGCTCCGTGTCCACGTCGTCTGGCGTCGCCGTGCTGGGGTCGACCATCGTCAGCAGGATGACGAGCCGGGGGGCGCGGGCGCCCGTCGCGCTCAGGGACTCGATGGCGCCGAGCACCGATCCGGCCCGCTGCACCTCGTTGCCTGTCGGCTGGAGGCACAGCACGGCCAGGTCTACCGCGGCCAGCACCGGCAGGTGTGGGCCGTCCTTTTTCCGCTCCCACGCCCCCGTGTCCAGGGCGCACAGTCCCTTCTCCGGGCACAGCCGCATGGCCTCGTTGCGGATCTGGTGAATGCCGGGCGCGGGGTAGACCGGGGCGCCCAGGTCGGCCACCTGAGCGTGTTCGTAGAGGGTGCCGTTCTCGTCTTCTCCGGGTACGTCGGTGTCGATGCCGATGCACGGCACGCCGTACGACTTCCAGTAGGCGAGGAAGTGCGCGAGCGTCGTCGACTTGCCCGCGCCCCCCTTCCCCACGAAGGCGATCCGGCGGCCCTCAGCGGGGAGTACCGGAACGGGCGAGGTTTCGTCATGTCACCGGACGCTACCGCCCAGCGCCGCGATCGAGCGGACCGACCGGCGCCGCGCCCGGTTGGGACTGCTCGAATCCGAGAGGCTCGTCCCAGCCGGGCGTTCCGCCACGAACACGTCTCGGATGGTCCCGGTCTCTTCGTCTTCGCCGGGACGGGGTATCCAGCAGGTGCCCCTTGGCCGAGGTGCTCTTCTGCCGGCGGCGCTGCCGCACCACAATCTTGGACATGCGAGAAAAGGACCTCTACACCAAGCAGTACTTCGGCGACGAGCAGCAATCCGTCGCCGATGCGCCGCAGTGGGAGCAGCAGGCGTTGCCGTCGATGAGGCTGAATGTGCAGTACAGGGATCCGTATCTGGACTCCTTGACGGCGAGGGTGCTGCTGGGCGAGTACTTCGACGCCGGGCGTCTGCCGCCCGCGGAGGTCGTCGCGGCGGTACGGCACCAGTCGTGGAGGGACCTGGAGTACAAGGGGGGTTCGCTCGACGTCGTCGGTGACCGGCTGTACGTCCTGTTCTTCCGGTCCATGTGCTCGAAGCTGTCGTACGTCAAGGTCGGCCGGACGAAGAAGGAGGACAAAGCGCAGGTCCGGAAGCGGATCATGGCGCATGACAGCGAGGCCAAGATCGCCCAGGCGGTCCTTTTCGACGCGTGGATCTCCCGTCCCTGCGTGTCGGCCGTCGTGTGGGAGAAGGGCGTCAAGGCGCACTTGAGTGCTGCGGCGGCAGAGGACATCATTCCGGTCGAGCGGGTGAAGGCGGAGTACTTCCGTAGCATCGCCTTCGGCGCTGCTGTCCGGGTGGCCCGGAGGCAGGAAGACCGCAGCGGGGTCGTCTTCCTCGCACCGTGATGTCCGGTCCGGGGTGTCGTCCTGCACTGCGTGTCCGACGGCTGCGGGGGCAGGGGTCTCTTGCGGTCGGGCGGTGCGGGCCCGTAGGCGCCTTGTCAGTTTCTTCCTGACGCACACTGAGTGTCAGATAGCGACTGACGGGCAGGGTTTGTCAGTCCTAGGGTGATGCCATGACCGAGATGAGCCCGACGGCCGACGTGACGCCCAACCTGCCCCCGCACCCGCACACCGAGACGGCGCTCGCGCGCCTGATGCTCTCCCACGCCCTCCGCGAGACCGCCAAGGCGGCCCTCGGCGGCATGGCCACCGGTGGCGACGCCTCCAGCACTGTCGGACCCGGCGACTACGTTCGTGAAGCGGCCCGCCTGACCCGCCTTGCCGAGGACGCCCAGCGCTGGGCCGCCATCTACGAGCGCGAACGCGGCACCAGCTGGGAGGAGATCGGCGAAGCCCTGGACATCACCCGCCAGTCCGCCCACGCCCGCTTCGCCGACCACGTCAAGGTGTGGCGCGAACCGCTCGTCAACCCCGAGCGGCTGCACCCCGACGGCACCCCCGACGACCGGCGGATCCCCTACGGCGCCCGCTACGCCCCCGGCAACGCCGCCCCGGCAAACGGCAGCGCAGAAATGACCGCAGAGGTCCTGGACGAGTGGTTGCGCCGACACGATGGCCGGGCCGATCAGGAACACCCGGTCAGTGGCGGCCTGCCTCGGTACTCCACCATCGAGATGGTGCTCCGTGTCGGCCGCGCGGCCACCCGCCTGCGGAGGGAGCAGCTGGTACCCGACCTCCAGGCCGAGGCCGACCTGTGGGACCTGTGTGCCGACCTCCAGGAGCGGATGCTCCGCGAGAGCGAGCAGGGACAGGGGTCTCTCCCGAAGGGCTTCCACCAGTCCCTGGCCAGCGACCGGGCTCGCGCCAAGGCCCTGCGCGAGGCCCGCGACTACGACAGCGTCGCCTGGGACACGGTGGTCGACGCCTACCAGACTGCGCACCCGCTCGAAGCCGACCTCCGGGCCCCGGCCTGCGTGCCCCCGAGGCCGAACCCGACAAGCTCCGCCGACTCCTGGACACCGCCCGCTCAATGAACGGCCAGCGGCCGGACGAGCCGACCATCACCCTGCCACGCTGGCTCGGCGTCGGCCCAACCCTGCTGAACCGCAAGGCCTGACGGCCCGAGGCCGACCCGTATCTGGCGCGGACCCCTTCGAAGGCACGATCATCCCCATTCCCCTGACGGAAGGCCACCGTGTACACCTCGCCGTTTAACCGCATGGACCAGGACCACGAGTACCCGGACTCGCTGTGCCTGTCGCGAGTGCACAGCCCGGACCCGGTCCTGGAGACGCTCCGGGAGTGCTACCAGGCCGCGGAGCGGCTGCTGGAGGACTTCGCGGTTCCCCAGCTGGCCTTCTTCGCCACCCGGCACCTCGCCGAGCTCTGCCTCAAGGCACTCGACGAGAACCCGCAGCGGGGCCACGACCTGGACAAGCTGCTGCGGCGCCTGGAGGAGCAGGGTCACGATCTACTCAGCCGCGGCGAGCCGCAGCGGACCATCACCGCCTTCATCCGGGACCTTCACGCGGTCGACCCCGGCGGTGACGAGGGCCGCTACGCGACAACCACCAAGAAGGTCCCCTCGCTCGCGGAGGTCTGCTGCGGGCGGCAGGAACTCCTGGTCAAGTACGTCAACCAGCTGTATATCTACACCGTCACCCACGCCAACTTCGGACCGGAGGGGACCACTACGGCGTAGCGGCCACGCGGTGATGGAGCGGCCGGGGTCGGGGGCGCGGGCGGCGAAGACGTGGAAGACGAGGTACCGAGTGCCGCAGACCCGGAGGCCTTAGTTCAGTGATTGAACTTTAAGGAACAGACAAGCTACCTCAGTCCTCCACGCACCTCAGGGCGCGGGATCTCGCCCCACGTTCCGCACGTTCCGCACGGACCTCGGGTCCACGCGGCTGGATGGCTGAGGTGGGCTTGTCTGTTCCTTAAAGTTCAAGGTCACAGGTCTGCGGGCCCCCGAAGAGCATGGTCCGGGCCCGGCGGCGGCAGTACGCTTGGGCCATGGCGCGACAGGGCAACACGAACCACGACCAGGCAACCGCCTGGGCCCTCGTGCCGTACGTCGGCCACACCAAGAGCGAAGCCTTCGCCCGCCTCACCGCAGCACAGCTCCAGGTCCGCCAAACACCACCCCCTCGCGGCGAACCCGCCCCAGCACTGACCCAGGCCCAACGCGCCGCCGCGCTCAACGCCGCACGGAAGGCCAGGAAGGCCAAGGCCACGCTCGTCTTCAAGGCCAACGGCCGCGAGCGTGCCCTCACCGTCGACGCAGACGGCTCGCTCGGAGCCGCGGCCTACCGGCGGATCCTGGAGCTGAAGCGCGCCGAGCTGGAACGAATCACCGACGACGCGCGCCTCGACGCCTCCCTCGCACACTTCGAGAAGCCCATGCCCCGCGACGTCGCCCGCGCCCTCAGCAGGTTCATCAGGTCCAACCCCCCGGCGCCTCCCCTCCGGCCGCGCCGCCGATGACCCAGACCTTCGACCACACCTGGCGCAAGGCCCGCAAACGCGACCGCCACCTCATCCAGAGCACCTTCGCATGCGCCGCCGTACGCCACGGCAGCAAGACCGCCCCCGACTGGGAGCGCGAGGTCCAGCTCTTCTTCCGCCGCGACGCCCTCACCGCCGTCCGCACCAACCGCAACAAGCACGAGGACAGACGCTTCCTCATCGGCGTCGACGACCAGGGCGTCGCCGCCGCCCTCACCCACCGCCGGATGCCCACCAGCGACTACGAGCACGACCTCGGCCGAATCCGAATCGGCTTCGGCGACCACCCGGTCCGCGAGATCGCCTTCCTCGGCGTCCACCTCCGCCACCGCCACAGCGGAGGCGCCGTCGCCGACGACGCCCTGGACACCGCCCTCCACGACATCCTCGACCGCGAACCCGAAGCCGACCTCATCTACGTCATCGGCCGCGCCGACTACCGCAACAACAGCAGCATGCGGATGCTCGACCGCAACGGGTTCACCCAGCTCAAGCCCGGCGTCCCGCCCCCGCAAGAAGACACCCGCCTCTCCTGGTGGGCCCGCCCCCTCGCACGTCCGGCAGACACCACAGCCTCCTGAACCGAAGGCACAACCGCCCACCAGGCACCCCGCAACGCACCCCACCGTCTACCCTCGGCCCAGTGAGCACCGCCCCAGACCCCCGCGAGATCCTCAACGCCTGGCTCGCCGGAAGCTACATCCGCGCCGACGGCCAGCCCGTAGCCGGCCACGCCTGGGACGACGACACCGTCTACCGCTACACCACCGCACTCGCCCACTGGCCCGTCCACCCACCAGGCCAGACACCGTACGACCAGTCCTGGTTCACGTAGGGGTCCAGCCAAGGTACGTGCAGAAGGGGCCATGACGTGATCTTGGAAGCCCGTGGCCGTCCCTGCCCCCGGCCCCCATAGGGGTCCAGCCAAGGTGAGCCTAAAAGGGGCAGTGAGATGATCTTGGTGCGTCAGCAGTGCGGTTCGGCGGGATCATCCTCGGCCGGGTCGGGTCCGTCCTCCTGGTCGCCCTGATCGGTCCAGGCGCCGAAGGGCCCGGGCAGGCCAGGCTCGTCGGCACCGAGCCGGAGGGCTCCCCCCTTGAGTCGGTGCAGACCGGGGATCACGGGTGTGCCTCTTCGAGTTCGGCGGCGGTGAGGACGGCGCGCTGGGCGACCAAGCGCTCGCGCAGGTCGATCTCCTCGGCGGTGAGCGGGTCTTCGGGCCGGCGGATGCGGGCGGGTACGGGCCGCTGCGGCAGGCCGTCATCGGCCGGGGCTCCACTGGCGGCGTTCTCCTCGGCTTCGGCGAGCGCCCGGTACACCGAGGCGACGGAGGGGTTCTTCCCGGCGTTCTTGCCGTCCTTGATGACGAGCTTCCTGGCGATCTCCGGGACCGGGACGCCCTTGGCCTTGAGCGCGAGGGCAAAGGTGAGCATGTCGTCGTCGACGACCTTCGGCCGGCCGCCGTGGTTGCCCTTGGCGGCAGCGGCGTGCTGGCCCTCCAGGGTCTTCTCCCGGATGTAGTTGCGGTCGAGCTGAGCACCGACGGCCAGCACGGCGAAGAACATCGCGCCGAAGCCGTTGGGGTCGTAGATGCCGGTCATCGGGCCGGTGAGGAGTTCGAGCAGGATGCCCGCCCTCTCCAGATCGGCGGCCATCTGCATGAGCTCGGCGGCGTTGCGGGCTAGGCGCTTGGACTCGTGGACGGTCAGGATCACCGCCTGGTCGGGGGCGGCCTCCTTGAACTGGCGGGCGAGGCCGAGTGCGGCCTCCATCTGCGGCCGGTGCTTGATCCGGGTGCTGATCTTCTCCTGGAAGACCTTCGCGCACCCGGCCGCGGCCAGGGCAACGAGCTGGCTCTCCAGCTCCTGCTCGGCGGTCGAGCAGCGCGCGTACCCAATCCGGATCGGCGGGGCGGCGTGCTCGGGTGCCGGGGCGAGCACGGGGGCCGGCCGCAGATGCCAGGGCTTGCCCGGGCCGCGGTCGGCGGGCACCGGCACCTCCGGGTCCTCGCGGAGCCTGGGGACGAGGATGAACCGGGCGGTGTGGTACTTCGCCGCAGTCTTACTGCCCATTGTCCGGCACGGACTGCCTGCAGGGGCTTCGCACTTCGGGCAATCATGACGTTCCACCTCAGATGCGGCCTGATCGGATGTCAGATCCATGCCGGGAGTCTCTCAGAAGTCTGTTGCAGAACGGCGGAGTTTTGAGAGGTCTTCTGCGAGTGAAGACGCGGGCAAACCGGACACGTTCCGAGCCTCTCGCAGAACTCTCGCAACTGTTCATTTGTGAGAGCCCCGGCCGACCCACTCCTGCAAGGCGTGGTGGCGGAACTGGACGGCGATTCCGGAGAGCCTGAACAGGCCAGCGTCATAAGCCCAGTCAAGGAAGGGCCCCAGCCTGCGGCGGGGGAAGCGGCGGCGGGCGATCAGGATCACGACAGCGATAGCGTACAGAGCCCAGGATGAGTCGCAGGTTCTCACGATTCCGATGGCCAGCCCCATCCAGATCCCGAGCACTGCTCCGTCGCCGAAGGCGGTCCAGGACAGCCACGGGTAGGCCGCCAGGTTCATCGCGCCGAAGCCGGCGCTGAGCGCAAGCGCGTACGAGGTCAGTACGACCGCCTGGAATGCGAGCGCCTGTCCCATCAGTCGGCTCGGCCGACTGACCGCTGACGGGCGACGTGCCAGGACGACTTCTGTGGCGAGGACCAGACCAATGGAGACGAAGGCGAGTCTGTGTGCCTGACCGACCCGTGGTCCGTAGCCCTGGCTGAACCAGAGCCCGAACACGTGACCGACCGCCCACCCGGCCACGGGCCACACCAGCGCGAACAGTATCCGGCGCCTGCCTGAGGAGGTGCGCAGCAGGGATGTGTCCAGTCCACGCAGACGGCCGTCGGTCCGGGCCGTGCGAATGGTCACCCAGACGACCAGGAGCGCCCCGGCCAACAAGAGTGAGCGTCCAGGAGCGTAGGGCGGGATCCAGTACGAGGTCTTGCTGTGGTAGTGACTCAGGGCTAGCAGCAGAAACAGCGTCGTCAGCGTGCTCTGGGTGGCCATGGAGAGGATTCGCGGCAGGTGGTGCCCGGCTACTCGCCACAGTTGATGCGGGTAGAAATCGGTGCCCGATCGACCCCGTTGGCGGGCTGTTATGAGGTGGCGGGCGAGGGTGCCGAGCCACTGGCGGACTTCGGACTCCGAGTAACTGGTGCCAGAGTGCTGGTGCTGGGCGACGGATCGCGGGAGGAGCCGCGCGAGCAGGAAGTCGTGCAGCTGGTCGGCAGGAAGCCGGGTCAGCTCCTCGGGCTGCCCGCTGTCGATGTAGGTCGCCACGGTGACGAACAGCCACAGCGGTGAGCACAGCACCTGGGCGAGCGGGTCGTCTGGATGGTCTGTCAGGTGTGCGATGACAGGGCGCCAGCGGTCCTCGACCTCTGCATCCGGGGAGCGTCCGGGAAACCGGTAGGCGAGGTGTCGGCGCACGCGGTCGACATCGAGCGGCTGCAGGGTGACCACTGCGGCGTCCTGGAGCACCGGCACCTCGCCGGGGCGGATAGCGGCGCCGGTGGACTGGTCCGGGGGGCTGGCGGACTGTTCCAGACGGCGGTAGAGGTCGGCGCGGCAGGTGACGACCACAGGCTGCGGGCCGTAGTGGCCGGGTGTGTTGAGTGCGCGGATCACTGCTAGGGCGCGTGTGGGGAAGGACCCTTCGGGATCCATCTCATCCAGGCCGTCGAGGATCGGCAGTACCCAACCCGCCTGCACCAGGTTCCGGGCCTGTCGGCGTTTGAGCGGATGGGCGCCGCTGGAGATCTGGCGGACGATCCATTCGTCCACAAGCCTGGCCACCGTTGCGGGGGGCGTGTCCGGCGAGGTGAGACGGGAGTCCTCGAAGCTGGGAAGGCTGAGCCGTACCGGAACAAGGCGGCCCCGATCGGTTGGCGTATTCCTTTGTGCGTCGATCAGGTCGACCAGTAGCTGCATCACCAGCACGGTCTTGCCGGCCCCGGCGTCGCCGAGCACAACCAGCCTGCCTCTGCGCAGCCCGGTGTGGAAGGCGGCGATATTCGTCAGTGATCCGCTGCCCGCACCTTCGTCCTCGCGCCAACGCACCAGGTCGAGCTCGGCCCGGTGGAACTCCAGGTCGGCAGCTTGGGGAACGCCGTCGTCCGCCAGCAGCCGGCCGCGGACGTCGGCCTCCTGGCGGCCCACCGAGTCAGCCAGGGCATTCGCCCAGCCCAGTAGCTCCTGGTGACGCTGGGGCAGCGCGGCCGCGATGGTGGGATTCTGGAGGATGACGTCGCCACCACTTTGGATCTGGAAGACGCTCCCCCAGACAGTCGATCGGTTCACGGACTGGGAGGCGAACCGGCGCCGGTGGGCCCGCTTCGTCTGTCCGATGCCGTCCAATAAGTTCCACGGCATCACTCCAGCTCAACGCCCTTCGCGCCGTCGATCAAGTTGACTGGGCCGGAGATCGAACCAGTCACCGACTGGCTTCCGGTGGCAGGGGCATAAGGGGCTGGGGCTGCGCCCGCAGGGGGTGCGACTGTCGAAGAACTGCTCTTGATCTTGACGTTGCCGTCCGCCCCCCGCACTAGATTCACGGGTCCCCTAACGTTCGCCGCCACGTGCTGGCCGCCGGCACCGGCCCGATGCTGGAGCACCAACCCCCAGATGGTCACCGCCAGACCAGTCACAGCGACGAACAGTCCGGCCACGCCAGCCACCCAGCTGGCCTTCTCCCATCCCACGCGGCTGAAGTACCAGACGAGGCTGCCTGAGACAGCGGCCGCCACTATTCCACCCGACCACGCCATCGCTTTCCCTGACATAGCAGCATCATCAGCGATGCGCAGGACTCGCACAGCAGGATCGCGCCAACTACACCTGATCGGGATGTGCGCGTGACGAACTCCGCCGTGCCAGTGTCCTCCCGGGGGCGGCGGGCGACCGTCAGAAGGTCGCGGCCGCGGCCAGGTCCTTCGGGTCGAGCTTGGTGAAGTCGACGTCCAGGTGCGGCTCGTACGCCGCCGGGGGCAGGTCGAGCTCGTGGGTGGAGTACTCGCCGAACCGCATGATCTTCTCGGTCAGGTAGGGCGAGACCTCGGCCAGGTCTTCCGGGTCGACCTTCCAGCCCTCGGCCTGCAGCTCACGTACCGCCTGGGCGATGTCCAGGGTGTTGTGGAAGATCAGGCAGTTGGTGAGCAGGGCGTTGAACTTCACCGCCTTCTCCTGCTCGACGGGGTCGTTGTCGGTGATGACGCCGCGGTTGCCGAAGCGCACCCACTCGGAGAAGCCGTTGAACGCCTCGACCTTGTTGGTCGCGGCCGTCACACGTCGGCGCATCTGCGGGTCGGTCAGGTACCGAAGCAGCTGGACGGTGCGGATCACCCGGCCGACCTCGCGGAACGCCGCGTAGTGGGCGTTCTTGTGCGACCCGGAGCGCAGGCGCCGCAGCAGCAGGACGGAGGAGATCTTGCCCTCGCGCACCGACAGCGCCACCCGCATCAGGTCCTTGAAGTGCGACTCGATCAGGTCCCAGTCGATGACGTTACGCCCGGGTGGGCCGAACAGCGCGTCGATGTGCACGTAGCCGGTCTGCTTGGTCGGGCGGAAGAACACCAGGTCCTTCCAGTTGCGGATGCGGGGCATCAGCTCGAAGCCCAGCAGGTGGGCGAGGCTGAACACCGGGAAGCTCTGGCCCTGCGTATCGGCGTGGATCGTGGTCGGCTGCAGCTCGGACTCGTTCTTCAGCAGCCCCTCGATGATGTAGACCGCCTCCCAGACCCCGCACGGGATGAAGTGGGTGAACAGCGCGATGTAGGTGTCGGCGATGTGGTGGTAGGCGATGCCGCCGGGCCGGCCGTAGCGCACCGAGGTCTCGGCGACCAGGTTGTTCAGGTAGGTGTCCATGTGGGTGCCGTCCGCGGCCACCGCCGTGCCGTCGCCCCAGGCCCGGGCCATGTCGAGCTGGGCGTGGGCGTTGACGACGTCGGTGATGGCCTGGTTCAGCTTGGCGATGGAGAAGTGCCGGTTCGCCGTGGCGGACAGCTCGTGCCCGCTGACCCCGTTGATGTGCCGGGCCGCCTCGTAGGGGCCCATGTTGATGCCGTTGACGAAGGTCGTGATCACGTACCGGCCGAAGGCGTCCTTGAGCTTGGGGTCGTGGCCGGAGGCCGGGCCGAAGCGCCGCCACCACTCGATCCAGTACGCGGTGCGGGCCAGCACCCCGAGCAGCGACCGCTCGGGCAGGCGGGACTTGATGGCCTGCTCCAGCTTCACCGCGCTCGGGCGCCGCTCGTCCGCCTTGTACTTCTCCAGCGTCGGCACCCCGGTCTTCGGGTCGATGAACAGGCCCTCGTTCTCCGGGTAGCCGGAGTCGGCGGCCACCGCCGCCTCGGTGAGCCGCTCCTGCAGCTGGGCGCGGAAGGTGGCGGCGTCGAACGGCCGGGTGTCGCCCGGCTCGCGGAAGCCGACCTCGACCAGGTACTCCGGCAGCCGCACTTCGACGTCCTGCCACTTCAGCAGCTGCTGGCTCCAGTCGGCGTACTCCTCGGAGCCGGCCACCGCGATGTCGCCGCAGCGCAGTTCCTCGATGAGGTAGTAGAACACCATGGCCTCGAAGTGCCGGCGCACGTAGACGGACGGGCGGGTGCGGTCGCGGACGATCTTCCGCCAGTTCTGCGTGGCGAAGGAGATGTCCACCACCCCGGTGTCGCGGCCCTTCCCGTCCTGGCCCCGCCTCGGCAGGTAGTCGCGCGAGGTGCGGAACCGCAGCAGGTTCCCGAGCGCGTCCAGGACCCGGCTGTCCTCGCTGGTGGCCACCAGGTCGAGGCGCTCCAGCAGGTTCAGCATCACCGGCCGGTCGGCCTTCAGGTGCCCGTGCAGCAGCACCTCCCAGAGGTCGCCGTGGTGGGCGGAGACCTTCTCGATCTGGTCGTACTGGGCGGCGAACCCGCCGAAGCTGTCCACCGCCGAGGTGACGCTGAACAGGCCGTTGGACTGCACCATCAGGCCCTCGGCGAGCGTCAGGAACGCCGCCGACACCTTCCGGTTCAACCGCCGGGACACCTCGCCGGGCAGAGTCTCCTCGTCCAGGCCCTCCAGCGCGTCCAGCGTCTCCTTGGTCAGCGCGCCGGCCTTCGCCCTCGCCGTCTGCGCGGGCCCGTCGGTGTCCACCTGTCGCAGCAGGGTGCGGTAGTTGCCCACCAGCACCTCGACGATTGACTGCTGCTGGCGGCGGATCTCCTCCAGCTCATCGCGGGCCCGCTTCACCTTGGTGGCCACCCGCTTGCAGAACATCGTGGTCAGGTCGTCGCGGACCCGCATCCGGGCCTTGTGGAGCAGGCAGGCGATCAGCGTGACGCGCTTGGTCTCCGCGTAGTCCTGCAGCACGGCCGCGTCCGCCGCCTCGGCCTCGCCCGCGAAGTCCGCGATCTTCCCGGCCGCGAGCCCCTCCAGCCACACCTCGGTGTCGCCCAGGCCGTCCAGCCACCTGCGGTGGTCCGACAGCTTCTTGAGGTGCGACCAGGTCGCGCGCTTCGCGGGCTGCTTCAGCTGGTTGAACAGCGTCTTGCGGTCCAGGCCGAGCGTGGTCACGAGCCGCAGCAGGTTGGCCCGCTCCTCCTCGCCGATCCGCCGGTGGACGAAGGCGAAGATGTCGGTGTTCACCTCGGTGCGGATGCGCATCGCCATCCGGTCCAGCGTCGAGAACGCCGGCAACTCCAGGCCCCGCTGCACGAGCTGTTCCAGCGCCACGTTGATCAGGTCGGCCGGGTTGTTCTTTGACGCGGCCTCCGCCCGGATCGCCTCCTCGGCCACCTTGCGGGCCTGCCCGGCGTCGTAGGTCACCCCGACCCGCTGCCGCACCAGCGACCGGTGGTTCTTCGCCGTCTTCTCCGCGCCGTGGCCAGCCACCACGCCCTCCGGCAGTTCCACGGCCCGCCGCACGAAGTCGGTCACCGTCTCCGGGACCTCCTCCCACCGCGGGAAGCACCCCATCCGCTGGTAGGACTTCAGCAGCACCAACAGCGCGAGCTGGTGTCCGTCGGAGTCGGTCCGGGCCACCGCCCACTCCACCTCCTCCCGGCTCGGCGAGAAGAACAGGTGCAGCTCACGCGCGGTGATCAGCCGCTTGAACCGCGGATACGCGGTCCGCTCGATCGACGTCATCCCGAAGCCCTACAACCCGAAGCCGACACGGGCGACGCCCGCCCGCGCGGGCATGCTCACACCCCCGGCCCCGGGCGAAGATCGAAAACCCGATACCCAGGACAGACGACAGCCGACGGTGGTACACGTCCAGCGGACCTGATCAGGCTTCAAGATCACGTCATGGCCCCTTTTGCACGTACCTTGGCTGGACCCCCTCCACCAGGACTTAAGGTCACAGGCAGCCCACGCCGATATGGCGCGCGCGGGTCAGGCCCGGTGCCCGCTTCGATCGGGGGCAGCACCGCCGGGCCGCCTTAATCCCTCCGCGGCCAAGTTGTGCGGTGACCGGGGGCACGTCACGTCTTCGTAAGGACGGCCACCAGGAAGTCGGACCCCTCGGCATAGGGCTGCAGGTCCCACGTAGACAGCAGGAGACCGGGGGCCAGACCGGCGGCCTCGGCGTCCTGCAGGAATTCTTCGGGCGAGTAGCCGCGTTCGGTGCCGAAACCGATCACCGCTCGCCCCCCTGCGCACAGGTGCTTCGCGAACCGGCCCAGGACGATGCGGCGCGTGTCGGGTGCGAGGAAGGTCATCACATTCCCGGCGCACACCAGCACATCGAAGCCCTTGGCGGGGAGGTCGAGCTCGGAGAGGTCCCCGGTGAGCCATTGCGCTCCGGGGTGATCGGCTCGGGCCGCGGCGACGAGGGCCGGGTCGAGGTCGACACCCGTGACGTCGTGTCCGGCCCGGGCCAGATATCCGCCGACCCGGCCGGGACCGCAGCCCGCGTCGAGGATCCGGGCTCCGCGGGGAATCATCGCGTCGACGAGGCGGGCCTCACCATGCAGATCGGCGCCGTCCTTGGCGAGCTTCCGAAAGCGGTCGATGTACCACTGCGAGTGCCCCGGGTTCTCCTCGAGAAGGGCGAGCCAACCGTTCTTGTCGTTCACCCAGTCAACTATGCCTGACCTGGCGTAGAGGCAGGGACGGAACGCTGGTGGGCGAAGGAGAGCTCGCCAGCGGCCCGCACAGGGTCGGCGAAGGAGACGACAGGGGCGAGACGGACCTGCATCATCATGGCCCGCTCGCCAGCCGCCCCGTGCTGCTTGGCCTTGTCGCGGCCGGCTTCGAGCCGCTCGCCTTCGGCGCGGCGAGTACGACCCGGACACCGACGAGCGCAGGGACGGGGGCAAGGCGGCATAACGTACAAGGTCGTCCTCGTTCCGGAGCGGCGCCGCGCGGTCCACGAGGCGATGCGCGGACCACTGTCCACCACACCACTCGCGGTCGGGACACCGGAGGGCAGCGGGCCGGACGCGCTGCGGAAACTCGCCGTCGCGTCCGCCGGGGTGACCATCGGATACCGCGTCATCGACGCTCAGGTCGAGGTGCGGGTGGTCTGGCTTCTCGGCTGGCCCTGACCTTGGACGACGCGGACGCCCGGCGCGCCTGGGTGAGGCTGTTCGAGCGGGTGCGGAACGTGTGGTCCGACGCCCTTGTCCAGGGCTTCCGCGCGCTGGGCCCCGGGAACGTGCCTGTACGGCCCGCTCGCCGACGATTACCCGCCCCCGAATGCCCTGGGAGACCCCGGGGCTGGTGATCGTCTCTCAGGGAGGCGTGCAGGCGATAGGGTCGCCGTGATGCCGCACGACCTGCGGAGGAAACCCTCGACCGGCGGGACCCGACGGCGTCAGTCCTTCCGCCGGAGCCGGCACACAACTGGTCGGGTCTCAGGCTCCGCTGCGGACTGCGTTCCCGGTACACCGTCCCTTCCTCCTCTTTTCTGAAGTGCGCCGTGTCCGTATGGAAGACCCCTGAGACCCTCTCGGAGCTCCGGAAGGAAGCCGAGGAGATCACCCAAGCCCTCACGGGCGCCACCGAAACCGAGACCGACGTCGCCCGCGTCCTGGAACTGATCCGGGCGGCCGAAGCCCACCTGGAACTGATAGACGACGGGCACTACCCCGACGAAGGGAACCAGGTCCACCTCGACCTGGCCGCAGCCCTCGCCGCTCTCGCCAAGGGCTCACCTCCGCCTGCGCGGAGAGGACCGGGCGGTGAGCAGGTCGGTGGACTCCTGGAGCGGTTCACCTCCGCGCGTGCGGGGAGCAGCTGACCGGAGCAGGGGGCGGGCAGGAGATCCAGGTCCATCCCCGCGCGTGCGGGGAGCAGCCCTTCTCGATCTCCGCCGTGACCCGCGCGATGGGTCCATCCCCGCGCGTGCGGGGAGCAGTCCGGGCGTGTTTCTGGGAGTCGGCTCCGGCGGGGTCCATCCCCGCGCGTGCGGGGAGCAGCCGGAGAACTTGAGCTGCAGCTCGACGCAGGGGGGTCCATCCCCGCGCGTGCGGGGAGCAGAGGCCGCCGGGCCGAGGTCGGTCTCGACGCAGGGGTCCATCCCCGCGCGTGCGGGGAGCAGAGGCCGGGGGCGACTTGGCCGCCGGGTTCACCGGGTCCATCCCCGCGCGTGCGGGGAGCAGCGGTCGCCCCTCCCCCGGGTCTCCGGGGAGGGGGGTCCATCCCCGCGCGTGCGGGGAGCAGACTCCCTGACCTGCAGTTCTACCGCAGGCTCGGCTCGTTCTGAACCACTTTCATCGAAACCGGCAAAGAGGCTATAGCAGTCATAATGTCGATCTGGGCAGGCAGACCGCCATTCAGGGCTTGACCCTCGCCGACAAGAGCAGGGCTCCGGGAGGGGAGAGGAAGATGAGCCTCTCGGGCGAGCCCAGCGGGCGGTGCTGCCTGGCAAGGCGCTGGTCGACAGAGAACGATCCCCGCGCCCGCGAGGAGCAGTGCCTGTACCGGGATCCCCGGCGACATGGCCTTCTCCTCCTGCCTCGGGAAGGGGAGGCGGTCAGAAGTGGCGGTGCAGCCAAGAGGGGAAGCGGTGCATGCACCGCGCGTTGGCCAGGCGGCCGAGGACGGGGCGCCACCCGGCGGCCGCCGCACGGACGAGGTCCGTCGTGCCGCAGCCAGTGCACGCAGGCTGTGCCGGGCGGGTGTTCACTGCTGTTCCTGCGCGGGCTGGCCCGGGATTCGGTTGAGGGCGGCCCGGAAGGCGGGCCGGTTCTCCGTGCTGATCTGGTAGGCGATGGTCTTGTGCCAGCTGGGGTTGTCCCGGTCGGCGATGGCGGTGACGGGCTGCTCGATGCCCTCGGGAAGCCAGCCTTCCCGTACGCCGCGATCCACGCCCCGTTTCAGTGCGTTGGACGGCCCGTTGAGCTTGCCGAGAGCGTCGCGGAGCCGGTCCGCTTCGAGGCAGCCGCTCTCGTCGCCCTCAACGACGACCAGGCGGGCGAAGGTCCGGGCGCCCGATGTCAGGGAGCGGAAGTAGCGTTCGGCGCGCTCGGTGGTCCAGGTGGTGTCGGTGGCGATGACGGACAGCTCCGCCTGATGCTGGGCGGCGAGGAGTACAAGCTTCTCCGTGAACGCCTTGTCGGCACCCCTGAGGTTGATCTCCAACGAATTCTCCGGTCTTCCGTCGCACTCTTACCCAGTTCTCCGGGGTTGCCATGGAGTCTGGACCACCACCGGCCCCTTCCATCTAGCACAGGACAACCATGAGTGAAGTCTCCACTCGCGTGTGATGCCCGCGAGACAGTCGCCGCCCCGGACGGCACGTGCTGGACCTGGGAGTTGTGGCAGCGGAGACAGGTGCGGGAAGGGCGCCGAGGTCGCTCTCGGGGGCCTGTCCGGGAAGAGTGTCCGGCTCGGCCTGGGACGGACGGCCGGCGGGGGCTGAGGGTTCGCCGGGCGTCCAGGTGGCCCGGCAGGGCTGCCGCGGAGGGTGAATACCGTCGGCAATCTTCCGCAAATTGGGGCAATATGGACAGTTTTACCGTGGGGCAATTGGAAGAGGCCGCTGCTTATCGCCATCCCGTTGTGTAGATTAATGAATAGCAGCGCACTAATCAGTACGCTAGGTTGTTCCTCTAATTGAGTGTGCCGTCGCCACAAAATAGATTGTCGCCGGGTTCCTGCCTTAGCAGGAGGGGCCCGCCGCAGTCTTCGCGACGGGCCCCGGCTCCGGCCGGGCTCGTTTGCGCCGAGCCCGGCCGGTCCTACATCACCTTCTCCGCGAAGATGACCAGCAGCGGCACGAACGGACCGACCGCAGCGAGAAGCCGGAGAGCGCGAGCCCCCTGCCTCTTCCACCAGTCTCTATGCCGCTTGCCGCCGCCCTGCGTGGAGCACATGGTGTGCCCCCTTCCTGGTAGGGAGGGGTCTGCGTTCGTGCTGCCCCTCGTGGCGGTGCTCCGGAGGCATGATCTCCGAAGGACCCGTCGAGGGGCAGGACCAACGCCCTCAATAGCTGAGGCACGCAAGGGTTAGAGCTTATATGCCGGGAGGGATTCCGGGCGAGGAATCATCAGAAGCGTTCCACCGCACCCCTATTGGGTCGATGCACATTCCGGGCGGGGCGCGACGGCGGCCGACTACGCAGCCCGGGAACGGCTGTCCGACAGGTGGCACCCGCGACCTGTGAGCGGGTCCATCCCCGCGCGTGCGGGGAGCAGCGGACGTGCTGGCACACGGGCGTGCCCGGCAAGGGTCCATCCCCGCGCGTGCGGGGAGCAGAGCTCGACCGTCTTGCGCTCGCGGGTCGCCTGGGGTCCATCCCCGCGCGTGCGGGGAGCAGCGCCGACGGAGGTCTACGTGTTCGTTCAGTGGGGGTCCATCCCCGCGCGTGCGGGGAGCAGTCCCCGCGCGTGTGGGGAGCAGAGAGCGTCCGGGGTCCATCTCCGCGCGTGCGGGGAGCAGCATTGTGGTGGTGGACACGGACGGTCGACGTGGGGTCCATCTCCGCGCGTGCGGGGAGCAGCGTCCTCCGCGTGGCCGCCGTGCAGGAACCACTGGTCCATCTCCGCGCGTGCGGGGAGCAGACCGGTCGCCGTGGTGTGGGTGGCCCTGGTGGGGGTCCATCTCCGCGCGTGCGGGGAGCAGACTGGGACATCAGGCGCGGGCGAGGGCTTCTTGGGTCCATCTCCGCGCGTGCGGGGAGCAGGTCGAGGGCGAGCAGCGGGATCTGCTTGCGGGCGGTCCATCTCCGCGCGTGCGGGGAGCAGCGCGAAGACACGTTCGAGTCCTCGTCAAGACCCGGTCCATCTCCGCGCGTGCGGGGAGCAGAGCACGGGACCACCTGGTTCCCCCGCAACGTGGGGTCCATCTCCGCGCGTGCGGGGAGCAGCCTTCCTGACCTGCAGTTCTATCGCAGGCCCAGCTCGTTCTGAACCACTTTCACGGAAACCGGCAAAGCGGCTAGAACGGTCAAAGTGTCGATCGAGGCAGGTCGGCCAGCCGTAGCCAAGTGCCCGGCTTTCACCGGCAGGAAGCAAGAAGCAGGACTCCGGGCCCTGGGAGAGGAGATGAGGTCCTCGGACGGGCCCACGGGGGGCGCTACCGTCCGGCGAGGTACCGATCGACAGGGGCGATCCCCTCGCATGCGGGGAGCAGGCGTCGAACGTCTTGCGGCACGACGTGCAGTCGGGTCCATCCCCGCGCGTGCGGGGAGCAGGGAGGTGCCGGAGGCGTCGGGTTGCCGCCGTCGGGTCCATCCCCGCGCGTGCGGGGAGCAGACTCCTTCGAGTGGGCTGCTAACCCGCTCGGTGGGTCCATCCCCGCGCGTGCGGGGAGCAGGAACTCGCGGTGCAACTCGACTGCACCGCCGCGGGTCCATCCCCGCGCGTGCGGGGAGCAGCAGACGAAGATCTGCGGGTCGGTGATCCACCAGGGTCCATCCCCGCGCGTGCGGGGAGCAGAGGATCCCCGCTGGGGTCCTGGCCACCTCCGCGGGTCCATCCCCGCGCGTGCGGGGAGCAGGCGAGCATCCGGGCATCGCCGGTCAGCAAGTTGGGTCCATCCCCGCGCGTGCGGGGAGCAGAGATCCGGGTGCGGGACGTGGCCCGGGGCGGTGGGTCCATCCCCGCGCGTGCGGGGAGCAGACTTCCTGACCTACAGTTTTACTGCAGGCGCAGTTCGTTCTGAACCACTTTCACAGAAACCGGCAAAGAGCCCAGAGCGGGCAAAGTGTTGAGAGCAGTTGAGTACTTGTGGGCTGCCTCAAAGCGATCTGTAGGAAGATCTGACTGCTGTGTTCGTCGCGTACCGCTAGAGGGGGATCTGCCGGGCCCAGTAGTTTGCCCATTGCCGAGCTCCGTGGGTGACGCCGTCGATTCCGGGGGCGCCGTCGGCGTGGACGTCGGCCCAGCGGGCTGCTTCTGCGCGGGCGAGGACGGCAACGGCCTGGGGGTCGGCTTCCCTGAATGCGGGGATCTCCTGGGCGCGGAGTACGGCTTCGGCGGGGGAGTGGCCGCCGTCGCTGATGAGGCGGATGGCCCACAGGGTCGGGTCGATCCAGGCGGGGCCCCGGGCGGCCCATGACCAGTCGATGACGTGGGCCTGGCCGTTGTTGACGATGATGTTGGTGGCGGCGAGGTCGGTGTGGAGTAGCGAGTTGCCGTGGAGGAGTGGTTCGGTTTCGTTGTCGCAGTAGTAGCCCCATCGGTCCCACGCGGTCAGGAGTGACAGGGGCGGGGCGGTGATGCCGGAGAGTGTGGTCAGCGCGGTGGTGACGGCTTTGAGTCCGGTTGCGCCCGGGGTGTAGTCGGCGTGGTCGCCGTTGACGGCGTCGAAGGCGAGGAGTACCCAGCCGTCGGCCTCGGTGTGCCATCGGGCACGTGGGCAGATGTCGTGGGGCAGGTAGGGGTTGATCCGGTACTCGAGGTGGAGTTCCTCGGCCCGTTCCTTGTCCTGGATGCCTTTGATGAACAGGGTGTCGGTGGGGGTGGTGAGGATTGTGGCGATGTCGGCGTTGCCGCCGCCTGCGGCGTCGGTGGCGCTGTATGTGCTGCCCAGGTGCTGTTCGGCTGCGCGGTGCACCGTATTGGGCAGTTGAGCCCAGGGGATACGGTCGGGGGACATCTGGCGTCAGGGTTTCCGGGGCGGGTTCGGCGGACCGGGTGGGTTTGGGGGCATCGGCGGGTTTTTGTCGGGCGTGACGGGGCCGGGTGGGCGACCAGGAGGTGTGGGAGTGGTCGGCCCTCGTGGCGGCTTTCTCTCGGCGGTGAGCATGATGTTGAGGGTAGTTGGACAGCCGGATGGACCACCAGGGCGCGTCGTGTCGGCAGCACCATGCCCGCCCCGCTGAAGGGCTTCATCATGCGATCGGGGGCTTCCGTCTTGTCGCCCAGACGTTCTGGATAAGGCCCGGCGGCTGAAGCGGACGGCATCGTGAAGAGGCCGAAGCGGCATGACGGCCGTGCATGCCGCTCGAGCTCGCCAGAAGACGGTGGGGACCTCGCGCCGGCCTCGCCGCGCCCCCGAGGTCCTGTGCCGGCCGGTCGGCGTGGTGCTGGAGGCGCGTTCGACGGCCTTCGGCCGGACGGCGCCACCTCGTCGGACGACGCGGCGCCGATGCCGGGCCCGGCATCGGCGGACTCTGCTTCCGGAGAGACGAACAAGCACAGACCATCCTATTAGGTGCTATGTCGGAATCAGTGGAAGTGGCTCCACCAGGGGTAGGCGTGAGATAGAACTGCAGGTCAGGAAGCTGCTCCCCACGCGGGCGGGGAGCAACTGGTGTACCACCGATGTACCAGGTCACGCCTGAGTCCATCCCCGCGCGTGCGGGGAGCAGCCCTCGGCCTTGATCGATCCCCGTCGGGCTTCCGGTCCATCCCCGCGCGTGCGGGGAGCAGGGCAAGCTCAGCTCGATGGCGAAGCCGGACCCGGGTCCATCCCCGCGCGTGCGGGGAGCAGGGGTGAGAGATCGCGGGCCCCGTGACCGGTGCGGGTCCATCCCCGCGCGTGCGGGGAGCAGAAGCGACCGCGAAAGCGCGGAAGCTCTCTGCGGGGTCCATCCCCGCGCGTGCGGGGAGCAGTCGACCCCCGGTCACCGCCGCGCCCTTCAGTCGGGTCCATCCCCGCGCGTGCGGGGAGCAGTCCGCTGAGCATGTCGGCGGCGAGGACCCACCGGGTCCATCCCCGCGCGTGCGGGGAGCAGTCGATCTCCCACTCTGTCCGTGCCACCGATCCGGGTCCATCCCCGCGCGTGCGGGGAGCAGCTCCTACGCTCTGGTCTGGAATACCGATGGCAGGGTCCATCCCCGCGCGTGCGGGGAGCAGCTTCCTGACCTGCAGTTCTACCGCAGGCTCGGCTCGTTCTGAACCACTTTCACCGAAACCGGCAAAGAGGCTATAGCGGTCATAATGTCGATTTGGGCAGGCAGACCGCCGTTCAGGGCTTGACCCTTGCCGACAAGAGCAGGGCTCCGGGAGGGGAGAGGAGGATGAGCCTCTCGGGCGAGCCCAGCGGGCGGTGCTGCCTGGCAAAGGCGCCGGTCGACAGAGAACGATCCCCGCGCGTGCGGGGAGCAGAGCATCCGTTCCAGGTTCGCCCGGACCGAGGCGGGTCCATCCCCGCGCGTGCGGGGAGCAGCCGTCACAGGGAAGCGCCCGCGCCAGGTCCTCGGGTCCATCCCCGCGCGTGCGGGGAGCAGCCGTGTCGGGCACGTCGCGCACGCCTCCCGCCGGGTCCATCCCCGCGCGTGCGGGGAGCAGTCCTCGGTCTGTCCCTCGTGCTTCAACGGTTCGGGTCCATCCCCGCGCGTGCGGGGAGCAGAGCCGCATGCGGCTTCGGGGATGAGATCCGGATGGTCCATCCCCGCGCGTGCGGGGAGCAGCGACAACGCCCCGCTACTCACCGTGATGCTATGGGCAGGGTCCATCCCTGCGCGTGCGGGGAGCAGCCTCCTCGGGCGGGCTGACAGCTCGACGCCCGGGGTCCATCCCCGCGCGTGCGGGGAGCAGCTCGACAACGCCGGGCTCTCCTGGCTCGACCAGGGTCCATCCCCGCGCGTGCGGGGAGCAGCTTTCGGGGGTGAACTTGCTGGTCAGGGTGGTGGGTCCATCCCCGCGCGTGCGGGGAGCAGCCATCGGTGGCCCCGCGCTGGCCGAACTCACCCGGTCCATCCCCGCGCGTGCGGGGAGCAGCCTTCCCGACCTGCAGTTCTACCGCAGGCTCGGCTCGATCTGAACCACTTTCATCGAAACCGGCAAAGAGGCTATAGCAGTCATAATGTCGATCTGGGCAGGCAGACCGCCATTCAGGGCTTGACCCTCGCCGACAAGAGCAGGGCTCCGGGAGGGGAGAGGAAGATGAGCCTCTCGGGCGAGCCCAGCGGGCGGTGCTGCCTGGCAAGGCGCCGGTCGACAGAGAACGATCCCCGCGCGTGCGGGGAGCAGGGAGGCGGCGAGGTAGTCGGCGGCGTCGACCCGGGTCCATCCCCGCGCGTGCGGGGAGTAGAGCTCGCCGGTGTCGTCGAAGAGAACCAGGGCGGGTCCATCCCCGCGCGCGCGGAGAGCACGATGAGGGTCTGCCACATGGTGTGTCTCCTGTGGGTCCATCCCCGCGCGCGCGGAGAGCACCCTTCCCGACCTGGACGTTCAGAACGCCTTCGCACGTCCTTTACTTCTACGGCGCCGATGAACCATGCGCCCATCCTGACAGACCGAAGGACCAGACACCGGAGAACACAGACCACCTGGCCGTGGACCTGGTCTGGCTCCTGGAGATTGCCCAGGAGAAGCTGCCCGGCGATCCTGACGTCGTCGACTTCGGTGCCCGGGAGGCAGCCCGCGCCCGCCACTGTGCCGTCGTCATGGGCACCACCGTCTACCCCGAACCGCACCACCGCGCCGCGGCCCTCCTGCAGTCCCTCGTCCGGCTGCCCGCGCTGGAGCACTCCAACGAGCTCTACGCCGCCGCCGTCGCGCGGCCTTCCTCACCGCCAGCGGCCGCCCCGTCAAGGCGAGCACCGAGCAGGCCGTCGACCTCGTCAGGCAGACCGCGAACGGAATGGACATCCGCGACATCGCCGCCACCCTGACCACCTGGACCCCCTGACCAGGCGCCAGCCGACGGCCTCTCAAGCCGTGACTGTGGCCGCGGCGACCGGATCACCTCCGCCCGCACAGAGAGCACCGACTCGGCCCCGGCGGCGAGTGCACGGCAGGCGGTTCACCTCCGCTCGCGCGGAGCGCACATTGTCGCGGCCCTGGACGCCCTGTGGGTGGTCGACTCACCTCCGCTCTCGCGGAGCGCACAAGGAGCGCCTCCGCGGCCACACGAAGGCCGTCGGCTCACCTCCGCTCGCGCGGAGCGCACGGCTCAGCGGCTCTCCAAGATCAGCCCGGCCACGGCTCACCTCCGCTCGCACGGAGCGCACCGACGAGGGTTTCAGCGAGGACCTGGACGACGACCTCACCTCCGCTCGCGCGGAGCGCACCCCTTCCTGTCCTGGGCGTTCAAGAGGCCTTTGCAACCTCTTTACCTGTGCGGTCCATCAGGAACATGTGCCCATCCTGACAGACCGAAGGACCAGACACCGGAGAACACGGACGTCTCCGCCAGGGCCCACGATCCGTCGGCAGCGAGAGGGGAATCACCGCCGCCCGGACCGCCCTGATGTACGGCGACACCGAACAGATCACCTCGCTCATCAACGCCTGCGGCCGCGAGAGCGCCACCCGTCTCTACGGCCCCGGCCCCGGCCTCGTCCGCCACGCCCTGCGCCTCGCGCAGGCCAACTGCCACGTCACGATCGACTGGACCCAGCGATGACCGACACCCTCACCCAGCCACCCACCTCACCGGCAGCGCTCTCCTCCTCCACGACGCCCACCTTGGCCCCGGCCGCGGGTTCGGCCCCACTGGAAGGGCCCGCTGCGGCCGGGGCACCGGGGGCAGGCGCCGATCTGGCCCGAATCGCTCCGCACCAGGCCCGCGCCGCCGCGAAGGCCCGCCGCCAGGCCACCCGTACTGGCGTACCGGCCGGGGCCCGCTCCTGCTCGCCCGTTGTCCGCTGTAGGCCGGGCAAGCAGGAGATCAGGGGGCTACCGGAGGACGCCTACCGCCAGGGCGGTGAGCAGGGCGAACACGATCACCAGGTAGACGGCCTGGCGGTGCCACTCTGTCACTGGAAGTCCGGCCGGGCCGGGGGCTGGTCGAGGGATGGGTCCAGGCACACGAGGCGGGTGGCGTGGACCAGGGTGTCGGGCCGGGCTCCCGAGGTAGAGAAGACCTCGATCCTCCGGGGGACGCCGCGGATCGGCCGGTTGCAGTGCGCGCAGACCGGCGGGCCGTACGCGCTGCTCATACCCGGCCCCTTCGCTTCCTGTGGCAGTCGCAGTCGCATCGCTTCGCCGGGAAGACCAGCACGTTGCGGGTCGGGGTCCGCACCTCTTCGGGGTGGCACATGCGGTGCTCGTCGAACTCGCACTCAGGCCGGAGCACCCGGCTGTGCTTCGACGTCACGACCTCACCGCCTGAGCGTCCACCTCGGTGAACTCGTAGAACGGATTCACTCCGGCCTCCTCCGCGCACTCCTTGTGGGCGTAGATGTGCGCGCCGCCGTCCTCGTGTCGCTGCGTACGGACGCACGCGTCGGCCTCAGGGTCGGTCGTGGAGCAGTAGGTACAGGCCCGCGCTCCGCTGGTCCTCGTCAGCATGTGCCGGACGGTAGGCGCCCGTTGGTAGCGTGTGCGAGCGGATGTTCTCGAATGTTCTCCAGGACCGCCCACCTGGTCGCGTCTGGTCGCATTCGGGTGCCCGAAGGTCGTGGCGGGGGGACCCCCGCGATGGCCAAGCTGGGGCGTCAACAGCGTGACCATGGGGAGGATCACCATGTTCCGACACTTGCGCTTCATCGGCACCGACAGCAAGAACGGCGGCTGCCCCGCCCTGCACGAGGACACCGACACTGGCGAGGTCATCGTCCAGGGCCGCCCGCTCACCGACCCTGCCGACCTCGACCGGCTCCAGTACTTCGGCCCGGAGGACGCGGCCGTCGTCGTGCCGCGCGAGCTGCTCGTCAACCACGCCCCGAAGGAGACGCCGAGGGTGCCCACGATCATCAGAGCGGCCGAGTTCGGCCAGCTGTTCCACACCTTCGAGTACTCGGCGTGGCACCTGGAGACCCGCCGCCGGTACGCCAGCGACGAGGAGGACGAGGACTACGGTGTCTTCCTGGAGACCGGCGAGGCCCCGATGGACCTCGACACCGACTGGTGCCGGAACATCACCGCACAGACCGCCGCCGGGCGGTACGTCGGGCGCGTCCGGGTCGTCGACTCGCCGCCCACCCCCGGCCAGCTTTTCCTCCAGTCCTACGCCCGCTGCAACGCGGCCACCGGCGAGGACGTACGGAGCATCTCGCGTACCGACGCCGACGCCCTGCTGCTCCCCGCTGAGGACTTCTGGATCTTCGACAGCCGTCTCGTTGCGGTGCTCCGCTTCGACGAGTCGGACGCCTGGGACGACGTCGAAGTCATCACCGAGCCCGCGCAGGTGCTCCGGTACGTCCAGGTCCGGGACGCGGCCACCGCAGCGTCGCAGCCGTTCGACGTGTTCGCGGCCCAGCACGGCGGCCGGTAGGAGGCGGCGCCCCGGTGAGCACGGACTACCAGCAGGCACGCGTAGCGCTCGGCATCCGCCTCCGGGAGCTACGCCTCAACGCCGCTGACGGCCGCCTCACCGGGCCCCAGCTCGCCCAACGGTGCGGCTGGCCCCACTCGAAGATCTACAAGCTGGAGAACGGGCGCCAGACCCCCAGCCCCGTCGACCTCACAGCCTGGGCCGACGCCGTCGGCCACCCCGAAGCGGCGGCGGAACTTCACACCCGGCTCCGCGGATACGAGTCGCAGATCCGGTCCTGGCGCCGCCAGCTCGCCTCCGGCCACCGCCCCGTCCAGGACGAATGGGCCGTCGCGGTCAACGAGGCCCGGACGATCCACGTCTGGGAGGAGGCAGTGGTCCCCGGGATGCTCCAGACCGCGGACTACGCCCGGCACGTGTTCCTCCGGTACGCCGAACTCCAGGGCACGACGCCGGACACCGAGGCCGCGGTCCGGTCCCGGATGCGGCGCCAGGACTGGCTCTACGAGAGCGGGCGCCGGCTCCACGCACTCGTATGGGAGGCCGCTCTCCAGGCCCTGATCTGTCCGACGCCCGTGCTGGCCGGCCAACTGGACCGGCTGGCCGGGACCGTGGGGATGGACACGGTGGAGCTGGGCGTCATTCCGCTTGGTGTGCCGCTGCGGATTCCGCCCGCGAACGGGTTCTGGGTGCTGGATGAGCGGCTGGTGATCACGGAGGACTGGCACTCGGAGTCGTGGCTGGACGACGAGGAGACGGTGGCCTCGTACGTGCGGGTGTGGAGGACGTTGCGCCGCTCGGCGGTGGTGGGAGCGGAGGCACAGGTGGTGATCGGGCGAGCGCGGCGGGCTCTGCCGGTGCGGTGAGCGTGGAGTGTCCGAGGCGGGGCATACGGTCCGCCGGTGACCGATGAATTGATCATGCTGGAGACCCTTGCCTGGGAGGAGATTCAGGCCAAGGCGTTGACCGTGGACACGGCGGCTGCCGTGCAGGCCGCGATCACTGAGCACGCGGCCGCGACCGGGCAGTCCCGGTACGACGTGGAGATGGAGCTGAAGTTCTGGGTCCGGAGACCGGAGGCGTACGAAGAGCGGGAGCGGAAGCGCCGCGAGGCCGCCGCGAAGAAGTAGTCCGGATACGACGAGACCGTCACCCTCGGCCTACGGCTGGAGGGGGACGGTCTTCCTGTATCAGCTCGTACGCGCGGTCCAGTACGCGTCTCGGGCTACCTCGTAGTCCTGCTGTGCGGCTATGGCCTCCTCGTGGGCGGCGATCTGCTGCGGCGTCAGGACCGGAGTGGCACCCGTGAGCGGGACGACGGCGATGCCGAGGGCGGTCTGGAGGACGGTGCGCTTCGCGGCGTCGGTCATGGTCAGGCTCCCTTGGAGACGATGGCGAGGACCGGTTCACCTCCGCCTCCGCGGAGAGGACTCCGGACGCCGGGCCCGCCCGCTCTGGTACGGCGGTTCACCTCCGCGCGTGCGGGGAGCAGGAGCGGGGCCGGTGATCTTGTCGGTCATGGTCGGGTCCATCCCCGCGTGTGCGGGGAGCAGGCGGTACGACGCCAACCCGGGGGCCGTTCTGCAGGTCCATCCCCGCGTGTGCGGGGAGCAGATCGCCGGGGACACCCCTACCGGCACCCTGGTGGGTCCATCCCCGCGCGTGCGGGGAGCAGCGTCAGAGACCCCAACACCGGGGCCGGGCGCCGGGTCCATCCCCGCGCGTGCGGGGAGCAGGCACTCCCCACCGTCACGGAGATTCGCGAGACGGGTCCATCCCCACGCGTGCGGGGAGCAGTCAGAGGCTTGAAATCCGGAACCACCCCGGTGGGGTCCATCCCCGCGCGTGCGGGGAGCAGCGAGGAGATCGAGCGCGAGGACGACGCCCAGGGGGTCCATCCCCGCGCGTGCGGGGAGCAGCACAAGGAGGCCACGGCCGAAGTCACCCAGGAGGGTCCATCCCCGCGCGTGCGGGGAGCAGGTGGCGGCGACTCTGCGGGCAGCCGCCGCGATGGGTCCATCCCCGCGCGTGCGGGGAGCAGCTGGACGGATCCGTTCCGCCGTGTCGACGAGGGGGTCCATCCCCGCGCGTGCGGGGAGCAGCAGGCTTCCGCCGCAGAGAGGTCGGGCGGTGAGGGTCCATCCCCGCGCGTGCGGGGAGCAGGGCCCGACGGCACCGGGAGCCCGACCACCCCCGGGTCCATCCCCGCGCGTGCGGGGAGCAGCAGCGGGGGCCGGGACGGGGGTCTCGGCGGGGGGGTCCATCCCCGCGCGTGCGGGGAGCAGCCTCCCTGACCTGCAGTTCTACCGCAGGCTCGGCTCGTTCTGAACCACTTTCACCGAAACCGGAAAAGAGGCTATAGCGGTCATAATGTCGATCTGGGCAGGCAGACCGCCGTTCAGGGCTTGACCCTTGCCGACAAGAGCAGGGCTCCGGGAGGGGAGAGGAGGATGAGCCTCTCGGGCGAGCCCAGCGGGCGGTGCTGCCTGGCAAGGCGCCGGTCGACAGAGAACGATCCCCGCGCGTGCGGGGAGCAGGCCCTTGTGACGCAGAGTGGCGGGTCGTTGTCGGGTTGGCTATGACGACTTCTTGGGGGTTCTGGCACACATTTCGTGAGGACGATCAGTCGGACTGTCCTCGGTGACGTAGCGTGAGATTTGGGACCGTCGTGTGATCGTGGGGCGATGCCAGGCAAGTGGGAGGAGTGTAAGTAAGTGCGTTTGCGTGATGTTGGGGTTGGCGACGTCGAAGCCTACGTTCGGATGCGATGCGACCCGACCATGATGGTTGACCTCGGCGGCCCGCTTCCTCGTGAGGGGATGGCGGCGAAGGTCGAGCGCGATGTTCAGAGTGCGATACAGGGCACTCAGTGGATCAAAATGATCATTCCCAACGAGATCGAACCGGCAGTGGTGGCGGGAACCGTGACCCTGTGGTCCCACAATGCTGACGGCCAGCAGATGACCGAGATCGGCTGGATGGTGCTGCCAGAGTTTCAGGGACGCGGCCTCGGCAAGCTGGCCGTCCGCACGCTGCTTGAACTGGCCCGCAAAGAAGATCGCTGGGGAGTCGTGCATGCGTTTCCAGCGATAGCAAATGCTCCGTCAAATGGCATATGTCAGTCCGTTGGCTTCAGGTTCCTCGGTGAGGAAGACGTGACCTTCGCCGACCGAGTCTTGCGAACCAACCACTGGGCCATCGATCCTCGCACCGATTTGAAGTGAGACTGCGACAGTCCCCGCTCGGATACAAGGCATTCGGGGACCGGTTCAGACACCGTTCCATGAAGGCGGTCAAAGGGGGTGCTGTCGCTGCCTCCTGACCACCACTGATCACCCAGGGGCGGCGGTCAGGAGGACGCGCTTGCGCAGGAGCGGGAGTTTGGCGCGGCCGAACATCTGGCGTTTGATCATCTTGATGTGGTTGACACGGCCTTCCACGGGGCCGGAGTTCCAGCGAGTGGTCAGACCCTGGATGACGGCGTCCCAGTCCTTCTCCAGGCCGGTGGCGAAACTGTGCAGGCCAGGCAGGTCTTCGTCGCGGACGGCGGCGATCCAGTCCTTGAGGTGCTGGCCTGAGCGGGTGGTGAGAATCTCGGCGAACTCTCGGACGAGTCGGCTTGTGGCCTCGAGTTCGGGGCTGCGAGCGAGGACTTCGGCGAGCTGTTGGCGATCTTCGTCCCGGAGCCGGTCGGGGTGACGCATCATCCAGCTGGTGATCTGGCGGACGCCCGGTGGCGCCGGGCCGACGACACGGATGCGCTGCCGGCGGCGGGGCCGCAGGTAGTCGCTGATGGTCTGGTAGTGGCCTCGGTAGCCAAGTCCCTGGAGTTCCGCGTGCAGGTCGATAGCGTTCGTGCAGCCCTCTGACCAGCGGGTCCATCCCCGCGCGTGCGGGGAGCAGGTCCCCGGCGCGGAGCCGGAGACCCCGGACGGGGGTCCATCCCCGCGCGTGCGGGGAGCAGACGGTCTGTGCGGCGGCGGCCCGGAGGTCGGGGGGTCCATCCCCGCGCGTGCGGGGAGCAGTGGGCTCGACGGGCGCCTGTGTCACGGTATGTGGGTCCATCCCCGCGCGTGCGGGGAGCAGTCCAGGATGTGAAGGCACTGCCCTACCGGTACGGGTCCATCCCCGCGCGTGCGGGGAGCAGAACGACACCCTGATAGTCGTCGTGCCGCCGCCGGGTCCATCCCCGCGCGTGCGGGGAGCAGCGCGGACGAGGAGGTCACCCGTGTCGGGTGTCAGGTCCATCCCCGCGCGTGCGGGGAGCAGGCCGGATCTCCGGGAAGATGCGGTCATACTCGGGGTCCATCCCCGCGCGTGCGGGGAGCAGGAAGGGTCCATCCCCGCGCGTGCGGGGAGCAGGGCTCGATGTCCCGGCCGCTGTCGGCGGACATGGGTCCATCCCCGCGCGTGCGGGAAGCAGCATTCCTGACCTGCAGTTCTATCGCAGGCTCAGCTCGTTCTGAACCACTTTCACAGAAACCGGCAAAGCGGCTAGAACGGTCAAAGTGTCGATCGAGGCAGGCCGGTCGGCCGTAGCCCAGGACCCGGCCCTCACCAGCAGGAAGCAAGAAACAGGGCTCCGGGCTCTGGGAGACGAGCCCCTCGGACGGTCCCAGCGGGTGGTGCCATCCGGTGAGATGCCGGTCGGACAGGGGCGATCCCCGCACTCACATGAAACAGTGCACGTTCCCGGCCGGCCACGTCGGCAATCCCCCCTCCCCACGCACTGGAGTTCGGTCCGGGCGCGGGAGTCTGCTCCCTGCACCTGTGGGCATGGACTCGACGTGAAGAACGGCCCGGCGCTGCTGATCGACTGCTCCTTGCCTGTGTGGGGATGACCCCATCGGGTGTCTGGTGGCCTGGATCGTGGTGTGGGGCCTGTGGTGGCTGGTGGTGTGGGGCCGTCTCTGTCGGGTGGGTGCGGAGTCCTGCGCCGCTGGGTTGGGAGCCCGTACGGTGGGGGCGACTGGGATTTCCCGCCCGGGTCCTCCGGCTCGGGTGTGACGGGCCCACAGGGCCCCTTGTTCTCCCTCCGTTAGGAGAGCGCGATGAGCGCGGATGTTTCGCAGACCGGCGGCCGTGAGCTGCGGGTTACGGTCACCGACGAGGTCTATGAGCAGCTCCAGGCGCTGGCGGCCGACAGTCATGTCCCGGCTGAGGAGTACGCGGCCGTATGCTCACAGACGACGTGACCCGCGCCCGGTTCCTGGCCGGTGCCGAGCAGTTTGTCGCCGAGCACGCCCTCGGCTTTGCCGAGCACTTCGGCTCCCGTTCCGCTACTGGGGACCAGGCCGCGTGAATCTGACCGTCGGCCTCGTCTGGCTCCTGCAGATCGCGCAGGAGAAGCTGCCGGACGATCCCGACATTGTCGACTACGGCGCGCTGGAAGCCGCCCGGGCACGCCACTGCGCGGTCGTCATGGGCACCACTGTCTACCCCGAGCCGCACCATCGTGCCGCGTCTCTCTTCTGCAGTCCCTGGTGCGGTCGCCCGCCCTGGAGCACTCCAACGAGCTCTACGCGGCCACCGTCGCCGCCGCCTTCCTCAACGCCAGCGGCCGCCCCGTGAAGACCGGCACCGACCAGGCTGTCGATCTGGTCAAACGGACCGCGAACGGACTGGGCATCCGTGACATCGCCGCCGCCCTGACAGCCTGGACCCCCTGAGCACAGCTGGCCAAGCAGCGCCGCCAGCACCACCCATCCCGATTGAAGGCATGGAAGCACGGGACAGGGGGCGACTCCCACTGTGCCATCCCCGCGCAGGCGGGGAGCAGATGTCGTCGTGGCCGTCGTACTGGAGCTCGGTGGGTCCATCCCCGCGCGTGCGGGGAGCAGGGCTTCCTGTTCCCGGTCGTCGTGCCAGAGCGGGGTCCATCCCCGCGCGTGCGGGGAGCAGTCAACGACAAGGTGGGTGGTGAACGGTGGGCGGGGTCCATCCCCGCGCGTGCGGGGAGCAGAAGATGCGGGTGATGTCGACCCATTTGCCTTGGGGTCCATCCCCGCGCGTGCGGGGAGCAGTGCCGCATCCCCTTGCGGAGCGAGCCGAACTTGGGTCCATCCCCGCGCGTGCGGGGAGCAGGCCCGGCGCATCCCGTTCACCAAGGTCGGACGGGGTCCATCCCCGCGCGTGCGGGGAGCAGATGACGCCGACGACGGCGGATTTGTGCCGCCCGGGTCCATCCCCGCGCGTGCGGGGAGCAGAGCTTGTCGAACTGGGTGACCATGCGAGCCTCGGGTCCATCCCCGCGCGTGCGGGGAGCAGCCACCCCGGCAACCCACCCCGTCCCTCCGTAGGGGTCCATCCCCGCGCGTGCGGGGAGCAGTACCGGCCGTCCGGTGCGGGGACCGTCCAGTGGGGTCCATCCCCGCGCGTGCGGGGAGCAGGCGTCGGCTCCGGTGTCGACGGACCGGGCGCGGGGTCCATCCCCGCGCGTGCGGGGAGCAGATCAACGTTGTGGTCCTCGCCGCTGGTCCGGTGGGTCCATCCCCGCGCGTGCGGGGAGCAGTCTTCCTGACCTGCAGTTCTATCGCAGGCTCAGCTCGTTCTGAACCACTTTCACAGAAACCGGCAAAGCGGCTAGAGCGGTCAAAGTGTTGATCGAGGCAGGTCGGCCGGCCGTAGTCCAGGGTCCGGCTTTCACCGGCAGGAAGCGAGAAGCGGGACTCCGGGCTCTGGGGGAGGAGATGAGGTCCTCGGACGGGTCCACGGGGGGCGCTACCGTCCGGCGGGGTACCGATCGACAGGGGCGATCCCCGCGCATGCGGGGAGCAGTCCGCCGCCTGGTTCTTGCCCCACTTGCCGAGGGGTCCATCCCCGCGCGTGCGGGGAGCAGTTCTCCTCGACCTCGGCGCCGAGCTCGACCTTGGGTCCATTCCCGCGCGTAAGGGGAGCAGCCTTCGGGGTCTCCCAACACTCAGAACTAGGGTCTGTTGCGGAAGTGGATCTTGCTCCTTGATGATCATGTCCTGTGGGGTGTGGAGATCTGACGAATGGGCAGTGGGCCCGGCTTGAGCTGTTGCTGCTGCAGGGCATGAAGCCTGGCCGGCCCCAGGTGTGGACGCGGCGGCAGCTGATAGACGGCATACGGTGGCGGACCCGGACCGGCGCTCCGTGGCGTGACGTGCCCGAACGCTACGGGCCCTGGGATCGGGTTTACGACCTGTTCCGGCGCTGGCAGCGGGACGGCACCTGGGCCCGGATCCTCACCCGCCTCCAGGCCGAGGCCGACGCGAAGGGCCTGATCACCTGGGACGTCAACGTCGACTCCACCGTCTGCCGGGCCCACCAGCACGCCGCCGGGGTGGCGAACAAGGTGATCTCCAGAAGGAGCCGCCCGGCGGTGTCTTCATCGAGCCAGCCGATCACGGTCTCGGAGGGTCGCGAGGCGGCCTGACCACCAAGATTCACCTAGCTGTCGAGCAGGGCCAGAAGCCCCTGTCCGTGGTGGTCACGGCTGGGCAGCGCGGCGACTCTCCGCAGTTCGAGCCCGTCCTGGAGGCGATCCGGGTGCCCCGGCTCGGGCTCGGCAGGCCGCGCAAGCGGCCGGACCGGGTGCGGGCCGACAAGGCCTACGACTCCCGTGCCAACCGCTCCTACCTGCGTAGACGTGGGATCAAGGCCACCATTCCAGTGCCTGCGGACCGCGTCCGCAACCGGCAAAAGCGAGGCTCACTCGGCGGGCGGCCGCCGAGGTTCGACAAGGACGACTACAAGCAGCGGCACGCGGTCGAGTGCGGGATCAACCGGCTCAAGCGCCACGGGGCCGTCGCCACCCGGTACGACAAACCCTCCGTCCGCTTCGAAGCGACAGTGCTGGTCGCGGCCATCAACGAATGGCTCTGACCTCCATAAATGCTGCGGCGGCACCAACTGTCGAGCAGTAGCGTGCCCCCATGGGGATCAGCGTTCAAGTTCGGACATTTACAGGCGTGGTCGAAGCCACGTGCGTGCACCCATCCATCGCCGACCTGTGCGAACGGGCGGCGAGCCAACACCTGCCCCTGCTCGGATACGTCGATCCCTGCGACGACACCGTGTTCAACCGGTCGCAGCTCAGGGCGCTCATCCCCGAACTCCGGGCCTTGGCGGACGGCTCAGCCGCCGAGGAAGCCGAGGCGGTGCGCGAAATCCTTGCTCTCACTGTTCAAGTCGAGCGCAAGGCTCACCGGTATCTCGTCTTCAACGGCGACTGACGACGCCACTTTCACAACAGGCCCTAGGGCGTGTCTTCAAAGGGTCATATCCACATCAGGAGTGACGCGATGGTGAGGGCCGCTTCGTAGGACTCGCGGGTTTTGTCGTAGCGGGT
>NZ_JBIWNI010000035.1:0-39648 GCF_044767145.1 Streptomyces sp. NPDC101490
CGCCCCCCACGTCCCGGGGGCGGGGGGGGGGGTGTGGGGCGTGTTTGGGCGGTGGGTGGGTTGCGGCGGCGTGGCGCCGCCCCCCCCCCCCCCCCCGTCCGGCCGCCACCGCCGCCGTCGCACAGGCCGACGGCTGCCGACCCACCCACGCGCGCGCGTGGCCCTGCTCCCCGGCCCGCGGCGCACACCGTCGACGGGCTCGCGGACCGCCCTACGCCACGAAGGAGCGCGGCGGTTCCGCGCCGCCGCCCGCGCCCGACTCGACCAGCCGGGCCGCGGCGGCCAGCCGGGCGGCGGCCTCGTCGGCGACCGCCCCGCCGACCGTGAAGGGCAGCCGGACGAAGCCCTCGAAAGCGCCGTCCACCCCGAAGCGCGGACCGGAGGGGACCCGGACCCCGACCCGCTCCCCCGCCTCCGCCAGTCGGGAGCCGGACAGACCGCCGGTCCTGACCCAGAGCGTCAGCCCGCCGTTCGGCACCGAGAACTCCCATTCCGGCAGCTCCCTGCGCACCGCCGTGACGAGCGCGTCCCGGTTCTCCCGCGCCTGCTCGCGGCGGAGGGCCACCGCCTGCTCCCAGCCGCCCGTGCGCATCAGCCAGTTCACCCCGAGCTGTTCCAGGACCGGGGTGCCCAGGTCCGCGTAGGCGCGGGCGGCGACCAGCGAGCGGATCACGTCGGGGGCCGCCCGGACCCAGCCGATCCGCATCCCGGCCCAGAAGGCCTTGCTGGCCGAGCCGACCGTGAGGACGGTGGAGCCCGCGGGGTCGAAGGCACAGACCGGGCGGGGCATCTCGACGTCGTCGAGGTGCAGTTCGGTCATGGTCTCGTCGACGACGAGAACGGTCCCCGCCGAGCGGGCGGCGTCCACCAGCTGCCGCCGCTGGTCCTCGTCGGCCAGTGCGCCGGTCGGGTTGTGGAAGTCGGCCACCACGTACGCGAGGCGGGGGGCCGCGTCCCTCAGGACCTGGCGCCAGCGGCTCAGGTCCCAGCTCCCGAGGCCCTCGGACATGGCGACGGGGACGAGCCGGGCGCCCGCCTCGCGCATCAGCTGGAGGATGTTGGCGTACGAGGGGGACTCGACGGCGATCCGTTCGCCGCGCCCCGCGAAGAGGTGGCAGATGGCGTCCATGGCGCCCATGGCACCGGTCGTGACCATGATCTGCTCGGGCATGGTGGGGATGCCGCGCGCGGTGTAGCGGTCGGCGAGCATCTGCCGCAGCGTGGGCAGGCCCGCCGGGTAGTCGCCGTGCGTATGGGCGTACGGGGGAAGTTCCTCCAGGGCGCCCCGGACCCCCCGGGTGAGCCAGGGCTCGGGCGCGGGCAGCGCCGCGCACCCCAGGTCGATCATGGAACCGAGCGCTTCGGGCGGCAGCGGTTCGAGACCGCGCGCGGGCAGCGGGTTGCCCGCCGGGACGGCGGTCCAGCTGCCCGCGCCCCGCCGCGACTCCAGGAAGCCCTCGGCGCGCAGCGCCTCGTAGGCGGCGGCCACGGTCGTCCGGCTGACGGTGAGGGCGAGGGCGAGTTCCCGTTCGGCGGGCAGCCGGGCGGCGACCGGGACGCGGCCCTCCAGCACGAGCAGCCGGATGCCGTCGGCGAGGGCCCGGTAGGCGGGCGGCTTGCGGGCCCCCGGGGCGGCGCTCCGGGGCCGCTGGGCCTGGAGTTGCCGGGCGAGCTGAGCAGGACCGACCGCCGAAGTCCACTGGGCCATGAAAATCAGTCCACCTTCATCGAATTGGCCATGGTTGGCACCTGTTCCCCCGCCACAGAGTGTCATGAGCCAGTCCACTGACACCACCCTGGGGGAAAGTCCCTTGTCCATCACCTCCGGCCTCCACGGCCGGCACCTCGGCCGCCGCCTCGTCCAGCTCTACGCCGGTCTCACGCTGTACGGGGCCAGTGCGGCCCTGCTGGTCCGCAGCGGTCTGGGCCTGGAGCCCTGGGGGGTGCTCCACCAGGGCCTGGCCGAGAGGACGGGTCTGACCATCGGCGTGGTCTCGATCGTCGTCGGGGCCGCGGTCCTGCTGCTGTGGATACCGATCCGGCAGCGGCCGGGGCTCGGCACGGTCTCCAACGTGTTCGTGGTCGGCCTCGCCATGGACGCCACCCTGGCCCTCGTACCGGACGTGCGGCAGCTGGCCTGGCGGATCGGCCTGCTCGTGGCGGGCATCGTCCTCAACGGGGTGGCGACCGGGCTGTACATCGCCGCGCGCTTCGGTCCGGGCCCGCGCGACGGCCTGATGACCGGTCTGCACCGGCTCACCGGCCGCTCGATCCGGGTGGTGCGGACGGCGATCGAGGTGGCGGTGGTCGCCACCGGATTCCTGCTCGGCGGCTCGGTCGGCGTCGGCACGGTCCTGTACGCCCTGTCCATCGGACCGCTCGCGCAGTTCTTCCTCCGCCGTTTCGCCCTCCCCGAACAGGACTCCGGAAGCACCGCCGTCACCCCCGGGACACCGGGACAGGCCATACTGCGGCCGTGACTCGCGTACGCCATCCCTACCTCGACCATCCCCTGCCCCTCCCGTTCGCCCACCGGGGCGGCGCGGCGAACGGCCTGGAGAACACCGCGGCCGCCTTCCGCCGGGCCGCCGCCGAGGGCTACCGCTACTTCGAGACCGATGTGCACACCACCGCCGACGGGGCGCTCGTGGCGTTCCACGACGCGACCCTGGACCGGGTGACGGACGTCTCGGGCCGCATCCGCGACCTCCCGTGGGCCGCGGTGCGGGAGGCGCGGGTGGCGGGCACGGAACCGCTGCCGCTCTTCGCGGACCTCCTGGAGGAGTTCCCGGAGGCCCGGTGGAACGTGGACCTCAAGGCCGAGTCGGCGCTGCTGCCGCTGGTCGACCTGGTCCGCGCGACCGGTGCCTGGGACCGGGTCTGCGTGAGTTCCTTCACCGAGGCGCGGGTGGCACGGGCCCAGCGTCTGGCGGGGCCCCGGCTGGCCACCTCGTACGGGGTGAGCGGGGTGCTGGCGCTGCGGCTGCGGTCGCTGGGCGTCCCCGCGCCGCTGCGTCCCGGCGCGGTGGCGGCGCAGGTCCCCGAACGGCAGGGCGGTGTCCGGGTCGTGGACCGGCGGTTCGTGCGGGAGGCGCACGCGCGCGGGCTCCAGGTCCACGTCTGGACGGTGAACGATCCGGCCCGGATGAACTCTCTCCTCGACCTGGGTGTGGATGGCATCATGACCGATCAGCTGGAGACCCTGCGCGCGGTGCTGACCGACCGGGGCGTCTGGGTCTGAGCGCGTCCCGGCGGTACCGCGCCGGGACGAGGGGGACGGAACACGGGGACGGACGAGGGGGCGGCCTTGACCGCAGGGACCACCGCACCGGAGGAGTACGCCTCCGATCCCGGCGAACGCCGTCGGGAGCAACGGGGCTGGTACTTCTACGACTTCGCCTGCTCGGTGTACTCGACGAGCGTGCTGACCGTGTTCCTGGGGCCGTACCTGACCTCGGTGGCGCGGGCGGCGGCCGACGCCGAGGGCTTCGTGCACCCGCTGGGCGTCCCGGTGCGGGCGGGCTCGCTCTTCGCGTACACCGTGTCGGCGTCGATCGTGGTGGCGGTCCTCCTGATGCCCCTGGTGGGCGCGGTGGCGGACCGTACCGGGCGGAAGAAGCCCCTGCTGGCGGCGTCGGCCTATCTGGGGGCGACGGCGACGGCGTGCATGTTCTTCCTGGCGGGAGAGCGGTATCTGCTGGGCGCCTTCCTGCTGATCGTGGCGAACGCCTCGCTCTCGGTGTCTATGGTGCTCTACAACGCCTATCTGCCGCAGATCTCGGAGCCCGACGAGCGGGACACGGTCTCCTCGCGGGGCTGGGCCTTCGGCTACACGTCGGGCGCGCTCGTCCTCGTACTGAACCTGGTCCTCTACTCGGGCCACGACTCCTTCGGCCTGACGGAGGGCGAGGCGGTCCGGCTCTGTCTGGCCTCGGCCGGTCTGTGGTGGGGCGCGTTCACCCTGGTGCCCCTGCGGCGGCTGCGGGACCGGCGGACCGGCGGCGGGACCGGGGAGGCCGGGCGGGTCGGCGGGGGCGCGGTCGGCGGGGGCTGGCGCCAGCTCCGGGAGACGCTCAGGGACATGCGGCGCCATCCGAAGACGCTGGCGTTCCTGCTCGCCTATCTGGTCTACAACGACGGTGTGCAGACGGTGATCTCGCAGGCGTCCGTGTTCGGTTCGGAGGAACTGGGCCTGGAGCAGACCACCCTCATCACGGCGGTCCTGCTCGTCCAGGTGCTGGCGGTGGCGGGGGCGCTCGGCATGGGGCGACTCGCCCGGTCGTACGGCGCCAAGCGGACGATTCTGGGCTCGCTGGCGGTCTGGACGCTGATCCTGGTGGCCGGGTACTTCCTGCCGGCCGGGGCGCCGGTGTTCTTCTACTGTCTGGCGGCCGCGATCGGCCTGGTACTGGGCGGGAGCCAGGCGCTGTCGCGTTCGCTGTTCTCGCATCTGGTGCCGCGCGGGAAGGAGGCGGAGTACTTCTCGGCGTACGAGATGAGCGACCGGGGGCTCAGCTGGCTGGGTCCGCTGGTGTTCGGTCTCGCGTACCAGGTGACCGGAAGCTATCGGGATGCCATCATCTCCCTGGTGATCTTCTTCGTGCTCGGTTCCGTCCTGCTCGCCCGGGTCCCGGTGCGACAGGCGGTGCTGGACGCGGGGAACCCGATACCCGACCGCGTTTAGACGTGGCACCGAAAGGGCGGTAGTGTACGCGTTTGGCCTGCCAGGCGGACCGTTACTGCGTGCTGCTTTGGTGAAGACACCGGGTCACATCTGCCGCCAGATGTGACAAAACGGTCACTGGTGGGTACAACAAGGGGCGGCACGACGGGCGACGCATGACCCGGCACGGGAATCTTTACCGCCGACCGGACGTTGACCGGATAACGACGACAGCGACACCTGTCCTGTGGGCGACAAGCCCGGGAGGCACGATTCATGAGTGAGCGAGCTCTTCGCGGCACGCGCCTCGTGGTGACGAGCTACGAGACCGACCGCGGCATCGATCTGGCCCCGCGCCAGGCGGTGGAGTACGCATGCGAGAAGGGACATCGCTTTGAGATGCCCTTCTCGGTCGAGGCGGAGATTCCGCCGGAGTGGGAATGCAAGGTCTGCGGAATCCAGGCTCTCCTGGTGGACGGGGACGGACCCGAGGAGAAGAAGGGCAAGCCGGCGCGAACGCACTGGGACATGCTCATGGAGCGGCGCACCCGCGAGGAGCTGGAGGAGGTCCTCGCCGAAAGGCTGGCCGTCCTTCGTTCCGGCGCCATGAACATCGCCGTGCATCCGCGCGACAGCCGCAAGTCCGCCTGACGGACCCGGCAGGACGACGCCGCGGGGCCCGGTACACGATCCGTGTACCGGGCCCCGCGGCGTTTCTCCGTGCCCGGGACGGGCGTCCCGGACCCCGGCTCCGGGTCTTGGTCCGGACCTAGGAGAGAACACACGACGGCCCCGCCCCCAGTTGGGGACGGGGCCGTCAGGGCGTCCGGGCTCAGCCGGTCAGGGCGTCAGCGGCGGGCGGGGGCCGTCGGCCCGGCGGGGGGCCTGCTCGCCGTCCTGGCGGATGACCTCGCCCGGGACGACCTTTCCGTCCGGGCGGTGGATACGGGCCTGCTGGAAGGCGTCCTGGAGGCTGCCGGAAGGGGCCGCGCTCATCCGCCGCTCGACGGCCCGCTCCGCGTACCGCCCCAGGAGGGAGCGGACCGGCGGGACGAGCAGCAGCAGACCGGCCACGTCCGAGATCAGGCCGGGGAGCATCAGGAGCAGACCGCCGAGCATCAGGAAGCCGTTGCGGTCCTCGGCGCCGGTGCGCTCCGGCGGTACGGGAGCGGTGCCCGACCGCGCCGCCTCCTGGGCCTGCTGGAAGGTCGAGGTGAGGTTGCGGAAGGCGCGGCGCCCCGCCCGCTTCACGACGACGGCGCCGAGGACGGCGCCGCCGACGAGCAGGGCGAGGACGGTCAGTCCGCCCGCCGCGTCCGCCACCACCGTGAGCAGCCAGATCTCCAGGACCAGCCAGGCGGCGACGCCGAGCGGGAGGAACGTGCGCGCGCGGGAGCGCTTGGGGGCGAGGGGAGGCGGTGCGCCGGTCGTCATGGTCACCAGTGTGCCTGGTGCCCTGCCGGAACGTCGTAAAGGAGGGATCAGGAGGGCTTGCGGCCCAGCAGCCTGCCGACCTTCTCCGCGCGGGCCGTCACGCCCCAGCCGGTGACCCGCCACAGCGCCTCGACGACGATGTTCCGGCTCATCTTCGAGTCGCCGATCTCGCGCTCCACGAAGGTGATCGGGACCTCGACGACGTGGAAGCCCGCGGCGACCGCGCGACGGGCCAGGTCGACCTGGAAGCAGTAGCCCGCCGAGGCCACGTCGTCCAGGCCCAGGCCCTCCAGGGTCTCCTTGCGGAAGGCCCGGTAGCCGCCGGTGAGGTCGCGGATCGGCACGTCGAGCAGCACGCGCGAGTAGAGGCTGCCGCCGCGCGAGATGAACTCGCGGGACTTCGGCCAGTTCACGATCCGGCCGCCCGGCACCCAGCGGGAGCCGAGCACCAGGTCGGCGCCCTTGAGCGCGGTGAGCAGGCGCGGCAGCTCCTCCGGCTGGTGGGAGCCGTCGGCGTCCATCTCGACGAGGACGCCGTAGCCCTGCTCGATGCCCCACCGGAATCCGGCGAGGTAGGCGGCGCCGAGCCCCTCCTTGCCCTTGCGGTGCAGGACGTGCACGTGGTCGTCCTCGGACGCGATCTCGTCCGCGAACTTGCCCGTGCCGTCGGGGCTGTTGTCGTCGGCGACGAGAACGTGCGCCTCGGGTACGGCTTCCCGTACCCGCGCGACGATCGGCTTGATGTTCTCCGCCTCGTTGTAGGTCGGAATGATCACCAAGGCCTTGCCGAGCGGGCCGTAACGCCTCTGGCCACCGTCGTTCACTACTGCCCCTTCGGATACCTGCACAGGCCCCCACCATAGCGAGGTCCCCGGCGTGCTCCGGCGGGGCGGGTCGGCCGATCCCGGTCACAGACGGGACGGAAGGGACCACCGGGACGCGGGAAGGGCGGTGCGGGGCCCGGCGTCCTTCGGTCCGACCTGGGATCCGCTGGCTGCGGATCGACCGAGAGCCGTTGTCTACTGAACGTCCGGGCCCCACCCGGGTCGCACCTTCCGCCGGAGAAACCTTCCCTCGGGCCGAGGCGCGGGCGGCGTACGGCGACTGTGCGAGGGACGGGGTCCCGGCGGACGTCCTGTGGTGGACTCGGAGAACCTACCCGCCCCCGACCGGCGACTGTCAATACCCTCTTGACCTGCGGAGACGGTTCAAAAGCGCAGGCCGGAGGGGAAGATCCGCAGGTCGGGGACAAACACCCGGAGCGGCTGCCCCCAGGGGGACATATCCCCACATCACACGTTCGGCCGTACGAACACCGTCTGTCCGTGCACGACCGTGCGCAGGCAGACGGGGAGGTCGGCACCGGGCGTCAGATCGGGCAGACCGGGCGTCCCGGAGCGCGGATCGGTCGACCAGCGGGCC
This sequence comes from Streptomyces sp. NPDC101490, assembly GCF_044767145.1. Taxonomy (NCBI): domain Bacteria; kingdom Bacillati; phylum Actinomycetota; class Actinomycetes; order Kitasatosporales; family Streptomycetaceae; genus Streptomyces; species Streptomyces sp. NPDC101490. The sequence goes on from NZ_JBIWNI010000035.1 coordinate 7,520, forward strand.
ACCCGGTCGTCGGGCGCCTGGACCACGAGTTCCGCCGCGCCCCAGATCGCGTAGTCGGCGGGGGCCCCCGGCACCAGCGTCCCGGCGTCGTCCCGGCCGGCCGCCCGCCAGCCGCCCCGGGTGTGCGCGGTGAAGGCGGCCCGGACGGAGATCCGGTGCTCCGGGGTGCGGTGGAAGGCGGCGGCCCGGACGGTGCCCCAGGGGTCCAGCGGGGTCACCGGGCTGTCGGAGCCGAAGGCCAGCGGCACACCGGCGCGCAGCAGCGCGGCGTACGGGTTGAGGGTGCGGGCCCGCTCGACGCCGAGCCGGTCCGCGTACATGCCCTCGTCCCCGCCCCAGAAGGCGTCGAAGGCGGGCTGTACGGAGGCGGTGAGGCCCAGTTCCGCGAAGGCGGCGATCGTCTCGGGGGTGAGCATCTCGACGTGCTCCACGCGGTGCCGGGCGGCCCTGATCCTGGCCGGTCCCAGCTTCTCGGCGGCTGCCCTGACGCCCTCGACGACGGCCGTCACGGCCGCGTCCCCGATGGCGTGGAAGCCCGCCTGGAGACCGGCCTCGGTGCAGGCCACGACGTGTCCGGCGACGGTGGCCGCGTCCAGGTGGGCGGCTCCGGTGTGCCCGGTGTCGGCGTGGTCCGCGTACGGCTGGTGGAGGCAGGCCGTGTGGGAGCCGAGGGAGCCGTCGGCGAAGAGGTCCCCGGCGGCGCCGAGCGCACCGAGGGCGCGCGCCCGCTCCACGTCGAGGTCGGCCCAGTAGCCGACCACCCGGGGTCCGGGCTCGTCGCGGGCCAGGTCAAGGAGGCCGGTGAAGTCGTCCTCGGAGGAGATCTGCGGGCCGCCGCACTCGTGCAGGGTGCCGATGCCGAGGGAGGCGGCCCGGGTGCGGGCGGCGCGCTGCGCCTCGGTGCGCTGGTGGGCCGAGACGGCGCCGAAGGCGGCGGCGCGCACGGCGTGGTGGGCGTCCCCGGTGAGCGGGCGCTGTCCGTCGTGGAAGCCGTCCAGGTCGCGGACGCCGGGGACGAGGTCGAGCAGGGCGGTGGTGACGACGGCCGAGTGGACGTCGATGCGGGTGAGGTAGAGCGGCCGTCCGCCGGTGAGCGCGTCGAGTTCGGCGCGGGTCAGGGGGCGGCGCTCGGGCCAGCGGGCGGCGTCCCAGCCGTGTCCGATGAGGATCCGGTCCCGGGGGCGGGCGGCGGCGTGGGCGCGGATCAGCTCCGCCGCCCCGGCGAGCGAGGCGGCCCGGGACAGGTCGAGCCCGGTGAGGGCGAAGCCGGTGGCGGTGGTGTGCACGTGCGCGTCGACGAACGCCGGGGTGACCAGCGCGCCCTCCAGGTCGACCACCTCGTCCACGCCGGGGGCGAAGGCGTCGGCGGCGCCCTCCGAGCCCACCCAGGCGACGTGCCCGCGCTCCACCACCATGGCGGTGGCGAAGGGGTCGGCGGGGCTGTGGACTTCCCCTCCGCGCAGCAGCACGGTGCGGTGTTCGGCGGCGGACGCGACAGGCGCGACAGACAGGGACTCACTCATGCGACCAGGCTAGGACCTGCCGGGACCCGGTTTGTCCGGCAGGTCCCCCCGGGCGGGCGGTCCGGGGGTCAGATGCGGGGCGGCCTGGCCTCGTACGGCGTGGAGAGGACCACGGTGGTGCGGCTGGAGACCCCGGCCTGCGAGCGGATGCGGCTCAGCAGGTGCTCCAGCTCCAGCGGGGTCGCGACCCGGACCTTGAGGATGTAGTTCTCGTCACCGGCGACGCTGTGGCAGGCCTCGATCTCCGGAATGTCGGCGAGCCGGTCGGGGGTGTCGTCGGGGGCGCTGGGGTCGAAGGGTTTGACCGAGATGAAGGCGGTCAGCGGCAGGCCCACGGCCTCCGGGTCGACGACCGCGGCATAGCCGCGGATGACTCCGCGCTGCTCCAGGCGGCGGACGCGCTGATGCACCGCCGACGTGGACAGGCCGGTGGCCTTGCCCAGGTCGGTGTAGCTCATGCGCCCGTCCTTGACGAGCAACTCGACGATCTGACGATCCAGCTCCTCCATGCGGTGACCCTAGTGCTCCCCGGGGGCGGGCGGCAGCGCCGGGGTCACCCGCTATCGACGGGTATCAGCCATAGCGGGGCACCTGCGACGGGCATGTGACGAACGCCACAGGTTTGCGTCCGCCTCCACGGACCGCCACACGGTTATGCGGACCACCGCATGGGAAGTGCTTGCTGTGGTCGAGGCCACACAGATCCGGCCGACCCACCCGAGGGGGAGATCTCCATGCAGGAGCCTGTTGATTCGGTCGACACGTCCGACGAGCTCGACGCGTACGACACGTTTGAGATGTTCCGGGTCGTCTGCCCGGAGTGCGTGCAGCCCATCGCGCTGCTCGCGGACGAGGACGTGCTGCCGGAGCACGCGCTCTGCCCCACTCCGTGGAACCCCTTCGTCCTGACGGTCTGCCCGGGTACGGGCCTGTCGGCGGGCGAGGCCCGCCCGGCCGACGAGACCCTGGAGGTGCTGGAGCAGGACACCGCCCTGCTCCTGACGCTCCCGCAGGGCCTCGACTGGCGCACGCAGCCCTTCTCGCACGTCGGCGGTCCGGGCTCGCGTCCGATCCAGGTGCCGCAGATGCGGCGCGCGGCCTGAGCCGCCCGGTTCACCAGTAGCTTCCCCGCACCATCGCCGTGAGCGCGGCGCGGTGCAGGATCAGCGCGTCGGGGTCCTCGGGCACCTCGACCTCGCCGAAGTGGGCCTGCCGGTACGCGATCCTCAGCATCACGATCGCGTGCCGCAGGGCCGCGTAGAGGGTGTGGAACTCCATGGCGCGCGGGAGGTGCCCGGTCAGTTCGGCGTAGCGCCGTTCGACCGCGTCGCGGGACAGGAAGCCGGGAAGCCCCGGCTGGCCGAAGCCGACGGTGAGGTCCTGGAAGAAGCGGTGCAGGTAGACCGTCCAGCCGAGGTCCACCTCGCGGGGGACGCAGGCCGCCATCTCCCAGTCGAGGACTGCGGCGGGGGTGAAGCCGTCGTAGACGATGTTCCCGATGCGCGCGTCGCCCCAGCCGAGGACGGCCGGGCCCTCGTCGGCGGGCCAGTGCGCCTCCAGCCAGTCGAAGGCCGACTCGATGAGCGGCGAGCGGGCGAGGCCGTCCACCACCCAGGCGTAGTAGGCGCGCTGGGCGTCGACATGGCGGCGCAGCGGGGTTCCCCGGCCCTCCGGGAGCAGGAAGGCGGCCTCCGCCGCCGGGAACTGGTCGTGCAGCCGCGCGAGCACGGCGACGGACTCGGCCTCCAGCTGGGCGCGTTCGGCGTCGGTGGCGGCGTGGAGCCAGTTCCCCTCGTACGTGTAGGGCATGACGTCGGGCGGGACGCGGCCCTCGGCGCGGGCCATCACGAAGAAGGGGGCGCCGAGCGGCCCCGGGTCCTCCTCCAGCCACAGCACGCGCGGCACGGGCACGTCGGTGTGCTCGCCCACCAGCCGCATGACGCGGTGCTGCCGGGCCATGTCGTAGACGGGGAAGACGGTGTACGCGGCGGGGTCGGCGGCCAGCCGGAGGGCGCAGCCGCGGACCGGGGCGTCCGGGTGGTCGAGGTCGAAGAGCAGGGTCTCGCTGGACATGCCGTTGGAGCTGGGTACGGCGAGTCCGCCGACGCGGGCCCCGGGCAGGTGCCGGTGCAGCCAGACGGTGAGCCGGCGGCCGAGCTCCTCGGGGTCGCGGGTGGTGGTCCGTGGGCGGGGCGCGGAGGTCAAGGGGGGCTCCTCAGAGGGCCGTTGACGTGTGGTCGGCGAATCCGCTGGGGTCGTGACGGCCGAAGGAGCCGTGCTCGAAGATGCCGTACCCGGTGCGGCCGTCGAGGGTGAAGCGGGCGGAGTGGTCGGTGACGCCGTACGCGGCGGCGGGGTGGGCCGCCGGGTCGGAGAGGTCGTAGACGCGCCGGTCGGTCCAGTCCCGGCCCTGCCAGGTGCCGTGCTGCCAGTCGGTGGCGGGCGGGTAGCCCGCGCCGACGGCGAGCGGGGAGGAGGCGAGGACCTCGACGCCGATCTCCAGGGGTTCGCCGGTGGGGGCGGTGAGGTGCACGGTGGCCCGTTCGGGGTGGCGGGTGCCCGGGCGGTACGTGATCTCGGTGCGGGGCCAGCCGAGTTGGACGTCGCGGTGGCCCTCGCGCACGAGGAGCGCCTCGTTGAGGGTGCGGTAGCCGTCGGCGTCCTCCTGGGCGACGACCATGAGGAAGCGGTCCTCGAAGCGCATCGGGATCCAGAGCCAGTGGAAGCCCTCGGGGCGGAACTCGGCGGCGCGGCCGGGTTCTTCGCCGGGGATCGGGCGGACGCCCCAGCTGCGGTCGCGGGTGCCGGTCCACTCGCCCGGGGTGACGGCGAACTCCCGGCCGCCGGCCCGGACGGTGCCCGCACAGTGTCCCGCCTGGACGAAGCGGCGGCCTTCCAGGGTGAGCCGACCGCCGTGGCGCTGGGTGTGGTGGGGTTCCCAGACGGCGGGGAAGTCACCGGTCCAGGCGATCTCGTAGGAGAGCCCTTCGGGGTCGGCGGGGTCGGCGGCGCAGGTCAGGGTGAGGCGCCGGAGGGGTTCGTCGACGGTGATGGTGAAGGGGCCGACGGAGAGGTTCGTACGGTCGTCGCCGAGGGCGTCGGAGGCCCGGACGGCGTGCAGCCGGTCGCCGACGCGGAGGGTGGCGTAGGCGTCGACGACCCCGGCGTTGGGGTAGACGCCGAGACCGGCGATGAGCAGGGCCCGGCCGGTGTGGTCGAAGACGTGGAAGATGCACCGGTCGTAGGCGTTCCGGTCGCCGCTGACGTGGTGCTTCATGGAGAGCGGGGCCTGGTGCACGGGATATTCGTCGAGGGCGACGGGCCGGTCGTCGTGCCGGTGCGCGGACATGGCTGACCTCCTGGTCGGCGGGGGCTCCCGGACGGACACCTGACGGTATGTCAGGTGAGAGCCAGGGGGCCAGGGCCGTGCGGCGGGCAGCGGGCAGCGGGCAGCGGGCAGCGGGCAGCGGGCAGCGGGCGAACTGTCGCTCGATCCGTTCGGCGGTGACCGGGGCGCCTCGGACGGCGGCGGACCGTGAGCCGTCCCGCCCCGGCGGGCGCCCCCGCCCCGCCCGTCACTCGCCACTCCCCCTTCGGCTCACACCAGCCCCAACTCCCGCAGTGCCCGGTGTCGCTCCGAGGTCGGGTGCTCGGGCCAGTAGACGTAGCAGACACCGCCCGTGCCGCTTCTGACCTTGCCGTTCGCGTCGTAGCGCTTCGTGCGGAGCCAGATGTTCTCCCATTCGCGCCGTCGGTAGACCCGGCGGACGGTCTCGTTGCTGGGGGAGGCGGGGTCGTTGGCGACGACGTCTCCGGCGGGGGTGAAGCCGATGACCGTCATCAGATGGCCCGAGGTGCCGTATCCGGCCCCGGTCAGCTCCTCCTCCCGGAACGACTGGGAGGTGATGACCGGGATGCCGGCCCGGACCAGGGACTCCAGTTCGGTGAGCGAGCGGAGCCGGGTGACGACGGCGTTCATGTCGGGGTAGGAGGCCGCGTAGGCGGCGTTGAACGGCCAGTTGCCGCAGCCCTCGTACTGGTGGTCGTAGGTGGAGCGGGCCGCGTGGCAGACCTGGGGGTCCTCGAAGGCGGGGTCCACCCAGGCCAGTTCCTCCCCGGAGGGCCGCCGCCCCCAGTACTCGACGATCATCTGGGAGGAGGTCGGGCTGCACCAGGCCTCGCCGCCGTTGTCGTACTCGGGGTACTGCCCGACGTGGGTGTTCTGCGAGTAGCGCGGCACGGTCAGCTCATGGCCGGGGCCCGGCTTCGAGGCCGGGACCGTGAAGCGGTCCGGGACGTCCGAGGCCATCGCGCCGATCCGCCACACCGTGGGCGTGAGGCCGCTGCCCGGGGCGCGCAGGAGGGTGAGGCGCAGCCGGTACGCGGTCAGCCGCAGCCCGCTCGCCGGGTCGTCGACGGCGAGGGTGTCGGTCCAGACCGTGCTCCGGCCGTCGCTCTGGCCGTCGACGGAGGCGCGCCGGACGTCGCCGTCGCCCGAGGCCCAGTGGCCCATGACGTACCAGGGGGTGGCGGCGCCGTCGCCGTACTCCCCCGACAGTTCGATCCGGAGCCAGGTGCCGGGCGGGGTGTGGGCGTTCCAGGAGGCGATGACCTCGGTGGCGGGCACGGCCGGGACGTGCCGGGGCGAGGTCCAGCTCGCGTACTCCCAGGGGGAGGTGCGGCCGGTGCGCGGGTCGGTGTGGTCGGTGCGGCCGGCGGGGGTGTCGAGGACCAGACCGGGGCGGTCGCCCGGGACCGCCCTCGTCCCGGCGGCCGTACCGCGCCGCCAGTCCTGGTACGAGGACCAGAACCGGTGGGCGACGAGCCCGGCGGCGGGGGCGTGGCCGTGCCTCCCGGTGCCGTCCGCCGCGTCGGTCCGTCCGGCGGACGGGGAGGAGCCGGAGGACGGGGAAGAGCCGGAGGACGGGGAGTGGCCGGAGGAGCCGGAGGCGAGGGGGGCGGCCGAGGCCGTGGCGGACGCGGCGGCCGTTCCCGCCACGGCGGCGAGGGCGGCGGTGAGGACGGTCCTGCGCGGAGTGGAACCGGTCATGGGCGGTGACTCCCGGTCGAGAACGGTGGGTGTGCGGACTCGTGGTCGGACGGCCCGGGACCGGGACCCGGGGCCCACGCGGGCGGACGGCCGGGGCACGGCCCGGACACCGGTGGTGCGGGGCGCGGAAGGGCACGGCACGGACCCGGGCACGGGCGGTCCGCCCGGCCCACTATCGCGGCTCCCGGCGGGCCTCCGCCAGCACCTCGCCCCGCGTCGCCGCACCGATGAGGCACTCGGCCGATGACGGTGCTACCTCGTCGGCCCGCGGCGGTCCCCCGCTCCCCTACCCTGGGTCCATGAACGACCTCGACCGCGCGGCACAGGCGCTGCTCCGGCTGCCGCCCTCCTGCGGACCGGTCCGGCTGGTCGCGGTCGACGGCCACGCGGGCTCCGGCAAGTCCACCCTCGCCACCCGTCTCTCCGCGGCACTCGGCGACGCCCCCGTGCTCCACCTCGACGACCTCGCCACGCACGAGGAGCCGTTCGGCTGGACCGGCGGGCTCCGGGAGCAGGTCGTCGAGCCCTTCACCCGCGGCGGGGCCGCCTCCTTCCGTCCGTACGACTGGCGGCTGCGGCGCTTCGGCGAGCCCCGGCCGCTGCCGCCCGCTCCGGTGGTCCTTGTCGAGGGGGTCGGAGCGGGCCGGAGGGAGGTGCGCCCGTTCCTGGCGTGGCTGCTGTGGATGGAGCGCGGGGCGGAGGAGTCCTGGGGGCGGGGGCGTCGGCGGGACGGTCCGGAGCAGGCCGCGTTCTGGGACGGATGGACCGTGGCGGAGACTCGCCATTTCGCCCAGGACCCCTCCCGTCCCTTCGCCGACACCCTGGTACGCGAGTGTCAGAAGGGTTACGAATGGCTCAGTGGGCCCTCCGTGACAGCGGTCGCGGACCAGATCATCACCCACCGTGACGGCTTCATGTCCGTGAACTGAGGGTCACCTCATCCGCTTCCGCAAGTGCCTCAACTCTGCTTGACCCAAGGGGCGTACAGGTCTTACGTTCTGAATGTGCGGCTTTCCGAAGCCGCCGCGGACGCGAAGCCCCCGGTTGTTCCCCCGTGATCGGGGGCTTCGTTCTGCCCCGGGAACCCTCACCCGGCTCCTCCGTGACCCCTGCCGCTCACCCAGGGTCACCACTTCCGGATCATGCGCTTCTCCTTAATCACACGCACCCTGCGCAGGTACGATGCCCCCAGGTGCGGTCAAATCCCGTCCATGCGAAGACGGTTGTGGGGGACCCGATGGACATCGGCACGCAGGGCGCGCAGGCCCCCGCCGAACTCGCCTGGCTGCGCGGCGTCGACGCCTACACGATGGGCGCCTACCCGCAGGCAGAGGACGAGTTCCGGACGGCGGTACGCGTCGACCCCGGAATGGCGGACGCCTGGCTCGGGCTGCACGCCCTGAGGGTCGACACCACGACCGCGCTGCTGCGCATGTACCGCAACCGCGAGCGCTTCGGCGAGCAGCGGACCCGGTACCGGCGCCCCCTGAACTCCTGGTACTGGCTCGGCTGGTGGGTGCAGCCGGTCCTGGAGAGCCCGCGCGACCTGCTGCTCGCGCACGCCTCCCACTGGCTCGACGGCCGTCACGTACCCGAGCTGGACCGCGCCCTCGCCGGGCTCCCCCCGGTCGACACCGACCCCCAGGTACGTTTCCTGCACGCCTGCCGCGCCTATCTCGTCAAGGACTGGGACCAGCTCGTCCGGCACACCGAGACCCTCGTCGACGACCCGCTCCTCGGCATCGAGGCGGGCCTCTTCGGCGGGATGGCCCGGGTCCGCCTGGAGATGTACGGGCAGGCCGAGCCGCTGCTCTCCACCTCCCTGATGCGGTGCCGCAGCGAGCAGCCCCAGCGCAAGGAGCTGCGCTACTGGCTCGCCCGCGCCCACGAGGGCACCGGACGCAGCGCCGCCGCGCTCCCCCTCTACCGGGCCGTGCACCGGATCGACCCGACGTTCATGGACACCGCCGCCCGGCTCGCGGCCATCGCGGAGTACGACGGCTTCGAGGGGTACGACGGCCTGGACGACCCGACCGGGCTCGCCACGGTCGCCCTGGGCACCGTCGGCGGGGGGCTGGGGCAGGACGCGGGGGAGGTCGCCCCGGGCACCGAGCCCGACACCGGCGGCCCCCTCGGGGACGGGCTGCGCTTCGCGCCCGAACCGGTGCCCCCGGCACCCGCCGCCACCCCGCCCGAGACCGCCCGGCGGAAGGGCCCCCTACCCTCGCAGCCCGCTCCCCCGCGCTTCCCGGCCGGGCCCACCGATCCCGCCCTGCTCGCCGAGGCGCTCGCCGAGCTGGAGGGCATGGTGGGGATGGAGCCGGTGAAACGGCAGGTCAAAGCATTGTCGGCGCAGCTGGAGATGGCACGGCTGCGGGCCGGACAGGGCCTGCCGGTCCAGCCTCCCAAACGTCACTTCGTCTTCTCCGGGCCCTCCGGCACCGGCAAGACCACGGTCGCCCGCATCCTCGGCCGGGTGTTCTACGCCCTCGGGCTGCTCGGCGGCGACCATCTCGTGGAGGCCCAACGGGCCGATCTGGTGGGCGAGTTCCTCGGCCAGACGGCGGTGAAGGCGAACGAGCTGATCGACTCGGCGGTGGGCGGGGTCCTCTTCGTCGACGAGGCGTACGCGCTCTCCAACACCGGCTACAGCAAGGGCGACGCCTACGGCGACGAGGCGCTCCAGGTCCTGCTCAAACGGGCCGAGGACAACCGCGACCACCTGGTGGTGATCCTGGCCGGATATCCCGAGGGCATGGACCGCCTCCTCGGCGCCAACCCCGGTCTCTCCTCCCGGTTCACCACCCGCGTCGACTTCCCCTCGTACCGGCCGCTGGAACTCACCGCGATCGGCGAGGTCCTCGCGGCGGCCAACGGGGACGGCTGGGACGACGAGGCCCGCGACGAGCTGCGCTCCATCAGCGCACACGTCGTCGAGCAGGGCTGGATCGACGAGCTGGGCAACGGGCGCTTCCTGCGCACCCTGTACGAGAAGTCCTGTGCCTACCGTGACCTGCGGCTCTCCGGCTATCCGCACACGCCCACCCGGGACGATCTGGCGACCCTGCGGCTCGCCGACCTCATGCAGGCGTACGGCGAGGTCCTCTCCGGCCGGGGCCCGGTCGACCGGGGTCCCCAGCAGGAACCGCCGGGCTACTGACGGCCCGCGCACGGCGGGCGGTGTCCGAAGGGCCGTGGGCCCGGAGGTGCTCCGGGCCCACGGTTCCCTACGGGGCGGGCACCCGGTCCGGGAGGAGCCGGTGGGCCGGATCGCGGACCTCGCCCACCAGTTTCTCCAGGACGTCCTCCAGGGCGACCAGGCCGAGGATCCGGCCCGCGCCGTCCGCCACCTGCGCCAGATGGGTCGCGGCCCGGCGCATCACGGTGAGGGCGTCGTCGAGGGGCAGTTCGGCGCGGACCGTCGCCATCGGCCGCCACAGCCGCTGGGGCACCGCCCGCTCCCGCTCCTCCAGGTCGAGGACGTCCTTCACGTGCACGAAGCCCATGAAGGTGCCCCGGGCCTCGGCCCGTACCGGGAAGCGCGAGTACCCGGTGCGAACGGTCAGCTCCTCGATCTCCCGGGGGGTGACCGTCGGCGGGACCGTGACCAGCGAAGCGGAGGTGATGAGGACCTCCGTCACCGGGCGCGTCCCCAGTTCGAGGACGTCCTCCAGACGCTCCTGCTCGGCCGGGTCGAGCAGTCCGGCCTGACCGGCGTCCTCGACGAGCCTGCCCAGCTGGACACTGGTGAAGACCGCCTCCACCTCGTCCTTCGGCTCCACCCCGAACGCCCGCAGGACCAGCCGGGCGCAGGCGCCCAGCCCGGTCGTCACGGGCCGGCAGAGCCGGGCGAAGCCGACCAGACCGGGGGCGAGCCAGAGCGCGGTCCGCTCGGGCGCGGCCATCGCCAGGTTCTTCGGGACCATCTCGCCGATGACGAGATGCAGGAAGACGACGGCGGCGAGGGCGACGACATAGCCGAGCGGGTGGATCAGCGCGTCCGGGACCCCGACCGCGTGGAAGACCGGTTCGAGGAGACGGGCGACGGACGGCTCGGCGACCGCGCCGAGCGTCAGCGAGCAGACGGTGATGCCGAACTGCGCGGCCGCCATCATCCTCGGCAGGTTCTCCAGGCCGTACAGGACCTGCTGGGCACGGGCGCCGCCGAGCGGCTCGATCTGGCTGCGGCGGACGGAGACGAGCGCGAACTCGGCCCCGACGAAGAAGCCGTTGGCCAGTACCAGGAGGACGGCGAACAGCAGGGGAAGGGTGCTCATCGGACCGCCTCCGCCGCCACCGGGACCCGGAGCGCGGCCCCGCCGGTCTCCCGGCCGGGTGCCGGGCCCGTCCGGACGATCCGGACGCGCTCGGCCCGGTAGCGGTCGACCTGCCGCACCGAGAGCCGCCAGCCGGGGAGTTCGGCACGGTCACCGGGGGCGGGGATGCGCCCGAGGAGATCGGCGACGAGCCCGGCGACGGTCTCGTACGGTCCTTCGGGCACGTCGAGACCTATCCGGCGCAGGGCGTGGACCCGGCAGGAGCCGTCGGCGTCCCAGGCGGGCCGGCCGTCCTCGGCGGGTGCGGCGGCCAGCTCGGGCCGCCCGTCGGCCGGGGTGTCGTGCTCGTCACGGACCTCGCCGACGAGTTCCTCGACGATGTCCTCCAGGGTGACGACCCCGGCCGTGCCGCCGTACTCGTCGACGACGACCGCGATGGGCTGCTCCCTGCGCAGCCGCTCCAGGAGGGCCTGGGCGGGCAGCGATTCGGGGACCAGGAGCGGGGGGACGGCGATCCGGCCGACGGGGGTCCGCAGCCGGGCGTGCGGGGTGACGGCGAGCGCGTCCTTGAGGTGGACCATGCCGACGATCTCGTCGATGCGGTCCCGGTAGACCGGGAAGCGCGAGAGGCCGGTGGCCCGGGTGAGGTTGAGGACGTCGGCGGCGGTGGCGTCCCACTGGAGGGCACTGACCTTCACCCGCGGGGTCATGAGCTGCTCCGCGGTGAGACCGCCGAGGGACAGGGTCCGTACGAAGAGGTCGGCGGTGTCCTGTTCGAGGGCACCGGCCCGCGCCGAGTGCCGGGCCAGGGAGACCAGCTCGCCGGGGGTGCGGACCGAGTCCAGCTCCTCGGTGGGCTCGACGCCCAGGAGCCGGACCAGCCGGTTCGCGACCCGGTTGAGCAGGGAGATCACCGGCCGGAAGACGGCGGAGAAACAGCGCTGCGGGGTGGCGACGAAGCGGGCCACCTGGAGCGGCCGGGAGACCGCCCAGTTCTTGGGCACCAGCTCCCCGACCACCATCTGGACGGCGGCGGCGAGCAGCATCCCGGTCACCACCGCGGTCCAGGAGACGACGCCCCCGGGCAGTCCGGTGGCGGTGAGCGGTCCGCGCAGCAGTCCGGCGAGCGCGGGCTCGGCGAGCATGCCGACGACGAGGGAGGTGATCGTGATGCCGAGCTGGGTGCCGGAGAGCTGGAAGGACAGCTCGCGCAGGGCGGTGACGACGGTGCGGGCGCGCCGGTCACCGGTGGCCGCGGCGCGCTCGGCCTCGGCGCGCTCCACGGTCACGAGACCGAACTCGGCGGCCACGAAGAAGCCGTTGGCGAGGACGAGGACGAGGGCCGCGACGAGCGGCAGAAGAGAGACGATCATGCCGCCGCCTCCTGGGAGGGGGCGGCGCGGGTACTACCGGACGATCCGTCCATTGCTGGAGGGAGTCACTCCTCGGGTAGAAGGGCGGCCCCGCGGGCCGCGACCGCGGCCCTGCACACGCGAGGCGGTGGTGCGCTCGGCACCACCGCCTCCAGAGTAGTCACGCGAAGGCCCCGAGGGGCAGAGGGTCGGCCCCGGACGGGGGACGGACCGGGGTCGTCCCGTACGGGGAGGACGTGCCTCCCCCGAGGGGTCCCGGGACCCGGCCGGACCGTCAGGCCGCGGCCACGCCCGTCCCGTGGGTGTCCGCCAGGGCCCGCAGGGCGCGGGCGTCGCGGATCGCCGACTCCTTGGCGATCCCCGGCTGGATGCCGAGCGCCGGGAGGCTGGTGCCGTCGCTGAGGTCGAGGAAGACCCACGGGTCGCCGGGGCGCAGATTGACCTTGAGGATCTCCGCCCAGGCGAGTCGCCGGGTCCGGGTGATGTTGACGACCGTGACGCCCTCGGTGTCGGCGACGACCTTGGGGCGGCTGAGCAGCACCAGGACCCCGGCGAGCATCGCAGCGGTGAAGACGAAGCTGACGCGCTCCCCCGGCCCGAGGCGGTCCAGCATCAGTGCCACGGCGGTGATCACGACGAACATCACGGTCGCCATCGTCAGCAGGATCGCCCGGGTGCGCCCGGGACGGAAGGTGACCGGCAGGGCGGGCGCGGACGGCTGGGACATCAGGGTTTCCTCGGGGCCTCGGGGCGTGCGAGCCGTGCCGTCAGAGACGGCAGGCGTGGATGGCGGTGGTGAGGATGGCGCGGGCGCCGATCTCGTACAGGTCGTCCATGATCCGCTGCGACTCCTTGGCGGGGACCATCGCGCGGACGGCGACCCAGCCCTCGTTGTGCAGCGGGGAGACGGTCGGCGACTCCAGGCCCGGGGTGAGGGCGACGGCCTGCTCCAGGTGCTCGGCCCGGCAGTCGTAGTCCATCATCACGTACGAGCGGGCGACGAGGACGCCCTGGAGGCGGCGGAGGAACTGCTGCGCCTGCGGGTGGTCGGCGTCGGCGCCCTGACGGCGGACGACGACCGCCTCGGAGGTGAGGATCGGGTCCCCGATGACCTCGAGGCCCGCGTTGCGCAGGCTGGTGCCGGTCTCGACGACGTCCGCGATGACCTGGGCGACGCCCAGCTGGATCGCGGTCTCGACGGCGCCGTCGAGGTGCACGACGGAGGCGTCGATGCCCTGGTCGGCGAGGTGCTTGGCGACGATGCCCTCGTAGGAGGTGGCGATCGTCATGCCGCCGAAGTCCTGGGGGCCGCTCGCGGTGCCGGGCCGCGTGGCGTAACGGAAGGTGGAGCGGCCGAAGTTCAGCGCGAGGATCTCCTCGGCGCTGGCGCCGGAGTCCAGGAGCAGGTCACGGCCGGTGATGCCGATGTCCAGCTTCCCGGAGGCGACGTAGATCGCGATGTCCTTGGGGCGCAGGTAGAAGAACTCGACCTCGTTGCCGGGGTCGATGACCACCAGTTCCTTGGACTCCTTGCGCTGGCGGTAGCCGGCCTCATGGAGCATTGCCGACGCAGGTCCGGAGAGGGAACCCTTGTTGGGAACGGCGATGCGCAGCATGGGGTGAGCTTCCTTTGCCTGGGACGGTGGGACGGGAGGGTGGAGTCGGGGAACGCGTGCTCAGAGGTGGGCGTAGACGTCGTCGAGCGAGATCCCGCGGGCGACCATCATCACCTGGACGTGGTACAGCAGCTGCGAGATCTCCTCGGCGGCGGCTTCCTTGCCCTCGTACTCGGCGGCCATCCAGACCTCGGCGGCCTCTTCGACGACCTTCTTGCCGATGGCATGGACGCCCTTGTCCACCAGTTCCGCGGTGCGGGAGGTAGCCGGGTCGCCGGTCTCGGCCTTGAGCTTGAGCTCCGCGAAGAGCTCTTCGAAGGTTTTGTTCGCCATGATGGTCCTAGGGTACGGGGTGGGGGTCGCGTGTCAGCGCCAGGGTTCGCTGACCGTACGGAGGATGGTGGCGGTCGCGACGGCGGCGGTGACGGCCTCGTGGCCCTTGTCCTCGGAGGAGCCTTCGAGCCCGGCCCGGTCGAGGGCCTGCTCCTCGGTGTCGACGGTGAGGACGCCGAATCCGACGGGTACGCCGGTGTCGACCGAGACCTGGGTGAGGCCCTGGGTGACGCCCTGGCACACGTACTCGAAGTGCGGTGTTCCGCCCCTGATGACCACACCGAGCGCCACGACGGCATCGTAGCCGCGCCCGGCGAGGACCTTGGCCACGACCGGGAGTTCGAAGCTGCCGGGGACGCGGAGCAGGGTGGGCTCGTCGATGCCGAGTTCGCTCAGGGCCCGCAGGGCGCCGTCGACCAGGCCGTCCATGACCTTCTCGTGCCACTGGGCCGCGATGACGGCGACCCGGAGGTCGCCGCAGTTCTTCACGCTGAGGACGGGTGCGCCCTTGCCGCTCATGTCTCTCCTTGTCGGTGACGTGCTTCGGTTACTGGTTGCCGCAGCCGGCGGCAGGCGTGCCGTCCAGCCAGGGCAGGTCGTGGCCCATCCGGTCCCGCTTGGTGGTGAGGTACCGGACGTTGTGCTCACCGGCCGTGACCGGCATGGGCTCGCGGCCCTCGACGGTCAGGCCGTGCCGGGTGAGCGCGTCGATCTTGTCGGGGTTGTTGGTCATCAGCCGGAGGCTGCGGACGCCGAGGTCGGTGAGGATGCGGGCGCCCGCCGCGTAGTCGCGGGCGTCGGCGGGCAGTCCCAGTTCCAGGTTGGCGTCGAGGGTGTCCCGGCCGCGTTCCTGGAGCTCGTACGCGCGCAGCTTGGACAGCAGGCCGATGCCCCGGCCCTCGTGGCCCCGGAGGTAGACGACGACTCCGCGGCCCGCCTCGGTGACGCGGTCGAGGGAGGCGTGCAGCTGGGGGCCGCAGTCGCAGCGCAGCGAGTGGAAGACGTCACCGGTGAGGCACTCGGAGTGGAGGCGGACCAGGACGTCCTCGCCGTCGCCGATCTCGCCGTGGACGAGGGCGACGTGTTCGACGCCGTCCACGGTGGAGCGGTAGCCGTAGGCGGTGAAGTCGCCGTGCGCGGTGGGCAGGCTGACCTCGGCCTCGCGGCGGACGGTGGGTTCGGCGGAGCGGCGGTAGGCGATCAGGTCCTCGATGGAGATGATCGTGAGGCCGTGCTTGCGGGCGAAGGGGACCAGTTCGGGGAGGCGGAGCATGACGCCGTCCTCGCCCGCGATCTCGACGATCGCGCCGGCCGGGCGGAGGCCCGCGAGCCGGGCGAGGTCGACGGCGGCCTCGGTGTGCCCGTTGCGGGCGAGGACGCCGCCGGGCCTGGCGCGCAGCGGGAAGACGTGGCCGGGGCGGACGAAGTCGGACGGTTCGTGGCGGCCGCTCGCCAGCATCCGCAGGGTGGTGGCGCGGTCGGCGGCGGAGATGCCGGTGGTGACGCCGTGCGCGGGGGACGCGTCGACGGAGACGGTGAAGGCCGTGCGCATCGACTCGGTGTTCCGGTCGACCATCTGCGGGAGCTGGAGGCGGTCCAGCTCCTCCGTCTCCATGGGGGCGCAGATCAGGCCGCGGCACTCGCTCATCATGAAGGCGACGACCTCGGGGGTGGCCATCTCGGCGGCGATGACGAGGTCGCCCTCGTTCTCGCGGTCCTCGTCGTCGACGACGACGACCGGGCGTCCGGCGGCGATGTCGCGGACGGCCTGTTCGACGGGGTCGAGGGCGAGGTCGGTGACGTCCCAGAGGGCGGTCCCGGAGGACTGCCGGCCTTCGGGGGCGCGGGAGGGGCTGGCGCTCATGCGTGGGCTCCCTTCAGAGCGGGGGTGCGCGTCCTGAGCCACCAGTCGCGCATGCCCCAGAGGACCAGGGCGAAGTAGATGACGTAGACCAGACCGGAGAAGGCGAGACCGCT
The DNA here is from genome assembly GCF_044767145.1 of Streptomyces sp. NPDC101490. Classification (NCBI taxonomy): domain Bacteria; kingdom Bacillati; phylum Actinomycetota; class Actinomycetes; order Kitasatosporales; family Streptomycetaceae; genus Streptomyces; species Streptomyces sp. NPDC101490. The sequence continues at coordinate 23,669 of NZ_JBIWNI010000035.1, forward strand.
GTGGAAGGCGAGCGGGACGCCGACGAGGTCGACGAGGAGCCAGGCGAACCAGAACTCGACCAGGCCGCGGGCCTGGGCGATCATCGCGACGAGGGTGCCGACGAAGATGTACGCGTCGGCCCAGGGGCTCCAGGAGAGCGACGGGTAGAGGGTGAAGAGGCCACCGACGGCGAGGGTGCCGAGGACGGCGCCGCCGACGAGCAGCCCGCGCTCCTTCCAGCTGGCGAAGCGGACCGCGATGGAGCCGTCCTGGGCATGCTGCCTGCCCCGGTTCCACTGCCACCAGCCCCAGGCGGCGACGCCGATGACGAGGAGCTGCTTGCCGACGCCGCCGGAGAGGTGGGCGGAGGAGTAGGCGCCGACGAGGATCAGGCCGGAGAGCAGCTGGGCGGGCCAGGTGAGGATGGAGCGGCGCCAGCCGAGGGCGAGGGCGATCAGACCGATCGTGTTGCCGATCATGTCGGACCACAGGATGCGCTGGTCGAGGACGGTGAACGCCTCGGAGTTGAGCCAGTTCACTTCACGTCCTCCCGGGCGTTCGGGCCGAGCAGCCGCTCGACGTACTTGGCGATGACGTCCACTTCGAGGTTGACGGGGTCGCCGGGCCGCTTGATGCCGAGGGTGGTCAGGTCGAGGGTGGTGGGGATGAGGCTGATGGTGAACCAGTCGTCGGTGACCTCGACGACGGTGAGGCTGACGCCGTCGACGGTGATCGAGCCCTTCTCGACGACGTACCGGGAGAGGTGCGCGGGCAGCCCGACCCGGACGAGTTCCCAGTGCTCGGAGGGGGTCCGCTCCAGGATCGTGCCGGTGCCGTCCACATGGCCCTGGACGATGTGGCCGCCGAGCCGTCCGCCGACGGCCATGGGCCGTTCGAGGTTGACGCGGGAGCCGGTCTCCAGGGCGCCGAGGGAGGACCGCTTGAGGGTCTCGGCCATGACGTCGGCGGTGAAGGTGCCGTCGCCGCACTCGACGACGGTGAGGCAGACGCCGTTGACGGCGATGGAGTCGCCGTGCCGGGCGCCCTCCGTGACCAGGGGGCCGCGCAGCCGGAAGCGGGAGGCGTCCGTGAGCTGCTCGACGGCGACGACCTCGCCCAGTTCTTCGACGATTCCGGTGAACACGGTCAGGCTCCCTTGGGGGTGGCGGTGGACTGCGGGGTGGCGGTGACGCGGAGGTCGGGGCCGATCCGGACGGTCTCGGTGACGTCGAGCCGCAACGCCTGCGCGAGGGTGCCGATTCCGGCGTCGGCGAGGGCGGCGGGGCCCGCGCCGAGGAGGACCGGGGCGAGGTAGCCGACGACCTGGTCGACGGCGCCCGCGGCGACGAAGGCGCCCGCGAGGGTGGGGCCGCCTTCGAGGAGGACGGAGCGGACGCCGCGCGCGTGGAGGGCGTCCAGGAGGGCGGGGACGGACAGCCCGCGTCCGGCCCTGGGGAGGCGGAGGACGTCGGGGAGGTCGGTGTCGGCGTCCTCGGCGACCGCGATCAGGGTGGGCGCGGCGTCGTCGAGGACCCGGGCGCCGGGGCGTACGGCCTTCGCCTCGGTGTCGACGACGACACGGAGCGGCTGTACGGCCCCTTCGACGCCGCGGACGGCCAGGTGGGGGTCGTCGGCGCGGGCGGTGCCGGAGCCGACGACGACGGCGTCGGACTCGGCGCGGAGCCGGTGGACGTCGGCGCGGGACCCGGCGGAGCTGATCCAGCGGGAGGTGCCGTCGGCGGCGGCGGTCCGGCCGTCGAGGGTGGCGGCGTACTTCCAGCGGACGAAGGGGCGGCCCTTGCGGACGGAGGTGAGCCAGGCGGTGTTGACCGCTTCGGCCTCGGCCTCCAGGAGTCCGTGTTCCACGGTCACGCCCGCCGCGCGCAGGGTGCCGGCGCCGCCGGTGGCCCGCGGGTCCGGGTCGCCGACCGCGTACACGACCCGGCTGATCCCGGCCTCGATCAGGGCCTGGGTGCAGGGGCCGGTGCGGCCGGTGTGGTCGCAGGGTTCGAGGGTGACATAGGCGGTGCCGCCCCGGGCGAGGACACCGGCCTCGCGCAGGGCGTGGACCTCGGCGTGGGGGCCGCCCGCGCGCTGGTGGAAGCCTTCGCCGGCAGGGTGGCCGGAGGCGTCGGTGACGACACAGCCGACGACCGGGTTGGGGCTGGTGGCGCCGAGACCGCGGGCGGCGAGTTCGACGGCGCGTCGCATGGCGGTGGTGTCGGTCTGCCGTGCCACCGGGTCCTCCTGCCTCTTCGGGCACGGACTCCGGGGCCTGTCGATGACGACAGAGAGCGGGAACGACTCCTTCGTACGGGTGCGCCGAGGCCGCGTCGCACGGGTACGCCGGGTCGGGTACGACACGGCGACCAGCGGACGTACGGCCGATGCGCCCCGAAGAGAGGGGTCACCCGCCGCGCACTGCCTCCCATCCGGACTTTCACCGTCGGTCCAGGAATCTCACCTGGTCAACCGGCCGCTGGCTGCGGACGGGTCGCGGACTATAACCGCCGGTTCGGAATTACACCGACCCCGGAGTGCGCTGCTGCTGATACAGGGCCAGTGTGCCACGTCCCACAAGGGGCGATACGGCCCCGAGCCTGTGGGCTGGCTCACACGCTCTCACAGAATTCTCTGTTGGTACAGACCTATTGACGCACTGGTCTAGTCCTCTTAATGTCCGTGTCACCTCCGAGGTACCGGTCCGACGGCGTGCGCACTCCACGGGCCCAACACGACCCACCCCCTTGCTCGTTGTCCTGAACTCCTCCCACGCCGCGAGGCGCGGGGGAACCCCCACTCCAGGAGGACCCGATCGTGTTGTCCCCCACCGCGAAAAGAGCCTCGCTGCTCGCGTCCGGCGCGGCCGTCGCCGGGCTGCTGCTCAGCTCCCTCTCCGGCGGCGTCTCGTACGCCGCCGACAACGAGTCCTGTCGCCCCGACGGGCTCTACAAGACCCCGGGCGTCGACGTCCCGTACTGCTCGGTGTACGACACCGAGGGCCGCGAGAAGATGGGCGCCGACCACCAGCGCCGCGTCATCGGCTACTTCACGGGCTGGCGCACCGGGAAGAACGGCGAGCCCGCGTACCTCGCCAAGGACATCCCGTGGCAGAAGATCACCCACATCAACTACGCCTTCGCCCACGTCGGCGGTGACAACAAGCTGTCCGTGGGCACGGACGGCCCGAACAACGCCGCCACCGGGATGACCTGGCCCGGTGTCGTGGGCGCCGAGATGGACCCCGCACTCCCCTACAAGGGCCATTTCAACCTGCTCAACAAGTTCAAGAAGCAGTACCCGGACGTGAAGACGCTGATCTCCGTCGGCGGCTGGGCCGAGACCGGCGGCTACTTCGCGGACAACGGCGACCGGGTCAACTCCGGCGGCTTCTACTCGATGGCCACCAACGCCGACGGCTCGGTCAACCAGGCCGGGATCAACACCTTCGCCACCTCGGCCGTCGACTTCATCCGGAAGTACGGGTTCAACGGCGTCGACATCGACTACGAGTACCCGACGACCATGAGGGACGCGGGCAACCCGCTCGACTGGCAGCTCGCCAACGCGCGCCGCGCCGGACTCGTGCAGGGCTACGCGGCCCTCATGAAGTCCCTGCGCGAGAAGCTGGACACGGCCGGCGCCGCCGACGGCAAGCACTACCTGCTGACCGTCGCCGCCCCCTCCTCCGGCTACCTGCTGCGGGGCATGGAGACGTTCCAGATGCAGAAGTACCTGGACTACGTCAACATCATGTCCTACGACCTGCACGGCGCCTGGAACGAGTACGTCGGCCCCAACGCCTCCCTCTTCGACGACGGCAAGGACGGCGAACTCGCCGCCGCCAACGTCTACGGCTCGGCGCAGTACGGCAACATCGGGTACCTCAACACCGACTGGGCCTACCACTACTTCCGCGGCTCCATGCCGGCCGGCCGCATCAACATCGGCCTGCCCTACTACACCCGCGGCCACAAGAACGTGCAGGGCGGCACCGACGGCCTCTGGGGCAAGGCCAGCGCGGCCACCTGCCCGGCCGGAGCGGGCCTGACCAAGTGCGGTGACGGTGCCGTCGGCATCGACAACCTGTGGCACGACAAGGACACCGCCGGCAAGGAGTCCCCCGCGGGCTCCAACCCGATGTGGCACGCCAAGAACCTGGAGAAGGGGATCGTCGGCGACTACGTCACGCAGTACGGCTTCCCGGCGAACACCACCCTGACCGGCACCTACGCCCGCAAGTACGACGCGACCCTGGTCGCCCCGTGGCTGTGGAACGCGCAGAAGAAGGTCTTCCTCTCCACCGAGGACGAGCAGTCGGTGGCCGCCAAGGCCGACTACGTGGTCAGCAAGGGCATCGGCGGCACCATGGTCTGGGAGATGGCCGGTGACTACGCCTGGAACGCCGCCAAGGGCCAGTACGAGATGGGCTCGACGCTCACCTCGCTGATGTACGACAAGTTCAAGGCGGCCACGCCGTACGGCGCCAAGAAGTCGAACAAGGCGCTGCCGACCCAGGCCGTGAAGATCGACACCCAGTTCACCGAGTTCAAGCTGGGCGACTCGAACTACCCGATCACCCCGAAGATCAAGATCACCAACAACACGGCGACGGCGCTCCCGGGCGGCACGGAGTTCCAGTTCGACTACGGGACCTCGGCCCCGGCCAACGCCTCCGACCAGTCGGGCTTCGGCACGAAGGTCATCAGCAGCGACCACACCGGCGGCAACGTGGGCGGCCTGAAGGGCGACTTCCACCGCGTCTCCCTGAAGCTCCCGGCCTGGCAGTCGCTGGCCCCGGGCGCGACGATCGACCTGGCGTTCAACTACTACCTGCCGGTGACCACCCCGTCCAACTGGACGGTGAACATCAGCGGCACGACGTACGCCCTCGCCGGTGATCTGGCGCGCGGTACGACGGTGGTGGAGCCCGGCTCCACGACCCCGCCGACGACCCCGCCGACCACGCCTCCGACGACCCCGCCCACGACCCCGCCGACCACTCCCCCCACCACCCCTCCGACGACCCCGCCCACGGGCTGCACCGGGACGACGGCGTACGTGGCCGGCTCGGTCTACAACGCGGGCGTCGAGGTCTCCCACAAGGGCCGCAAGTACAAGGCCCAGTGGTGGACCCAGAACGAGGAGCCGGGCACGACCGGCGCCTGGGGCGTCTGGAAGGACCTCGGCCCCTGCTGAGGCCCACCCACTAGCACGCTCATGACGCACCACCCGTAGGACTCCGGCGGGGACACACGGCCCTTGCCCCCGCCGGAAGCCCACCGCGCCGCGCTCCCCTGTCCGGGGCGCGGCGCGGTGGTGTTTCCCGGGGGTCCCGGAGGGGCGGCCCCGTACGGCTCCCGCCGTGCGAGGGCGCCCTTCCCGCCGGGGACGACCCCGTCGGGGACGGCTCCCCGGGGGACACTCCCGTCAGGGCCCCCGCCCATGCGCGCGTCGAGCCCCCGTCGGGGCGGCCCCTACGGGAACAGTTCCTCCTGGGCCGCGTCCCTGGCCCTCAGCAGGGCGCCCCTGAGGACCGCCGCGTCGCCCAGGGTCGTCGCGCGGACCTGCGTACGGAGCGGGGAGAGGGCGGCCAGCTCCGCCTCCACGCGGGCGGCCAGCTCCGGGCCGCCCGCGTGGCCGGTCTCCCCCGCGAGGACCAGACAGCCGGGGTCGAGCACGGAGACGACCGCCGCCGCCCCGACGGCCAGACGGCGGGCGAGGGCGTCCAGGAAGGGGCCGTGGCCCGAGCCGAGCGCGGTGGCCGGATCGAGCCCGTGGGAGGCGGCAAGGGCCGCGACGGCCGCCGTGCAGGCCAGCTCGTGGAAGCCGCCGTCGCAGCCGGTCGCCGAGGGCAGCCCGGAGGTGCCGGGGACCGGCAGGAAACCGATCTCGCCCGCGCCGCCCGAGGCCCCCCGGCGCAGCCGCCCGTCGAGGACGACGGCGGCGCCGACGCCCTGGCCGAGCCAGAGCAGCACGAAGTCCTCCCGGCCACGGGCCGCGCCCTCGCGCAGTTCCGCGACGGCGGCGAGATTGGTCTCGTTCTCGACGAGGACCCGGGCCGGGAGCCGCTCCTGGAGGACGCCGACGAGCCTGCGGTGCCAGGCGGGCAGTCCTGAGGAGTCGCGGAGCTCGCCGCTGGCCGGGTCGATGAGCCCGGGAGCGCCGACGGCCACGCTGTGCAGCCGGTCGGCGCCCGCCTCCGCGACGGCCCGCTGCAGCAGGGTGACCGCCTTCTCGACGGCCGGTCCGGTGCCGTGGTCGTCGCCGACGGGCACGGACGCCTCGGCGAGGGCGGAGCCGAGCAGATCGGTGACGGTGACGGTGACCGAGCGGGTACGGACGTCGAGGGCGGCGAGGTGCGCGCGGTCGGCGACGAGTCCGTACAGCTTGGCGTTGGGGCCCCGGCGCTCGGCTCCGGACTCCCCCACGACATGGACGAGCCCGGAGCCCCGGAGCCGTTCGACGAGATCGGCGACGGTGGGACGGGAGAGACCGGTGAGGGTCTTGAGCTGAGTGGCCGTCAACGGGCCTTCGTCCTGGAGCAGTCGCAGGGCGAACCGGTCGTTGATGGCTCGTGCCGTGCTCGGGGATGCTGCCATGCGGCGATCCTCTCAGAAGCTTCCCGGTCGTCGGTGTCGTCCGCGAGCTATTTATCAGGCAGGGTTCCTGATAGTTTACCGGCCACCACGACCCGAGGGAGGGCCCATGGCGGCGCAGAACGTCACCAGCACCGAACGTCTGCGGCGGGCGCGCTTCGCCGTCGCCGCCGTCTTCTGCGTCCACGGCGCGGTCACCGGCAGTTTCGCCACCCGCATCCCCTGGATCCAGGAGCACGCGGGGGTCAGCGCCGGACAGCTCGGGCTGGCACTCGCCTTCCCCGCCCTCGGCGCCTCCGTCGCCATGCCGCTCGCCGGGTCCGTCTCGCACCGCTTCGGCGCCCGCCCGGCGCTGCGCGGACTGCTCGCGCTCTGGACGCTCGCCCTGATCCTGCCCTCGCTCTCGCCCAACATCTGGGGGCTCTGCGGCGCGCTCTTCGTGTACGGCGCCACCGCCGGGATGTCCGACGTGGCGATGAACGCGCTGGGCGTCGAGACCGAGAACCGGCTCGGCCGGTCCATCATGTCCAGCCTGCACGGCATGTGGAGCGTGGGCGCCCTCATCGGCTCCGCGGCGGGCACGGTCGCCGCGCACCTCGGCGGCGACGCCCGGATCCACCATCTGATCGCCGCCCTCGTCCTGACCGCCCTCGGGCTCCTCTTCTGCCAGGGCGTGCTCGACGTCCGCAGCACCCCGGAGGAGGAGGCGCCGCCGCGCTTCTCGCTGCCGCCGAAGTCCGCGCTGGTCATCGGCGCGGTCGGCTTCTGCGCGGTCTTCGCGGAGGGCGCCAGCCTGGACTGGTCGGCCGTCTACCTCCGTGACGAGCTGGGCGGCTCCGCCGGTCTCGCCGCCGCCTCCACCACCGCCTTCGCGCTGATGATGGCCGTCGCCCGGCTCGCCGGCGACCGGGTCGTGGACCGCTTCGGCGCGGTCCGCACGGTACGGGTCGGGGGCGCCGCCGCCACCCTCGGCGGGGTCATGGTCGTCGTCGCCCCGCACGCCGCCGTCGCCATGGCCGGTTTCGGTCTGATCGGGCTCGGCGTCGCGGTCGTCGTCCCGCTCGCCTTCGCCGCCGCCGGGCGCAGCGGCCCGAACCCCAGCCAGGCCATCGCGGGTGTCGCCACCATCACGTACACCTCCGGTCTCATCGCCCCCTCGGCGATCGGCGGCATCGCGAACGCGACCTCCCTGGTCTTCTCGTTCGGCCTGGTCACCCTGCTCTCGCTGGGGCTCGTCCTGGGCGCGGGGGTGCTCAGGACGGAGGGCCGCAGGGCCGCCTCGAAGCCCTCCGCCGCGGAGAAGGCCCCGGGGCCCGTCGGATAGGTCCGGCGCCCCGGGCGGCGCCCGCACGTCCGGGGTCCCGATGGCGCATACCATGTGGCTGATCTTTTGCGGTCACGACACGGCCGCCGGAACCGGAGAACGGGAGCGACCTCATGAACCTCGGCGTGCGCTGGACCCTGCACGGCGACGGGCGAACACCCGCTCCCGGCGCCGTCGTCCGCCCGGACGAGCGGCTCTCCTGGCCCCGTACGGCCGGTCTCGGAGCCCAGCACGTGGTCGCCATGTTCGGGGCGTCGTTCGTGGCTCCGGTCCTCATGGGCCTGGACCCGAACCTGGCGATCATGATGTCGGGCGTGGCGACCGTGATCTTCCTGCTCGCCACGCGCGGGACGGTCCCCTCGTACCTGGGCTGCTCGCTCTCCTTCGTCGGGGTCGCCGCCGCGATCCGTGCCTCGGGCGGCAGCAGCGCCACCGTGACCGGCGCGGTGCTCGTGGTCGGCGCGGTGCTCTTCCTCGCCGGGCTCGCGGTCCGCAGGTTCGGGGCGCGGATCATCCACGCGGCGATGCCGCCGGTGGTGACGGGCGCCGTGGTCATGCTGATCGGCTTCAACCTGGCGCCGGTCACCGCCTCCACCTACTGGCCGCAGGACCAGTGGACGGCGCTCCTGGTGATGCTGTTCACCGGTCTGGCCGTGGTGTGTCTGCGGGGCTTCTGGTCCCGGATCGCGATCTTCCTCGGTCTGCTCTTCGGCTACGGCATCTCCTGGGTCTTCGACCTCGTCTTCGGCAAGATCCACTCGATGTCCCCGTCCGGTCAGGTCGCCGACCACTGGCGGCTGGACCTGTCGGGCGTCGGCAAGGCCGACTGGATCGGTCTGCCGTCGTTCCACGGCCCCAGCTTCGAGTGGTCGGCGATCCTGGTCGCGCTGCCCGTCGTCATCGCCCTGATCGCGGAGAACGCGGGGCACGTCAAGGCCGTGGGCGAGATGACCGGCAAGCCGCTGGACGACCAGCTCGGCACGGCCATCGCCGCCGACGGCGCCGCCTCGATGCTGTCGACCGCGGTGGGCGGCCCGCCGAACACCACGTACTCCGAGAACATCGGCGTCATGGCCGCCACCCGGGTCTACTCGACCGCCGCCTACTGGGCCGCCGCCGGTTTCGCGCTGCTCTTCGGCCTCTGCCCGAAGTTCGGCGCGATCGTCGCCGCGATCCCCGGCGGTGTCCTCGGCGGCATCACCGTGATCCTGTACGGCATGATCGGCCTGCTCGGCGCCCAGATCTGGATCAACGCCAAGGTCGACCTCCGCAACCCGCTCAACCTGGTCCCCGCCGCCGCGGGCATCATCATCGGCGTCGGCGGCGTGAAGCTGACCTTCACCGACACCTTCGAGCTGGGCGGCATCGCGCTCGGCACGATCGTCGTCATCACCGGCTACCACGTGCTGCGGGCCTTTGCCCCCGCCCACCTCAAGGAGCAGGAGCCGCTCCTCGACTCCGGCACCAGCTCGTACGAGGGCACCCCGGACGACGGGACCGGAACCCCGACGAAGGGCTGAGCGGTTCGCCCGTTCTGGGTAAGCCGGTCCCGGGGAGTTCCCTCCGGGCCCGGCTGCTGGGAACCTGCCCCCATGGAGCGGACCCAGCGGCGGCGGCACGTACCGGCAGGCCCGAGCGAGCCGAGCGGCCCGAGCGACCGGGACGGCCGGGACGGCCGGGACGACCGCGACGACCCGGCGACGGAACCGGCCGGGCGGCCGCTCGGTCCGTTCCTCGCGGTCGATCCGGTCCTGGACCGGCTGCGGGCGCTGCGCTCCGCCTGGCACCCGGCCGACGGCGTCGCCGTCTTCAACCGGGTCTATCTGACCGTGACCGAGGAGATCGGGCACGCCGTCGAGGCGGGCGGCTTCCCCGACCGGCGGGCCGCGGGCACGCTCGGCACACGGTTCGCCGGGCGCTATCTCGCGGCGGTCGACGCCGTCGCGGACGGCACACCCGCCCCCGCCTGCTGGCGGCCCCTCTTCCACTTCCGCCGCCATCCCGGCGTACGGCCGCTCCAGTTCGCGCTGGCCGGGATCAACGCCCACATCGGCCACGACCTGGCCCTCGCGGTGGTCGACGCCTGTCACGACCTGGAGTGCGCGCCCGCCGATCTGGAGGACGAGTACGACCGGGTCGGGGACGTGCTGGTCCTCCTGGAGGAGCGCATCCGGGAGGAGCTGATGCCGGGCCCGGACCTCCTGGAGGTCGCGGACCCGCTCACCCATCTGCTCGGCTGCTGGAGCCTGGACCGGGCCAGGGACGGGGCCTGGCTCGCGGCCCGCTCGCTGTGGCAGCTCCGTGCCCTGCCCGGCCTCGCGGAGGAGTTCACCGAGCGGCTCGACCGGTCGGTGGGCCTGGTGGGACGGATGCTGCTCACCCCTCTGAGCCGCCCCTGAGCCGCCCCTGAACCGGACGGCCCGCGCCGCCCGCCGGGCGGCGTGTCGGGGCGGCTCAGTCCTCCGGCAGCTCGACCGGGGCGATCTCGTCGTACACGTCGCCCGGACCGGGGTTGGTCGCGTCCGTGCCGCCGCCGAAGTGGTGCATCACGCCCCACACCGCGTTGAGCGCCGTCTGCACCGCGCCCTCGGCCCAGCCCGCCGTCCAGGAGATGTCGTCGCCCGCGAGGAAGATGCCCCGCTTGTCCTCGGGCAGCCGGTCCTGCATGAAGTGGGTGAAGAGACGGCGCTGGTAGCGGTAGTGCCCCGGCAGGTTCGCCTTGAAGGCGCCCATGAAGTAGGGCTCGTTCTCCCAGGACACGGTCACCGGATTGCCGATGACGTGCTTGCGGATGTCGACGTCCGGGTAGATCTCGCCGAGCGACTTCAGCATGACCTCCATCCGCTCGTTCGCCGAGAGCGGCAGCCACTTCAGGCTGTCGTCGCACCAGGTGTACGAGAGGCAGATCACGGCCGGCCTGTCCGGGCCGTCGTCCAGGAGGTAGGTGCCGCGGGTCATCCGGTCGGTGAGCGTCATCGACATGACGTCCCGGCCCGTCCGCTCGTCCTTGTCCAGCCAGAACGGCCGGTCGACCGGGACGAACAGCTTCGACGACTCCATGTAGTGGGTGCGTTCGATCGCCGTCCAGTGGTCGATCGGGAAGAGCGAGTCGTCGCAGGCGATCTTGGACAGCAGCATCCAGGACTGGGCGGTGAAGACCGCCGCCGGGTAGGTGCGGATGTCTCCGGAGGCGTCCGTGACGGTGATCCGGTTGCCCGCCGTGCGGTTCAGCCGGGTGACGGCAGGCCGCGGGGCGCCCCCGTGGAGGGAGCTGAGCGACGTGCCCTGCGCCCAGTGCACGATCTTCTCCGGGGCGCGCTCCCAGAGGCGCAGCGGCAGCTGCTGCGAGCCGCCGACGATGCCGCGGTGGTGGTCGTCGGCCTCGGTGTAGACGACGCGGAGGATCTCCAGGATGGAGTTGGGGAAGTCGGTGTCCCAGCCGCCGGTGCCGAAGCCGACCTGGCCGAAGATCTCGCGGTGCCGGAAGGACTTGAAGGACTCCGCGTCGCACAGGAAGCCGTAGAAGGTCTGGTTGTCGAGCTTCTCGACGAGCCGCGACCAGATCTCCCGGATGCGCGGGACGTCCCGCTCGCGCATGGCGCGGTTCATGTCGGAGAAGTCGGCGCCCTCTTCGAGGCAGGCGTTCCAGGCGTTCATCACATCGCGGTAGACCTGCGGCAGGTCGTCGACGGTGGTGGCGTAGTGGGACTCGCCCTTGAGGTCGACGACGGTCGACGGGGTCGCCTCGGCGAGCGGGTTCGGGAACGGCGTGGTCTCGAGGCCCACCAGGTCGATGTAGTGCTGGAGCGCGGTCGAGGAGGGCGGGAAGCGCATGGCGCCCATCTCGGCGGTGAGGCCCTCGGTGGCGGTGCCCTCGAAGCCGACCGTGCGCAGCCGTCCGCCGATCTGGTCGGCCTCGTAGACGACGGGCCGCAGACCCATCTTCATCAGCTCGTACGCGGCGATGACGCCGGAGAGCCCGCCGCCGATGACCGCGACCTCGGTGCCGTGCCCGGTGGCCGGTATCTGCCCGAGTCCGGCCGGGTGGGCCAGGAAGTCGTCGTAGGCGTACGGGAAGTCCGGACCGAACATGGTGATCGGCGGCTGGCCGTCGCTGTGCGGGACGGCTGTCGTGGGCACCGTGGACGTCATGGGGTACGGACTCCTTGCGCGGATGGGGAAGAGCGGAGACGGGCGGCGGGGCGGCCGGTCAGACGAGGGGGCCGTAGAGCCCGGGGCGCCGGTCGGCGAGGTAGGGGTTGGCCGCCCGGGACACCGCGAGGAAGCCGGGGTCGACATCGCCGAGGACCAGGTCCTCGCCCCGTCCCGCGCGGGCGCGGGCGGTGCCGTCGGGGGCGGCGAGGGTGGAGAGGCCGACGAACTCGAACTCGCCCTCGGGGCCGGTCCGGTTGGCGTACGCGATGTACAGCTGGTTCTCGAAGGCGCGCACCGGGACGACGGACTCGGCGACGACCTCGGCGGGGTGCATGAGCGCGGTGGGGACGAGGAGGAGGTCGGTCCCGGCCAGCGCCTGCGCCCGGACGTTCTCCGGGAACTCGACGTCGTAGCAGATCATCAGACCGACGGTGAGCCCGCCGAGCCGGGCCTGGACGACGCCCTCGTCGCCGGGCGTGAACCAGTGGTGCTCGAAGTCGCCGTACAGATGGGTCTTCCGGTAGTGCGCGAGCGGCTCGCCGTCGGCGCCGATGAGCTGGGCCGCGTTGTGGAGGACGCCGGGGCGCTCGGTGGACCGCTCCGGGTAGCCGTAGGCCACGGCCAGGCCGTGGCGCACGGCGACGGCGGCGACGGCACGGGCGGAGGGCCCGTCGGCGGGCTCGGCGAGGCGTCCTACGTCGGCGCCGATGGCGTACCCGGTGAGGAAGAGCTCGGGGGCGAGCAGCAGGCCCGCTCCGGCGGCGGCGGCGCGGGCCGCGGCCTCGTCGAGGAGCTTGAGGTTGGCGGCCACGTCACCGGGCTCGCCGGAGCTCTGGAGCAGGGCGGTGCGCAGCGCGGACATGCGTGGTCCTCGGGGGTTCGGAGTAGGGGGAGACGTCAGAAACGGTACGGTTCCGGACTCCGCCGGGACAAGGCGGCAGCGTTGCGGACCGACCGCCGAACCGTTGCGCGATCGGCGGGTGTGGCGGTGATTCGTTGCGTACGGCTCCGCCCGGGGCCGTACGGGTCCCCCGACGCGCGGTGGAGGAGGGACGCGACGGGAGGCGCGACCGGCTGGGCTACGGCTGGATCACGGGGGAGGAGTTCGCGGAGTCGCCGCCGTCCGGGGACACGGCCCCTTCCGGGAAGGCGCTGCCGGGCACCGGTGACTTCACGGCCCCGCCCCGGCCGGCCGGCCACCCGGCCGGGTGGACCGCGCCCGGGGGCGGGCGGCCGGAGGGTGGTGCGGGGACCACTGCCCGCGCCGCCCGGCCCGGCCCTCCCCCGGGCCGGGGCGCGGGATCAGGCGGGCGAGCCCGAGGAGAACCGCCTCAGCAGGGGGGAGAGCACCAGGACCGACTTGGTGCGCTCCACGAACGGCTCGCCCGCGATCCGCTCCAGGACCCGCTCGAAGTGGCGCATGTCCGAGGTGAAGACCTGGACGACGGCGTCCGCGTCCCCGGTGACGGTCGACGCGGACACCACCTCGGGGTACCGCTCCAGACCGCGCCGGATGTCGTCGGGCGAGGTGTTGTGGCGGCAGTAGATCTCGACGAAGCCCTCGGTCTCCCAGCCGAGCGCCGCCGGGTCCACCCGTACGGTGAAGCCGGTGATGGCGCCCTCGGCGCGGAGCCGGTCCACGCGCCGTTTCACGGCGGGCGCCGAGAGGCCGACGAGCGAGCCGATGTCGGCGTAGCTGCGGCGGGCGTCCTCCGCGAGGGCGTGGACGATGCGTTCGTCGAGGTCGTTGAGTCGCACTACGGGTGGATCACTTCTCTGCTGGGGGCCGTCGGCGCCTCGGTGGCCGACCGGTCGGGAGCGGCACGTGCGCCGCACAGGAAGTAGAACACGGGCCCGGCGTCCGTCCGGCGACCGAGGACCGTCCGTCCGGCGGCGGAGGGCCGTCCGGGCGACCGGCGGAGGGCCCGGGGAGTTCTCCGGCGGGCGGCGGAGGCCCCGGGGAGACCTCGCGCCCACCGCGTGTGCGTCGGCGCGTCGGGGGTGTGAACCGGGGCGCGCACGCGTATGGACTCCTCATGGCCCATGACCGACGCTGCGAGCCCCTGACGACCCCGCGATCGGAGGCCCCCGTGGACTGGCTCGACCCGGCACGCTTCCTGCGCGGTACGGCCTGGCTGGACGGGGACCGGCCGGTGCGCGCCGATCCCGCCGACCTCGCACGGCTGCCGTGGGACATCGCCGAGCGGGCCGCCCTGCCCATCGGGGTGCGGATCGAGTTCACGGCCGTGCCGGGCACGCGCGCGGTGCAGGTGCGCTACCGGGCGACGGTGCCCGAGCGGACCGATCCGCTGGCCGGGCTGCGTCACTGCTTCGCCCTGTGGCACGGTACGCGGCTGGTCGGCGAGACCTGTGCCGCCCCGGCGGCGGAGGCCACCGTCACCCTGCCGCTGCCGCCGGGCGGCGGGGTGTTCAGCGTCCACCTCCCGGAGGGGCAGGCGCCCGTCCCGCTGGGTCTGCGGGCCCTCGGCGGGGAGCTGTCGCCCGCTCCGGTCCTGCCCCGCTGGCTCGTCCACGGCGACTCGATCACCGAGGGCTGGTGGGCGACCCGGCCGGCCCGTTCCTGGCCCGCGACGGCCGGGCGGCTCCTCGGCCTCGACCCGGTCAATCTGGGGTACGCGGGCGGGGCGCGCGGCGAACTCGCGCTCGCCGAGCAGCTGGCCGGGCTCCCCGGCCGGCTGATCACCCTCGCCTTCGGCACCAACTGCTGGTCGCGGGTGCCCGCGACGGCCGAGTGGCTGTACGCCACGGTGCGGGCCTTCGTCGGTCTGGTCCGCCGGGGCCATCCGGACACCCCGCTGCTCGTCGTCTCACCGGTCCTGCGCCCGGAGGCCGAGGACCGTCCCAACGTCCTCGGCGCGACCCTGGCGGGGCTGCGCGGGGCCATGGAGCGCGCGGCCCGCGATCTGGCCGCCGAGGGCGACGGGCACCTCCTCGTGCTGTCCGGTCTGCCGCTGCTGGGCCCGGAGCACCTGGTGGACGGGCTGCACCCGGACGACCGGGGGCACGCGAGGATCGCGGCGGCGGTGGCGGAGGTCCTGCGGCCGCATGTGCCCGCCGGGGCCGCCGGGGCCGCCGACGGGCTTTCCTGACACCGGGCGGCACTCGGGCGGCTCAGCCGTCCGGCGCCATCAGTCTCCTGACCAGGAAGGTGCAGGGGTCGGCGTGCTCGTGCACGCGTCCCGCCGCGTCGGTCCGGCTCCAGCGGTCGGTGTACTCCACGACGGGCGTGTAGCCGAGCCGTGCGTACAGCGCCGCCGCGCGCGGGTTGTCGTGCCCCACGCCGAGCCCGAGGAAGGCGTGTCCCCGTGCCAGGGAGCGCTCCTCGGCGGCCCGGATCAGGGCCGTGCCGATGCCCAGGCCCCGCAGGTCCGCCCGTACGTGGAGGCCGTTGAACTCGGGGCAGTCGTCCACGGCGGCCCGTACTTCGGGGGCCGCGCAGCCGTCCCGGCGGAGCTGTCCGTGCCCGACCGGCACCCCGTCGCGCCAGGCGACGAGGTAGGCGCCCGCGCCGGTCTCCTGGCGGGCGAAGCGGTCGGCGTGCCGGGTCGGCGCCCCGGGCGCGGGAAGGTGGCGGTCGAGCAGGGGCACGTCGGCGGCCCGGCAGGGCCTGATGTCCGTGAGGTCTCCTCGGTCCATGCGCCGACCGTACGGGAACGCCGAGGGCCCCCGGGCGGAGTTTCCCGGGGGCCCTCGGAGGGAGCGGTGGCGGAGAATCGTCTCTCCGGGACCGACTGGGGCGTGCTTCGAAAGGAGCGTCGTCCGCCCGGCGGGCAGGCGGGACTTTCGGAACACGCCCCAGGGCGTGTCGCCCTAGTAGTGCTTTGTTACCGGGTCTTGTCGTGTCGGGTTTTCGGTAGTTCGCTGGCTGTATGA
This sequence comes from Streptomyces sp. NPDC101490, assembly GCF_044767145.1. Taxonomy (NCBI): domain Bacteria; kingdom Bacillati; phylum Actinomycetota; class Actinomycetes; order Kitasatosporales; family Streptomycetaceae; genus Streptomyces; species Streptomyces sp. NPDC101490. The sequence continues at coordinate 39,621 of NZ_JBIWNI010000035.1, forward strand.
GGGCTGGGGAGCTTGTGGCGGTGCGGGG
>NZ_JBIWNI010000036.1:0-37076 GCF_044767145.1 Streptomyces sp. NPDC101490
TCAGGTCCGATGGGTACCCACCCCCAACGCCGCTCACAGAGAGTTCAACGAGCCCTTCAGCAACGGGACACGGCAGATCTCAAACGCGGTCTCAGGCACCGTCCTCAGCCGCCACCGACTGGACCACCTGCCTCCAGGCACACCGACGGACCCTGGAAGCCGGAAATGGACCCTGCCCACGCGGCATGTCAGTGGCAGGCGAGATGGTGTGCGGGTGACGAGCCACGGCAAGTACCTGACACCCGATCAGGCCGGACACAGCCAGCTGCCTGATGCACGTTCCGTGATCGAAGGCACCAGCTGGACCGCGCTGGAACACGCCTACGGACCCGCGCAGGACACACCGTTGCGACTGGTCCAGCTCCTGGACGAGGACCCCGACGTGCAAGCCGGAGCGCTGGGCCTGCTGGACATGTCAGTCCTTCACCAGGAATCCCTGTACAGCGCAACCCCACCTGCCGCGCTCTACATAGCCGCAGTGCTCAACGACCCCCGCACCCTGACACCCCACGAGGACTACTCGACCTGGGACGACCGCCCCCGGCCGTTGCGAGCCGCTCTGCTGGACTGGCTGGGACAGGTCGCGGAGTCGGCCGCCTACAGAGAGACAACCGGCGAGGACGACGGCAACGCCCCCGGCGTCACCGCCGCAGTCCGGGCTGCCCGGGGCGAGATCCTCGACGCCGTCGCCCCACACCTTCTCGCCCCGGACCACACTGTCCGAGCAGCTGCCCTTAACTCCACCAGCACACTCCTCCAGGCCCCCGAGCTCGCCAGCCGCATGGCCGGCATCACCCAGACCCTCCGTAGCCTGCTCATCCAAAGCACCGATCGCAGGGAACGGGCCGCCACCATCCTGACCATCGGCGCCTGGGGCCAGGACACCACCGACTGGCTCACCGACCCCGACCCCGCGATCCGCGCCTGCGCAGCACTTTCACCGGCCTGCGAGATCAACCCCCGGGCGACCCAGACGATTCTCGACACCCTCCTCGATCCCGTAGCCATCGACTCCTGGTTCCTCGAACCCACTCCCACCGACCCCTGGGCCGGAGACCCGCTCCCGCACCTCGGCGGACGCTTGCGGCACGCCCTGCTGGCCGCAGCGATCGACCGGACAGACGACTTCGAGGAGCTCCTGCCAACCGCACTGGCCTCGGTACCCCTCAGCAGCAACCTCACCATCGACAAAGACTGGGGACCCCTGCTCACCGCCGCGTTCCCCTCTGGCCATGACCAGGGCGTCAAGCTCACGACGGCCCAGCGCCGCTATCTGCAGGCTCTCACCGACCACGACGCGTGCTGGCGGTACACCCACCTCATCACCCCATGGCTCGACAACGTCAATCTTCCCGCAGACCGCGCCCGCATCAAGGCCATCCTGGCCAGGTGAGAGCAGCACCGATGACAACGCGCACTCGCCACCGGCACCCATAGGAATATCGCCGGGTCAGAATGACGCTCCCCGCCAACTGGAGCGGCCGCGTTAGGCGGCCGAACGAGTGGATGCCGCTCACCGCCTCCGCCCAGTGCCCCTACCTCACCGGCTGGGTCTCGGTGGAACTCCGCTGGAAACCAGCCGCCGACCAGAAGGAAGCCACCACCCTCACCACCACATGCCCCACCACGACCGTCTCCTTCAACCCTGCCCCCTGACCCACCACACCTGCCATCAATCCCGTCACAGACGATCACCAGTGACAGCACGGCAACGCGAGGCGAAGGGCCGGGCAGGGCCGCGCCACCAGCGCGAGAGCACACAAGAACATTCCGTCAGAATCCAGGTGATCCCCGGCGGGTTCGCAGTACAAAGGCGGGGTGGATCACCTGCCGCAGTACTCGACCTGGTCAACAGAAAACCAGGTTTGGGCCAGAGCACGCCCCCTATAGGCTGCGCAGATGGTCGGCGTGCACATGCAGAACACGCGCCCGTCCGCCGCCGTCTCCCCGTTCGTCTTTCCTGGAGCTCCACCCTCATGCGCCGTGCCCTGTCCTCTGCTGTCGTCTGCGTCGCGCTGCTCACCGCCGGGTGTGCCACGACGGGCCCGGATAACCCTGCCGCCGCGCCCAAGAGCACCGCGCCCACGGCATCCGCATCCGCGACAGCCGAAGCCGACCACTCGCGGACCGTGCGAGCTGCCGTCGAGGCACTCGCAACGGCCCGCACGTTCTACCGCTGGGAGGCCGGCCAGACCGGTGGCAAGGCCTACGTCCTCACAGGCAAGGGCGGTCACGACTTCACCCGCAGGCAGGGAACGCTCGAGGTCAGACTGGAGGACGTGGCACGCGTCGAGCACGTCTTCACTCCCGAGCGGCTCTACCTGCGCACCACCACCAAGAAGGAGTCCGCCGACTGGATGTTCACGGACCGCTCCGGCATCAAGGCCGAACGGCTCCTCAAGACACCCGGCAACGACCCCGAGTTCCTGCTGCGCCAGGTGGTAAAGGCCGAGCGGTACCGGAAGATCGGTACGGAGAAGGTGGCCGGGGCCTCGACCACCCTGTACCGGGGCGAGCTCACCCATGCGGCGCTGACCCTGGACATGTCCGCGGAGGCACGGAAGAAGACCGACCAGATACGCGACATGCTGGGCGGCACGATCCCCGCCACAGCCGAAGTGTGGATCGACGGACGCGGCCGGCTCACCCAGCTCCGGCTGGAGATGGACCTCAAGGCAACGATGCGGACCACGACCACCCTGGCCCTCGTCGGACACGGCGAACCCCTGAAGGTCCAGATTCCCACCGACGCGGCCGAAGCCGACGCTTCGCACCTCGCCTGAGGGAACAGGCTTCCCAAGGCACTGCCGACACTGAGCCTTTTCCATCTTCATGCTGACGCGTGGTGGAGGACGAGGACGGCCTTCACGATGTCGGTGATCCGATTGGTGCTGCAGCGGAGCTTCCGGAGCAGGCGCCAGCCCTTCAGGACGGCCATGGCCTGCTCGCCGACGCACCGGATCTTGGCGTGGCTGCTGTTGTGGCGTCGCTTCCATCGCTTGAGCCGACGGCCCCGGAAGGGAACTCGGATGTGGCGGCTGGCGCCTTGGTAGGCCTTGTCCGCCCAGCACTTCAGTCCCGCGGCAGCGAGCGCGTCGACGATGCCGTGGCTGCGTGCGGCGGTCAGGTCGTGGGTGGATCCGGGCAGGGCCGGTGATGCCCAGAGCAGTCGGCCGAGAGGGTCGGTGAGGACCTGCACATTCATGCCGTGCCGCTTGTGCTTCCCTGAGTAGTAGGGCGTGTCTGCGGCGATCCGGCCGATCGGCAGCAGAGTGCCTTCCAGGATTACGAATGCCTTCGTCCGAGCCGTCCTCATGGCGTTGTCCAGGGACGGTGCGAGGGCGGCCAGGACGTCGATCGCCTCGCGTATGTACCGGTATACGGTCGCGATGCCGATTTTGAACCCGGCGGCGAGCTGGGCGTAGGTGTCACCGCATCGCAGATGGGCCAGAGCGAGCAGGGCCTGACGGCCGACCGTCAGCCGCCGCCACCGAGTGCCGATCTCCCGCCGCCTCACGTTGAGCTGTCTGGTCAAGTGCCGCAGCATGCGGCTGGACAGATCAATCGACGACGAGTACACAAGCACGGAAGCTCCTGGCAGCACGGGTGATTTGGTCGAGAACCCGTCTACCAGGAGCTTCGTCGTTGCGTACAGCCCCCAACCTCCAACACTCAAGCATCCCAGTCAGGTTGGAAAAGGCTCACTGATCGCCTACGACCACTGACCAGCACTTCGGACTTACTCGTCTAGACGTCCACCCAGCCGATCCCGGTGCTGCACGCCTTGCTCGCGTCGCAGCCCCAGCCCGCGCTGACGATGCCGTTGAGCTGCCGGGAGCCGGCGTCGTTGATGTAGATCACCGGGCCGCCGCTGTCGCCGCCCCGGACCACGACCCCGCCCGAGTGCGGGACGCCGTAGCCGCCCCGGATGGTCCCGGTGCCGACGCCGGCCCGTTCACCCTGTCCCGCCTGCGCCACCGCGTCGGCGGCGACCCGCAGCGGCTCCAGGAGCCCGGCCCACTGCTCCGGAGTCCCCGCCCGGCCGCAGCCCGGACCCCGGCCCGGTCCGGGACCGCGCCGCCCGGGGAGGGCGTACAGGACCGCTGCGCTCTGGGGGATCCGCGGAACCGCGCACGGTGCCGTACGGCCCGCGGTACGTTCGGGAGGCGGTCCCGGCGGATCCGGACAGCCTGACCCGAACCACCGGAGGGGAGTGCGATATGGCCGGCGCAGAAGTGCCCGAAGACCCGGCGCAGCTGGTGAGGGCGCGGTACGCGCTCTATGTGGAGACGCTCCGGGCGCGGATGCCGCAGGAGCAGTTCGACCTCCTGATGGAGGTCTTCCGCGCGTACGTGAAGGCGGGCGGCGGCCGGTTCCTGCTCACACTGGAACCGCAGGAGCGGGCCCTGTTCACCGAGGAGGTGCAGCAGGAGCTGCTCAACCTCCTCGGCCTGCTCGGCGCGATGACACCCGGCCACGAGGACCGGGCCGACCACGTGGTGGTCCGCCTCGGCGACGGCGAGCACGCCAAGGCGGCCATGTCCCTGGTGCCCCCGGACGTCGCGAACGACCCCGAGAAGCTGCGCGCCATGCGGGACAAGCTCGACGCCCAGCAACACCGGCGCGAACAGGACACCTCGGAGGTCGAGGCCATCGCCCGCGCAAGCGGCATGACCGACGGCTGACCCCCGACCCCGTGGGGGCGGTCGAACTGGGGTCTCGGGCCCCGCCCCGCAGGCCCGAGGGCTGCGGTCAACCATCGCTTTTCGGGCGTCCTTTGGCCGTACTCCGCCTTCGGTGGCCCGGATTCCGGACCTACGTTGGCTCCCGGGACGGCCCCCGGAGCCGTCCCGTACGTCAGCCGACGTCAGTCAACAGGGGGACTTCGATGACCACACTGCGCAGGGCCCTGACCGCGCTCGCCCTCACCGTCCTGGTCTCCACGGGTTCGGCGGGCGTCAGCCACGCCTGCGACTCCGTACCCGCTCCGGCCGCCGGCGAGTTCTACTGCCAGCCCGCCTGACCGGCCCGGCCCCGGTCCCGGCCGCCGGAACGGGGCCGGGACCCGGCGGGTGGTTCAGAACACGTCCGTCGCGTACCGCCCTGCCGCGCGCATCCCGGCCAGCCACCGCGCCCCGGCAGGGCCGCCGTCACCGTCCTGCGCCGGGCCGGTACCGGTACCCGTGCGCGCGCCGATCCGGCCCAGGACCTCCTCGACGGCGGGGCCCATGCCGCCGGCGTCGCCGCAGACGTACAGGTGCGCGCCCTCGGCGAGCAGGGCCCGGACCCGGTCGCGCCGCTCCCACAGGCGGTCCTGGACGTAGCGGACGCCGTCGCCACCGGGCAGCCGCGAGTAGGCCCGGTGGACCTCCAGGCGGCCCGCGGCCACGTGCTCGGCGAACTCCTGTGCGTACAGGTCGTCCCACTCGGGGTGGCGGCAGCCGAAGAACAGCACCGTCGGGCCGGTGTCCCGGCCGTCGGCCGCCGCGGCCATCCGGGCCCGGACGAAGCCGCGGAACGGTGCGATGCCCGACCCGGAGGCGATCATGACGGCCGGGACGGCCGGGTCTGCCGGGGGCCGGAACGCCTCGGACGGCGAGGTGACGGCGACGGTGAGCCGGTCGCCGGGCCGGGCCCGGCCCAGCAGGCCCGAGCCGGCGCCGCGGAAGACACCCCGCCCGGAGCGGGCCGGGCCTTCGAGCACCGACACGGTCAGCGCCGCGGTGTCCTGCTCCTCCGCGGCCGAGCTGATCGAGTAGGCGCGGGGCCGGGGCGCGGGCAGCAGTTCCAGCAGCAGGGCGAGGCCGGCCCGGCAGGAGGCGAAGCGCTCCAGCAGGTCGAGGACGCCGAGCCGGGGGCGGAGCACCCCTTCGGCGTGCTCCTCGCCCGCGAGGCGTTCGAGGGCGGCGCGCTCCGGCGGACAGGGGGTAAGCCGGGCCAGCCGGGCCACGGCGACCGCGGAGGCGGGGGCCGACAGGTCCACGTACCGGGTCAGCAGGTCGTCCAGGCGCAGCGGGCGGCCGATCGGGAGCCGTCCCGCGGGCGCGTGCGATTCGACCGTGCAGACCTGCCGGGCCTCCAGGCCGAGGCGGGCCAGCAGCCGGGTGACCAGCTCGGGGTGGTTCTCGGGCAGCACGGAGAGGTAGTCGCCGGTGCGGTAGGAGGTGCCGGCGGGCAGCCGGACTTCGAGGTGGCGCTTGGAACCCGCGCCGGGGTCCCGTACGAGCTCGCGGTTCTCCAGCACCACGGCGGTCGCGGCGCCGTCGTCGCCGTCCCCGCCGGCCGCCTCGACGACCCGGAACCGGGGTCCGGACGTCACGGTCTCCTCGACCCCGTAGGTCTCGGCGAGCAGCGGCCACAGCGGCTCGTACCAGCGCTGCCAGTCCCCGTGGAAGTCGGTACGGGCGTCCGTGGCGCCGCGCTCGCGGATCCGGCGGGCCCCCGCCGCGGCCATCGCCCCGTCGACCAGGGCGGGCACCCGCTGGTAGGTCGAGGCCCAGTCCAGGCTGCCGCAGCCCAGCACCAGGTAGTCCACGCCGCCGAGGTCGGGCCCCTCCCCGGTCAGCCAGGACACGAACCCGCGGGCGTTGTCCGGCGGGGAGCCGTTGTAGGTGGAGGTGACGATCAGTACGGCGCCCTCGGTGGGCAGCCGCCCCGCGTACGCGTCCAGCGGGGCCGTGGCGGTCCGCCAGCCGCGGGCCGCGCCGTCCCCGGCGATCGTGCGGGCCAGGCCCTCGCCGCCGCCCGCGTTCGACCCGTACAGCACGAGCAGCGGGGTGCCGTGCCCGGGGACGGGGTCCGCAGCGGCGGCACCCTGGGCCTCCGCCGGGGTCGCGGACACCGGTACGGAGGACCCGGGCGTGGGGGTGCGGCGCGGCGTGGCCCGGACGGCCAGTCCGGCGGGCTTGACGGTCAGCGTCTCGTGGACCGCCAGCTCGTAGCCGGGGTCGGCGAGTTCGAGGTCGAAGCGCTGGAGGACCATCGCCAGCACGAGGACGGCTTCCTGGAGGGCGAAGGGCCGCCCGATGCAGGCCCGCGCGCCGTGCCCGAAGGGCATCCAGGCGTACGCCTGGACCTCCGCCATCCGCTCCGGGGCGAACCGGTCGGGGTCGAACTCCTCCGGGTCCGGCCACACCTGCGGATCGCGGTGCAGGGCGGGCAGGTTGACCAGTACGGACTCGCCCGCCCGGACCGCGTACCCGCCCAGGGTGGTGTCCTCGCCGGGGGTCAGCGCGAACGCCGGGGCGGTCGGGTGCAGCCGCAGGGTCTCGCGGAGCACCTGCCCCAGGTAGCCGAGCCCGGCCAGGTCCTCGAATCGCGGGGTGCGCCCGCCCAGCACCTCGTCCACGGTCCGCCGGGCCCGGCGCAGCACCTCGGGGCGGGTGAGCAGGGCGTGCACGGCGAAGGACAGCAGCCCGGAGGTGGTCTCGTGCCCGGCGATCAGGAAGGTCGCCAGCTGGTAGTGGACGTTCTCCTCCGGCAGCGTGGCCCCGGTGACCGGGTCCACCGCCGTCAGCATGCGTTCGAGGAGGTCGTCGGGGCGGTCCGCGGCGGGCTGCGCCCGGCGCGCGGCGATGATCTCCCCGGTGACCTGCCGCATGGTCGCCAGGTCCTCGCGGTAGCGGCTGTTGGTCCGCAGCAGGAAGGGCTGCAGGCCGGGCAGGCGCTCGCTGCGCGCCCCGGCTTCGGTGAGGCTGCGGACCATGGCGCCGACGAAGGGGTGCATCTCCTGGGAGTAGAAGGAGTTGAGGCGGACGCCGAAGGCGCACAGCGCGATGGTGTCGAGGGTGAGGCGGGTCATGTCGTCCGCCACGTCGATCCGCGCGCCGGGGCCGTACCGCTCCCAGCGGGTCAGCATCTGGTCGGCGATGTCGAGCATCGCGGGGAAGAGGTCGCGCATCGCCCCGGGGCCGAAGGCGGGCATCAGCAGCCGGTGCGCGACGGCCCAGTTCGGCTCGTCGCCGTAGGCGGTGAACAGCCCGTCCCCGGCGAAGTCGCGGACCTCTTCCAGGGCGGCGTGTACGGACTTCTGCCAGCGCGGGTCGGCGCACATCTCGGCGACGAGGTCGTGGCGGGAGACGAAGACCTGGCGTTCGCCGTTGACGGTGAGCGCGAAGATGCCGCCGTACTCGCGGTGGAAGGAGTCGAGGAACTCGGCGCTGCTGCCGTCCGGCGCGGTCAGCACCTCGGGCAGGTTGCCCAGGAGGGGCAGCGGCCGGGGGCCGGGGAGCGGCAGACCGGGGGCGGCGTGGGCGCGGTCGGCGCACTGGTCGGCCGGGTCGGTCTGGACGGGCTGCGCGGGCTGGGCGGCGGACATGGGAACTCCTTCGGGGCGGGGCCGGTGAGGGCCGCCGGACGGGTTCGGGCGCGGGCCGGTCAGTGCGTGGCGGTGGCGGCGGTGACGCGGTAGGTGCGCAGGGCCAGGGCCGCGGCGGCGGCCGCGGCGGCCACGATGAGCCCGCCGGTCAGGAAGGTCTGGGACATGGCGTCCACGAACGCGCCGTGCGCGGTGCCGAGCAGTTCGCGGCCCTGGGCCGGGGGCAGCGAGGCGGCCACCCGCTCCGCGGCGGCGAGGGTCTGGGTGGCGGCCCCGGCGGCCTCCGGCGGGGTCTGCGCGGGCAGGTCGGCCAGCACCCGGGAGGCGTAGACCTGGGCGCCGACGCTGCCGAGGACGGCGGTGCCCATCGCGCCGCCCAGTTCGTACGCGGTCTCGCTGATGCCCGCGGCGGCCCCGGCCCGGCCGGGCGGCGCGGCGCTGACGATCACGTCGTTGGCGAGGGTGTTGGCCAGCCCGACGCCGCCGCCGAGCAGGGCCCCGCCGCCGAAGGCGAGGGCCGCGACCCCGTCGGTGTCCAGCAGGCTCAGCAGCAGGTAGCCGGAGGAGGCGAGGGCCAGCCCGAGGCCGATCACCAGGCCCGCCGGGAACCGCCGGGCGAGGGCGGGCACCGTCAGCGAGCCGATGATCGCGCCCGTCGCCAGCGGCAGCGCCCACAGGCCGGCCTCCAGGGCCGAGCGTCCCAGGACGATCTGCACGTACTGCGGGAAGAAGTAGAGCATGCCGGTCATCGCGAACACCCCGGCGATGTTGGTGAGCACCGCGACGCCGAAGGGGAGCGAGCGCAGCAGCGCGAGGTCGATCAGGGGCTGTGCCAGGCGCCGCTGCCGGGCCGCGAACAGGGCCGCGACCAGGGCTCCGCCGGCCAGCCAGGCCGCGGGCTGCACGCCCCAGCCCAGCTTCCCGGCCTCCTTGAAGCCGAACACGACGGCGAGCACCGCACCGATCAGCAGGGCCGCGGAGAGCAGGTCGAAGGGGCCCGGCCGCGGGTCCCGGGACTCGGGCAGCAGGAAGGGGCCGACGGCCAGCAGCAGGGCCATCACGGGCAGGTTGATCAGGAAGGCCGAGCCCCACCAGAAGTGCTCCAGTAGCAGCCCGCCCACGACCGGCCCCAGCCCGGCGCCGCCCGCGAAGGCCGCCGCCCAGACCGAGATGGCCCGCCGCCGCTGGGCGGGGTCCTCGAAGATGTTGCGGATCAGCGACAGGGTCGAGGGCATCAGGGTGGCGCCGCCGAGCCCCAGCAGGGCGCGGGCCAGGATCAGCACCTCGGCGTTCCAGGCGAACGCGGCGAGCAGCGAGGCCGCCCCGAAGGCCACCGCGCCGGTCAGCAGCAGGCGCCGGCGGCCGATCCGGTCTCCCAGTGACCCCATCAGGATCAGCAGACCCGCCAGGAACACCCCGTACACATCGATGATCCACAGCAGCTGGGACGCGGTCGGTGCGAGGTCCGTGCTGAGCGCGGGCACCGCCATGGACAGGACGGTCAGGTCGATGCTCATCAGCAGCACCGGGACCGTCAGCGCGACCAGGGCCCACCACTGGCGGGGTCCGGCCCGCCGGACGGGGCCGGGCGGGGATGCGGGTGCGGCGGATCGTACGGAACTCATGGGCGGTGCCCCCTCGTGCTGCGGTGTGTCGATGAGAGGACCGTAAAGTTGGCCACCTGCCCAAGTCAAGCGACCAAGTCATTTGACTTGGTCGAACGACTCGGTCATCTGGCCAGATTGTTGTTATCCTTCGTGGCATGACGACGGAACCGGCCGGCAAGACGGCGAAGAAGCACCTCAGTGCGGACGTACGGCGGGAACTCCTGGTCGCGGCGGCCCTGCGGGTCATGAAGCGGGACGGGATCGCCGCCGCGAGCACCCGGGCGATCTGCGCGGAGGCGGGGATGCCGCACGGCGCGTTCCACTACTGCTTCCGCTCCAAGCAGGAGCTCTACGCGGCCCTGCTGGCCGCGGACATCAGCATCGACCTGGACGCCGCCTGGGGCGCCGTCACCCCGGACACCGACCCCGCCGCCACCCTGCGGGCGCTGCTGCGCGTCTACTGGACCGCGGTCGAGGCCGACCCGGAGGCGCAGCTGGTCCTGCGGGAGCTGGTCAACCTGGCACTGCGCGAGCCCGAGCTGCACGACCTGCCGGCCTGGGAGCACCGGGCGTACCTGGACAAGACCGTGGTCTACCTGGAGCGGTTCGCGCAGGAGGCGGACCTCGAATACACCATCGCCACCGCCGACCTCGCGCAGCTGCTCGTCGAGTCCTTCGGCGGGGTCGTCTCGGCCTGGCTCGCGCACCGCGACGACGCGGTCGCCCGGACCAGCCTGGACCACTTCGCCGACCTGTTCGCGACCCTCACCCGGCCCCGCCCGCAGGGCTGACCGCGGGGGCCTCCCGGACCCGTCACGCGAGACGGCCCCGTGGCGGTGCCACGGGGCCGTCGGGGTGTCGCGGGGTCGTCAGGGGGCGTCGACCAGGACCCGGCCGTCGGTCGGCGGGGCCGCCGCGAGCCCGTTCGCGTAGGCGGACTGGACGCGGGCGCGCTCCGCCGCGTTCGGGACGGGGTTGGTGCAGGCCGTTCCGGCGCTGGACCCGGACATCAGCTGGGTGCACGGGCCCGGCTTGGTGTCCGGGAGGCCCAGGCTGTGGCCCAGTTCGTGGGCTGTGATGCGGGTCTTGTCGTACCCGTCGGTCACGGCCTGCGCGCCGAGCTCGACCCGCACCTGCCGGCCCGGGCGGACCGGGCCGAGGGTGGCCTGCGGCCAGCCGGTGGTGGCCACGATGAGGATCTCGGCCCGTACTCCGGGCGCCGCCGCGACCAGCCGTACGTTGCTGACGTTCGCGTTCCAGGAGGCGACCCCGGCCGCGACGGCCGCTTCCCAGCCGCCCGCCCGGCCGGCGTCGTACCGGAGCGTCACCACCGCGGCGGCGGCCGGTCCGGCCGGGGGTGCGGGCGCGGGTGCCGCGGTCGCGGCGGTCGCCGCGGTGAGGACCAGGGCGGCGGCGGAGACGCCGGCTTTCAGCCAGGTGCCCAAGGGCATGGTGGTGCTCCTTCGGATGTGGGGGCCCGGCCCCGTGGGGGAGCCGGAGCGCGGAGGCGCGGCCACCGTCCGCCGGTGGCCCGGGCGTTCGGACGGCCGCCCCTCCCGAGCTCTAAGAAACTAGCCCCGCACCCCTCCAGTCCGTCATGCACCTGTCAGCCATTTCGGGCGGGTGCTCCGGCCGCTGCCCGCCGAGCGGTACGGCGGCCGCCCGGGAGGGGCGGTGGCGTACGGACCGGCCGGGGTCCCGTCAGCGGCCCTGGAGGGACTTGACGTTGTCGCCGAAGCCCCAGCCCTTCGAGCCGTCCCAGTTGATCGACCAGGTCATGAGCCCCTTCAGCTGGCCGCCGAAGGCGTTCCAGGCCTGGGTGACCAGGCCAGGCGCCATGTGGCCGCCGCCCGCGCCGGGCTGGGCGGGCAGGCCGGGCACCTGCTTGTCGTAGGGGACCTTGATGGTGGTGCCCTGGATGACCAGGCCGTTGTTGAGGCAGGTGGTCTGCGCGGTGAAGCCCTGCACGGTGCCCGCGGAGTACGAGTCGCCGGAGCAGCCGTACATGCTGCCGTTGTAGTACTGCACGTTCAGCCACCACAGGCGGCCGTTGTCCGCGTACTTCTTGATGATCGGCAGGTAGGAGCCCCAGATCGACCCGTAGGTGACGCTGCCGCCGGTGACGTACGCCGTCTCGGGCGCCATGGTCAGGCCGAAGCCCGCGGGCATCTGGGCCAGCACCCCGTCGATGATGCGGATCAGGTTGGACTGCGAGGCGGACAGCGTGTTGATGTTGCCGCTGCCGGACAGGCCGGTCTCGATGTCGATGTCGATCCCGTCGAAGTTGTACTTCTTGAGGATCGGGACGACGGTGGCCACGAAGCGGTCGGCGACGGTGCTGGAGCTGAGGTCGATCCCGGCCGCGGCGCCGCCGATCGACATGAGGATCGTCGCTCCGGCCGCCTTCGCCGCGCACATCTCGGCGGGGGTGGAGACCTTGACGCCCGCGTCCATGCCGTCCTGCCACAGGACGGTGCCGTCGGAGAGGATCACCGGGAAGGCGGCGTTGATGACGTTGTAGCCGTGGGCGGCGATCCGGCTGTCCGTGATCGGGACCCATCCCATGCCGGGGTGCACGCCGTTGGCGGCGCCGTCCCAGTTCTCCCAGTACCCCTGGAGTACCTTGCCGGCCGGCTTGGGCTTGGTGGGGCAGGTCTCGCCGGGCGGCGGGGTGGTCGGAGGCGGCGTGGTGGGCGGCGGGGTCGTCGGGGGAGGCGTGGTGGGCGGAGGCGTGGTCGGGGGCGGTGTGGTGGGCGGCGGAGTGGTGCCGCCGGGGCCCGCGAGCGACACGTCGTCGGCGTAGTACGCGGGCTGGCCGTACCAGCCGTTCAGGTAGACCGTGACCGAGGTGGTGCTCGGCCCGGTGGTGAAGTTGACGGCGAGCGGGCCGTACGAGGCGCTGCTCGCGGTCCAGGTGGAGGTCGTGCCGGTGAGGCCGGTCCCGGTGGCGCCGAGGTAGACGTAACTGCCCTGGACGTACGCGCTCAGCGTGTACGCGGAGTTGGGCTGCACGCTGACCGTCTGGGTGCACCGGGCGGTGTCCTGCCCCGTCGGTGTGCCCTTCAGCGCGGAACTGCCGGACCGGACCGGGCTGCTGACGGCCGCGCCCGAGCCGCCGGTACAGGTCCAGCCGGAGAGCCCGCTCTCGAAGCCGGGGTTGAGCACCAGGTTCGCGGCGGCTTCCGCGGGGGTGGAGGCCCCGGCGGTGACGGAGCCGGCCACGGCCATGCCCGCGGCGATGACGGCGACGGCGCTCATACCGGCGAGCGAACGGCGCAGGGCGGTCGAGCCGTGGGGGGCGCGGCCGGAAACCGTCCGGGGGTCGCTGCCGACCGACGGCGGGCGCGGGGTTCGTGACCTTCGACGGAACATGCGGTGCTCCCTTTCCCGCCGGACGCCATGGCCATGACAGGACCTTGGGGGGCGTGACGCCCGGCTCTGGGTGAGATGGGGACGTGGGGCTGTGCCGGTCCGGATCGTAGGAGCGGACGGGAAGCCGGGTCAATAGGTCTGGACCAATAGCCGCGAAGCTGGGAAGTCGGCGCCGGCTGTACCCGGCTTCGCCCCGGCTACACCTAGGGCGTGTGTCGGAAGTACTTTAGGCTGGCTGATGTGACTGTGCGGGGGCGGAGTTACCGATACGTCGGGCCGGTTGAGCTGAAGGCTGCGGTCCGGCCTGGCAGCGGCGGGTGCCCGATCCGCTCGGCGGCTGACTTCGACGGTTGGATCACTGAGCGATCGGCAGCAGAGCTGACTGAACCGTTCACTTTCGTGGTCGGCACGGATGGTGTGCTTCGGCTGGCGCCGCGGCGAAGCGAGCACGTGGCCTGCGCTGGTGGGGACATGGTTCTCAGTGCCGGCGAAATCAGCTTCATGCGTGAGGCAGACCGGTGGACCGTGGGCGAGATCAGCAACCAGTCCACCGGATACTGCCCGGACGTGACCTCCTGGCCGGCAGTCGCTCATGCGCTGGACGACGTAGAACTTGGGCGGCCCTCCGGCTTCACCCACGAGGTGGTGTTCCGGCGGTGTCCCGACTGCCAGGGGCACAACATCGTGCGCGAGGACGACTTCGTCTGTGTCTTCTGCGGCAGCGATCTGCCGGAGACGTGGAACGTGGTTCCCACCGTGTGATGGCTAAGGGGCACAGCCACTCGTTGATGGCCGCGACGAGGACAGTCGCCTCGTAGCGGACCGCGAGTTTGTCGTATCGCGTAGCGACGGCGCGGTTCCTCTTGAGGCGGTTGATCCCGCACTCGACCGCGTGACGTTCACGGTAGTCGACCGGGTCGAAGTTGTGGGCCTGGTCAGCCTTGTCCGGGATGGTGCAGCGGATCCCGCGGCGGCGCAGGTAGGCGCGGTTCTTACGGGAGGCATACGCCTTGTCCGCCCGCACCCGATCGGGCCGGACGCGTGGCCGACCCGGCCCGATGCGGGGCACTCGGACCTTGTTGAGCATGGGTTCAAACTGCGGAGAGTCCCCGCGCTGCCCGGCCGTGATCACGATCGCCATGGGCTTCTGGCCCTGCTCGACGGTCAGGTGCAACTTGGTGATGAACCCGCCGCGCGAGCGGCCCAGCCCGTGATCATCGGGCTCGGTGAACACACCACCCGACGGTTCCTTCTACAGGTCCCCCTGCTTGCGGGCTCCAGCCGCGTGCTGATGAGCACGACAGACCGTGGAGTCGACGCTCAGGTCCCACGTGATCGCACCCTTCGCGTCGGCCAAGGACTGCAGCCGGGTCATGATCCGGTGCCAGGTGCCGGTCCGCCGCCGGGCAGCACACGGCGGCCGCCGCCGCCCTCGTCGCCCGCGCCGACGTCTCCGCCGACCAGGCCGCCACCGCGGCCCTCAAGCACTACCCCGGAACCATCGAGTACCTCGACAGGGACGGCTCGGTCTGGCACGTCGACGTCATCGGCAAGAAGGGCGGCCACGCGGAGATCGAGGTCGCCGCCACCGGCAAGGCCACCACCGAGAACTCCGAGTCCCACGACGACGACGCCGCCGAGTACGCTGCGCTGGTCGCGGCCAAGGTCGACGCCCAGCAGGCCATGAAGAAGGCGCAGCAGGCCCACACGGGCCAGGTCCGCTCGGTGAGCTGGGACGACGACAACGGGAGCAGCACGAAGTGCTACTGGGACGTCGAGATCCAGGACAGCGGCGGCCGCACCACGGACGTCCACGTCGACCCGACCTCCGGCAAGGCCGCGGTGTCGTCCGACTCGGGTGACATGCACTCGGACATGAACTCCGGCAGCGGCCAGAACCGGAACGGCAACGGCTGACAGCCCGGCACCCGGGGACGGACCGAGCCGCACCGGTCCGTCCCCGCACCCGTCAGTCCCCCCGGCCCCCCTTCAACCCCCCGCTTCCTGAACGAGGAACAGGTGGCGGGGGCCCCGGAGGATGGGGCTGCGGCGGTAGGGGGGCGGCTCGGCGAGGCGGGGGGCATCGAGGCGGGCGAGGAGCTGCGTCAGGGCGATCCGGGTCTCCACCCGGGCCAGGGGGGCACCGAAGCAGTTGTGCACGCCGCTGCCGAAGCCGAGGTGCTGGTTGTCGGCCCGGGTGATGTCGAAGCGGTCCGGGTCCGTGAAGCGCAGCGGGTCGCGGTTGCCGGAGGCGAGGGCGAGGATCAGGGGCGCGCCCCGGGGGACGGTGACTCCGGCGACGTCGATGTCGGTGAGGGGGGTGCGCTGGGGGAGCAGGTGGACGGGCGGCTCGTAGCGCAGGACCTCCTCCACCGCCGCCGGCATGAGGTCGGGCCGCTCCCGGAGCAGGGCGAGGGCGTCCGGGTTGCGCAGCAGGGTCAGCATGCCGTTGGTGATGAGGTTGACGGTGGTCTCGTGCCCGGCGATGAGCAGGAGCAGCGCGGTGGATTTCAGTTCGGGCTCGGTGTACGGCCGGTCGTCGCCGGGGTCGTTGACGAAGGCGGAGAGCATGTCGCCGGTGGGACGGCCGCGCCGCTGGGCTGCGAGGTCCGCCAGGTAGCCGGCCATCGCGTCGCGGGCCGTGAAGGCGGTACGGCGGCGCAGTTCCGGCTGGTCGCCGGGGTCGAAGTCGAGGCTGGCGATGATGTCGGTCGTCCAGGCATGGATCTGGGGGATGTCCCGGTCGGGTACGCCGAGCAGGCGGCAGATGACGGTGACCGGGAGCGGGAAGGCGAAGTCCTCGACCAGGTCGATGCGGTCCCGGCCGGTGAGCGGGGTGATCAGGTCGTGGGCGATGGCCGCGATGTCGTCCTGGAGCGCGTCGATCATCCCCGGGGTGTGGGGCGGGCCGAAGGGGCGGTTCGCGACCCGTCGCAGGCGCTCGTGCTCGGGGTCGTCCAGGCCGATGAAGGACGGCGGCAGGTCGTCGGCGCCGGGTTCCCGCTCGGGCGGTTCGGTGCGGAGCCTGAGGTCCGAGCTGATCCGCGGATCGTGCAGCAGCGCGACGATCTCGTGGTAAGTGCCGACCAGATAGCTGCCGTCGTCCTGCCGGGCGATCTTGTGTTCGCGCAGTTCGGCGTAGAGGGGGTAGGGGTCGGCGCGGCTGGCGTAGTCGGAGATCCGCCGCAGCAGGGTTCCGGGACGCTCGTCGGCGGGCATCTGCATCGGGCTCCTCGCGAGACTGGACGGAAGGGTTGGGGGGACGTGGTGCGCGGACCGCGGGGTGCGGGTGCGCGGGGCCGGAGACGGGCCCCGGGCGCGGGGAGGCGTACGGCCGGTCGTGCCGGTGGCCGGGCGGCGGGTCACTCCTCCTGCCGCACCCAGTGCAGCCGGAGGTCGGGAAGGTGGCCCGTGAGGGAGACGGTCGGCCCGTGCGAGAGCAGCCGCGGGTCGGGCACGTCCGACGGGACGGGGCCGGGCGACGGCGACCGGTCGGCGGCACCCTCCGGGGGAAACGGGGCCGCGGTCTCGATCAGCCGCTCGTAGTGCTCCAGCCACTTGGCCCGGTTCACGCTGACCGCCGCGGTCACCCGGCCCCGGTAGCCGTAGACGGCCACCAGGCGCCCCTCCGCGGGCGAGCCCTGGGCGATCACCATCCGGTCGGAGAAGGTCGGCACCCCCACGGACTTGATGTTCAGGCCGAACTGGCTCGACCAGAAGGCGGGCACCGCCAGGTGCGGGCGCCTGGCCGGCGGCGGGCTGACCATGTTGTGCGCGGCGATCCGGGCCTGGGCGACGGCGTTGCCCCAGTGCTCCAGGGAGAGCAGCTGGTACTCGAACAGCGGATGCGGGAACCGCGCCACATCACCCGCGACGAAGACGTCGTCGGTGACGATCCCGTACATGTCGAACGCCCGGCAGCCCGCGTCGCAGGCCACCCCGCGCGGCCCGGCGGCCAGCCCCGACCCGTCGAGCCACTCCGTGTTGCGGACCGCGCCCAGGCAGACCACGGCGACATCCGCGTCGACGCGGGAGCCGTCGGACAGGCCGGCCCCGGTGAACCGGCCGCCGGCCCCGCCCGGCCCGCTCCCGTACAGCCCGGTGACGGTCACCCCGCAGCGGAGGTCGACCCCGTGGTCCCGCTGCACCGAGGCGGCGAACGCCCCCAGGGCGCCGCCGAGCGCGCCGACCAGCGGGGCCGGGCCGCGTTCGACGACCGTCACGGCGAGGCCGCGTTCGTGGCAGGCCGAGGCGACCTCCGATCCGGTGAACCCCGCGCCGATCACCAGGACCCGGCGCGGTCCCGCGGCCAGCAGCCCGGCCAGCCGGTCCGCGTCGCCGGAGGTCCGCAGCGACAGCACCCCTTCGAGGGCGGCCTCGGCGGGCCGGGGCCAGGGCCGGGCCCGGGTGCCGGTGGCGATCAGGATCCGGTCGAACGGTACGTCGCGGCCGTCGGCGAGCAGCACCCGCTTGCCGACCGGGTCGAGCCCGGTCGCGGGGACGCCCAGCAGCCAGCGCGCGTCCAGCGGCCGGTGCGCGGGCAGCCCCGTATCCGACGCCCGCACCCGGCCCAGCAGCACCTGCTTGGACAGCGGCGGCCGGTCGTACGGCGGCCCGGGCTCGTCCCCGATGATCGTCAGCGCGCCGCCGAAGCCCTCGTCCCGCAGCGCCTCCGCCGCGCGCAGCCCGGCCAGCGACGCCCCCACCACGACGATCCGGTCAGCCGGCACCGGCACCCGCCGCCCCACCGACGGTGATGGCCTGAACCGGGCAGGCGGCCACCGCCCGGCCGACCCGCTCCTCCTCGCCGGCCGGTACCGCCGGGGTGTACAGCAGCGCTTCCTCACCGTGCAGCGCGAAGACGCGCGGCGCCAGGAACACGCACTGCGCGTACGCCTGGCAGCGGTTGAGGTCGACCACGATCCGCAGCATCCCGCACCACCACTCCTCCGCCGGTCCGCCCCTCCTTCTTTGTACGTGCGGACCGCCGCTCCCGCGACCAGACCGCACCCGGGCGCACAGGTCCGGTCCCTGGCCGGGCCGTGCGGCCGGGTGCGCCGTGCTGTAATGCCCCCATGCAGTTTGACCATGACAACATGGTGGGGGTCCGCCTGGCCGCGGCGCTGGTGAACCTGGACTCCGGGGCGGAGGGCGGCGCGTGGCAGGCCGGGACGCTGGAGGAGGCGCTGCGGGACCACGGGATCCGTCGTCCGCACGTATCCGGGCCCGCCGCGGAGCGGATCAGGGCCTGGACGCGGCGGATGAGGCCGGTCTTCGAGGCGGCTTCGCAGGCCGACCGGTGCCGGAGCGTCAACGCGCTGCTCGCGGAGGGCGCCGGCAGCGCCTACCTGACCACCCACGACGGCCTGCGGCCGCACCTGCACTTCGCGCCCGAGGGACAGGACCTCCCCAGCCGGGTGAAGGCGGTGACGGCCGGAGGGCTGGCCATCTTCACCATGGAGGCGGAGGGCGGGCGCCTCGGCGTGTGCGCGCTCGACTCCTGCGGGACCGTTTTCGCGGACACCAGCCGCAACGGCCGCCGCGCCTACTGCCGCGCCCGCTGCGCCAACACCGACGCCGTCCGCCGCCACCGCGGGAGAGCGCGGTAGCGGCCCCGCGGTGAGCGGGCGTACGAGGCCGCCCTACGCCGGGAGCAGCGCCACGGCCAGCGGGACGGCGGCCAGGCCCAGCAGGATCTGGGCCGCGGTGATCCCCGCCATCAGCGGTGCGTCACCGCTTAGTTGACGCGCCATCAGATACGCGGACGAAGCCGTGGGCAGGGTCTGGAAGAGCACGGCGACGACCAGCGCGTCGGAGCCCAGGCCGAACGGCTGGGCCGCCAGGAACGTCGCCGCCGGCATGAGCGCGAACTTCGCGGCCGAGGAGGCGAGCACCGGCCCGGCCCACGACCGGGCCGCGCCGAAGCGCAGCGCGGCGCCGATGCAGAGCAGGCCCAGCGGCATCGAGGCGGCCCCCAGCGCCTGGAGCGCCGGGCCGATGCCCGGCGGCAGGCCCGGCCCGAGCGCCTGGAGGAGGATGCCGCCGGCGCAGGCGAGCACGAGCGGGTTGGCCGCGAGCTGCGCGAGGACGCCCCGGAGGCTGGGCCGGGCGCTCCCGTACCGGGCGAAGACCAGCACGCACAGCACGTTCACGGTCGGGACGACCACCGCGTTGCAGACCGCGGCCAGTGCGACGCCCTCGGTCCCGTACAGGCCGGAGGCGATCGTCACGCCGATGTAGTTGTTGAAGCGGATGCCGCCCTGGAACACCGAGGTGAAGGCGTCGTCCTGGAGCCGCAGCAGCGGCTTGCAGGCGATGATCAGCGCGGCCACGGCCAGCGTGGCGGCGACCAGCGCACCGGCCAGCGCCCCGACCGGCAGTTCGCCGATGTCGGCGGTCGCCAGACCGTGCAGGAACAGGGAGGGCAGCAGGACCCGGTAGCCGAGGCGCTCGGCCTCCGACCAGAACCCCTCAGCCCTGACCAGCGAGCGCTTGAGCCCGTAGCCCAGCGCGATCAGCAGCACGACCGGGACGAGCGCCCCGACGGTCAGCGCCACCACACCGCAACCCCTTCGAACGGGGCGGCGCCGGCGCGGCAGCCCGCTTCGGCCAGGGCCGGCCACTGCTTACTGTGCCTGTGCATGCCGGAAGCCTGGTGTAACGGTGTTGTGCATAACAACCCTTACGCGGCGACGGCCGCGCGCGTCGTGCACAGGGAGCGGCCGGGCGGGGGCGCCGCGTCCCGCATGGCCGGATCGGCGTTCGGTTAGGCTGGCCTTGCTTGGTGGGCATCCCGGGCGTGCGGGTTCGGGGTGCGGCGCCGCAGGCGGCGCACGCAACGGGTAGAGGGAGCGATCCAGCGGTGGGGCGCGCCGGTGGTGGCCGTCTCCTTCCTGACCGTCGGCTTCCAGACCGCCGCCAACTTCCTCGCGGGCAGCATGCGCATGCCGCTGCCGCTCGGCCAGCAGGCCTCAACGGGCCGAGCCGGGGAGGGAGGGGGACCGAATCCCGGCGGTCACTTCCTGCGGCCGGGCTGGAAAGGGCCTGCGCGAGCTCGTCGCGGTTCATGGACGAACGGCCTGGGATGCCCGTCGCCGCTGCCTTCTCGTACAGCTCCGCCTTCGTCAGCGCCATCAGCTCCCGCCCTTGGCCCCGGGCCCGTAGCGCGCCCGCTTCTTCGCGGCCGGCGGCGCTATCTTCCCGCCTGCCGCCCGCGAGCCGTGCGGCCCGGGGCGGTGCCGGGTTCGGGTTCGGGTTCGGGTTCGACGGGCAGGCCGACGCGTCGGCGGGCGGTCGAGGTCGCGGCGGTGACGGCGGCGAGGGTGTGCCGGACTTCGGGGCGGATGGCGCCGAGGGCTTCGGTGAGGGTCTCGATGGTGCCGAGGCGGAGGCGGGCATCCGGGGATGCCTGCGGTCTCCGTGAGGTTGCAGGCACTGACGGAGGTCTCGTCGGAGCTGCTTCGACGCGGGGGAGCGTGCCGGGGACGAGCCTCACGGGCCGGGGAGCCCGCGGACCATGACCGCGTAGAGCGGGGAGTCCGCGAACGGCTGGCGCTCGCCGACCTTGCGGTAGTCCCAGCTCTCGTAGAGGGCCTGGACGCGGGGGTGCTCGGTGTCAACGAGGAGGACCGCCAGCGGTTCGGGGCGCTGGCCGACGAGTGCGTCGTGGAGCAGGGCCGAGAGGCCGGTCTGCCGCCACTTCGGGCCGACCATCAGCTCCGAGAGGGAGAAGGTGTCGGCCGCCGCCGGAGCGTCGGCAAGGTACTCGCGCCACCACTCCCGGCCGTGGACGGCCGGGGCTCCGTAGGCGTACCCGGCCGGTTCGTCGCCGTCGTACGCGATGACGCAGTCGAAGCCGTCGAGGGCGCTCCAGTGGTCGACGAACCATGTGAAGCGGGTGTCGTCGTGGAACTCGTCGGTCTCGCCGCTATAGGCGTCGGCGTGGACGTCGAGGAGTATCTGCCGGATTCCGGGGGCCTGGTCGCGGCCGAAGTGGCGCAGGGTGTAAGCGGGGGAGGGGGTCATGGGCGTCGGCTCCATTCGGATCGGTAGCGGTCGGCCCATTCCGTCTGGAGGGGCGAGTGGGGTGCGCGGGTGATGAGGTCGCGGTGGAAGGTGCCCAGGAGCGAGCGCATGCGGCCGGACAGCGGGGCGCCGTGCATCTCGGTGAAGACGCGGGCGGTGGTGGCGGTGGCCTGCTCGATGTCGCCTTGGTGGAGTTGGGAGAGCGAGAGCCGGATCGTGGCGATGGCCCGGTTGCGGCGGTAGGCCGCAGGGAGCGCGGCCAGTGCCTGGTGGGACGCGGCCTCGGCTCCGGCCGGGTCGCCGAGCCGGTCATGGACGATCGCGGTCAGTGCGTGCAGCTCGGCGGTCCCGTAGAACGCGATCCACGTCGGCCGGGGCACACCGGTGCCGGCCTTGGTGAGGGCGGTGGCGCCGAGGTCGAGGGCCCGCAGCGCGCTGAGGGCATGGCCGAGGTAGGCGTGGGCGATGGCGGTCCGGGCGTGCGCGAGGCTCGCGTACAGCGGATCGCGGCGGGTGACGGCGGTAGCCCGCGCAGCCTGGCCCGCCGCGAGTGCTTCGGCGTAGGTGCCCTGCTGGTGGTTGAGCATCGCGACGGAGTTCCAGACCCGGAAGACGAGGGCGGGGTCCTGCGCGAGACCGGCGAGGTAGAGAGCACGGTCGAGGTGGGTACGGGCCCGGGGCAGGAGGTGGGCGTCCACGCACGACCAGGCGGCGGTGCCCATGAAGTCGGCGGCGAGCGCGAAGAGCCGCTGCCGGGTCCGCTGCGTCGCGGCCCGCTCCTGGAACGCGACCGCCTCCTGGGCGCCGGCCAGCGCGGCTTTCTCCACCCGGTCGTGCCCGCCCCGCGTGTCGTCGAGCGCGTTCACCGCGTCGAGCTGCTGACGGAGCCGCTGGACATCGCTCCCGCCGACGGACGGCGGCGCCCCGGACAGCGCCGACGCACCAGCGGTCGCCGCTACGGTCAGGAGAGTACGGCGGAGCATCGGGTCCTCCCGGGAGCGGTCCTTGCGACGGTCCGGCGCGGCGAACCCTAAATCAGCCGCCGACAGGCCGCTGACCTGCTCCAGAGCCCGCCGGGCCCGGGCCTGCGGCCAGGTGGTCTCTCCCGAGCGCCACTTACGGACCGTCACCTCCGACACGCCCCCGCCCGGCGCTGTGCGCTGCGTGAACGAACGGATCGTCCGGCTCAGGGCATCAGCGAGTTCGGGAGACGTCCAGCCGTTCGCGGACATCCAGGAGACGAACGGCTCGTTCCGGGCACGGTGCATCCCCTCACGGTAGAGGTGACCGGCCCCCTCCCGAAGGTCAAGAAAGAGTCAACTCGCTACGGGGCCCGCGAGAAAGAAGCGCGACATCGATATGCACGCCCCGGCCCCCGGTGCGGTTGTCTGGACGAAGACGCCGACACCGCCCCCGGGAGGCCCCCGTGCCAGACAACTCCCCACCCCCGCCCGGCACCGCCCTCGTGCGCCGCGAGCGCACCGGGGTCGCCCTGTACGTGTGCGAGCCCGACCCCGTCGCCGCCCGGCAGATACTCGCCGCCGCTCGCCAGATTGCTACGGAGAAGGGCTGGGAGGTCGCTGCGAAGGCCTCCGTTATTGACCACTGCCTGCTGACCAGCGACCCCCAGAGCCGTGCGGGCTGGACCGCCGTCCGACAGTTCGTCCGACGGCCCGAAATCAACGTTCTCCTCGTCCCCGAGATCGCACACCTCGGCTGGAGATGGTCGGTCTGGCAGGCCGAGCAGCGCCATCTCCACACCCACGGAGTCTCCCTGGCCTCCGTCGCCCCCATGCTCGACACGATCCTCCAGGGAGGCGAACGATGATCCACGGCAGCGTTGTCCACGACCCCACCGGATCCTGGGACACCAAGGCCCCGCTCGACCGCGACGCCCACACCGCCCTCGCCACCGCCGTCCTGCACTGGGACCAGCACACCGCCCCCGCCCCCGCCGACGTCGAACAGACCGCCCTTCTGCTCTCTGGCTACCTCGACCGCCTGGCCCGCGAACTGCACACAGCCCTAGAGACGCTGCCGCACCGGCAGCTGCCAGTCAGAGATCACGTGGCGGCCGAGATAGCCCTCAGCCAGGTGAGGCGCCGGCTCGACGGTCCCTCAGGCGCTTTCCAGGGCGAACCGCTGGCCCAGGCGCAGTCCGCGGCCCGGCTCGTCGACACGCTCCACCACGCTGTCGACCGCACCCTCGGCGCACATCCGCCCACCGCCACCTGAGAACACGACGACTTCAACAAGAGGAGCCGGACCGCCACCTGCCGACTGCCCCCCTCCCCGCCACCATCAACCCAAGCGCCCCGGCTCCCGCTCGGCGCGTAGCCCCCTCCGCCGGGCCCTACTGTGACTCCCGGGCCGGGCTGCCGACTGGTTATCGCTCCCCGGGCTCCGGTGACCGGCACCCAACGCCCCAGCGGGCGCCGGTCACCACCCCTCGCCGCCGTCGAGCCCCGCCTCCGGCCGCCCCCCGTCCCACCCCGTTTCACCCCCTCCCGCCTTCCGCCGTACGGGACTTGCGGGGCTAACCCCGCCGCCCGGCACCATCCGGACCACCGCGCACCGACGCCGACACCCGGCACCCCCGCGACGTCCAGCACGCCGCCCCCGCGCGCCGTCCCCGCGCCCATTCCCGGCGCACCGCCTGCCCGGAAGGCCCCCGCCCGTGTCCCTCCTCGCCCTCCTCGTCGCCGTGCTCCTGGCCCTCGTCCTGCTCTTGGTCCTCGGCGCCGTCGGCTACCTCGTCCACCGCCACCCCCAGCTCGACAAGCCCCTGTCCGTCACCGGCACCTGGGCCGCCGCGGCCGTCGCCGCCGTCGCCCTCCTCCTCGCCGTCCGCTGACCCGAACCCACCCCGGACGGCACCGGTCCCACCACCCGCCCGGCAGACCGAACACCCCCGCCCTGCACCCCGGAGCCAGACCGCCGGCTCACCCGTCCGGGTGAATCTCAGCCCTCACCTACGCGGGGGCGACTTGCAACGAGCCACCCCAACTCACTCCAGGGGAAGACCACTTGACACACAACGGAACATTCAAGGATGTTTCCGGCGAAAGACACGACCAGGCCCCGCCCGCCCCACACGACAGCTACGGAAGGAACCACATGAGCCCCCGACGAGAGACCTACGACGAGTACGGCGCGGCCGGGCGCCTCGGCCTGCCGGTGGCGGCCTGGCGGTGGGCGGCCGGGACCGGCCTCGTCCCGCCCCCCGACGCGGGCCGCTGGGAGTGGACCCGCACCACCGTCGAAGCCACCGAACCCGAAGCCCTGCGCGCCGCCTTCCACGTCCGCAACGCCCACCAGGCCGCCGAACAGCTCACCGCCGCCCTGGGCGACCCGCTACCCCCCAGGCGACCCGCGGTGACCGTCTCCGCCGTCGCACGCCTCGTCCGCGCCGGACTCCTCGCCCAACTCGGAGACGACCCCGACTTCCCCATCGTCCACGCCGACCAGGTCGCCCAGCTCGCCCGCCGCCGGGACCTGCCCGCCGTCCCCGACCGCCACATCCCCCTCGGCCCCGACCAGGCCGCCCACCGCCTCGGCGTCCGCCGCACCGACCTCGACCACCTGGTCCGCCTCGGCTACCTCACCCCCACCCACACCACCCAGGTCCGCTACCCCGCCGCCCAGGGCGGCCCCACCACCATCCCCCTCTACAACGCCCAGGACGTCGCCCTCCTCGACACCGTCCGCCCCCACATCGACTGGCCCGCCGTCCGCGCCACCCCCGCCCGGCCGCCGCTCCCTCCTCGCCGCCCTCGACCCGGTCACCCCCGACACCGACCACGTCGGCGTGGACGACGTCGCCCTCGTCGTGGGAGTCGTATGAGGTCGAGACCAGCTGGTGCCGCATCGAGGTCGACCCGACTGAAGGGGACACGCTCCTGAACGGAGTCGTCGATCCTCAACGGTTCGAGGAGCTGGCTGCGCTGCTGACCCGGTTCGGTCTGCGGTTCAGTCTTGAGCTCTATGACGATGACGGGGAACTGCTGCGGGAGATCGAAGCGCCCCCGTCCTCGCCCTGATGTCTGCAATTGCAGACACTCCGCCCGTGGTCTCCACCGCCACCGCCCTCGTGCCCGTCCTCAAGACCCACGGAGCCGACGCAGTCCGCGACGTCCTCACCCACGCCCACACCACCGCCACGACCACCGGCACCAAACTCACCACCACCACCACCACCACCGTCAAACGAGCCCTGCGCGCCCGCGGATTCACCACCGAACCCGCAGACACCACCCCCTCTGCTCACCGAATGACGAGAACCGCACCGAGGCCAACCGGCTCGCTGCCACCCGCGCCCGCACCGAGCAGGCCACTGGGAGCTGAGCAAGAACTCGCTGGTCACAGGCTCGAACCAGCTGCCATGATCCGATTCATGGCGATCCTCGACATCCTGACCGAAGTTGCGAAGACAGGCCGATGGGGCCCTGTGGTCACCGGAGCCGACTGGAACGAGGTGACCGCAGCCTTCGGCGAGCCCTGGGATGTCGGCACGATGAGCCGGAGCCGGAAGTGGCCCCGGCTCTTCGCATACGGCGACCTCGAACTCAGCGTCTGCCGCTGCCGCAGGATCGGTCTCATCTGCATCCAGACCTGGCGTGACGTGATCGAACTGCCGTCCTCCACCTCCGGAGCGATGCAGAACTCTCCCGGCGGCGTCACCTGTCAGGACGTCACGCAAGCTCTCGACCAGGCCGGCTGCCCCTGGCAGCCCGATGTATCCTTCACCTTCGGCGGCCAGTGCGCTCTCACGGCCCTGCCCAGCGGAGCGACCTTCACCTTCGAGATCGCCCGAGGCACGGAACCGACCCTCAACGTTGTGGGGCTACCGGGCGATTCCCATCACTGCCCGGCTCCGACTCGCCGGACGACACCCTGACGAGATCAACATTTCTGCCCTGGACCGCGGCGGTCTGCCTCCCAAAGCAGTGGACAAACGCTGTCCACTCTCGGGTTCTGGCTCAACTTCTGTGATGCCAGCTTCTCGATTGTGGCGCCGGGTCGTGGACACGGGAAGCCAGCAGGTGAGGTAGACCACCCCCGTGCTGGTGCGGTGGCACCGCGTTTGACGCCAGAGCCCGAACGGACCGCCGACCGGCGGGGGCAGCCTCATGCCTGGTGCCATCCAGTCCGTACGATCAACATACCGTGGAAAAGGAAGGCCACCTCATGACCACCACCAGCACGACGACGGTCAAGATCAAGGGCGGCGGGAGCCTGCCGCTGACCCGGACATCGGTCATCGAGGCATCCCGTACAGAGCCCGACTACACCGCGCATGGCTCCAACGACTTCTGGGTCGTAGCCGACATCGGCGGACGCCTGATACCAGTGATTCCGCTCGTACGGGCCGCGCTCGCCGCGGAACCCCACAACACCAACGAGGCCGAGGCGAAGCTGAGAGACCTGGGGTTCCAGATCTTCATCAAGCGCCTCTACACCCCTGGCGGTCAGCCGGTCAGGCTGACACAGCAGCAACTCAAGGGCGCCCGCCCCTGACCACATGGTCGTCCCGCCAGTGAATCGAAGTCCGGCCCCGATGCTGGAAGGGCCGTGCGGCCCGGTGCTACGGCTGCGCATAGCCCGCGTGCCGACCGTACGGCGACTACCTCAACTTCTGTGGGCACACCTCGTACCCGCCCAGGCCAGCATGAGGGCGCTCTTTCTGACCTGTGAGTTTCCCGCGTCCTGCGAGCCGACGCCACGATCGAGAAGCTGGCATCACAGAAGTTGAGCCAGAACCCGAGAACGGGAGGCGCCTCGTGGATTCTCCGTCGGCCGGTCGGAGGTAGGCGTCGGCTGCATTGCACATCGACATCTGTGCGCCCGTAGGGTGGTCTGATGTTCGATCGCTTGGAGATCAAGGTGTTGCCGCCGGGACCCCGGTTCGCGGCCCAGTTGCGGTTCTGGGTCAACGGCGAGGACGTGGTCGAAGAGACGGTCGGCGAAGGCGGCCGCGGACCGTACGCGGCTGAGGCGCTGCCAGCCAGCGGCACCAGCCCTCTCCGGGCGACCGGCGAAGCGCGGCGCCTGGAGCTGGGGGAACCAGACTGCACCGGAGGCTGCTGCGGCTTCCTGACCGTGGTCGTGCAGCGGTTCGGGGATACCGTGCAGTGGTCGAACTGGGAGGTTCCGTGGGCGGCGCACACCCCTGTGCCTCACCCCCCACCGGAACTCCACTTCGACGCGAGTCAGTACGACGCCGAAGTGGCTCGTGCTGAGGGGGACCGCTGGTGGCAAGTTCACCCGTAGCCCAGCACGGCACGACCCCGCCCGGCTGAGGGCTCCGACCGGCCCCGCACCCTTGGCCAACGGGGAACGCCCAGGCCCAGGGGCAGGACGGCGTCTCGCGCCGCGCCTCCGCCAGTTCATCGAGCTGCGCCGACAGCGCCCCGATGTCGACCAGGCCCGCGCTGTACGCCTCCAGGAGCACCTCCACCGCGTGCGACAGGGACACCTGGTCCTGCCGCGCGCACCTTGCCCTGCTCCGTCACACAACCAGTCACACGAGGCCCAGTAACACGGCCCTGACCTGCAAAAACTCCCCTAACCCCTCACCTGGCTTTCGCATGTGACCGGGCCGGGGAGCCCGCCCGGCGGGCGGGCTCCCCGGCTCCGCAGGCGCCTGACCCGTCGCACGCAGCCATTCCGCGAACCCCGCCTCGAAGTTGTCCCCGTGCCAGTTCTCCGCCGCCCACCGCTCGAACGCGACCGGCCTCCGGGCGCGGCGGGTCCCTCAAGAGACCACCGGCTAGGGTCCGGAGCCGCGCACCCGTGGCTCCGGGTCCCTCTCCCGTACGTTCAGCGCGGCCGTCCTGACCCGGGAGCGGTACCCCTGGAGAGGCTCAGTGAGCGAGAATCCACGGCGGAGGCGTTCGCTGAGCACGACATCGTGCGGGAGCCGCTCCATGTCCCGCGCTTCGACGCGTACACCCTGCTGCCCGAGTCTGTCGGCGAGCCAACCCCAGTGGCCGGCTGCCGCCTGCCCGTGTGTCTCGTCCTCGTCCGTTTCGTCCGGCCCGACCACCATCCGGGCGGTCTCCTCGAAGTCCTCGGCCGGCATCCGTGGCGCGATGCCCGCCGAGCCCATGGCGTGCTGAGTCCACCCTCGGTCGTCGAGCAGCACCAGGCTGCGGCCGTCCGTCAGGACCGCCTCGAGCCGTGCCGACACCGACAGGGTGTCCGCGGCGCTGCCGTCCAGGTCCACGTAGGTCACCAGACGGGTCACAACAGTCATGTCCGCCTCCTCCCGGCCCACCGGATCCTGGTTGAACCGCCGCGCCGGAGCCACGATATCTCGCGCCCCGAACCGGAACCCGACCCCGGACCACACCCTCCCACCAGGGCGGATGGTCACACGGCGCACGGGTCCGCTGCCTCGTGGGCATGGGCACGAGTCGGAGCGTCCGCAGACCGGCCGCGGGAGTGGCGGGCCTGGTGCCGCTCGGCGTCCCGGATCCACCGCTCGGTACACCCCCGTCTCGGGCCGGATGTGACCGGCGGTATGTGACCGGTTCCGCGATCTGCCGGTCGACGCCCCCTTGACGGCTCTACGATCCGTGGCCGGGCCCCCTTGACCATCCCCCGCGCCAAGGGGGCCCGGTCTCTCTGGCGTTCCGTCACCGGTCTGCTGACGGCCCGCCAGGGTGGCCGGGGAGACTGGGGTGGTGAGTACCGCATCCCGCCGGGCCCTGGGCCCCGGACCCTTCCCCGCCGTACCCGTCCCGGCCGCGCCGACCACCCCCGCTCCCGCCCGGGGCCAGGCTTCGGCTGTCCGGGATCCTCGCTCGCTGACGGCCGCTGAGCGGGCGGTGGCGGGTGACTGGACCCCCGCCCCCGGCCCGGAGCCCGGCTCCGGTCTGTCCGGGGCGCCCCGGGCCCGGCCCGTCCGGCGCCGTCTCGGCACCGGCCCCGCCGACCCCGGCCCCGCCACCCGATAACCCCGCCCGGTCGTTGCGGCGGGCGGTCCCGGCTCGTTGTGCAGGACATGCAGACCCTCCAGCAGACGACCGGCGTGACGATCGCCTGGGTGCAGTGTTTGTGCGGCGCAGCCGGGGCGTTCCTCCTCGGCTCCGCCTCCCTGGCCGATGCTGTCTGGCACGTCGAGACCGCCCACCCCGGCCAGGACCCTCTGCGGCTCCTGGAGGCGCGTACCGACGACGCCGCCGTCACCCGCAATACACGCGGTCTCGACCGCGACAACCCCGCACCCTGGCTCAAGGAGCTGAACGGCGCCCTCCCCGCCGACTTCTGACGGCCCGTGTCTGAACCTGTTGGGGCTGGCTGGGGCTTTCTCGCGGACCGGGGCCAGATCGTGGTGTTCCTTTCGCCGTCATGGTGACGGCCGGAGGAACGGCTCAACGGTCCTGAGACGCGCGTGGGCGATTTCTGGGTTCTCCGCCCTGGAGTGGGGCAGGTGCGTAGGGTCGGTTCTTGATCACTAACGTGGTCTGCGGTTCATCCGAGGCCGCACCCTGCAACCCAAGGACGGCAGCATGCCGCAGTACCCGGGTGTCCACATCTTCGAGAACACCCGCCTCAGCCTCGCAACGAGCGGGGTGTCCGAGCCGGTCCCCGTGCTCATCGCCGAGTTCGACCCAGCCGTCGGCACGGTGGTGCCGGTCGAGAACTGGCTGGGCTTCACCGAGATCTTCGGTGAAAGTGAGAGCGGGCTGGCTCTGACGGTGCGTTCGTACTTCAACAACGGTGGCAGCCGGTTCCTCCTCGCCAACACGAGCGGGCGGAATGTGGAAGAGGTCCTCGCAGAGTTCGGGGAAGGCCACGTCGTCACGGTGCTGGAGCCGGGGGACCAGGGCACCGAGCCGGCGGGCGAATGAGCCCGGGTCCCGGCTGACTGCCTGGCCGCGCTCGCGGCCGTCAACACCACCCCGGGCCTGCCGTCGTCCGGCGCCGCGCCCCGAGACTTCCCGCCCCCGGCTCCGCCCGAGGTGCCACCGGGGTGTCTCCCGGCTTCGGGCATCGTTCCAGGCCCCGAAAGGGCGCGTTCTTCTCTGCGGAGAGCGTCAGGTCGCCGTACGGGCCCTACGGCCCTGGCTCGGGCTCCGGCCCCGGCGGGCGGAGTGCCCCTGGCCCGTCCGCCCTCCGCGTCCTGGCGGTCCTCGCCGTCCGGCGGGGCGTGGTTACCGGTTGACTCGTGCCGCACCTTCTCTTCACCGTGATCGCCAAGGGTGATCAGTCGGGTACGTTGCGTCAATGCCGACTGATCTGATCGAAGACGCCAGCGATGACACCTACCTTCTCGACATCAAGGACATCACCCTCACCCCCGCCTTCCCGGAACCGGGCAAGGAACTGCGCATCGACCTGACCGGCAGGTTGAAAGCAGAGGTCGATCTCACACAGGTCCAGGTCCAGGTCCAGGTGAAGCTGGGCCTGGTCACCCTGCTCCGGGAGTCGCGTCTCCTCCCGGACCTGCTTGCCACCTGGGGCGCGAAGCTGTCCGGTGACTCCAAGCCGCCCGCTGGCGAGTGGAAGCAGAGCTGGACCTTCCAGATGCCCAAAGAGATCCCGAAGGGCGACTTCCGCATCTACTTCACCTCGTACGCCGAAGACGACTCGGATTTCGCCGACCTGAAAGCGCGCGTCGACTTCCGCAAGCGCTGACGGCCCCGCCCCCAGAGAACGCCGCGCCCCGGGGGTCCCGGTTTGTCCTGTCTGGGTGTCTCGCATGAGAGGCACGTGGTTCCGGCGCTCCGACGGCGGGGCGCCCCGCCGCCGGAGCGCTGCGGCTGCGCTGTCCGCTGTCTGTCCGCCGCCGTACCCCGGGCGCCGGGCCCGCCCGCCGTCCGGTCGCGCCCTGGGGTGTTCTGTCTGTTTCGGTGGAAGTGGTTCCGGGGGAGGGTGGGTGCGGATTAAAACTCCTGGTCAGGAAGACCGCTCCCCGCTCACCGCCCGCGCCGCCTCGACCAGAAGCTCCACGGGAAGGGCGTAGCCGAGGTCGAACAGCCCGTTGTCCACGACGATCTCGGCGCCGCGCTCGGCTTCGCGGGCGAAGAAGGCCCGGTAGGCGTCGTCGGACAGGATGTGCTGGGCGCCGACGTGGTGGACCCGCGCGGGCTCCTGCGCGACGAAGGCGTTCAGGTAGGCCGGCGGGGCGATGACGGAGAAATCGATGCCCCGGCCGCGGACGCTCGTCACGGTGCCACCTGCTGGGCGACGAGGGCGAGGAACTGCTGCGCGAGAACAGGGTCGGCGGCCAGACGCCCGCCGCTGCGCATCGTGGTGGTACGGGCCGCTTCCATCCGCACGCCCCGCATACTCATGCACAAGTGCGTGCCGCGGACAGCCACGGCGATGTCGTCGTGGCCGATCGCGTCGGCGAGGTGTTCGGCGACCTGGCGGGTGAAGCGCTCCTGTACCTGGAGCCGAGCGGCGTAGAGCTGTGCGATCCTCCCGAACTTGGAGAGGCCCACCACCGTGCCGTCAGGCACGTACCCGGCGGTGACCTGCAGGTTCATGGGCAAGAGGTGATGCTCGCAGAGAGACCACACGCTCATCCCGCCCACGACGACCAACTGGTCACCCAGCTGGGACTCGGTGAAACAGGTGGTCGTGAGACTGGAGTCGGCGGACAGGAAGGTGCTCCACCAGGCCGCGACACGTTCGGGGGTACCAGTCAGCCCTTCGCGGCCCGGGTCCTCGCCCAGTTCGACGAGGAGCTGGGACACCAGCGCTTCGACCCGCCCGGTGTCGATGGAAGCGCCGTCGCGAATCTGCGGGAGGCCGGGTCCGTTCAGGCCGGTCCCGGGGCGGGACACGGATGTCGTCATGTGCGATTCCTTCCAGGTCTGGGGATTCGGGGTGGACCGGACGGACGTCAACGGCCGCGCGCGTCCGCGAACGCGAGCACGTGCAGACGGGTGGTGAGGTACCAGTGCCGGGCCGCGACCTCGTCAGCGAGCACCCGGGTCGCCGCCGTGACCGCTTCCGCGGTTGTGCCCTCGGGCATCACCCATACCGGCGCCAGCCGGTGCTCTTCGACGAGTTCGGCGATCCGGTCAAGGTCGGCCACCGTGGTCGCGACGAACTTGAACACCGCCCGCCGCGAATCCGCGAATGCCCTGAGCACGGAGGGCACCACGCTCCTCGCCTCGGCCATCCCGAAACTGGCGATCTTCGGTGACACGTTGAACCGGATTCCGTCCCGCACCAGTCCGGGCAGGGGTGAGAGGGTCCCGTTCGTCTCGATCTCCACCCGCTTGCCCGCGAGCAGTAGTTGGCGGGTCAGCGGAACCAGATGCTCCTGCTGGAGCAGCGGTTCCCCGCCGGTTATCACCACCAGCTCCACCGGCGAGGGCACCGCCCACGCCACCAGCTCCGACGCCGTCCGCTTCGTCGACTCCGTACGCGGATCGAACCGGGACCAGTCCCACGTGTATGGAGTGTCACACTTCGCGCACGTCAGGTTGCAGCGGGAGAGCCGGATGAACAGGGCCGGATGCCCGTAGCTGGGCCCTTCGCCCTGGAACGTGGGCACCTTCACCCCGAAGCACTCCGCGACGATCAGCCTGCGATCGCGCTCTCCTGCTGCGGCTCCGGAGGCTGCCGTCCCGGAGTTCACTTGTCCCCCACGTCGAAACGGGCCCAGCTGCGGCCGGTCTCCCGGACCTGGACGGCGAGGAGGCGTCCGGGCAGCTGCGGCTGCAGGTTCTGGACGATCCATCCGGCCAGGTACTGGGCCAGGTGCTCCGAGGTCGGCTCGAAGGGGAGGACCTCGTGCAGATTGCGGTGGTCCAGCTCGTTGCCGAGGAACTCCTTGAACGGGGCGAGCGCCCCGAAGTCCGTCACGAAGCCGGGCTCGGTCAGTGACATGGCGGTGAGGATGACGTCGATCTGGTAGCTGTGGCCGTGCTGCCGGGAGCACTTGTGCCCGGCGGGCAGCCCGGCGAGCCGGTGACCGGCCTCGAAGCCGAACGTCTTGCCGATGGTGAAGGTGCCGGGGGGCACGGATACGGAACTGAGAGTCATGGCTGTCCCTGAAGTCGGCAGGAGGGCGGCGTCGGCCGCCCGTGGCGGTGTACGGACGTGGCGAGATGCGGTGGACGCGGTGCGCGGAGCGGAGGACCGCGCGCCGTGAGCAGGCCGGGGCGCGGGTGCAGAGACCCGGGCCGGCCGGAGCGCTCCAGTCGGCTTCCAAGATGGCAGTTGGTCTGACGGTGCGTCATTGACGCTGTTCTGTAGGAACATTGACGGTGTCGGTCAATGTCGGGACGGTGCCCTACGAGGCAGGTCTGCTCGGGGGAACGGCGGAGGGGCGGACTGTGGGGGCGGTGACGCGGGCACGCCGTACGGAGATCCAGCGCGAGGCGACCCGCCTTCGGGCCCGATGCCAGCGCGAGGGAAACGGCCACGAACAGACCGCCGGCGTCCTGCGGGCCGAGCTGCCCGAACTGACCGCGCTGGAGGCATGGCGTCTGGCTCTGGGGTGGTCGAGAGCGTAGGCGATCCGCGAAGTGGGCTCGGTCTACCGGGTCGACGGTCTGCTCCCGCCGAACCTCTCGCAGGCCCTGCTGTGCCGGTACGAGCACGGGCAGGCAGTACCTGGCGACGAATACAGGATCATGATCTCCCGGGCGTACGGGGCGAGGCCGGACCAGCTCGGGCTGGAGACACGCTGCTTGTGGTGCAGGACGTGCGCGGCTCCGCCTCAACTCCACTACGGTCGGCAGCACAAGGAACCGAGCGCCGTACGAGAGGTGAAGATGACGACCGCGAGTGGGCTGCCCGCCATCCGTGAATCCGTACAGTGGGCCGTCCTGGACGTCCCCGGGGGCTCCTCCGCGCTCGTCGACCTGGCCGAAGCAGCAGTGGAGCACTACGCACTCAACTACAGCAAGCACCCGCCCGCCGTCCTGCTCGACGAAGTCCGGGCGACCCGCAACCTCTTGTCCACGGTCGTCGCCGAAGCGGCCCCCGTCACCGCCCGCGGCCTGCGGCAGCAGGTCGGATGGCTCTCCGCACTCCTGGGAAACCTCGCCTACCACCTCGACGACCGCTCCGGCGCCAGGGCCCACCTCACCCTGGCGGGAGCCATCGGCGAATCCACCCGCGAAGCCGCCCTCACCGCCTGGTCCAGCGGCGCCCTGGCCATGGTCGCCACCGCCCGCCACGACTGGCAGCACGCCCGGAACCACGCGGAGTACGGCCTCCAGCACGCCCCCGCCGGCCTTCGCCGCGCCCAGCTCCTGGGCTGGGCTCTCCTGCCCACCCTCGCCGCACTCGGCCACGCCGAACGCGCCGACGACGTCGTCAGCGAGAGCGACGAGATCATGAGGGCCGCCGTCGAGCTGCCGGGGCGGTTCGGATACGACGCCGCTGAGCACCGCCTGCACGTCGCCGAGGCCCATCTGACCCTGGAGCGCTACGACCGGGCCGCCGATGTCGCCCGAACCTCCATCACGGCGGCCCCCGAGCACACCCCGGGATGGGTGGCCGCAACCCTCGTCCTGGCCCTGGCCGAAGCCCGCGATGCCCCAGACCAGGCAGCCGGGCGGGCGCTGGACATCCTCGACCTCATCCCGCCCTCGCGGCTTCGCGCCACCGCCCGCACCCGCCTCACGCGCCTCGAACACGCACTCGGAACCAGCGCCATCGGACCGGGCGCCGACCTGACCGCCCGCCTGCGCGCCCTCCCGGCGCCGATCCGCCCCGACGGTACCGCCGCGTAACCACCAGCCCCCGTTCGCTGGTCGTTCGGATTCGTCGTAGCCGTAGCTCATGGGCGTGCAGGGGTGCGGCCGGTGGTCAGGCCGTGGTGGATGTCGGTGAGGAAGCCCCTGGTGTCGTCCGGCGACAGTGCCTGGTCGGCGTGGTGGTCGAGGATCAGGGCTCGGGCGCGGCCCCGGTTGCCGGTGGTGTAGTGGAAGGCGTCCTGGCGGTGCGCCGAGGTGGTGCTCGACGAGGTGGGTGACCGGCAGGGCGGAGGAGGCGGCGAGCCGCAGCACGCGGATGGTGACGTGCGGGCAGTGGGACAGCGCGAGCAGGTGCTCGATCTGGTCGGCCATCATCTGGTCGTCGCCGGTGGCCCGTAGAAGTACGGCTTCGTCCAGGGTGAGGTCCCAGGTCCGGGGGTCGTTCTGGAGGGTGGCCCGGGTCTCGGCGAGCGGGAGGTCGGTGTTGTTGGCCACTAGGGCGGTGCCGAGGCCGAACCGGGTCGCGTACTTCGGGGTCTGGAAGGGGTCGGGGATGTAGTCGATCGCGAAGGCACGGACGCGGGCCGAGGCGGTGACGGCGGCCCGCGCCCGGCCGAGGTTCCCGGGCAGCGAGTCGACCACGCAGTCCGCGGGGGTCCAGTGCTCGCCCAGGTAGGTCAGGAGTTCCGTCAGGGAGACCGGGGCCTTCCACCGGCCGAGCTTTCCGGGGCCGGAGGGTGTCGAGCCCTCCAGGTAGCGGACGGCGCCGGTCTCCCCGGCGAGCACGGCGAGAGGCGTGGTGTACCCGGACAGAGCGATCTGCTCCGGGGTGAGGTCCTGGTCCTCCCGGAACACGCGCAGCCGGGCGCCGATCAGGACGTGCCCGGCATCCGGCCCCGACTCCGGCTCTGCGGCCAGGATGTCCTCCAGGCGGGGGACTGGCCCGGAGGTCTTCGGCGCGGTGATCGCGGCGTAGGCGTGGGACTGCGTCCAGTCGTATGTGGCCCCGCTGGCCAGGCGGACGGGGAGCCGGGGTGATCGGTCGTGTCCCCACTGCCCTGTCGGGGCGATGCCCGGGGCCAGTAGCGCCCACGGCTCCAGCAGGGCGGTCAGGGCCTCCCTGCTGCGGGGGTGGTAGCCGATCCCGGCGGCGGCCCACGTCTCGACGAGGGCGCGTGAGCGCGCGGGATCCTGTTCAGGAGTGGCGTGAGTGATGGAAACGGCGCTGCCGGGCGGCAGCAGGTCGTGCAGGGACCGCAGAACTCCATCGGCGTCGGCGTCGTCGACCCAGGGCAGAACGTCGTTCAGCACGACACCGACCGGCTGGGTGAGGTCGAGGAACTCGGCGACCTGGTCGAGCAGGCCGGGGATGTCCCGGGCGTCGGCGCCGATCGCGCGTGTCGCCAGGTCCTCCGCCAGGCTCATGTTCGCGTGGGCGGCGACGTAGGGGTCGGCGTCGGCGTAGACGACACGCCCGGCCGCGTGAACGGTGCGGAGCACGTCGAACACGGGCGCCGGGCGGTACTGGCGCCGTTTGGCGATCCGGGGCGGGTAGCCACAGCCGAGGTTGACGATCTGCGTGATGCCGAGGGAGGCAAGGACGAGCGTGGCGCGCCCCGTGAAGTCCGCGTTGATCCTCATGCTGTCCAGCAGCCACGGCGCGGCCAGGAGGAGCCTCTCGCCGAGTTCGCGGTCGTCCGCCCGGTACCAGGCGTCGCCGTTGAGGAGGTAGTCGCAGACCCGGGGCGCCGAGCGGCCGTCGCCCGTCATGCCCTCCGGGCCGGGCGCCACGGCGATCGGTGTCGGCTCGGTGTGGTCGGACATCATGCTCCTTGCGATGGGGCCTGGATCGGAAGGGGGCCCGGCGCGGGGCCCTGGACCGTGAGCGGGGAGACTGCGGCACGGCCATGGGAGGGGGAGGGGCCCCGCGCCGGGGGCTGGACCTGTCCGGCGGACCGGCCCGAGGACATCCGGGCCGCCGGACAGGGGGCTAGGGCGTGTCTTCAAAGACTCCTTGATGGGGCATCATGTGGTGCATGGTGCGGCGGCATGAGCTCTCGGACGAAGAGTGGGTTGTGCTGTCGG
>NZ_JBIWNI010000037.1:0-35795 GCF_044767145.1 Streptomyces sp. NPDC101490
GGGGGGGGCCCCCCCCCCCCCCCGGGCCGGCCCCCCGCCCCCCCCCCCCGGCCCCCCCCCCGCCCCGGCGCCGGGGGGGGGGGGGGGGGGGGGGGCCCCCCCCCCCCCCCCCCCCCCCCGCCCCCTCGTCCTTCCCTCTCGTCCTCAGCGGTTGACGTACCCTCCGTCGACCGGCATCACGGTGCCGGTGACGTACGAGGACCGGTCGCTGAGCAGCCAGGCCGCGGCCTCGGCCACCTCCTCCGGCGCGGCGGTGCGGCCCTGCGGGGTGACCGCGTGGACCGCGTCCTCAAGGCCGGGATTGCGCGCGTACCAGTCCGCCGTGATCTCGCTGCGCGTCGAACCGGGCGCCAGCGCGTTCACCCGGACGCCCTGGCGGGCGTACTCGTCGGCCGCGGCGCGGGTGAAGCCGACCACCGCGTGCTTGGACGCCACGTAGGGGGCCGCGGTGGGGATCGCCACCAGGCCGCCCACACTGCTGTTGTTGACGATGGCGCCGCCGTCGCCGTTCGCGAGCATCGCCCCGATCTCGGCGCGCAGACAGTTCCACAGCCCCCGTACGTTGGTGTCGACGATGGTGTCGTACACCCCGTCCTCCATCTCGTGGAGGGGGGAGCGGTCCCCGCCGACGCCCGCGTTGTTGAAGGCGCCGTCGAGCCGGCCGTGACGCTCCGTCGCGTGCGCGACCGCGCGCCGCGCGTCCTCGGCGCGCGTCACGTCGCACACCACCGCGGACGCCTCGAAGCCCTTGGCGGTCAGTTCCGCCGCGAGGGCGGTGAGTCTCTCCTCCCGGCGCGCGGCGAGGACCACCGACGCCCCTTCGCGGGCGAAGACGTACGCCGCCGCCGCGCCGATCCCGCTGCTCGCCCCGGTGACAAGGATGACCTTGTCCTTCAGTAACACACCCGTATCGCTCATGGCGCCGATGCTGCCACCGGGCACCCCGCGTCCGGTCCACTTCCCGTCAGGTCAAGGGAAGGTATGTCAGGTCATGAACCCGTCAAGCGGAAGGGGGGGTTCCCGGACGGGCGGGAAGAGGGGTCCGGGCCGGGGCACATCGTCGGGCCCCGGCCCGGACCTCCCGTCAGACGCCCGCCGGGACGCGGCCCGGCGCGGGCGGGAAGTGGCCCACCTCGACGAAGAACTCGATGTACCGGGCGAAGAGTTCGGCGGTGAGGGGCGGGCAGTCCACCCCGGTGCCCGCGAGGCACGCGAGGGTCTCGGAGGTGTCGATCGGCGGATAGAAGCCGTCGGTGTCGGAGGTCATCATCTCGAAGGCGTGCAGCAGCGGCCGCAGCGCGTTGTCGCTGCTCGCGCCGACCTTCTCGTTCCAGCTCGGCCAGTCCTGCTCCTCCAGGGTGTAGCCGTGCGCCCGCAGGTGCTGAACGCACTCGGTGAGGCTGAGGGAGCTCTGGTTGAACAGGTGGAACGTCCGGCCGGCGGTGTCCTCCTGCCGGGCGAGGGTGGTGATGGCGGCACTGACGTAGTCGACCGGCAGCAGATGGAACCGGCCGTCCGTGCCGACCGGCACCGACGCCGACTGGAGGATGCCCTTGAGGCTGAGCCAGACGAAGTCACGGGTCTGGCAGGCACCGTTGCGGGTGTCACCGGAGATCACGTCCACCCGGTAGACCGAGACGGGCAGGCCCCGGTCACGGGCGGCGCCGATGAGCTGCTCGGCGACCCACTTGCTCTGGAGGTAGCCGCTGGGCAGGGCCTCGGCGGGCCCCGTCGGGTCGGTCACCCTGAGCGGGACGCCCTCCTCCCGCACGCCGTCGAAGACACCGACGGTGGAGACGTAGTGAACGGGCACGGTACGGTGCCGGGCCGCCAGCCGCAGCACCTCCTCGGTACCGCGGACGTTGGCGTCGCGCAGCGCGGTGTAGGGGTGCAGCCAGTGGACCCGGGCGCCGTTGTGGTAGACGGCGTCCACCGTCCGCGCCAGGTCGTCGAAGCGCTCCTCGGTCAGACCCAGCCGCTCCTCGGCCAGATCGCCGAGGACGAGGGAGAGCCGGTCCTCGTCGACCTCGTCCCACAGCCGGTACCACTCCATGTTGGTCCGCAGCCGCTTCCTCGCCTCCTCCTGGTCGGCGCCGCGGACCAGGCAGTGGACCGTCGCCTTCGTCGTCCGCATCAGGTCGCGCAGCAGGAACGCGCCGAGGAAGCCGGTGGCACCGGTCAGCAGGACCTCCTGCGGATCCCCCACCGGGCGGACGGCCCCGGCCGCCGGGCGGATGTCGGCGGCGAGGCTCACCTCCACGGCGAAGTCCACGGCCGCCGGCGCGACGGCGGAGGGACCGGCCCCGCCCGCGAGCTGTCCGGCGACGAAGGCGGCCAGGGCGGCCGGGGTGGGATGGTCGAAGACCAGCGTCGCGGGCAGCTTGGAACCGGCCAGGACACCGAGCCGGTTGCGGAGCTCGACGGAGGTCAGCGAGTCGAAGCCCAGCTTGGTCAGCGGCTGTCCGGCCTGGACCGCGGAGGTGTCGGGATGGCCCAGCACGGCCGCGGTCAGGGTGAGCACCGCGTCCAGGACGGCCTGTTCGCGCGCGGGCCCTTCGAGCCCGGCGACCAGGTCGGCGAGCGAGCCGCCCGCCGCCGTGCCCTCCCCCGCGGCGGCCGGGCGGGCGGGCAGCGGCGCCAGAGCGGTGAGGACCGCCGGGATACGGCCGGGCTGCTCGCGCAGGACGGCGATGTCCAGGGGCGTCGCGACGACGGCAGCGGACCCCAGGGCCATCGCCCGGTCCAGCAGCGCGGGCCCCCGGCCCTGCGGCACGGGCCGGAAACCACTGCGGGCGATGCGCCCGAGATCGGTCTCGCTGAGGTGGCCGCTCATGCCGCCGGACTGCTCCCACAGACCCCAGGCGACCGAGGTGGCGGGCAGGCCGCGGGCGTGCCGGTGCTGGGCGAGGGCGTCCAGGAACTGGTTGGCGGCGGCGTAGTTGG
This sequence comes from Streptomyces sp. NPDC101490, assembly GCF_044767145.1. Lineage (NCBI taxonomy): Bacteria > Bacillati > Actinomycetota > Actinomycetes > Kitasatosporales > Streptomycetaceae > Streptomyces > Streptomyces sp. NPDC101490. The sequence continues at coordinate 2,944 of NZ_JBIWNI010000037.1, forward strand.
ACTGGCCGGGGCCGCCGACGACGGCCGCGATGGACGAGAAGAGGACGAAGGCGGTGACCGGCGCGTCCTGGGTGAGGCGGTGCAGGTTCCAGGCGGCGTCGACCTTGGGCCGCAGCACCGCGTGCAGCCGCTCGGGGGTGAGCGTGGTCAGCAGGCCGTCGTCCAGGACACCCGCCGCGTGCACGACTCCCGTCAGGGGCTCCTCGGCGGGGATCGTGCCCAGGAGCCGGGCGAGCGCGGTGTGGTCGGCCGTGTCGCAGGCGGCGAGCGTGACCCGGGCGCCCAGGGCGGTCAGTTCGGCCGTCAGCTCCTCGGCCCCGGCGGCGGCGGGGCCGCTGCGGCTGGTGAGCAGGAGGTGGCGCACTCCGTGCTCGGTCACCAGGTGGCGGGCGAAGAGGGCGCCGAGGCTGCCGGTGCCGCCGGTGATCAGGACCGTGCCGTCCGGGTTCCAGGCGGGCACGGTGCCGGGGGCGGGGGCGGCGGCCCTGGCGAGCCGGGGGACGTACACCTGTCCGGCCCGCACGGCCGCCTGGGGTTCGCCGGAGACGGCGAGGGCCACGACGGGCCCGTCACCGGCCCCCGGGGGCGCACCGGGGTCGGTGTCGACCAGGACGATCCGGCCGGGGTGCTCGGACTGGGCCGAGCGGAGCAGGCCCCAGACGGCGGCGCCCGCCAGGTCGGTGACGTCCTCCCCCTCCCGGGTGGCGACCGCCCCCGTGGTGACCACGGCGAGCCGGGTCCCTTCGAGGCGCTCGTCGGCCAGCCACTCCCGTACCAGGGTGAGGGCCTTCTCGGTGGTGGCGTGGACCGAGCCGGGCAGCGAGCCCGCCGGTTCCGGCCGGGCGCTCAGGACGACCAGGGGAAGGGTCCGGCCCACGGCGACGGCCTCGGCGGCCTCGGCGGGGCTCGTGAAGTCGCCGCCGTCGCCGAGCGTGGCCGGGCGGGTCTCCCCCGCCGCCGCCACGCCCAGCGGTGTCCAGCCCAGGTGGAACAGCGCGTCGTCGTGCCGGGCGGCGGCCGTCGCGAACGTGCCGTCGTCGACGGCGCGGACCGTCGCCTCGGTGACGAGGGCGACGGGCTGCCCCGCCGGGTCGGCGAGTTCGACGCTCGCGGAGCCGGCGCCCCGGGGGGTGATGCGCACCCGCAGCGAGGTGGCGCCGGTCGCGTGGAGCCGTACGCCGCGCCAGTGTCCGGCGAGCGGCGCCCCGTCCGGTGCGGCGGGCAGGAGGGGCCGTACCGCCGCGTCGAGGAGTGCCGGGTGGAGGGTGAAGCCCTCGGTGCCGGTCGCCGGGCCGGGCAGGACGGCCTCGGCGAGGATTTCGTCGCCCCGGCGCCAGGCGGCGGTGAGCAGCTGGAAGGCGGGCCCGTACACGAGGCCCCCGGCGGCGCGCCCGGCGTACAGCTCTTCGAGGGCGATCTCCTCGGCGTCGGCGGGCGGCCACGGGGCCGGTGTGAACGCGGGGCCTTCGGCGGTGGTGCTCAGTGTGCCGTGGGCGTGTGCGGTCCAGGGGGCGTCGGGGTCGTCGGGGCGGCCGTGGACGGTGACGGGGCGGCGGCCGGTGGTGTCGGCGGCGCCCACGGTGACCTGGAGCTGGTGGCCGCCGCCTTCGGCGAGGACGAACGGGGCGTCCAGGACGAGTTCGTCGAGGGTGGTCGCACCCGACTCGTCCCCGGCCCTGATGACGAGTTCCACGAGCGCGGCGGGTGGCAGCACGACGGCACCGGCGACGGTGTGGTCCGCGAGCCACGGCTGGGTGCGGGGGGAGAAGGTGCTGGTGAACACGGTCCGGTCGGCGCCCGCGAGGGCGACGGCGGCGCCGAGCAGGGGGTGGCCGGTCGCCCGCATGCCGAGCCCGGCGGCGTCGGGGGCGGTGGCCGCCGACTCGACCCAGTAGCGCTGGTGCTGGAAGGCGTAGGTGGGCAGGGGGACCTTGCGGGCGCCGGTGCCGGAGAAGAAGCCGTTCCAGTCGACGGGGACGCCGTGCTGGTGGAGACGGCCGAGCGCGGTGACGGCGGTGAGGGTCTCGGGGCGGTCGCGGCGGGCGAGGGCGGCGGTGGTGGGGACCAGTTCGGCCGCGAGGGCGGAGAGGGTCCCGTCGGGGCCGAGTTCCAGGGTGGCGGTGACGCCCTGGGCCACCATCGTCTGCACGGCGTCGGCGAAGCGGACCGTGCCACGGACCTGACCGGCCCAGTAGTCGGCCGTACGCAGGTCGGTGCCGGTGGCGACCTTGCCCGTGACCGTCGAGACCACCGCGATACGGGGGGCTTCGTACGTGACGCTCGCCGCGACCGCCTTGAACTCGGCCAGCATCGGATCCATCAGCGGCGAGTGGAAGGCGTGGCTGACTGTCAGACGGCGGGTCCGGCCGCCCAATTCACTTATCTTGCGGGCGACTTCGAGTGTGGCGGTCTCCTCGCCGGAGACCACGACCGACCGGGGGCCGTTGACGGCGGCAATCGCGACCTCGCCCTCCAGGAGGGCGGTCACCTCGGCCTCGGTCGCTTCGACGGCGACCATCGCACCGCCCTGGGGCAGCGCCTGCATCAGACCGGCGCGGGCCACCACCAGACGGACCGCGTCCTCCAGCGAGAACACCCCCGCCACATGCGCGGCGGCCAGTTCGCCGATGGAGTGCCCCGCGACGAAGTCCGGGCGCACACCCCAGGACTCCACCAGCCGGAACAGAGCGACCTCGACCGCGAACAGCGCGGGCTGGGTCCACCCCGTCTCGTCCAGGCCCTCGCCCGAGGCGATCACCTCACGCAGAGAACCCCCCAGGGCGGGGTCGAAGAGAGCGGTGATCTCGTCGAAAGCCGCCGCGAACACCGGGAAGGTGTCATGGAGCTCCTGCGCCATCCCGGCCCGCTGCGCACCCTGGCCCGTGAACAGGAAACCGGTGCGGCCTCCGGCCCGTTCACCGCTCACCAGACCCGGAGCCGAACCGCCCTCGGCCAGTGCCCGCAGCCCTGCGAGCAGTTCCTCACGGTCGCGGCCCGTGACCACCGCACGGTGGTCGAGGGCCGCGCGCCCCGCCGCCAGGGAGAACCCGACGTCCAGGGGAGAGAGGGTGGTGTCGGCCGTGACGTGGTCGAGGAAGCGGCGGGCCTGCTCCCGCAGGGCGTCCGGGGTCCTGGCCGACACCAGCCAGGGAATCACGGGCAGGGCGGCCGTCGCGGCCGGCTCCGTCCGCCCGGTCCCCCCGGCCGGGGCGGGCTCCTCCGCGGGCGGCTGCTCGATGATCACGTGCGCGTTGGTGCCGCTGACGCCGAAGGCGGAGACGGCGGCCCTGCGGGCGCGCTCGGTGTCCGGCCAGTCGCGGGCCTCGGTGAGCAGTTCGACTGCTCCGGAGTCCCAGTCCGCCATCGGCGTGGGGTTGTCCACGTGCAGGGTGCGGGGCAGGACACCGTGCTCCATGGCCTGGATCATCTTGATGACGCCGCCGACACCTGCGGCGGCGACGGTGTGCCCGATGTTCGACTTCAGGGAGCCGAGGTAGAGCGGACGGCCCTCCGGGCGGCCCTGTCCGTACGTGGCGAGCAGGGCCTGCGCCTCGATGGGGTCGCCGAGTCGGGTGCCGGTGCCGTGTGCCTCGACGGCGTCGACGTCTGCGGTGCTCAGGCCCGCGTCGGCGAGGGCCTGGCGGATGACACGTTCCTGGGACGGGCCGTTGGGGGCGGTCAGGCCGTTGGAGGCGCCGTCCTGGTTGACGGCGGAGCCCCGGATGACGGCCAGGACCCGGTGGCCGTTGCGGCGGGCGTCGGACAGCTTCTCCACGAGGAGCATCCCGACGCCCTCCGACCAGGAGGTGCCGTCGGCGTCGGCGGAGAAGGACTTGATGCGGCCGTCGGGCGCGAGGCCGCTCTGCCGGGAGAAGTCGACGAACCCGCCCGGGGTCGCGGTGACCGTCACACCGCCCGCGAGGGCGAGGTCGGACTCGCCGGAGCGCAGCGACTGGACCGCGAGGTGGAGGGCGACGAGCGAGGAGGAGCAGGCGGTGTCGACGGACAGGGCGGGGCCTTCGAGACCGAGGCTGTAGGCGACCCGGCCGGAAGCGACACTGCTGAGCTTGCTGGTCAGCAGGTAGCCCTCGAACTCCTCGGGTCCTTCCAGACCCAGGTAGCTCTGCTCGATGATGCCCGCGAAGACGCCCGTACGGCTGCCGCGCAGGGTGTCGGGGTCGATCCCGGCCTGCTCGAACGCCTCCCAGGACGTCTCCAGGAGCAGGCGCTGCTGCGGGTCCATGGCGAGGGCCTCGCGGGGTGAGATCCCGAAGAACCCGGCGTCGAAGAGGGCGGCGTCGTGGAGGAATCCGGCCCTTCGGGTGTAGGAGGTGCCCGCGCGGCCCGGGTCGGGGTCGTAGAGGCGCTCCAGGTCCCAGCCCCGGTCGGTGGGGAAGTCGGTGATGGCGTCGGTGCCGTCGGCGACCAGCCGCCACAGGTCGTCGGGCGAGGCCACTCCGCCGGGGAAGCGGCAGGCCATGCCGACGACGGCGATCGGCTCGGAATCGGCCGCCTCCAGGGCGGCGATCCTGCGGTTCGCCTTCTGCAGGTCGACCGTGACCCGCTTCAGGTACTCGACCAGTTTCTCTTCGTTCGACGGGTTGGACATCGCGTTCGTGCTCTCCTCGGGCGAAGGCTGAGTGGCAGGGGGCCGGTCCGGCGGAAGGGGTCCGCCGGACCGGCGCTGGGGCCGTCCGCCACGGGGGCGGAGCGGCTCCTGGGGTGGAGCGGCGCCTAGGGGGTGGAGCTGCCGAGTTCGTTGTCGATGAAGCTGAGGAGCTCGTCGACGGAGGCCGACTCGATCGCGTCGGACGCGTCGGTGCCGGGTGCGGCGGGCGGGCCGTCGGTCCCTTCGACGCGGGACAGCAGGGCCCGCAGCCGGGCGGAGACGGCCGAGCGGTCCTGGTCGTCCCCCGAGACGGCCGTCAGCTTCCTTTCCATCTGGTCGAGTTCGTCGAGGAGCGCCTGGCGGGCGTCGGGGGCCTGCGGGGCGAGGCGGTCCCGCAGGAGGGTGACGAGGGCCGCCGGGGTGGGGTGGTCGAACACGAGGGTGGCGGGGAGCTTGACCCCGGTGGCGGTGCCGATCCGGTTGCGCAGGTCGACGGCGGTGAGGGAGTCGAAGCCGAGGTCCTGGAAGGCGCGTTCCGGGGCGATGGATTCGGCGTCGGTACGGCCCAGGACCGCGGCGACGTCGGTACGGACGAGGGTCAGCAGGAGCTGTTCCTGTTCGACCTCGCTCAGTTCGCCCAGGCGCGCGGCGAGGTCGGCCGCCGGGTCGGACGCCGGGTCGGCGGACTCCGACCGGGCGACGCGGCGGCCCGGCAGGGCCGCCAGTTCGCTCAGGAGCGCGGGGACGCGGGCCTGGGCCCGTACGGCGGACACTCCCACGGGGGTCGCGACGAGCGCGGGCCGGCCGTCGCCGGTGGCCCGGTCGAACAGGGAGAGGCCCTCGACGCGGGCGATCGGGCGGAAGCCGTCGCGGGCGAAGCGGTTGAGGTCGCTCTCGGTCAGGTGGGCGTTGATGCCGCCGAGCTGCCACAGGCCCCAGGCGAGGGAGGTCGCGGGCAGTCCGTGGGCGTGCCGGTGGGCGGCGAGGGCGTCCAGGAAGGCGTTGGCGGCGGCGTAGTTGGCCTGGCCGGGTCCGCCGAGGACGCCCACGGTGGAGGAGAACGTCACGAACGCCTCCAGGTCCAGGTGGCGGGTCAGTTCGTGCAGGTGCCAGGCCGCGTCCGCCTTGGGCCGCAGCACGTCGGCGAGCCTGTCGTCGGTGAGCGTGGGGATCAGGGCGTTGTCGAGGACGCCGGCGGTGTGGACGACCGCGGTCAGCGGGTGCTCCCGCGGGATGCCCGCGAGGACGGCGGCGAGCGCGTCGCGGTCGGCGGCGTCGCAGGCGGCGACGGTGACGTGGGCGCCGATGCCCCGCAGGTCGTCGAGGAGGCCCGCCACGCCGTCGGCCTGTTCGCCGGTGCGGGAGAGCAGCAGGAGCCGGGCGGCGCCGTGTTCGGCGACGAGGTGGCGGGCGAACTCGGCGCCCAGGGTGCCGGTGCCGCCGGTGACGAGGACCGTGCCGTGCTTCCAGACGGGGGTGCGGCCGGAGGGCGGGGCGGTGGCGGGGACGCGGCGCAGCCGGGGCAGGAGTGTGGTCCCGTCGCGGAGGGCGGCCTGGGGTTCGCCGGAGGCGAGGAGGGCGGAGAGCGCGCCGGTGCCGGTGGCGTCGTCCGGGGCCGTGCCCACGTCGGCGTCGGCGGTGGCGTCGCGGTGGGTGTCGACCAGGACGATGCGGTCCGGGGCTTCCGACTGGGCCGAGCGGAGCAGGCCCCAGACGGCGGCGCCCGCCAGGTCGGTGACGTCCTCTCCGTCGCAGGTGGCGACCGCGCCCGAGGTGGCGACCACGAGCCGGGTCGCCCCGAGGCGCTCGTCGGCCAGCCACTCGCGTATCAGGGTGAGGGCGTTCCGGGTGGCCGTGTGTGTGGCGGTGGTCTGGTCTGCCGGGGGGCCGGCGGGGGTCCACGGCAGCAGGACGGCGTCGATACGGGTGCCGGAGGCGAGGGCTTCGGCCACGGCCGCCGGGTGCGGATAGCGGTGTGTGCCGCCGTCGTTCGGTTCGGCCGTGTCGCCTCCTGCGCCGTCCGTGTCCAGGACGGCCCAGGCGAGCGGTTCGGCGGGCTGTGGGAGCGCGGTGGGCGTCCAGTCCAGGTGGAACAGCGATTCGCGTCCCGTGCTGTCGCCGCCGACGGCGGCCCTGAACTGCTCGTTGGGTATGTCGCGGAAGACGATGGACTCCACCGAGACGACCAGGTCACCGGCCGCGTCGGCGAGCTGGAGCGAGAAGGAGTCCTCGTCGATCTCGGTGACCCGGGCCCTGACGGCGGTGGCGCCGGTGGCGTGGAGCCGGACCCCGTACCAGTCGGCGGGGACCGGGATCGTCCCGGCGGCAGGGTTCTCGGGGCGGGTCGGCAGGGCGGCCTGGAGCAGGACCGGGTGCAGTCCGTAGCGTCCGGCGTCTGACTGGAGTCCGTCGGGGAGCTGGATCTCCGTGGTCCGGCCCGTGGTGTCGTCGTTCCAGGCGAGGGAGGCGGCGACCTCGGGCTCCTCGGTCAGGTACCAGCCTTCGGCGTGCATGGTCCAGGGGGCGTCGAAGTCGTCGGGGCGGGAGTACAGGCACAGGCAGTGCCGTCCGGTGTCGTCCGGGGTTCCGGCCCTGACCTGGAGCTGGATGTTGCCTTCCTCCGGGAGCACCAGCGGCACCTGGAGGTTGAGCTCGTCGAGTGCCGGGTGGCCGATCAGGTCGCCCGCGTGGATGGCGAGTTCGACCAGGGCGGAGGCCGGGAGGACGGGTGAGCCGAGGACGACGTGGTCGGCGAGCCACGGGTGGCTCTTCAGGGAGAGGCGGCTGGTGAACAGGATCTGGTTGAAGCCCGCCACGGTGATGGGCGAGCCGAGGACCGGGTGGCCGGAGGTGGGGGCACCGGTGTCGTGGGCCTCGGCGACGGGGCGGGGTTCGAGCCAGTAGCGGCGGCGCTGGAAGGCGTAGGTGGGCAGGGGGACCTGGCGGGCGCCGGTCCCGGCGTAGAGGGTGCGCCAGTCGACCGGGACACCCCGGGTGTAGAGGGTGCCCACCGCCGACAGCAGCGTCAGGGCCTCGTCACGGCCCCGGCGCAGCGCCGGAACAGCGCCCTCGGCCAGCGCGGAGAGCGCACCGTCGGGACCCACCTCCAGGTACGAGGTCACGCCCTCGGCCGCCATCGACTCCACGGCGTCGGCGAAACGGACCGTGCCACGGACCTGACCCGCCCAGTAGTCGGCCGTACGCAGATCCGTGCCGGTGGCGACCTTGCCCGTCACCGTCGAAACCACCGCGATACGCGGTGCCTCGTACGTGACGCTCGCCGCGACCGTCTTGAACTCGGCCAGCATCGGATCCATCAGCGGCGAATGGAAAGCGTGACTCACCGTCAAGCGACGGGTTCGGCCGCCCGACTCCCCCACCTTGCGGGCCACTTCGAGTGTCGCGGTCTCCTCGCCGGAGACCACGACCGAGCGGGGGCCGTTGACGGCGGCGATCGCCACCTCGCCCTCCAGGAGCGCGATGACTTCCGCTTCGGTCGCCTCGACGGCGACCATCGCACCGCCCTGGGGCAGCGCCTGCATCAATCCGGCGCGGGCCACCACCAGACGGACCGCGTCCTCCAGGGAGAACACCCCCGCCACATGCGCCGCCGCGATCTCACCGATCGAATGCCCCGCGACAAAGTCCGGGCGCACACCCCAGGACTCCACCAGACGGAACAGCGCCACCTCGACCGCGAACAGCGCAGGCTGCGTCCACCCCGTCTCGTCCAGGCCCTCACCCGAGGCGATCACCTCACGCAGAGAACCACCCAGGGCGGAGTCGAAGAGAGCGGTGATCTCGTCGAAGGCAGCCGCGAACACGGGGAAGGTGTCATGGAGTTGCTGCGCCATTCCGGCCCGCTGCGCGCCCTGGCCCGTGAACAGGAAACCGGTGCGGCCTGCGGTCCGTTCGCCGCTCACCAGACCGGGGGCGGAACCGCCCTCGGCCAGTGCGCGGATGCCGGCGAGCAGTTCTCCGCGGTCGCGGCCCGTGACCACCGCGCGGTGGTCGAGGGCCGCGCGCCCGGCTGCCAGGGAGTAGCCGATGTCCAGGGGGGAGACGTCGAGGTCCGCCGTGAGGCGGGCGTTCAGCCGTCGTGCCTGGTCGCGGAGGGCGGTGGCGGTCTTGCCTGAGATGGTCCAGGGCATGACGGGGAGCGCTGCGGCGAGGGGTGGTGTGTCCTCGGTGTTCTCGGCTGCTGGTGCTTCCTCGATGATGACGTGGGCGTTCGTGCCGCCGAAGCCGAAGGAGGAGACGGCGGCGCGGCGCGGGGTGTCGGTCTCGGGCCAGGGTCTTGCCTCCTTGAGGAGGGACACGGCGCCCGTGTCCCATTCGACGTGGGTGGTCGGCTGATCGCTGTGCAGGGTGCGAGGCATCACGCCGTGCTCCATGGCCTGGATCATCTTGATGACGCCGCCGACTCCCGCCGCGGCCTGGGCGTGGGCAATGTTCGACTTCAGGGAGCCGAGGTAGAGCGGACGGCCTTCGGGCCGGTCCTGTCCGTACGTGGCGAGGAGTGCCTGCGCCTCGATGGGGTCGCCGAGTCGGGTGCCCGTGCCGTGTGCTTCCACGACGTCGATGTCGGCGGGGTTGAGTCCGGCGCCCGCGAGGGCCTGGCGGATGACGCGTTCCTGTGCGGGGCCGTTGGGGGCGGTCAGGCCGTTGGAGGCGCCGTCCTGGTTGACGGCGGAGCCGCGCATGACGGCGAGGACCTGGTGGCCGTTGCGGCGGGCGTCGGAGAGTTTCTCGACGAGGAGCAGGCCGACGCCTTCGGCCCAGCCGGTGCCGTCGGCCGCCGCGGAGAACGATTTGCTGCGGCCGTCGGCGGCGAGTCCGCGCAGCCGGGAGAACTCGATGAAGGCGACGGGTGTCGACATCACGGTGACGCCGCCCGCGAGGGCGAGGTCGCATTCGCCGCGGCGCAGGGCGTTGGCTGCGAGGTGGAGGGCGACCAGGGAGGAGGAGCAGGCGGTGTCGATGGTGACGGCCGGGCCTTCGAGGCCGTAGGTGTAGGCGACGCGGCCGGAGGCTATGGAGCCCGCGCTGCCGCTGAAGAGGTAGCCCTCGAAGTCCTCCGGTGGGAGGTGGTGGCGTGATCCGTAGTCGTTGTACATGACGCCGGCGAACACGCCGGTGCGGGTTCCCTTGAGGGAGACCGGGTCGATGCCGGCGCGTTCGAAGGTCTCCCAGGCGGTCTCCAGGAGGAGGCGCTGCTGTGGGTCGGCCGCGAGGGCTTCGCGGGGGGACATGCCGAACAGGTCGGGGTCGAAGAGGTCGGCGTCGTAGAGGAAGCCGCCTTCGCGGGAGTAGGAGGTGCCGGTCTTCTCCGGGTCGGGGTCGTAGAGGCGCTCCAGGTCCCAGCCCCGGTCGGTGGGGAAGTAGGAGACGGCGTCGGTGCCGTCGGCGACCAGTTGCCACAGGTCCTCGGGTGAGGCGACGCCTCCCGGGTAGCGGCAGGCCATGGAGACGATGGCGATGGGTTCTTGTTCCTTGTCCTCGACCTCGCGCAGACGCTTGCGTGCGTCTCGGGCGTCGGCGATGGCCCTCTTGAGGTATTCGCGGAGTTGTACCTCGTCAGCCACGTGAATTCAGCTCCCGTGTGGTGGTGTGTCCGGTGACCGTGGATGCGCCGTGGGTGGCGCGTGCCCCGGTGGTCATTCGAGTTCGTCGAGGAGGGCGAAGAGTTCCTCGTCGCTCGCCGTTTCGAGGTCCTGCTCGTTCTGGGGTTCCTGCGGGCGGCTGAGGCTGTCGGCGGTCTCGGCCGCCTTGAGGAGTTCCTTGAGCCGGGCGGTGATCAGGTCGCGGGTCTCCTGGTCGGGTGCGGCGGCGATCGCCGTCTCCAGGCCGGTGAGGGGGGTGAGGACCGGTTCGGCGGGCGAGGGCTCCTCGACGGCGAGTTCGCCGAGGAGGTGGGCGGCCAGGGCCTGCGGCGAGGGGTGGTCGAAGACGAGGGTCGTCGGCAGGCGCAGTCCGGTCGCCCGGCCGAGCTGGTTGCGGAGTTCGACGGCGGTGAGGGAGTCGAAGCCCAGTTCCTGGAAGGCGCGGTCGGCTTCGATGCGGCCGGGGTCTCCGTGTCCGAGGACTCCGGCGACCTGGGCGCGTACGAGGTCGGTGAGGGCGCGTTCGCGGTCGACGGGGCCGAGGGCGGCGAGCCGCTGGGCGAGGGGTGCCTCGTCGGTGGCCGCGCCGCTCGCGGTGGTGGTGCGGCGTCTGGCCGGTGTGGCCAGGGCCCGCAGGACGGGCGGGAGTTCGTCGCCGCCACCGCGCAGGACCGTCGTGTCGAGGCGGGTGACGGCGAGGACGGCCTCGCCGGTGGCGGGGGCCGCGTCGAAGAGGTCCATGGCCTCCTGGGAGTCGAGGGGCCGCAGGCCGACGCGGGCCAGGCGGCGCAGGTCGGTCTCGTCGAGGCTGCCGGAGAGGGTGCTGGCCTGGGCCCACAGGCCCCAGGCGAGGGAGAGTGCGGGCAGGCCGTGGGCGCGGCGGTGGGCCGCGAGGGCGTCGAGGAAGGTGTTGCCCGCGGCGTAGTTGGCCTGGCCGGCGGTGCCGATGAGGCCCGCGACGGAGGAGTAGAGGACGAAGGCGGTGAGGCCGAGGTCGCGGGTGAGTTCGTGCAGGTGCCAGGCGGCGTCGATCTTGGGGCGCAGGACCGTGTCGAGCTGGGTGGGGGTGAGCTGGGCGGCGACGCCGTCGTCGAGGACTCCGGCGGTGTGGACGACGGCGGTGAGGGGGTGTTCGTGGGGGATCGCGGCGAGGACGGCGGCGAGGGAGTCGCGGTCGGTGACGTCGCAGGCGACGGTGTCGGCGTGGGCGCCGAGTGCTTCGAGTTCGGTGCGCAGTTCGGCGGCGCCGGGTGCGTCGGGGCCGCGGCGGCTGAGGAGGAGGAGGCGGCGGGCGCCGTGGGTGGTGACGAGGTGGCGGGCGAGGACCGTGCCGAGGGCGCCGGTGGCGCCGGTGACCAGGACGGTGCCCCGGTCCCAGTGGGGGGTGGCCCGGTCTTCTTCGGTGGCCGGGGTGGTGCGGGTGAGCCGGGGGACGGTGAGGGTGCCGCCCCGGACGGCGGTCTGGGGCTCGCCGCTGGCGATGGCGAGGTCGAGGAGCCGGTCCTCGGCGGTGTTCGCGGCCGTGGGGTCGGTGGTGGTGTTGTTGTCGGCTGTGGCGGGGTCCGCGGCGGTGGCGGGGTCGAGGTCGACGAGGACGATCCGGCCCGGGTTCTCGGTCTGCGCGGACCTGAGGAGGCCCCAGACTCCGGCGTGGGTCAGGTCGGTGACGTCCTCGGGGCCCGCCGCGACGGCGCCCCGGGTGGTGACGACGAGCCGGGTCTCGGCGAGCCGGTCGTCGGCGAGCCAGCCCTGCACGGTGTCGAGGACCTGGCGGACGGCGGTGCGGGCCCGGTCCGGCAGGGTGGCGTCGCCGGGCGTCGGGCCGTCCGCGCGCAGGAGCAGGACGGCGGGTGCCGCGGCGCCCGCGTCGAGTGCGGCGCCCAGGGTCCGTAGTCCGCCGGGTCCCGCGCCGTCGGCGAGCAGTGTCCGTTCGGTGCGGGCCGGGGCCGTGCCGGTGGCGGGCAGCGCCGTCCAGCCGAGGCCGAACAGTCCGTCGCGGGCGGTGGTCCCGGCGCTGCGGAGGGCCTCCTGGGAGAGGGGGCGCAGCAGGAGCGAGGTGGCGGTGGCGACGGCGGCGCCCGCGCCGTCGGCGACGGTGAGTGCGACCCGCAGGGAGTCGTCGCCGGACCGGTCGAGGGAGAGCCGGGTGCGCAGGACGGTCGCTCCGGTGGCGTACAGGCTCACTCCGGACCAGGAGAACGGCAGCCAGGAGGTGCCTTCGGGCTCCGTGACGCCGGGGAGCAGGGGGTGCAGGGCGGCGTCGAGGAGGGCGGGGTGGAGGGCGAACCGGGGTGCTTGGGTGCGGTGTTCCTCTGCGAGGACGGTTTCGGCGAAGAGTTCGTCGTCGGCCTTCCACAGGCGGGTGAGGCCCTGGAAGGCGTTCTCGTAGCCGTATCCGGCGGCGGCGAGGCGGTCGTAGACGCCGTCGAGGTCGATCTCGGTGGCGCCGGTGGGGGGCCAGGCGAGCAGTCCTTGGGGGGTGGTGGTGGCGTGGGTGAGGCGTCCTTCGGCGTGCAGGGTCCAGGGCTGGTCGGGGTCGGTGTCCTGGTCGGGGCGGGCGTAGACGGCGAGGGTGCGGCCGCCGGTGGTGTCGGGTTCGCCGACGAGGAGCTGGAGCTGGACGGCGCCGCGCTCGGGCAGGATCAGGGGTGCGGCGAGGGTGAGTTCGTCGACGGTGTCGCAGTCGGTCTGTTCGGCGGCGCGGAAGGCGAGGTCGAGCAGCGCGGTGGCGGGCAGGAGGACGGTTCCGGCGACGGCGTGGCCCTCCAGCCAGGGGTGGGTGCGGCGGGAGACGCGGCCGGTGAGGAGGTAGGCGTCCCGGTCGGCGACCCGTACGGCCGCGCTGAGCAGGGGGTGGCCGACGGTGGCGAGGCCGAAGCCTTCGGCGTCGCCGGGGGTGGTGGCGCCTTCCAGCCAGTAGCGGTCGTGGGTGAAGGAGTAGGTGGGCAGGTCGGTGCGGTGGGCGCCGGGGAAGTAGGACGGCCAGTGGGGGCGGGCGCCGCGCAGGACGGCGCCGGTGAGGGCGGCGGCGACGGTGCCGGTTTCGGGCCTGCCCGCGCGCAGGAGGGGGGCGAGGTAGCCGGCTTCGCGGGTGAGGCAGTCCTGGGCCATGGCGGTGAGGACGCCGTCGGGGCCCATTTCGAGGTAGTCGGTGACGCCGAGTTCTTCGAGGTGGCGGATGCCGTCGTGGAAGCGGACCGCTTCGCGGATGTGGTTGGCCCAGTAGTCGGGTGAGGTGAGCTGTTCGGTGGTGGCGAGGACTCCGGTGACGTTGGAGACGACGGGGATGCGGGGCTCGTGGTAGGTGAGGCATTCGGCGACGGAGCGGAACTCGTCGAGGACTTCGTCCATGTGGGGTGAGTGGAAGGCGTGGCTGACGGGGAGGCGTTTGGTCTTGCGGCCCCGGGTGCGCCAGAGGGTGCTGAGTTCTTCGACGAGGTTCTGGTCGCCAGAGATGACGGTGGCCCGGGGGCCGTTGATCCCGGCGATGGCGACGCCTTCGTGGTCGGCGAGGGTGGCGCGTACTTCTTCCTCGGAGGCCTGGAGGGCGGCCATCGCGCCGCCTTCGCGGGCCGCTTGCATGAGGCGGCCGCGTTCGGCGACCAGGGCGCAGGCGTCGCTGAGTTCGAGGACTCCGGCGAGGTGGGCGGCGGTGACCTCGCCGATGGAGTGGCCGAGGAGGTAGTCGGGGGTGATGCCGTGGTGTTCGGCCAGCCGGAAGAGGGCGACCTCGGTGGCGAAGAGGGCGGCCTGGGTGAAGGCGGTCTGGTCGATCAGGGCGGAGTCGGCCGAGCCTTCGGGGGCGAAGATGACGTCCTTGACGGGGCGGAAGAGTTCGGTGTCGAGGTGTCGGCACACCTCGTCGAGGGCGCGGCGGTAGACGGGGGACGTCTCGTAGAGTTCGCGTCCCATGCCGAGGCGCTGGCTGCCCTGTCCGGTGAAGAGGAACACGGTCTTGCCCCGGCGGCCGGGGGTGGCCCGGACGACGGCCGGGGACGGTTCGCCGGTGGCGAGGGCGGCGAGGGCGTCCAGGAGTGCGGTGCGGTCGGTGCCCAGGACGGCGGCGCGGTGTTCGAGGGTGGCGCGGGTGGTGGCCAGGGTGAGGCCGACGTCGGCGGCGGTGGTCGCGGGGTGGTCGGTGAGGTGGCGGTGGAGGCGGTCGGCCTGGCGGCGCAGGGCGTCGTCGTCCTTGGCGGTGAGGATCCAGGGCAGGACGACGGCGTCGGGTGTCCGGCCGGGCGGGGTGTCCGTCTGGTCGCCGGTCCGGGTGGGGGGTGTGGCCGGGGTGGTGGGGTCGGCGGGCAGTTCCAGGACGACGTGGGCGTTGGTGCCGCTGATGCCGAAGGAGGAGACGGCGGCGCGGGCGGGGCGGCCGGTGACGGGCCAGGGGGTCGCCTCGGTGAGGAGTTCGACGGCGCCGGTGTCCCAGTCGATGTGGGGGGAGGGGTTGTCGGCGTGCAGGGTCTTGGGCAGGACGCCGTGGCGCATGGCCTGGATCATCTTGATGACGCCGCCGACTCCGGCGGCGGCCTGGGCGTGGCCGATGTTCGACTTCAGGGAGCCGAGGTAGAGGGGGCGGCCTTCGGGCCGGTCCTGTCCGTAGGTGGCGAGCAGGGCCTGGGCTTCGATGGGGTCGCCGAGGCTGGTGCCGGTGCCGTGTGCCTCGACGGCGTCGACGTCGGCGGGGTTGAGTCCGGCGACGGCGAGGGCCTGGCGGATGACGCGTTCCTGTGCGGGGCCGTTGGGGGCGGTCAGGCCGTTGGAGGCGCCGTCCTGGTTGACGGCGGAGCCGCGCATGACGGCGAGGACCCGGTGGCCGTTGCGGCGGGCGTCGGAGAGTTTCTCGACGAGGAGCAGGCCGACGCCTTCGGCCCAGCCGGTGCCGGAGGCGTCGGCGGAGAAGGAGCGGCAGCGGCCGTCCTCGGAGAGGCCGCGCTGCCGGGAGAACTCGACGAAGGTGCTGGGGCCCGACATCACGGTGACGCCGCCCGCGAGGGCGAGGTCGCATTCGCCCTGGCGCAGGGCGCTCGCGGCGAGGTGGAGGGCGACCAGGGAGGAGGAGCAGGCGGTGTCGACGGTGACGGCCGGGCCTTCGAGGCCGTAGGTGTAGGCCAGGCGGCCCGAGACGACGCTGGAGAGGTTTCCGGCGAGCAGGAAGCCCTCGAACTCCTCGGGGCTCTTGGCGAGCCGTGAGGCGTAGTCGTCGTACATGGCGCCGGTGAAGACGCCGGTGCTGGTGCCGCGCAGGACGGCGGGGTCGATGCCCGCGTTCTCGAAGGTCTCCCAGGCGGTCTCCAGGAGGAGGCGCTGCTGTGGGTCGGTGGCGGTGGCCTCGCGCGGTGACATTCCGAAGAACGCCGGGTCGAAGCGGTCGGCGTCGTGGAGGAAGCCGCCGTGGCGGGTGTAGGAGGTGCCGGTCTTCTCCGGGTCGGGGTGGTAGAGGGAGTCCAGGTCCCAGCCCCGGTTTCCGGGGAACTCGCTGATGGCGTCGGTGCCTTCGGCGACGAGGCGCCACAGGTCCTCGGGGGAGGAGACTCCGCCGGGAAAGCGGCAGGCCATGCCGACGATGGCGATCGGCTCGTCGGCGGGTGTGGCGGAGCGGCGGGCCGGCGGGGTGGCCGCGGCGGGCTTGCTGCCCGCGGCCTGCTGGTGGAGGTGGGCGGCGAGGGCGGCGGGTGAGGGGTGGTCGAAGACGGCGGTGGCGGGCAGCCGCAGTCCGGTGGCGGTGTTGAGGCGGTTGCGCAGGTCGACGGCGGCGAGCGAGTCGAAGCCGATGTCCTTGAAGGCGCGTTCGGGGTCGATGCCTTCGGGGCTCGCGTGGCCGAGGACGGCGGCGACGATGCCGCGGACGAGTTCGGCGGCGGCGGCCCTGCTCTCCTCCTCGGTGAGGCCGGTGAGGCCCCGGGCCCATGCGGTGGTGCCGTCCGCCGCGGTGGTGGTGGCGCTCTGGGCGGCGCGGGTGGTGGTACGGGGCCTGATGAGGCCGCGGAGCAGGGCGGGCGGGTTCCCGGCCGAGGCGGTGCGCAGCCGGGGCAGGTCGAACAGGGCCGGTACGAGGAGGGCGTCGCCGCTGGTGAGGGCGGTGTCGAACAGGGCGAGGCCGGTGGCGGGGTCGAGGGGGGTGACGCCGGCGCGGGTCCAGCGGGCCAGGTCGGCTTCGCCGAGCTGGGCGCCCATGCCGTGGCTGGAGTCCCACAGGCCCCAGGCCAGGGAGGTGGCGGCGAGGCCCTGGGCCCGGCGGTGGGCGGCGAGCGCGTCGAGGTAGGTGTTGGCGGCGGCGTAGTTGGACTGGCCGGCGGTGCCGGTGATGCCGGAGACGGAGGAGAACAGGACGAAGGCGGCGAGGCCGAGGTGCCTGGTCTGCTCGTGGAGGTGCCAGGCGGCGTCGACCTTGGGCCGCAGGACCTTGGTGAGCTGGTCGGGGGTGAGCGAGGTGACGGTGGCGTCGTCGAGGACGCCGGCGGTGTGGATGATCGCGGTGAGCGGGTGGGCGGGGTCGACGGCCGCGAGGAGGGCGGTGACGTCGTCGGGGTCGGCGGCGTCGGCGGCGAGGGTGGTGACGTGGGCGCCGAGTGCGGTGAGTTCGGCGGTGAGCAGGTCGGCACCGGGGGTGTCGGGTCCGCGGCGGCTGGTGAGCAGCAGGTGGCGGATGTGGTGGGTGGTGACGAGGTGGCGGGCGAGGAGGGCGCCGAGGCCGCCGGTGCCGCCGGTGAGCAGGACGGTGCCCTCGGGGTCGGGGCGGGGGGTGTCGGCGGGGGCGGGGGTGCGGTCGCGGCTGAGGCGGGGGGCGTAGGGCCGGTTGCCGCGCAGGGCGAGCTGGGGTTCGCCGGTGGCGAGGGCGGCGGGCAGGTGTTCTTCCGCCTGGGGGGTGCCGTCGGTGTCGAGGAGGACGATCCGGTCGGGGTGTTCGCTCTGGACGGCGCGGAGCAGGCCCCACAGGGGGGCGGCGGACAGTCCGTCGACGGGGTCGCCGGGGGTGGTGGCGACGGCGCGGGTGGTGAGGAAGGCCAGGCGGGTGGAGTCGAAGCGTTCGTCGGTGAGCCAGCGCTGGGTGAGGGCGAGGGCGCGGGCGGTGGTCTGGTGGGCGGTGGCGGGGGTGGGGGTGGTGTCGGGGGTGACGCGGACGAGGACGATGTCGGCTTCGAGGTCGTGGAGGTCGGGGAGGGTGGTGGTGGTGTCGGGGAGTTCGGTGATGCGGGGTGCGGGGCCGCCGGGCGGGGTGAGGGGGGTCCAGGCGACGGTGAACAGGCCGTCGGTGGTGGTGGCGGGGGCGAGCCGGTCCTTGGCGACGGGCCGCAGCGTCAGCGAGTCGACGGTGGCGACGGGGTTGCCGGTGGTGTCGGCGAGGTGCAGGGCGACGGTGTCGGGGCCGGTGTGTTCGACGCGGACGCGCAGGGTGGTGGCGCCGACGGCGTGGGTGGTGATCCCGCTCCAGGCGAACGGCAGCCGGATGGTGTCCTCCTCGGCGCCTTCGGCGGCGTCGAGGACGACCGGGTGCAGGACGGCGTCCAGGAGCGCGGGGTGGATGCCGTATCCGGCGGCGGCCTCGTGCTGGTCGGCGGGGAGGGTGACCTCGGCGTAGGTGGTGGCGTCCGTGCCGCGCCACAGGGCGCGCAGGCCCTGGAAGACGGGGCCGTACTCGTAGCCGAGGTCGGTGAGGCGCTGGTAGGTGCCGTCCAGTGGCACCGGGTCGGCGTCCTGCGGCGGCCAGGTGCGCAGGGTGTCGAAGGCGGGGCCGTCGGGGGTGGGGGGAGGTCCGGTGAGGGCGCCGGAGACGTGGCGGGTCCAGGCGGTGGGTTCGTCGTCGGTGTCGGGGCGGGAGTGGACGGCGAAGGTGCGGACTCCGGTGGCGTCGGGTGCGGAGACCGTGGCCTGGACGCGGACGGCCTGCTGTTCGGGCAGGGCGAGGGGGGCTTCGAGGGTGAGTTCGACGAGGTGTTCGGCGTCCGCGGTCCGGCCTGCCGCGGAGGCGAGTTCGATGAACGCGGTGGCGGGGACCAGGACGGTGCCGTGGATGCGGTGGTCGGCGAGCCAGGGGTGGTCGTTCAGCGACAGCCTGCTGGTGAGGACCAGGCCCTCGGCTTCGGCGAGGTCGACGCTGGTGGCGAGCAGGGGGTGGCCCGCCGGGTCGAGTCCGAGGCCGCGGGCGTCGGTGCGGGCCTCGGGCCGGAGCCAGTAGTGGGCGCGGCGGAAGGCGTAGGTGGGCAGGTCGACTCTGGTGGCGCCGGGGAAGAACGACGGCAGGTCCAGGGGGGCGCCGAGGGTGTGGGCGCGGGCGAGTGCGGTGGTGAGGGTGGCGTGCTGGGGGCGGCCGGAGCGCTGGAGGGCGACGGCCTGGGAGGTGTCGGAGCGGAAGGAGCCGGCGGCCATGGCGGTCAGGACGGCGTCGGGGCCGACCTCGACGAAGACGGTGACGCCTTCGTCCTCCAGGGTGCGGGTGGCGTCGTGGAACCGTACGGCTTCGCGGATCTGCCGTACCCAGTAGTCGGGGGTGAGGAGGTCGTCGCCGGTGGCGGGCAGGCCGGTGAGGGTGGAGACGACCTGGAGGAGGGGGGTGTGGTAGGTCAGGCCTTCGGCGACGGTGCGGAACGCGTCGAGGACGGTGTCCATGTGCGGTGAGTGGAAGGCGTGGCTGACCGTCAGGCGGCGGGTCTTGCGGCCGCGTTCGCGCCAGTGGGCGGCGAGCGCGTCGGCGGCGTCGGCGTCACCGGAGACGACGACGGCGTCCGGGCCGTTGACGGCGGCGACGGTGAGCCGGCCGGCGTAGGGGGTGAGGGTGTCGGTGACCTCGTCCTCGGT
This sequence comes from Streptomyces sp. NPDC101490, assembly GCF_044767145.1. NCBI lineage: Bacteria > Bacillati > Actinomycetota > Actinomycetes > Kitasatosporales > Streptomycetaceae > Streptomyces > Streptomyces sp. NPDC101490. Next base: position 21,955 of record NZ_JBIWNI010000037.1, read on the forward strand.
GGCCTGGACGGCGAGCATCGCGCCGCCGGGGGCGGCCGCCTGCATCAGGCGGCCGCGGGCGGCGACCAGGGCGGCGGCGTCGGCCAGCGAGAAGACGCCCGCGACGTGGGCGGCGGCGAGTTCGCCGATGGAGTGCCCGGCGACGGCGTCGGGGGTGAGGCCGTGTGCCCGCAGGGTGTGGTGGAGGGCGACTTCGAGGGCGAACAGGGCGGGCTGGGTGGCGCGTGTCTCGTGCAGGAGCGCGGCGGGGCCGGGTGACGGGGCGGGCGGCTCGCCGGCCGGTGTGCGGGGCCCGCCGTGGTGGTGGTCGCCGTCCGGGTCCTGGAACATCACCTCGCGCAGGGGGCGGCCGAGGTCGAGGTGGGGGTCGAGGGCGGCGCACACCTCGTCGAGGGCGGCGGCGAACACGGGCTCGGTGTCGTACAGTTCGCGGCCCATGCCCGGGTACTGGGCGCCCTGGCCGGTGAACAGGAACGCGGTGCGGCCCGCGCGGGCGGCGGAGCCGGTGACGACCTGGGGGGCGTCGGTGTCGCGGCGCAGCACGTCGAGGCCCGCGAGGAGTTCGGCTGCTGCGGTGCCGGTGACGACGGCCCGTTCGGGCCAGGTGGCGCGGGTGGTGGCGAGGGAGAACCCGATGTCGGCGATGTCCTGGGCGCTGAGGTCGGGGCTGTCTTCCAGGCGGGTGCGGAGCGCTTCGGCCTGGGCGGCCAGGGCGGTGCGGTCGGGGGCGGAGAGGGCCCACAGGGCGGGGGCGGTCTCCTGGCCGGTGCCCGTCTCAGGGGCGGCGGGGGTGGGGGTGGTGGAGGCGGCGGGGTGCGGCGTGCCGGTTCCGGGGCGGGGGGCGGGTTCGTCCTGTGCCTGTTCGACGATGACGTGGGCGTTGGTGCCGCTGATGCCGAAGGAGGAGACGCCCGCCCTGCGGGCGCGGTCGGTGTCCGGCCAGTCGCGGGCCTCGGTGAGCAGTTCCAGGCCGCCGGCCGCCCAGTCGACGTGCGCCGTGGGCTCGGTGACGTGCAGGGTCCTGGGGAGCACGCCGTGGCGGATCGCCTGGACCATCTTGATGACGCCGCCGACTCCGGCGGCGGCCTGGGCGTGCCCGATGTTCGACTTGAGCGAGCCGAGGTACACCGGGCCGCGGTCGGTGCGGTCGCTGCCGTAGGTGGCGAGGATCGCGGCGGCTTCGATGGGGTCGCCGAGTCGGGTGCCGGTGCCGTGTGCCTCGACGGCGTCGACGTCGTTGGTGCTCAGGCCCGCGTCGGCGAGGGCCTGGCGGATGACGCGTTCCTGGGAGGGGCCGTTGGGGGCGGTCAGGCCGTTGGAGGCGCCGTCCTGGTTGACGGCGGAGCCCCGGATGACGGCCAGGACCCGGTGGCCGTTGCGGCGGGCGTCGGAGAGCCTCTCCACGAGGAGGAGACCCACGCCCTCGGCCCAGGAGGTGCCGTCGGCGTCGGCGGAGAAGGACTTGCTGCGGCCGTTCGCGGCGAGGCCGCGCTGCCGGGAGAACTCCACGAACATGCCGGGGGCGGACATGACCGTCGCGCCGCCCGCGATGGCGAGGGTCGTCTCTCCCTGGCGCAGGGAGCGTACGGCCATGTGGAGGGCGACGAGGGAGGAGGAGCAGGCGGTGTCGACGGTGAGGGCGGGGCCGACGAGTCCGAGCTGGTAGGCGATGCGGCCCGACATGACGCTGCTGGTGGAGCCGGTCAGCAGGTGGCCCTCGACGCTCTTGGGGGCCTCGTGCAGGCGGGGGCCGTAGTCGAGTGCGGTGGCGCCGACGAAGACGCCGGTGCGGCTGCCCTTGAGGGTGTCGGGGGCGATGCCCGCGCGTTCGACGACCTCCCAGGCGGTCTCCAGGAGGAGGCGCTGCTGCGGGTCCATGGCGAGGGCCTCGCGGGGCGAGATCCCGAAGAACCCGGCGTCGAAGAGGGCGGCGTCGTGGAGGAATCCGCCCTCGCGCACGGAGCTCTTCCCGGAGCGTTCGGGGTCCTGGTCGTACAGGTCGCTCTCCCAGCCCCGGTCGGCGGGGAAGCCGGAGATGGCGTCGGTGCCTTCGGCGACCAGCCGCCACAGGTCCTCGGGCGAGGCCACACCGCCGGGGTAGCGGCAGGCCATGGCGACGATGGCGATCGGTTCGTCGTCCTGGAGGGGCGCGGTGGGGTGCTGCTCGTCGGTGGTGGCCGCGCCGGTCAGCTCGGCCTGGAGGTACGCGGCGAGCGCGGTGGGGGTGGGGTGGTCGAACAGGAGGCCGCCGGACAGGCGCAGGCCGGTGGCGGTCGCGAGCAGGTCGCGGAGTTCGACGGACATCAGCGAGTCGAAGCCGAGGTCCTTGAAGGACTGCCGGGCGTCGGCGCGGCGGCCCTTGTCGTATCCGAGGACGGCGGCGATGTGGGTGGCCGTCAGGTCGGTGACGGAGCGGGAGCGTTCGGCCGGGGACATGGCGGCGAGCCGGTGGCCGAGGGCGCCCCGGGGTGCGGGGGTCTGGGCGGGTGTGCTCGTGGCGGGGGCCGCGGGGGCGGGGGTCCTGCCTGCGGAGCCGGGTTCGAGCCAGTGACGGCGGCGCTGGAAGGCGTAGGTGGGCAGGGGGACCTGGCGGGCGCCGGTACCGGCGTAGAGGGTGCGCCAGTCGACCGGGACACCCCGGGTGTAGAGGGTGCCCACCGCCGACAGCAGCGTCAGGGCCTCGTCACGGCCCCGGCGGAGCGCCGGAACAGCGCCCTCGGCCAGCGCGGAGAGCACACCGTCGGGGCCGAGTTCCAGGTAGGAGGTCACGCCCTCGGCGGCCATCGTCTGCACGGCGTCGGCGAAGCGGACGGTGCCACGGACCTGACCGGCCCAGTAGTCGGCTGTGCGCAGGTCCGTGCCGGTGGCGAGCCTGCCGGTCACGGTCGAGACCACCGCGATACGGGGGGCTTCGTAGGTGACGCTCGCCGCGACGGCCTTGAACTCGGCCAGCATCGGATCCATCAGCGGCGAGTGGAAGGCGTGGCTGACTGACAGACGGCGGGTCCGGCCGCCCGACTCCCCCACCTTGCGGGCGACTTCGAGTGTCGCGGTCTCCTCGCCGGAGACCACGACGGACCGGGGGCCGTTGACGGCGGCGATCGCGACCTGGCCCTCCAGGAGGGCGGTCACCTCGGCCTCGGTCGCTTCGACGGCGACCATCGCACCGCCCTGGGGCAGGGCCTGCATCAATCCGGCGCGGGCCACCACCAGACGGACCGCGTCCTCCAGGGAGAACACCCCCGCCACATGCGCCGCCGCGATCTCACCGATGGAGTGACCCGCGACGAAGTCGGGGCGCACGCCCCAGGACTCCACCAGACGGAACAGCGCGACCTCGACCGCGAACAGCGCGGGCTGGGTCCACCCCGTCTCGTCCAGGCCCTCACCCGAGGCGATCACCTCACGCAGAGAACCGCCCAGGGCGGGGTCGAAGAGAGCGGTGATCTCGTCGAAGGCAGCCGCGAACACGGGGAAGGTGTCATGGAGTTGCTGCGCCATTCCGGCCCGCTGCGCGCCCTGGCCCGTGAACAGGAAGCCGGTGCGGCCGTCCTGGACGGCTCCGGTGACGACGCCGGTGCCGGGGACGTCCTCGATGAGGGAGTCGAGGCCCGCGAGGAACGTTTCCGCACTGTCCGCGAGGACGACGGCGCGGGTGTCGAACGTGGTGCGGGTGGTCAGCAGGGACCAGCCGAGGTCGGCGGTGCCCGCCTCGCTCCCGGCGGCGAAGGCACGCAGCTTCTCCGCCTGGGCGCGCAGCGCGTCGGCGTCGCGGCCCGAGAGCACCCAGGGCAGGACGGCGGGGGCGGCGGGGGCGGCGGCCGGGGTGTCCCCGTCGGCGGGGGCGGCGGCGGCGCCGTCGGGGGTCTGCCCGGAGGCCCCGGGGGTCTTCTGCGGGCCCGCCGCGGGGGTGCGTTCGCAGTCCGTGGGGGTGGGTTCGGCGGCCGGGGCCTCGGTGAGGACGACGTGGCAGTTCGTGCCGCCCATGCCGAAGGAGGACACGCCCGCGACCAGGGTGCGGTCGGGGTGCGGCCAGGCGGTGAGGTCGCGCGGTACGCGCAGGCCGAGGCCGTCGAGGTCGATGGCCGGGTTCGGGGTCCGGAAGTTGAGGCTCGCGGGGATCTCGCGGTGCGTCAGGCTCAGCAGGGCCTTGAGCAGGCCGACCATGCCGGCGGCGCCCTCCAGGTGCCCGACGTTGGTCTTGGCCGAGCCGACGACCAGGGGGTCGCCCGGGGCGCGGTGGGCGCTGAAGACGTCGCCGAGGGCGGCGGCTTCGATGGGGTCGCCGACGGGGGTGCCGGTGCCGTGCAGCTCGACGTACTGAACATCGGAGGGACTGATTCCGGCCTTTTCGTAGGCCTCGCGGAGCACCTGGCGCTGTGCGTCGCGGCTGGGCACGGTCAGTCCGGGGGTGGCGCCGTCGTTGTTGACCGCGCTGCCGCGGATGACGCCGTAGATCCGGTCGCCGTCCGCCTGTGCCCGCGCCAGGGGTTTGAGGACGACGGCTCCGCCGCCCTCGCCGCGTACGAAGCCGTTGGCGCGGGCGTCGAAGGTGTAGGCGGTGCCGTCGGGCGACAGGCCGCCGAAGCGCTCCTCGGTCACGGCGCTCTCGGCGAGGATGTTCAGGTTGATGCCGGCGGCGATCGCGGTGGCCGACTCCCCCGAGCGCAGCGATTCACAGGCGAGGTGTACGGCGACGAGGGAGGAGGACTGGGCGGCGTCGACGGTGAGGCTCGGTCCGCGCAGACCCAGGTAGTAGGAGACGCGGTTGGCGATGACGCCCCGGTTGAGGCCGGTCATGGAGTGCTGGGTGATGGCCTGTTCGCCGTACTGGCCGGCGAGGCTCGTGTAGTCGTCACGCAGAGTGCCGACGAAGACGGCGGTGCGGGAGTCGCGCAGCCGGGCGGGTACGGTCCCGGAGTCCTCCAGGGCCTCCCAGGCCAGTTCGAGGACGAGGCGCTGCTGGGGGTCCATGGCGGCGGCCTCGCGGGGCGAGATCGCGAAGAACCCGGCGTCGAAGTCGCCGATGCTGTCGAGGAATCCGCCGCGGCGGATGCCCGCGCCGCCCTGTGGCTCCGTGGTGTCCCAGCGTCCGGGTGGTGCGTCGGTGATGGCGTCGGTGCCGCCGCGCAGCATCCGCCAGAAGTCGGCCGGACCGGGCGCCATGGGAAGCCGGCAGGACATGCCGATGACGGCGATGGCCCCCTCGTCGCCTCGCGGCGCACGGTTCTCCACAGAAATGCGATTAGTCGTCATGGCGCTCGACTGCCCTTTCCTGACTGATATCGGAGCGGCCTGAGTATCCCGGATATGGAACCCCGCATTGTCGACCTTAAGATCGGCGGCCCTGTTTTTTCTCAACCCCTGGTCATGCACGGGTAACCGCCGTGTTCGGGCGGGGGGTGGCCGGTCCGTTACTTGTCGGTGGGTGGCCGGTGAGGGCGGCCGGTTACGTTCTGGACAGATCTGCGTGAAACTCCTCGAATTCCCGGGTGTCATGCCGGAAGAAAGCAGGAACGGTCTCACCATGAGTAATCTGACGAATGATGTCGCTCAGCACACCGCGCTGTACGAGGCGGCCTTCAACGCGGGCGACGCCGATGCCGTGAACGAGATGTACACCGACGAGGCCGTCGCGGTCTGGGAGCCGGGCAAGCCCCTGACGGGCCAGGCCCGCAAGGACGCCGTCAAGGAGTTCCTGGCCCGCTCGCCGAAGATGAGCGCCAAGCCGCGCCAGACGTTCGTGACCGGAGACACCGCGCTCCTGATCGTGGACTGGTCCATCGCCACCGTGGACGACTCGGGCAGCCCGGAGCTGCTGACGGGTGTCGGTGTCGACGTGCTGCGCAAGGGCGTGGACGGCAACTGGCGTTACGCCATCGACGAGCCGTACGGCGAGCAGAAGTAATCCGCGGCCTCCGTGCCGGGCACGGAGGCGTCCCCTTGACCCAAGAAAGTGGTGTCGCAGACCATGAGCAGCATTCCCGGTATCACGGTCGACTTCGATGTCGACAATCCCGACCTGACGGCGGACGCGGATACTCAGAACGAGATCTTCATCCAGCTGTTCAACTCCGGTGACGGAGCCCTGTTCGACCTCCTCTACCGTGAGGACGCGATATCGAACTTCTCCGGCTCCCCGCTCACCGGGAAGGAGCGTCTGGAGTTCTTCAAGGAGTTCCTCGCGCCGAAGCCGTTCCTCAAGGCGGAGATCACGCACGCGTACGTCGCCGGTGACGTGGCTCTGATCGGCGTGCGGTTCAGCGTCGACAGCACGGGTCCCGACGGTGAGCCGGTGCGTATCGAGGGCAACTGCACCGACGTGCTGCGCCTGGGCGAGGACGGCCGCTGGCTCATGTCCATCGACCGTCCGGTGGCCGGCACCCTGCTCCCGGAGTAGGTTCCCCCCCCTCTCCTGGCCTGCCCGATCCCTTCCCCCCGCCCGGGCAGGCCAGGCTCCGTCAGGACGGACCGTCCGAACGGCAGTCCTTTCAAGACGACTTCGACCAGGGCCGACAGGAAACCGCCGCTGCGGTTCATTACGCTGGACGTTTTTGAGGGGTCGCCAGCAGCGCCCCCAGGCATCCACGGAGTGCACATGGCAAAACAGGAACGCGCTGTCCGTACGCGAGCGACAGTGCTCCGGTCCGCGGCGGAGATCTTCGACACGGACGGTTTCGTGTCGGCCTCCCTCTCCTCCATCTCGCACCGGGCCGGGGTGAGCAGTGGTGCTCTTCACTTCCACTTCGCCAACAAGGGCGCGCTCGCGGAGGCCATCGAGAAGGCGGCCGAGCAGCGGCTGTGGCGGATCACGGGCCCGGCGCCGGACGGGTCGGGGGAGTTCGGGGCGCAGGGTGACGTCGACCTGATCCAGAACCTCGTGGAGACCTCCCATCAGCTCTTCGACGGGCTGAACAGCGACGTCATCCTGCGTGCCGGGTTCACTCTGGGCTGCGAGCCGTCGTGGTCGAGCCTGGTGGACCTGCACGGCCAGTGGCGGGACTGGATCGGCGACACCCTGCGGTACGCGGCGAAGACCGGCGCGCTGGCGGCCGGGACGGAGCCGGAGGACGTCGTCACGGTCGTCGCCGCGTCGACCGTCGGTTTCGAGGCCCTGGGCCGCAAGGACCCCACCTGGCTCTCGGAGCAGCGGCTCGCCCAGTTCTGGCAGTTCTTGCTCCCCCGACTGGTGCCACCGGGTACCGGCCCGCAGAAAGGGACGTAGTGGACAGCACGTGGTTCAGACGCTTCGGAGCGCCCCGTGAGGACGCGGTGCGGTTGGTGTGTTTCCCGCACGCGGGGGGCGCGGCCAGTGCGTTCCTCCCGCTGTCGCGGGCGCTGGGCGGGCACCTCGATGTGCTGGCCGTCCAGTACCCGGGCCGCCAGGACCGGCGGCGGGAGGAGCCGTACGGCAGTATCGCCGCGCACGCCGACGCGCTCGCGGAGGCCATGGTCCCGCTGACCGGGGGCACTTACGCCCTGTTCGGGCACAGCATGGGGGCGGTGCTGGCGTATGAGACGGCCCGGCGGCTCGTGGACGCCGGGCGGCCGGGTCCGTGCCGGGTGTTCCTGTCCGGGCGGGGGGCGCCCTCGCCGCTGCCCAGTGTGCACGACCGGCTCGGCGGTGACCGGGAGATCCTGACGGCGGTGCGCGGTCTGGGCGGGACGGGGCACCTGGTCCTGGACGATCCCGAGCTGCTCGCCATGGTGATGCCGGCGCTGCGGGCGGACTACGGCGCGCTCGGCGCGTACCACTGGAACGGCGGCTCCCCGCTGGCTGCGCCCGTGACCGTGCTGATCGGTGACGCGGACCCGGTGGTGGCGGTCGAGGAGGCGGCGGCCTGGCACGACCACACGACCGGCGACTTCGACCTGCGGATCCTGCCCGGCGGTCATTTCTATCTGGACGACCGTACCGACGAGGTCCGCGACATCATCACGACGAGCCTGCTCGTCGCGGGCTCCACGGCGTGATCGGGCGTGTCCGCGCCGCCTTCTGAAGGTTGGTCTTCCGGCGGCCGTGCCTCCTCGGGGAGTCTGCTGGCCGTCAGTGACCTCCATGTGCGCTACGAGGAGAACCGTGCGGTCGTCGAGGCGCTGCGGCCTTCCTCGGACGAGGACTGGCTGCTGGTCGCGGGGGACGTCGGGGAGTACATGGCCGATGTCGAATGGGCGCTGAGGACACTGGCCGCCCGGTTCCGCAGGGTCGTGTGGGTGCCGGGCAACCACGAGCTGTGGACCCCCCAGGACGATCCGGTCCAGGCGCGCGGGACGGCCCGCTACGAGGCGCTGGTCCGGCTCTGCCGGAGCCTGGGCGTGATCACTCCCGAGGACCCCTATCCGGTGTGGCACGGCACGGGCGGTCCCGCGGTGGTCGTGCCGCTGTTCCTCCTGTACGACTACAGCTTCCGGCGGCCCGGGGTGCGCAGCGCCGAGGAGGCGCTGCGGCGGGCGGAGGACGCGGGGGTCGTGGCGACCGACGAGATCCTGCTGCACCCCGACCCGTATCCGAGCGTCGGGGACTGGTGCCGGGCTCGTCTGCGGCGGACCGCCGAGCGTCTGGACGCGCTCCCCGGCGGTCTGCCGACCGTCCTGGTCAGCCACTTCCCGCTGGTGCGCGAGCCCACGGAGGTGCTGCGGTTCCCCGACTTCGCCCTGTGGTGCGGCACGCGGGAGACCGCCGACTGGCCCGTGCGGTACCGGGCCGCGGCGGTCGTCTACGGGCATCTGCACATTCCCCGGCTGATCCGGAGCCAGGGGGTGCCGCACTACGAGGTGTCCCTGGGGTATCCGCGTGAGTGGCGCAGGCGGGCGGATCCCGGCCACGCCCCGCGGCCGCTGCCCGGTTTCTCGGTGCCGGTCCCTTCTAGGGGGCGGCCGTGATCGCTTCGCTGCTGCCCGCGCCGGCCGTCACCGCCGAGCTGTTCCACGATCCGCCCGGGCCCCACGGCCTGTTCCCCGAGGAGGAACGCGTGGTGGCGGGAGCGGTCGGGGGGCGCCGCAGGGAGTTCGCCTCGGTGCGGGTCTGTGCCCGGCGGGCCCTGGGCGGTCTGGGGCTGGTGGCGGGGCCGCTGCTGCCCGGCGCGGGCGGGGCGCCCCGGTGGCCGCGGGGTGTGGTGGGCAGCATGACGCACTGTCAGGGTTATCGTGCGGCGGCGGTGGCCCTGGGCACGGATCTGCTGGCGATCGGCTGTGACGCCGAGCCGAACGCGCCGCTGCCGTCGCCGGGGACGCTCGCTCTGGTCTCGCTGCCCCAGGAACGGGTCTGGCTGCGTGAGTTCGCCGCGCGGTGGCCGGCCGTGGCGTGGGACCGGCTGCTGTTCAGTGCCAAGGAGAGCGTCTACAAGACCTGGTTCCCGCTGACCGGGCGGCCTCTCGACTTCGACGAGGCCGTGATCACACCCGATCCGCTGGCGGGCACCTTCCGCGCCGAGCTCCTGGTGCCCGGGCCGGTGGTGGACGGTGTGCGGATCAGCGCCTTCGACGGGCGGTGGCGTACCGGGGGCGGGCTGGTGGTGACCGCGATAGGCCTGCGGCCCGTACGGCCCGTGACGAGGGCCCGGGCGGCGCTGTCCGTCCGGCCCGCAGCGGTCCGGCCCGGCGCCCGCCCCGCTCCTGACCGCCGCCCCGCTCCTGACGGACGGCCGGCCCATGACGGACGGCCGACCCATGACCACGACGGCCGGCCGGCACACGACGGCCGGCCGGTCCCTGACGTCCGACCGGTCCGGGCCGGCGGGCGGCGGGGCCGTTCCATTCGACGACCGGAGGACATGATGCGCGACGACCCGTACGACACCGACCTCATCAGCCACGCCTTCCCCAAGGGGCTGGCGCACATCCTGCGCTACCCGCCGCTCCAGCTCGCCGGGGCGGACGACGAGTACGGTGAGCCGCACATCGTCCGGGGCATCGACTGACGTGCCGGTCCCCGGCCGCCCGGTACGTGACGTACCGGGCGGCCGGGGACCGTGCCGCGTCAGGCGTCCGTGGCCGTGCCGGTGAGACCGGCCCCGTCATGGGTGCGGAAGAGCTGGGCGGTGTCCCGCAGGGCCCGCTCCAGCTGGCCGATCTCGGCGTCGGTCAGGTGCAGCGAGGGCTCGAACCGGAGCGTGTTGACGGCGCTGGCGGTCGGGAAGGTACGGATGCGGTGCTCGCGCATCAGGTATCCGGCGACCGTGTAGCCGAGCAGCGGGGCGGCCTCCCGGATGGCCTCGGAGCCGGAGCCCGACTGGTCGTGGAACTCCAGGCCGAGCATCAGGCCCCGGCCCCGTACGTCCTTGACCACGTCGGGGAAGTCGGCGCGCACCGCCCGCAGCATCCCGAGCAGCTTCGCGCCGCGCTCGCGCACCGCCCGGTACGCGGCGCCGTCATCGGCCTCCAGGATCTCCAGGACCTTCTTGGAGATGAAGCAGGAGAAGGCGTCCTTCGCGAAGGTCGAGCTGTGCACCAGCTCGAACTCGGAACGGTAGCGGGACTGGCGGGTGAGCATGACGGACGTCTTCGCTATTCCGCCGCCCAGGCTCTTGGCGAGCGCGTAGTAGTCGCCGCGCAGGCCGAGCGCCGTACTGGCCAGGAAGTCACCGCTGCGGCCCATTCCGCTCTGCACCTCGTCCACGATGACGGGGCAGTCGACCTCGGCGCAGGCCCGCTGGATCTCCTGGGCGAATTCCTCGGACAGGACCCGGATACCGCCCTCGCCCTGGATGGGCTCCAGAACGAAGGCGCAGAACACCGGGGAGTTGCGCTCGGCCACCGTCACCGTGCCGTCCTCGACGACCAGGTCGAACACGGTCGCCCGCTCGCTCTCCAGGACGGCCTTGAGTGCCTGCGGGCTCTCCGAGGGGATGAACCGGGCGGCTGTCGCCAGCGCGGCGAAGGGGGTCCGGTAGCCCTCGTTGTGGGTGAGCTGGACGCTGCCGACCAGCTTGCCGTGGAAGCCGCCCTCCAGGGTCAGGAACACGGGCGGCCGGCCGGTCTGGGCGGCGTTGTGCCGCACGACGGCCTCGGCCAGCGCCTCGAACCCGGCCGCCCCGTCCCCGGCTTCGGCGCCGACCAGGCGGTACGCCTCCGCCGCGACCACGGCTCCGGCGTCAACCGCCGCGCGGGCGGCCGCCAGGTTCTCGCCGAGCCGCGTGCGCAGCTCGGCGAGCCGGATCCCCCGGTCGAGCTCGGCGTGCTTGACGGCCGCCTCCACCGCCTCCGCGCCGGTGTTGGCGAAGATGGCGGAGTAGTTCTCCTCCGTGCCCAGCTCGCGCTGGAGGATGCGGTTGAGCGCGACGGCGACGTCGTTCGCGTAGGGGTGGCGGGAGAACTGCGCGTGCACCGGCGTCTGGGACGCCAGGAGCTGCTGCGCGCACGCCGTGATCTCCGGATGGTTGTGCCCCAGGATGAGGGAACCGTACCCGCCCGCGAAATCGGCGACGGGAATCTCCTCGCCGCTCGCTCCGAGGTAATAGAGAGTATTTCCCTCGGCCCGTACGTAATCGATGTCGAGGCCGAGCGAGGCCAGCCAGCCGAGCAGATACGGTTCAGCGAGCTGCGGGTCAGCAGAGACGGAATTCATGTCACCCCTTATGGACAGTGCCTTGACCGAAACGCCCAGATCCTAGCCACGCAGTACTCATCGCCTCGTGAACGGCCGCTCACAGAGCGGTAATCGGGCACTCCCCCGCACACGGCTGAGCGGACAGTTACCGGACGGTTCCCGGCCCGCCGGATTCCCCTCGTACATTTGTCCCCCATGGATTACATGAAAGGCGCGGCATGAATTCCGTATCCACTGACGTCGCCGTTTCCCGGGGGCCCGCGGCTCATCCCGCCACCCTGCGCGAGGTCATGTCCCTGTTCGCGACCGGTGTGACCGTGCTGTCCGTCGGCGGTGACGCCATCCACGGCATGACGGCGAACGCCTTCACGTCGGTCTCCCTCGACCCCCCGTCCGTCCTGTGCTGTGTCGCGCACAGCGCGGTCATGTACAAGGCGATCACCTCCGCCGGGCACTTCGGCGTGTCGATCATGGAGGCGGGCCAGGAGGGTCTGGCCCGCTTCTTCGCCGACAAGAAGCGCCCCCTGGGGCCCAACCAGTTCACCGGCGTGGACTGGGCCCCCGGCCCGCGCACGGGCGCACCGCTCCTGAAGGGGGCGCTGGCCTGGCTGGAGTGCGAGCTGTCCGCCGCCCACGACATAGGCGACCACACCGTGTTCATCGGTGACGTGGTCGGTTCGAGCCGTGGCGACGGTGCGGACGGGCTGCTCTTCTTCGGCGGCGCGTTCCATCGCGCGGACGCTCCCGTCCGATGACCGCCCAGGCCGCGGCCGGCGGCTGGGAACCCGTCATCGGCCCCGGTTTCGCCGAGGCCCTCCAGCAAGGGCTCGTCCGGGTGGCGCAGCAGGCGTCCGCCGGACCCTCCGAGCCCCGGATCGCCCGGCAGTTCGCGCCGAGGAAACCGGTGCGCCCGGCCCAGGGGCCGGGACCCGAGTGCCTGGACGCGGTGCTGCGCCGCTTCGAGTCGGCCCTCCCCGCCACCCTGAACAAGGCGGTGCGCTGGGACAGTTCGGTGCGCCAGGCCCTGAACGACCGGGCCCGGGCCGTGCTGACCGCCGCTTTCGGCGCCGGGCCCGCCACCGGGGCCGGGGCCGGGGCCGCCGGGGAGCTTCCCGTCCCGCCGGTGAGTCTGGCGCCCCACCACAATGCCGCCGCCGCGGTCCTGCTCATGGAGTGCGCCATGCTGCAGATGATGGAGACGGGCCGTCTCGACGAGGGGTCTGTGCGGATCCTGGGCGAGGCGGCCCGGCGGGCGGGCGAGAGCGGCGGGCCCGCCGAACAGTCCGAGTGCTGCTGGCAGGAACAGCGCAGGATCTCCCGCGAGCTGCACGACGACGTCGCCGACGGCGTCACCGCGGCCCGGGAGGCCCTGGAGGAGTGCGAAGGGCCGCTGGACCCGGTCACCGCCGGCCGGATCACGGCGGCCAGGGACGCGCTGCGGAGCACCGACACGCGGCTGCGGGACCTGGTCGGCGGGGTGCGGGAGCGGTCGGTCGTCCCGCCGCTCGACGTGGCCCTGCGCGAGTTCCTGGCCGGGTCCGCCCCCGACGGCGTCCAGGTCACCGTGAAGGTGACGGGCGACGAGGGCCTGCTGCCCGACGTACGGCGCCGGGACCTGTACCTCACGGTCCGGGAGGCGCTGCGCAACAGCTTCGCGCACTCCAGGGCCCGCCGGGTGAAGGTCTCGGTGCGCTCCACACGCTGGTGGGCGTACGCGAGCGTCGAGGACGACGGGCGCGGTTTCGACGTCGACCGGGTCCTGCGGCCGGGCCACTGCCACCAGGGGTTCCGTTCCATGGCGGAGCGGATGGAGGATGCCGGTGGCCGGCTGACCGTCAGCAGTTCGCAGGGACACGGGACCCAGGTGGAGGCGCATCTGCCGCTCCAGGCCCACCGGCACGGGACACGGACGGGACTGTCCCTCCTGTGAACCGGGGAATGATGAGCCCGGGCACTGTGAACCCGGAGCTGTGAACCGGGGACTGTGAACCCGGAGCCGTGAACCCGGGGGCCGTGAACCCGGAGCTGTGAACCCGGAGCTGTGAACCCGGGGGCCGTGAACCCGGGGCCGTGAGCCGGGGACTGTGAGCCCGGGAGCCGGGAGCCGTGGGTCCGGGACTGTGAGCCCGGGGACACATCTCGTTGCACGAGTCCTGTTCGAATATGTGGTGAGACAGGTATGAGGAGCCGTCGTGCGTAAGGTGCTCATCGCCAACCGTGGCGAAATCGCTGTCCGTGTGGCGCGGGCGTGCCGTGACGCCGGTATCGGCAGCGTGGCCGTGTACGCCGAGCC
>NZ_JBIWNI010000038.1:0-32633 GCF_044767145.1 Streptomyces sp. NPDC101490
GCGGTCACACTCAAGCTCCTCAAGGGAGCGGTCACGGTCCACGAGTCGAGTCACCGACCGATCGTCCCATGGCAGATCTCAAACGCGGTCTCAGATCCTCTTCCGAGGTCTTCAGATGCGCGTCGATGGTCATGGCCCCCGCCTTTCGTCGCTGCCGCCACCATAACAACGGGCTACGACAGCCGTTCGAGGGACGGAGTCCGTACGGAGGCGGGGAGGGAGCGCCGGAAGCCCACCTCCGCGAGGTCGTGTCACGGTCACCGATGAGTCCGGCGGTCCGGCACGGTCCTTCCTCGTGCGGGGTGCCGACGAGCGTCACCCGAACCATCGCGGGACGAGGAGCAGCATGATCATCATCGCCGGGCAGTTGTGGGTGGACGCCACGGACCGCGCCGCGTATCTGGCCGGATGCTCGGAGGTCGTCCGACAGGCCCGTGCCGCCGCGGGCTGTCTCGACTTCGTCCTGTCGGCCGATCCGGTCGAGCCGGACCGGATCAACGTGTACGAGCGCTGGGAGACGGACGAGGACCTGGCTCACTTCCGGGGCACGGGCCCGGAACCCCGGCAGGCGGCCCGTGTCCACGCCGCCGAGGTGCGCAAGTACCGGATCTCCGGCGTCGAGAACCCCTGACGCCGGAAGCGGGGACCGCTCCGCCGCACACCCGGCGGAGCGTTCCTCCGGGCACCCCCTGGGGCGGGTTTCGAGAGCGCCGCCTGCCGGACGCCGCCAGGCAGGCGGGACTCTCGAAACACCCCCTAGGGTGTCCGGGTGTCCTCTCGAACCCTTCTCACCGGTGCTTCCCTCGCCGACGCGGCCCTGCTGTCCCACACGGAGGGGGGCCGGGTCTGGCCGATGCTGGTGTGGGCTCCCGGGCCCGGCGTCCGCATGGTGTCGAGCGCGGTCCTCGGTGGTGGCATCGGTCCGCGCGCCTGGGTCCTCAACGCGCAGGTCCCGCCCGGCTACGGGCGGCTCGACCCCGTCGCCCACCTCGCCGAACTGGCCGCCGGGGCGGGGCTCGAAGGCCCGGGGACGGGGCTGATGACGGCCGCTCCGGTCGCCGACCGCCGCCATGCCGAGGACGGCGGGGTGCGGGCCGTGGTCACGGCCGGGATCGGGGTACGGGGGTGGGCGGCGGCGCCGGGGGCCGGTGGGGTCGCGGCGCCTCGGCCGGGGACGATCAACATCATCGTGTCGCTGCCCGTCCCCCTCACCGACGCGGCCCTCGTCAACGCGGTCGCCACCGCCACCGAGGCCAAGGTGCAGGCCCTCGTCGAACTGGGCGCGGACGCCTCGGGCACCCCCACGGACGCGGTCTGTGTGGCCGCGCCCTCCGCCTCCGTCTCCGCCCTCGGCACCGACACCGGCACCGGCACCGGCACCGGCACCGAACCCGAGCCCTTCGCCGGTCCCCGGTCCCTGTGGGGCGCCCGGCTGGCCCGCGCGGTGCACGCGGCGACCCGGGCGGCCTGCGCCGACGCCCTCGCGGTCCGGGGGTCCTGAGGCCCGGCCCCGGTTCAGCCGTGGGACAGCAGGGCCGCCGTGAGTTCGGCCGCGCGGCGGTGCCAGAGGTGGGCGCCGCGCAGCATCGCGTGGCCGCCCATCGGCATCGGGATGCCCACCGCGTCCGCGCCCGCCGCGCGTGCCCTGCGGACGAAGTCCCAGGAGGCGCGGGCCGAGGTGACGCGGTCGGTCTCGTCGTGGAGCAGGTAGAGGCGTCGGCCCCCGAGGTGGTCGACGGGTTCGCCGGTGGGGCACCAGGGCGCGAGGGCGACGACGCCCCGGACGGCCGGGTCAGCGGCGGCACGGAGTGCGGCGCGCCCGCCCATCGAGTGGCCGACGAGGACGACGGGGACGGGCCCCGCCTGTTCCCGGAGGCGTACGAGGGCGTCCTCGGCGTCCCGGGCGGGGTCCGCGTTCGGCCCGTTCCAGCCCCGGTGGCGGTAGCGGACCTCGGCGATGAGGACCTCCCGGCCCCGGACTGCGCGGGAGACGGCGGCGGCGAAGGGCCGCATGCGCAGCGCCGGGAAGTTGAGGGCGGGCGGCGGCTCGGGCCCTTCGGCGCGACCGCCGTGCAGCAGCAGGACGGCGGCGGTGGGCACGGCGGGCGCGGTGCGGACGTGGAGCGTGCCCGGTTCGACGGCCCGGCGGGTGCGGCACAGGGTCATCGGGCGTCCGTTCCGCTCCGGTCGGGCCGTGGTGGTCTGCGGGGACGGGTGACGGTGAGGACCGCGGGTCCGGGCCGCTGCGCCATGGGAGCCTCCAGGAGTGGCTTGCCGTGTCCCGGTCGGGCGGTCCGCCCGCGTCCCGGGGAGACGACCGTGAGGCCCGCAGTCTGCCAGGTCGGACCGGACGGACGGTACGGACTCACACGGACGACCCGCCGAGGACACGGCCGACGGTGTGCCGGACGAGGGCGGCGCCGGACCGGACGGCCGTAGGGGCAGCCGCTCCACTCCGGGTGCGGACCGCGCCGAAACCCGCTCCTCCCCGTACGGGCCCCGCACGAAGCCCCGTACCGGCCCCGCACGAAGCCCCGTACGGGCCCTGCGCCGAACCCCGTACCGCCCGTCCGCGAAAGGCGCCCGTCCTCGCGCCGACCGCTCGCCTCTCCCTCCCCCACCCTGTCAAGTAGCCGACGTGTCACGGCAGTCCGGGAGGCGGACGGCCCGTCCCGTGAACGGGACACAGGTCGCCGCCGTAGCCTCGGAGCCCGGCACACGGCGCATCGGGCGCGCCGGGGCACCGAGGGAAGAGGAGCGGCACATGAGCGGAGTGGCACGCCGGACGGTGGTCGTGGCGGCGGGCGGCGCGGGTCTCGCGGCGGCGCTCACCGCGTGCGGAGGCGGCGGGAGTGGTGACAGCGGCACCGGCGGCGCCGATGGGGAGGGCGCGGCGACGGAGGGTGGCACGCTCGCGCGGACCGGGGACATCCCGGTGGGCGGCGGCAAGGTCGTCGCCGACCGGGGTGTCGTCATCACCCAGCCGAAGGCGGGCGAGTTCAAGGCCTTCTCGTCCAAGTGCACCCACGCCGGCTGCGCGGTGAGCGCCGTCAAGGACGGGGTCATCGTCTGTCCCTGCCACCAGAGCCACTTCGACGTGTCGGACGGGAGTGTGAAGTCCGGTCCTGCCACCGCTTCCCTGCCGCCGACGCCGATCCAGGTGGTGGGCGACGCGATCAGCTTCGGCTGACGGCGCGCTCCGGCCCTCAGCTGGTCCGGGGGGAGCGGCGGGGCTGCTTCCAGCGGGCGAGGATCTCGTCGGTCGTGGTGACGGTGGCGACGAGCGCGAGGGTGTGGCGGATCATCGCGGGGGTGTAGTCGGCGGGCACCCCCGCGACGGCGTCCCCGGGGACGACCACGGTGTGGCCGAGGTTCACCGCGTCGAAGACGGCGTTGGGCACGGCCACGTTGGCGGAGACGCCCGTGACGATCAGGGTGCGGCAACCCAGGTTGCGCAGGAGGGGGCCGACGTCGGTCCCGGCGAGCGGGGAGAGTCCGTGCAGCCGCCGGACGACGAGGTCCTCGTCGGCGACCTCGATCGGTTCGGCGATCCGGACGGCCGTACTGCCGCTGTGCTGCTGCACGGGCAGCCTGGTCGCGGCCCGGAACAGGCGTGCGTTGGTGTTCGCGCCCCGGCCGTCGGGGCGCCGTTCGGCGACGGCGTGGATCACCTGGACGTCGGCCTCGTGGGCGGCGGCGACGAGCCGGGCGACGTTCCTCAGGGCGCCGGACGTACGGGCGGCGGCGGCCAGTTCGGGCAGCGCGCTGTCCGGGCCGACGACGCCCTGCTGGCACTCCACGGTGAGCAGGACGACTCCGCCGTCCGGCCGTACCGCCTCCCCCAGCCGGTCCTCGGTCCGGCCTCCCCGACCCCGCTCCGGACTCCGCTCCGGACTCCGCCCCCGGCTCTCTTCCCGGTCCCGTCGCCGACCCTGTTCCCGTTGTTCCCGTTCCTGCCCCATGGGCCCTCCCCTTGCACGCGCGCGGATGGCCCTCCATGCTTTCTGACGTCTCATCAGAAATCCAGAAGGGTGCGGACGATGACCGTCGCACAGCGCCGTGGACGCCGGATCATGATGACCCCGGCCGAGCTCGACTCCTTCCTCGCCGAACAGCGCACCTGCCGGGTGGCGACCGTGTCCGCCGACGGGCGCCCGCACGTCAGCGCGCTGTGGTTCGTCTGGGACGGCTCCTCGCTGTGGCTGTACTCGCTGACGCGCAGCCGCCGCTGGGCGGAGCTGCGCGCCGATCCGAGGATCGCCGTGGTGGTGGACGACGGCGAGGAGTACGGGGAGCTGCGCGGGGTGGAGCTCTCGGGCAGGGTCGAGTCCGTGGGCGAGGCCCCGCGCACGGGCGAGCCGCACCCCGGACTCGACGCGGTGGAGGCCCTGTTCGCGGCCAAGAACTTCGGTCTGGAGGCGATGCCGCACGACGGGCGGCACGCCTGGCTCCGGCTGACCCCCGAGGCCGTGGCCTCCTGGGACTTCCGCAAGCTCGCGGGCCCCTGAGGACTCGCGGGTCCCAGAGGACTAGGGGGTCCCGAGGGCCCGAGGTGCGGCCGGGCTCAGCTCGCCAGCGGTTCCGCCGCCGTCCGCAGCGCGTCCACGACGGCCCGTACGGAGGGGCGGCGCCCCGCGTCACCGCGCCAGATGGCGTAGATGTGCCGCCGCACCTTCTGCCGTACGGGCACGAACACCACGCCGTCCGGCAGGGTGCGGCCGAGCCGGGGCGTCACGCACACGCCCAGTCCGGCGGCGACCAGCGCCAGTTGGGTGTGGTGCTCGCCCGCGAGGTGCCCGATGCGGGGTTCGATGCCCTGGGAACGCAGGGTGAACATCAGCCAGTCGTGGCAGAACTCGCCCTGAGGCCAGGACACCCACTCCTCGTCGGCGAAGTCCACCAGGTCCACCGCGTCCCGGCCGGCCAGCGGATGCCCGGCGGGCAGGGCGACGTCGGCGGAGTCGTCGAGGAGGTGGGCCCGTTCGAGACCGCCGGGGACGGGGGCCCGTTTGTTGCTCCAGTCGAGGACGAGCGCCAGGTCCGCGTCGCCGCGCAGGACGGCCCGCACGCCGTGCTCGGGCTCCAGCTCCGTCGTACGGACGCGCAGTTCGGGGTGGTCGTCGCGCAGGGCGGCGAGCGCGGCGGGGAAGAGGCCACGGGCCGCTGTCGGGAAGGCCGCCACGCGGACCTCGCCCACCACCCGGCCGCGCTGTGCCTCGATGTCGGCCTGGGCCAGCTGGACCTGGGAGAGGATGCGGGCGGCGTGCTCGGCGAGCAGCAGGCCCGCGTCGGTGAGCCGGACGCCCCGCCCGTTCTTGGCGAGCAGCCGCTGTCCCACCTCCCGCTCCAGTTTGGACAGCTGCTGGGAGACGGCCGAGGTGGTGACGTGCAGCCCTTCGGCCGCGCCGCTGACCGAGCCGTGCCGGGCGAGGGCGTCCAGGGTGCGCAGGCGCTCCAGGTTCAACATGTAAGCGATCCTAAGGGAAGGGGTCGAGGAATTCTCGCTTGTTCTACGAGATCGGGGCCGTCACCCTGAGTGTCATGAGCCCCGCAGCAGCCCCGCCCCTCCCGTCCCCCGTCCGCACCTCACGCCTCCTCGACTGGCGTGTCCGCTTCGGCGTCCTGGCCCTCATCTGGGGCTTCAGCTTCGTCTTCATCAAGGTCGGCACGGAGGGCTTCGCGCCGTTCCAGGTCACCTTCGGACGGCTCCTGTTCGGTACGGCGGTGCTCGCCGTGGCGCTGGCGGTGAAGCGGGACCGGCTGCCGCGCGGCGCGCGGGTCTGGGGGCATCTGACGGTCGCCGCGTTCCTCCTGAACGCGCTGCCGTTCTCCCTGTTCTCGTACGCGGAGCTGACGATCCCCTCGACCCTGGCGGGCATCTGCAACGCGACGACACCGTTGTGGGGGATGCTCCTCTCGCTGGTGGCGCTCTCCGAGGACCGGCCCACCCGGGTCCGCGCGGCGGGTCTCGGGATCGGCTTCGTCGGTGTGCTCACCGTCCTCGGCGCCTGGCAGGGCTTCTCCGGTCTGGACGTGACGGGCACGGCGATGGCCCTGCTGGCCTCGTTCAGCTACGCGGTCGGCTGGATATACGTCCGCAGGACCCTCGCCGGCTCCGGGGTCTCGAACCTCTCCCTCGCCACCTCGCAGGTCGGCATAGCGACGCTGCAACTGGCCGTGGTGACGCCGGTGTTCACCTCGATGCCGGAGTCGGTGGAGGTCCTTCCGCTGCTCGCCGTGATCGCGCTGGGCGCGCTGGGCACCGGGTACGCGATGCTGCTCCAGTACGGGGTGGTCGAGGAGGTCGGCCCGACCACGGCCTCCATGGTCACGTACTTCATCCCGGTGATCGCCACGGCGGCGGGCGTCACCCTGCTGGACGAGGGGCTCAGCTGGAACACCCCGGTCGGCGCGGTGGTGGTCCTCGCGGGCGCGGCCCTCACCCAGACCCGCACCTCCCGGCGCACCACATCCCCGACTCCGGCCTCGGACCCGACTCCGACTCCGGACCCGGCCCCGGCCCCGGCCCCGGCCCAGCGGAACGGACCGGCCGCCGACACACCACGGAAGGCCGCCTCGGTCTGAGCCCTGCCGGAGCCGGACCCGCACCCCTCGATCCCGCCCCTCGGCCCGCCCCGGCCCGCACCCCCGTGCCACGGCCGGGCCCCGGCGGACCCACCCGGCGCACGGAGTCCGGGCCCGCCACCCCGCTACCCCGCTACCCCGCTACCCGTAGCTCCGTGCCACCACCGGTCCCGCCACCCGCGCCACCGCCTCCGCCAGGGTCTCCACGTCCGAGGCGGTGAGGCCGGAGACGGTGAGGCGGACGGCCGGTCCGGTGTCCATCCGGAAGCGCGCGCCCGGGGCCACCGCCCATCCGGCGGCCAGGAGCCCGGCCACCGCCCCCGTCTCGTCGGCGACCGGCACCCATACGTTCATGCCCCCGCGCCCGTGCGCCACGACACCGCGCCGGGCCAGCGCCCGTACGAGGCCGTCACGGCGCTTCCCGTACGCGCGGGCGACGGCTTCGGGGTCCACCGCGCCCGTGGCCCACAGGTGCGCGACGGCCCCCTGGAGGAGACGGCTGACCCAGCCGGGGCCGAGCCGCTGCCGCCCGAGCACCCGGTCGACGGTCTCCGAGTCCCCGGTGAAGACGGCGATCCGCAGATCGGGCCCGTAGGCCTTGGCGACGGAGCGGATCAGGACCCAGTGGTCGGTGACCCCGGCGAGCGGATGGAGCGGCTCCGCGACGAAGCCGTGCCCGTGGTCGTCCTCGACGAGCAGCACGCCGGGGTGGGCCGCGAGCACCCGCCGCAGTTCCCGGGCCCGCGCCCCGGACACACAGGCGCCGGTCGGGTTCTGCGCCCGGTCGGTCACGATCACCGCCCGCGCCCCGTCCTTCCGCACCGCGCGCTCGACCTCCCCGGGGAGCGGCCCCTCGTCGTCGACGGCGACCGGTACGGGCCGCAGGCCGAGCGCGGGCACCAGGTCGAGGAGGCTGCCCCAGCCCGGGTCCTCGACGGCGACCGCGTCACCGGGCCGCAGCCGGGCGGCGAGGACCCGTTCGACCGCGTCGAGGGAGCCGGAGGCGACGCCGACGGGCCCGTCGGGCACCCCGTCCGCGTCGAAGGCGGCGCGCGCGAGCCGTCCGAACTCCTCGTCGACGGGGACCTCTCCGTACATGCCGGGCCGGTCGGCGTACCGCCGGGCCACCTCCGCGAAGGCCGCGCCGAGCGGCGGCAGCAGAGCGGGGTCGGGGTTGCCGCCGCTCACGTCCCGAACCCCGGCGGGGACCTCGACCCGGAGGGAGCCGCGCGCGGTGGTGGCGGGCCGTGGCCGTACGCGGCTGCCGCGCCGGCCGTCCGTCTCGATGACCCCGCGCTCGCGCAGGGTGCGGTAGGCGGCGGCGACAGTGTTGGGGTTCACCCCGAGCCTCTCGGCCAACTCCCGCATGGGCGGGAGGGATTGACCCGGCTGCAGGCTTCCGGCGCCGACCCCGCGCTCCACGCTCGCGGCGATGTCCGACGCACGGCGACCTTCGATCCGATATTCTCCTAGCACAAACAACAGTATGCACTAGTGCAATGGAGTTGGCACATGACCGCCGCCGACACGTACGCCCCGACCGACCGGACCGTGCCCACCCGCTCCCGCGAGCGCGCCTCGTACGACAAGGCGCTCGTCCACTCGATACTCGACGAGGCCTACGTCTGCCACCTCGGCTTCGTCCGGGACGGCGCGCCCGTCGTCCTGCCGACGCTCTACGCCCGCGTCGGCGACCGGCTCTACGTGCACGGCTCCACCGGTTCGCGCCCGCTGCGCGCCGCGGGTGACGGGGTGGCCGCTCCCGGGCTGCCCGTCTGCCTCACCGTGACCCACGTCGACGGCCTCGTACTCGCCCGCTCCGCCTTCCACCACTCGATCAACTACCGCTCGGTCGTGGTCCACGGCACCGCCCACCAGGTCACCGACCCCGAGGAGCTGCGCACCGTCCTCGACGCGCTCGTCGACCACGTCGTCCCCGGCCGCTCCGCCGACTCCCGCCCCGCGAACGCCAAGGAACTGGCCGCCACCGCCGTGATCCGGATCGATCTGGACGAGGTGTCGGCCAAGGTCCGCTCCGGCGGCCCCAACGACGACGCCGAGGACCTCGGCCTGCCCCACTGGTCGGGCGTGGTCCCGGTGCACCGGGGCTACGGCGAGCCGGTCCCGTCGGACGACCTCGACCCGGCGGTGGCACTGCCGGGCTACCTGTCCGCGTTCTGACCCGTTCGGCAAGTACCGGCTGGTCTTCCACTCGAACCGGCGGGGCGTGTAACGCCTCGGAACGGAAGCGGCACCACGCGGAACAGGGGGCGGACCCGCACCGGGTCCGCCCCCTGTTCACGTCCTCACACCGCCAGCGTCTCCGCCTCCGACTCCCGCGCCTCCGCCGCCCGTCGCCGCGCCGCCGTGCGCGTCTCGGCGAAGGCCAGACCCGTGACGGCGGTGAGCAGCAGCAGTGTGCCGAGCACGATCGCACCGGTCAGCCGCTCGCCGAGCAGGGACACGGCGATCACGGCCGCGCTCACCGGCTCCAGGAGCATGACCACGGAGACCGTGGCGGCCCGGACGACCGCGGCGCCCGCGAAGTAGAGCGCGTAGGCGAGCGCGGTCGGCACGGCGGCCACGTATCCGAGGAGGAGCAGCACGCTCAGCGGCGCGTCCGTGTGCGGGACGAGTCCCTCGGCGAGCGCGGCGGGCAGCAGCCCCACGGCTCCGACGGCGAAGGCCCAGGTGGTGGTGGCGAGGGCGTCCGTCCGGCCGCCGTCCCTGCCGAGCCAGCGGGTGAGCAGGGTGATCACCGCGTATCCGGCCGCCGCGACGAGCGCGAGGACCACGCCGAGCGGCCGTACCTCCGTCGCGCCGCCGCCCAGGACGAGGACGACGAGCCCGGCGAGCGCGCCGGTGACGGCGACGGCGCCGCCGCGCCCGAGGCGCTCGCCCATGGTGAGCCGGGCGCCGAGCGCGATGAGGACGGGGCCCGCGCCGAGGGTGACGACGGTGCCGACCGCGAGCCCGGTGGACTGCACGGCGGCGAAGTAGGCGCTCTGGAAGACGGTGAGCCCGATCCCGGTGCCGAGGATGCGGGCGGTCCGCCGCCCGCGCGTCTCCCCCGCCGTCCGGGCGCGCCTGCTCCTCAGCGCGAGCGCGCCGAGAAGCAGGACGAGGCCGCCGACGCAGCGCCAGAAGGAGAGCGCGAGGGGGCCCATGTCGCTGATCCGGAAGATCAGGGAGGCGGCGGCGCCCGCCGTGCCCCAGGCGATCCCGGCGACGATCAGGTAGAGCAGGCTCCGGCCGACGGGCAGAGCGGATTCCGAGGGGTTCGACACGTGACTTCTCCGTGGAAGACAGAGGGAAGGGTGGTCGCTGGGCTCCGCGCGCGGGCAGCGACGAACCGCTCGGGGGCGGAAGCCGCCCGGCCGAGCCCGGTCTTCGTCGGAGAGGTGCCGCGCGCGCTAGGCGACGGGCGGCGGAAGGGTGGTCCCGTGCATGACCGGCACCCTAGGGGGCGTTGCGGCCCGCCGACAACCGCGTATCCGGTCCGCCTGCCGGACGGGCGTTCCCGGGGCCGCCGTCCGCGGGGCCGAAGCCCTCGGGACACCGGCGTCCGGGATCGGCGCCTTCAGGACCGGCATCCACGGGGCCGAAGCCTTCGGGCCGCTCCCCGTACGACCGGAACTTTCGATCCGTACGCCCGTGACCAGCGCCTTCAGGCCGTACGTCCCCTCACCAGCGCTCTCGGGCGGTACGTCCCCGGGGCCGACGCCCTCAGGCCCGCCCGCCTGAGGGCCCGGGGCCTTCCGCGCCGCCGTCGGCCGCACCGGCGTTCACCGGGGCGTCGCGGGTGGGGCCACCCGGGGCAGGCCCACCGGTGGCAGGGCCCTCCCCGCCATGACCGCCGCCGGTCCGGCCCCCCTCACCCCGGGTGACCCCACCCCGGCCGCCGTCCTCCGGCGTGCCACCGCCCGCCACAGCCTCCGGCGACGACCCCGCCACGGGCTCCACCGGGGGTGCCTTCGGGGTGGAGGACTGGGCGATGAGGGCTCCGACGAGGACCACGGCGCCGCCGATGATCTGCGGCGCGTCGAGGTGCTCACCGAGCAGCACCCAGGCGAGGACGGTCGCGATGACCGCTTCGAGGCAGGCCACGACCCCGGCGACCTGCGGGGACAGCCGACGCACCGAGATGACGCCGGTGACGTACGCGAGGACGGTGGCGATCAGCACGATCCAGCCGAGCAGCAGCCACGCGGGCACCGCGTCGCCGCCCATGTCCACCCGGCCGCCGAGGAGGGACCACTCCATGCCCCAAGGCCGGGCGATCACGGTGAGGACGAGGGCGCCGATGAGGAGCCCGTACGCGATGACGCCGAGCGGGTCGGCCTGTTCCGCCTCGCCGGAGCCCTGGTCGGAGAGGACGAAGTAGCCGACCTGGCAGCAGGCCGCGGCGAGCGCCAGGAGCAGCCCCACGACGTCGAAGGAGAGCCCCGACCAGACCTGGACGACACAGGCGAGCCCGCCGACGGCCAGGACGACGCCGAAGGCGGCGGCGCGGGTGACGGGCCTGCGCTGGACGAAGCGGACCCAGCCGAGGACGAGCGCCGGGGCGAGGTACTCGACGAGCAGCGCGACCCCCACCGGGATGCGGGAGATCGAGGCGAAGTAGAAGGCCTGGACCCCGGCGACGGCGAGCAGACCGAAGCCCATGAGGAGGGCGGGTTTGCGGCGGAGCAGGTCCCGGTGGCGCCAGGCCACCGGGAGCATGACGAGCGCGGCGCCCGCGACGCGCAGCCACACCACGTGGAGCGGGTCGAGCCCCGCCGTGATGAGCGGCTTGGCCGCCACTCCCGAACCACCGAATGCGAAGGCCGAGGCCAGGGCTAGTCCCAGGCCGGCGCTTCTCCCCTGAGACGCGTGCATCGGGCCATGATGACAGGACCCGGTCAGGCGCGTAACCCCCGTCACACCTGTTGAGACGGCTCCGCTTCCTCCGGCGGAAGCGAAGCCTCCTCCGGGGCGGTCGATCCGGCGGCGAGCCGGGTGCGCAGGGCCGCCGTGTCGATCCCCGCCCGGCGCAGCACCTCGACGGCCCGGCACTCGGGATCGGCCGTGATCCCGGCGAGCACATCGGTCCCACGGGCCTGCGCGTCCCCCCGTGCGGCGGCCCGGTGGAAGGCTTCCGTCAGGGCGGCGGAGGCGGCGGGCGACCAGCCGGAGGCGGCCCGGGAGCCCCGGACTCCGGAGCCGCGCACGGCGGGCAGCAGACGTCCGGCGGCGGAGCTCTCCACGGAGCGCTGCCAGCGCAGGCCGTACCCGATGGAGCGCTGGACGAGGTAGCCGAGGACGCGGGCGGCCTTCCCGCCGCCGCCGAGCGCGGCGCCGACCTCGGGGTCGGACTCGACGAGCGAGTGCAGGAGGTGCGCGGTGTCGATCTGCCGGTCGCCGTCCCGGAGCGCTCTGCGGCGCGCACCCGACACGACCGTGGCGAGGGACGGCGTCAGGAAGGGCGCGAGCTCCGCGCGCGGGGCGGCGGGCTGTCCGAGCGGCTGGGGGAACGGGGCGGGACGGTGCACCCTCTCACCCCATCAGGCGGAGGCGGCCGGGGCATCGCCGGGGAGAAGCATGTCCGCATCCCACCGGAGTTGGGCACGTGCGCACGGTTCCTCCTCCTTACGGATGAGATCGCGCGCGTTGCCCCCGAGGGGCGCGCGCCGCCTTGCCACGCGCCCCTGTCGCAACCGGGGAGCCGTCCCCAGGCGTCCTCGGTTCGTGTTCTGGATGGTGGGTCTGCTCGCGCTCGACGGGCGGCAGTACGTCTATCGGGTGTACGCGCCCAGGGAGGCGCTGCCGGGCGATCTGTTCTGGGCGGCGTTCCACCGTCACGAGGAGGACGGGGCACCGCGCGCGTCCGACAGCTTCGACGACGCCGAACTCCGGTGGATCGGCCACGGGGCCGGTCCGGCCGCCGCAGAACTGACGGTTCATCAGTATTGAATGTTCACGATCGTGCCGCTACGTTCCGCGACACCGGAACCCAGTTGGCACGCGTGAAGGGGTGGTCTCATGGCCGAAGTCAGCGCGGAGGCACGGATCGAGGCACCGGCCGGAAAGGTCTGGGCGCGGCTCCTGGACTTCCCCTCGTACGGCGAGTGGAACGCCACCCACACGAACTTCCCGGACGGCGGCCCGACGGCCCTGGAGACCGGCGCCACCTTCACCGAGAACATGAAGCTGATGGGCTTCCCCGCCGAGGTGCTCTGGACGGTCGAGGAACTGGCGGCGGAACGGGCGTTCGCCATCAAGGGCAAGGGCCCGATGGGCGTGATCGTCACCACCCGCTACTCGCTCGCGGCGGACGGCGGGGCGACCCTCCTGCGGATCGACGGACAGTTCACGGGGGCCGCGGTCTCGCTGATGGCGGGCAAGCTGCGCGACTCGGCGACGGCGGCCCTGACCGAGTCGCTGCGGAAGCTCTCGGGCCTGGTGGCCTGATCGGGGGGGGCACCGCACTCCGGACGGACGCGAAGGGCCCCGTGGCGGGATGCCACGGGGCCCTTCGCGTCATCGGTCCCGGCCGGGGCGGGCACCGCTCAGTGCTCGTCGGCGAGGATCAGGTACAGCTTCTTGCGGGCTTCGTTGATCACGCCGACCGCCTTCTGCCGCTGCTCGGGGCTGCCGGTCTTCCAGACCTGCCCGAAGGCCTCCATCAGACCGAAACCGGCCTGCCGGATCTCGTTCACGGCCTCCCAGTCGACCCCGCGACCGGCCTCCTCCCACGGCGCCTCGGGTCCTTCCCCGGCCTCGGCGCGTCCGGAGTCGGTGAGCGTGAACAGCTTCTTGCCGCCCTCGCTCTCGCTGACGATCAGACCCTCGTCCTCCAGCATCTGGAGGGTCGGGTAGACGGAACCGGGGCTGGGCTTCCACGCCCCGTCGCTGCGCTCGCCGATCTCCTTGATCATCTCGTAGCCGTGCATCGGGCGGTCCTTGAGGAGCGCCAGGATCGAGGCGCGCACGTCACCGCGCCGCGCCCGCCCCCGGCCGCCGCCTCCACGACCGCGCCCGCCGCCGAAGCCACCCCCGAAGGGGCCTCCGCCGAAGCCGGGCCCGAAAGGCCCGAACGCGGCCCGCCGTCCTTCGAAGTCGCCGCGGGGCCCGCCGCCGAAGCCTCCGCGACCGGCACCGTGTCCGTGCCCATGCCCGTTTCCACACTCGTGTCCTGGTGAACGCATGACAGCGCCCCTTTCGTGAGTATCCACATCACCGAACCATCGGCGATATCTCAACGATATATCGGAACTGTTCGACGAGCAAGCGAACGACTCAGTACGGTCGCCCTACCCCCGGAAGGTTCACCGTTCCCGCCGAAGACCGACGCCCCCGCCCTGTTCGTCGCAGCGAAGCTCGACCGGGCGCGGCTACCGCCCGCCACCCACACGACCCCCGCAGGAGAACCCCATGCCCGAACCCTCCGCCACACGTCCTCTCGCCCTCCGTCTGCCCGCCGACCTCGTCGACTGGCTTCACGAATTCGCCGGGATCTCCCACCGAACCGTCGAGGATGTGGTCCGGCCACTCATCCAGGCAGAAAGAGCCAGGGTCGACGCGAACTGGGATCGACCCGGGCCAGGGTGTGAGGAGAGCCGGGGACCAGCACGACCGATGCGGCATCCGAGCTGATCGCCTGTCCGTCGGAACGCGTTGGGCCCGTCAGGGTCCGGCGAGACCGAACAACGGTTCCGTCCCGCCCCCACGACGCGGATGCGGGACGGCCCACAGCTCACGCCCGCACCCACACCCACACCCACACCCAGCAGGGATCGGCATCCGGCATTTCGACCTCCCGTCAAGCCCCCCAGGGCGAAGCAAGCCTTTCCGGTGAACGACTCGTACTGCGCCGGTGTGCGACGGCGCGCGCGGTGATCATGAGGCGCGAACCCTCCCGCACTCCGCGAAAGGCAGTCGCAGATGAGCACTCCCGAGGACGACGGCATCACTCCGGTCACCGCGAACCAGCTGGCGCAGCTGAGGAGTTCCGGACTCTGGGCCTCCGGCACGGAGGTCTCGGCCGACGCCGCCGCCGTGGGCGAGGCCCTGTTCGCCACGCTGTCGGGCTCCGCCGAGCGGACGGTCCTGACCACGGAACTGCAGGAACTCGTCACCCGGGTCCAGCGGACCGCGAGCATCGGAGCCCCGAGGATCACCGCGCACGACGGGACCAAGCTCTCCGCGCACACCATCAAGCTCAAGGGCGACGAGCCGCGCCCGGTCGTCATCGTGCCGGCCGGCTGGACCCCCTTCGGCTGGGTCCTGTTCGAGTACCTGTACCTGCGCCTCGCGCTGCGCGGCTACCACGTGCTGGCCTACACCCCGCGCGGCATCGGCCAGACCTTCCCGATCCCGGGCGGCAGGTACATCGACGGCCCGTTCACCTCCGGCGGAACGGTGGACGTGGCCGGGCCCTCCGACTGGGCCGACGGCTCCACCGTCATCGACTACGCGCAGCGGCACTTCAACCCCAGCCGCATCGCGTTCCTCGGCGAGTCCTACGGATCGGGCATCAGCCAGCTGGTCGCCGCCCACGACCCGGCGGGCCGCGTCGACGCGGTGGTGGCGCTCAGCACCTGGGGCGACCTGGCCGAGGCCCTGCTCGGCAACGACACCCCGCACGTGGCCGCCGTGGACACCCTGGCGGCATTCACCGGCGGCCCCGAGGACCGCAAGTTCGACCCCGCCACCCGGCAGCTCCTCGACGAGTTCCGCGAAGGCCGGGAACTGGACGACGTACGGGCCTGGGCCCTGGAGCGTTCACCCCGCTCGTACATCGAGGAGACCAACGCCCGGGGCGTCCCGACCTTCTACTCCAACACCTGGCACGAGACGCTGTTCCCGGTCAACGGCGCCCTGGCCACCTTCGAGGCGCTGACCGTCCCCAAGCACCTCAACCTGTGGATCGGCGACCACGCCGCTCCTGAAGGCGCCGGGCTGACCGTCCCCGGCCCGAACGTCCCGGTCGAGGAGGCCCTCGCCTGGCTCGACCACCACGTCCTGGGCGTCGACAACGAGGTGCCCGGCTGGGAGCCGGTGAAGAGCCAGGTGATGTTCGAGCCCACCGTCCGCGAATCGAGCGCGAGCTGGGCCGAGGTGACCGAGAAGACCGAGCGGCTGTATCTGGCGGGCGGGAGCGGTGGCCAGGACGGGGCGCTCGGCGCTTCCCCGGCAGCCGGGTGGAAGGCGTCGTTCACCACCGGTCGGCTCACCGAGGCGACGGCCGTGGACGAGCTGCTGACCACCGGCCAGCAGGAGTGGAAGGGCAACCCGAAGACCTACGCCACCGGGAAGTTCGACCGCCGCTACCTCGCCACCTGGACCTCGGCCGCCGGAGCCCGCCGGGTGCGCGGCATCCCTCGGGTCCATCTGACCCTCACCCCCGCCGCCGAGTCCGCCACGCTGGTGGCCTACCTCTTCGACCTCGCCCCCGACGGCACCGCCCGCATCATCACCCACGAACCCCACACCCTCACCGGGGCCGAGCCGGGCAAGGCCGTCGACGTGTCCTGGAACCTCCAGGCCGCCGCCTACGACATCGCCGCCGACCACAAGGTCCTGCTCGTGGTCAACACCAAGGACAAGCTCTACTCCGACGCCAACCCCGACCTCGCCACCCTGAGCGTGGGCTCCACCACCGGCACCGAGGCCCACCTCGACCTGCCCCTCGGCTGACCACCGCACACCCGCCCGCCCCGCGCACCCGCGCCGGGCGGGCACTCCCGCACCGGAGCGGGGAAGGCGTCCGGTGCGAGAAAGGCGTCCCGACCGAGAGGGACGCCCGACGTGCGGAAGGCGCCCGGTACGAGAGAGCCGACCGGTGCGAGAGATCTCCGGCGCGAGGGGGACGTCCGCTACGGAGAATCCGCCCAGCGCGAGGGAGTCGTCCGACGCGAGGGGGTCACCCGGTGCGAGGCGGTCACCTGGTGCCAGTGGGACAGAGCGATCCACTTCTCCCCGATTGGCCTTGGCCCCCCGAAAACCGCCCCCGGTACCTTCGGGCCATGCGCATCCGAATCGTCGACGCCTTCACCGACCGGCCCTTCTCCGGCAACCCGGCCGGAGTCCTGCTCCTCGACTCCTTCCCCGAGGACGACTGGCTCCAGCGGGTCGCCGCCGAGGTCAACCTCTCCGAGACGGCCTTCGCCCACCCCCTGCCCGCCGGCCACGGCGAGGCCGACTGGGCCCTGCGCTGGTTCACCCCGACCACCGAGGTCGACATGTGCGGCCACGCCACCCTGGCGACCGCCCACGTCCTGCACTCCACCGGTACGGCCACCGGCACCGTCCGCTTCGCGGCCCGCTGCGGCGTCCTCGGCGCCACAGCGGAGCCCGACGGCACGATCACCATGGACTTCCCCACCTCCTCCCTCACCCCCGTGCCCACCCCCGACGGCCTGGCGGAGGCGCTGGGCGCCGAGGTCCTCGCGGTCCACGACACCGCCGCACACGTCGGGGACCTCCTGGTCGACGTGCGCGACGAGCGCACCGTGCGCGCCCTCGCCCCGGACTTCGGGGCCCTGCGGGGCTTCTCCCCGCGCGGGATCGTCGTGACCGCCGCCGCCCAGGACCCCACCCTGGGGTACGACTTCGCCTCCCGGGGCTTCTTCCCCGCCGTCGGCATCGACGAGGACCCGGTGACCGGCAGCGCCCACACCGCGCTCGCCCCCCACTGGTCGGCCCGCCTCGGCCGCGACGACCTCGTCGGCCGCCAGGGCGGCGCCCGCACCGGACTCGTCCGCACCCGGCTGCGCGGCGACCGGACCCTGCTCAACGGCCACGCGGTCACCGTCATCGAGGGCGACCTGCACGCCTGACCTCCGCCGGGCCCGGACCGCGCGAGCCCCCACCGGAAGCACGGGGCCCGCGCACACGGAGGGGGCGTACGAAGATCCCGTACGCCCCCTCCGGCTCGACCGCCTCACATCGTCGGCAGCCAGCCGACCTTTCCCGCGAGCAGCCCGTATCCGACGAAGGCCACGATGTCGAGCAGCGCGTGCGCCACGACCAGCGGCCCGACCCGGCCCCAGCGCCGGTAGAGCAGCACGAAGACCACGCCCATCACCACGTTCCCGATGAAGCCGCCGATCCCCTGGTACAGGTGGTACGAGCCGCGGAGCACCGAGCTGGCCACCAGGGCGGCCATCGGGGTCCACCCCAACTGCCCCAGCCTGCGGAGCAGATAGCCGACGACGATGACCTCCTCCAGGACGGAGTTCTGCACCGCCGAGAGGATCAGGACCGGGTACTTCCACCAGACGTCCGGCAGCGACTCGGGCACCACGGTCAGGTTGAAGCCGCCCGCCCGCGCCGCCAGGTAGAAGGCCAGACCGGCGCTCCCGATGCCCGCGGCGAGCAGCGTCCCGCGCCCGAGATCGGGCCAGGGCCGGGTCCGGTCGAAGCCGATCGCCCGCAACCCGGCGCCCTCCCGCATCAGCAGATGGGCGACGAGCAGGACCGGCACGAGGGCCGTGGCGATGCCGAAGAGCTGCCAGGACAGGTCGAGCCACGGGCGGCCGGGCGCGTACGAGCCGTTCAGCGTCGCCGCCTGCTCCTTCAGCGCCCCGGTCCTGGTGAGCGAGCCGATGAAGCTGATCAGCGAGGAGACTCCGCTCGCCCCGAGGGAGAGCGCGAGGACGAGGAGCGTCTCGGAGCGCAGCACCCGGCGTGACAGCCCGTCGGGGGGCAGGACGGCGTCATTCACTCGTTGCTCGGACACCACGCCTGTCCCCACTTCCGGTCATGGACGGACGCCGCTGCGGCGACCGGCGCCCACTCTGCCATGACCGGCCGTCACGGCCGACGGTCACCCTGCCCGCACGGGAACGCGCCCCCGCACAGGTCCGCGTCCCTCTCCATACGCGTCTCTTTCTGTACGCGCCCGGGGCCGCCACCCCACCACAGCCGCCGGTCCCGGCCGCCCGGCCCCCCGCCTCAGCCGATCCCCGTCGGCCAGGTGTGCACCGGCTCCCCGGCGTGCATGAGCGTCCGGTACCTGCGGGTGGTCGCCGCGAGGGCGGCCGCCCGGTCGAGGCCCGAGTCCAGCGCGAGGTGGAAGGTGTCGGCCTGCCAGGAGGCGCCGTTCACCCGGCGCAGACAGCGTTGCTCGATCACTCCGAGGTAGAAGTCCCGGTCTGCGGGCTCGATGTGCCAGGCGTCCAGCCCGGCCGCGGCCAGCGGGAGCAGTTCGTCGAGGACCAGCCGGACCGCCGGGAGGGTGGTGACGCCACCGGCGCGGCCCGCGCGGGGCCAGCGCACCTCGGCCTCGATGCCGTGGCGGCAGGCCGTGTCGAAGTTGGCTTCGGCGTCCTCGAACGCCAGCCGCTTCCAGACCGGCCGGGGATCGTCGGCCAGGGACCGCACGAGCCCGTAGTAGAAGGCGGCGTTGGCGATGACGTCGGTGACGGTCGGCCCGGCGGGCAGCACCCGGTTCTCCACCCGCAGGTGCGGGACGCCGTCGACCCAGCCGTACACGGGCCTGTTCCAGCGGTAGACCGTGCCGTTGTGCAGGACGAGTTCATGGAGCTGCGGCACCTCGCCCCGGTCGAGGAGGAGCAGCGGGTCCTCCTCGTCGCACAGGGGCAGCAGCGCGGGGAAGTAGCGCAGGTTCTCCTCGAAGAGGTCGTACACCGAGTCCACCCACCGCTCCCCGAACCAGGTGCGCGGCCGGACGCCCTGGGCCTGGAGCTCCGGCGGCCGGGTGTCGGTCGCCTGCTGGAAGAGCGGCGGCCGGGACTCCCGCCACACCTCGCGGCCGAAGACGAAGGGCGCGTTGGCGCCCAGCGCGATCTGGATGCCGGAGACGGCCTGCGCCGCGTTCCAGACGGAGGCGAACCGGGCGGGTGTCACCTGGAGGTGCAGCTGCACCGATGTACAGGCGGCCTCGGGGACGATCGACTCCGAGGTGCAGAGCAGCCGTTCGACGCCGTGGATGTCGAGGGTGAAGTCCTCTCCCCTGGCGGCGAGGATCTGGTCGTTGAGGAGCGTGTAGCGGTCGGCGGCGGACAGGTTGCCCGGGACCAGGTCGTCCTGGGTGAGCGTGGGCAGGATGCCGATCATGACGACGCCCGCGTCGAGTTCCGCCGCTTTGCGGTCGGCATATCCGATTCCGGTTCCGATCTCCTCGGCGAGCCGGTCGAATACCCTCCCGCCGAGCTGGTGGGGCGCTATGTTCACTTCGAGGTTGAACATGCCGAGTTCTGTTTGGAAATCGGAGCTGGCGATCTTTTCGAGAACAGGACCGTTCAGCATCCGGGGCAGTCCGTCCGGGCCTGCGAGATTGAGTTCGATCTCCACTCCCATGAGATTGCGCGGCCGGTCGAACCTCTTCTCCGCGAGGAGCCTCGCCAGTCCCGCGAGGCACTGCTGGAGCTTTCTCCGGTAGTCCTGCCGGTCGGACGGACCGAACCCGTCGGCCACGACCTTCTCGCCCATCGAAGCGTCCCTCCCCGAGTGGGCGGCCGCGACGGCGGCCGCGCGTCTCGGACCATGATGCCCAGCCGACTGATCGACAACGCCTGCGGCGGCGAGACGCCGGACGATAGGCTGGATGCGGCACTCGCGGGCACATTCCCCGGGCAAGGGCGACCGGTACGTACCACTGTCGTATTGTCCTGGAACCGGGGATCGGAATTCAGCCGTCCACCTCTGTGCGGAATACCGGGCCCGACGTGGGCGGCAGCGTAGGATTCCGCTTCTCCTGCCCTTTTTCTACGGCCAGATGACGCCTTGCCAGGAATACCCGCGACGTCTAGCGGAAACACTGTGTGAACACGTGTCGTATAAACTCCGTGGACGAGGCAGAGTGTTGGCGCCCGGTCATGAACCCATGGCCCCTCTCTGGCCCCGCCGCCGACAGCGCCGTCGTACCTGCCCACGCGTCACCGTG
This sequence comes from Streptomyces sp. NPDC101490, assembly GCF_044767145.1. Taxonomy (NCBI): domain Bacteria; kingdom Bacillati; phylum Actinomycetota; class Actinomycetes; order Kitasatosporales; family Streptomycetaceae; genus Streptomyces; species Streptomyces sp. NPDC101490. The sequence continues at coordinate 20,477 of NZ_JBIWNI010000038.1, forward strand.
TCTCCTGAGTGAGAGGCGACCCATCATGCTCCGACCCTCCCCGGCCCCCGCGCCGGCCCTGCGCAGTGTCCTCGCGGCCCTCGGCTCGCCGACCGCCGTCCGCGAGCCACGCACACCCGCGCTGCGGGACGCGCAGGGACCGCTGAGCCCCGAACGCCCCCTGCCCGTGCACGTCCTCGGAGCGGCCGGGGCCCCCGGCAGGCCGCCGCGCACCCGGCTCGCCGGCTGGCGCTTCCTCATCCGGCACGGCGACCGGGCCATCGCCGCCGCCGACACCATGCTCACCCCCGACGGCTGGACGTTCTCCCACTTCTTCGAGGGGCCGTACGTGACCGCCACCGAGCAGGCCCTGCTCCAGGCGGAGGCGCTGCCCGTCACCTACCGGCCGCGGCTGCTCTCGGTGCCGCAGCTCTACATGCTGACCCTGTGGCTGCACGCCGGGCCCGAGACGCACGGCACCGCGACCACCCCGGCCGCCGCCGACCTGATGGTGCCGCTGGCCCCCGCCCCGCCGGGGATCGCGGCCCACCACGCCTACCAGGTCGCCGACCTCCTGCCGGTCCTGAACACCCGTCTCGCGCCGCCGCCGCTGCGGGGTTCCCCCACACCCGCCTGACCCCTGTCCGCGTGCCCCGTGCGCCCCGTGACCCACCAGGGTCACGGGGCGCACGGGTGTCCGGATCCCCCGTCCGAACGCTCCCGCCGAACGCTTCTCCCGGACGGACTAGCCCACTGGGACCACCCCGAACCACCCGAAGAGATGGTGCAGTTGAGCTGAACCGCCCCTGCGGGTGACGCGTCTTCACGGGAGAGGACGAGCTGCCGCGAAATGCCTGCGGAAGTCCGTCCGTGGGGCAAGACTGGGACCGGAACCGAACCGACCGACGGGGGCGGCCATGAGCGCCACGAGCCGCAGGACATCCATCACGACACAGCGAGAGAGCTCACCCATGTGCCAGCACCAGCCTGCCTGTCCCACCGCCGAGTCCGCCGATCGCGAGGCGGCCCGTCTGACGGCACACCGCCCGGAGCAGGGGTGGAGCCTGCTGTGCAACGGCATCCTGCTCTTCGAGGACACCGGTGAGCTGCTGCCGGACGGCCGGGTCGTCGCCCCGCACCGGCCGCTGACGACGGTCGGGTGACGACCGCCGGCTGAGCCCGCGGACTCCCGCCGTACGGGAAGGGCCCGAAGGCCGGCCGGTCGTGGGGGACGGCGGGGAAAGACCGGGGCCGGCCCGGAGAGTTCTCCGGACCGGCCCTCGTGTCCTGCCCGGCGGCCGTGGTCACGGCCGCCGTCGTGCTCAGTGGTCGTACTCGTCCAGCGGCGGGCAGGAGCAGACCAGGTTGCGGTCGCCGAACGCGCCGTCGATGCGGCGCACCGGCGGCCAGTACTTGTCGGCGGCCGAGACACCGGCCGGGAAGACGGCCTCGTCACGGCTGTAGGCGTGGTTCCACTCGCCGCCCAGCGCCGAGGCGGTGTGCGGGGCGTTGCGCAGCGGGTTGTCCTCGGCGGGCCACTGGCCCGAGGCGACCTTCTCGATCTCGGCCCGGATCGCGATCATGGTGTCGCAGAAGCGGTCGATCTCGGCGAGGTCCTCGGACTCGGTCGGCTCGATCATCAGCGTGCCGGCCACCGGGAACGACATCGTCGGGGCGTGGAAGCCGTAGTCGATGAGGCGCTTGGCGATGTCGTCGACCGTGACGCCCGTCGCCTTGGACAGCGGGCGCAGGTCCACGATGCACTCGTGGGCGACCAGACCGGCGGGGCCGGTGTAGAGCACCGGGAAGTGCGGCTCCAGACGCTTGGCGACGTAGTTCGCCGCGAGCACCGCGACCTGGGTGGCGCGCTTGAGGCCCTCGCCGCCCATCAGGCGCACGTACGACCAGGAGATCGGCAGGATGCCCGCCGAGCCCCACGGGGCGGCCGAGATCGGGCCGACACCGGTCTCCGGGCCCGCGGTGGGCTGGAGCGGGTGGTTCGGCAGGTACGGAGCGAGGTGGGCGCGGACGCCGACCGGGCCGACGCCGGGGCCGCCGCCGCCGTGCGGGATGCAGAAGGTCTTGTGCAGGTTCAGGTGCGAGACGTCGCCGCCGAAGTGGCCCGGCTTGGCGAGCCCGACGAGCGCGTTGAGGTTGGCGCCGTCCACGTACACCTGGCCACCGGCGTCGTGCACCTCGGCGCAGATGTCGGCGACGTGCTCCTCGAAGACGCCGTGCGTCGACGGGTAGGTGATCATCAGCACGGACAGCTCGTCGCGGTACTGGGTGATCTTGGCGCGCAGGTCCTCGACGTCGACCTCGCCGTCGTCGGCGGTCTTCACCACGACGACCTTCATGCCGGCCATCACGGCGGAGGCCGCGTTGGTGCCGTGCGCGGAGGACGGGATGAGACAGACGGTGCGCTGTTCGTCGCCGTTGGCGCGGTGGTAGGCGCGGACGGCCAGCAGACCGGCCAGCTCGCCCTGGGAACCGGCGTTCGGCTGGATCGACACCTTGTCGTAGCCGGTGACCTCGGCGAGGCGCTCCTCCAGCTCGGTGATGAGCGTGAGGTAGCCCTGCGCCTGCTCGACCGGGGCGAAGGGGTGCATCTGGCCGAACTCGGGCCAGGTCACCGCCTCCATCTCGGTGGTCGCGTTCAGCTTCATCGTGCAGGAGCCGAGCGGGATCATGCCCCGGTCCAGCGCGTAGTCGCGGTCCGCGAGCCTGCGCAGGTAGCGCAGCATCGAGGTCTCGGAGCGGTGCGTGCGGAAGACCGGGTGGGTCAGGTAGTCGTCGGAGCGCAGCAGCCCGGCGGGCAGCGCGTCCTCGGTCGCGGCGTCCAGGGCCTCTATGTCGGCGGTCACGCCGAACGCGCCCCACACGGCGGCGAGCTGGGCGCGCCCGGTGGTCTCGTCGCAGGACATGGAGACGTGGTCGGCGTCGGCGCGGTGGAGGTTGACCCCGGCCTCGCGGGCGGCGGCCACGACCGCGTCGGCCCGGCCGGGCACCCGGGCGGTGAGGGTGTCGAAGAAGGCGCCCTGGGTGAGCTCCACGCCACCGGCGGTGAGGCCCGCGGCGAGGATCGCGGCGTACCGGTGGGTGCGGCGCGCGATGCCCCGGAGGCCCTCGGGGCCGTGGTAGACGGCGTACATGCCCGCCATGACGGCGAGGAGCACCTGGGCGGTGCAGATGTTGCTGGTGGCCTTCTCGCGCCGGATGTGCTGCTCGCGGGTCTGCAGCGCGAGCCGGTAGGCGCGGTTGCCGTCGGCGTCGACGGAGACGCCGACCAGACGGCCGGGCAGGGAGCGGGCGTGCTTGTCCTGGACAGCCATGTAACCGGCGTGCGGGCCGCCGAAGCCCATCGGGACGCCGAAGCGCTGGGTGGTGCCGACGGCGATGTCGGCGCCGAGCTCGCCCGGCGAGGTGAGCAGGGTGAGCGCGAGCAGGTCGGCGGCGACGGTGACGATCGCGCCGAGCCCGTGGGCCTGGTCGACGACCGCCTTGATGTCGCGGACGGCGCCGGAAGCGCCCGGGTACTGGAGCAGTACGCCGAAGACACCGCGCTCGGCGATCTCGGCGGGGATGCCTCCGCTCAGGTCGGCGACGACGACCTCGACGCCGGTGGGCTCGGCACGGGTCCGGATGACGGCGACGGTCTGCGGCAGGGCGTCGGCGTCGATGAGGAAGACGCCGTTCTTGACCTTGCCGACGCGCCGGGACAGGGCCATGGCCTCGGCGGCGGCGGTGCCCTCGTCGAGGAGGGAGGCACCGGAGGTGGGCAGGCCGGTCAGGTCGGCGACGACCGTCTGGAAGTTCAGCAGGGCCTCCAGGCGGCCCTGGGAGATCTCCGGCTGGTACGGCGTGTACGCGGTGTACCAGGCCGGGTTCTCCATGACGTTGCGGAGGATCACCGGCGGGGTGAAGGTGCCGTAGTAGCCGAGGCCGATCATCGGCGCGAGGACCTGGTTGCGGTCGGCGAGGTCACGCAGCTCGGCGAGGACCTCGGCCTCCGTGCGCGCGCCCGGCAGGCTCAGCGCCTCGGTGTTCTTGATGACGTCCGGCACCGCGGCGGCCGTCAGCTCGTCGAGCGAGCCGTATCCGACCTGGGCGAGCATCTTGGCACGCGCCTCGGCGTCGGGGCCGATGTGCCGCTGCTCGAACGGGATGCCCTGTTCGAGCTCGGAGAGCGGAGTGCGGTTGGCGGTCATGTACGGAGGCCTCCTGGTCGTCACGACCTGCGAGGGGCACCGCGGCGCGGGTACCCGGACGGCCTCCCCCTCTGTCATGTCAACCTGAGAGTTTCACCGGGACGCCTCGCGGCACCCCGGCTTTCACCGTCGGTGAGAGCGTGTGCCGTCAGGCACCGCTCTGCTTTCCAGAGTGACCTCGTCCGCGCGGTACAGGTGCCTGAGAGATTCCGGGGAGGATTTGCTCCTTCGGCGCCCACCGGAAGGTTTCTCCGGGGGACTCTCCCGCACGGGGTCGACAGCCACGGCCAGCCTACCAGCGCCGTTGTGACTCCCGTCGCTCAAGTGGCCGACATCCCAGATGTGCACTTTCGTAGGGGTGTAGAGGAGTTGCGACCAGTTGGAGGGACCGTGCAGACCGATATCGATCCGCGCAGCCTGATCGGCCGCAAGGCGTTCGACCGGAACGGACACAAGATCGGAACCGTGGACGAGGTGTACCTGGACGACGCGACCGGAGTGCCGGAATGGGCCGCGGTCCGCACCGGCCTGTTCAGCCGGGACGCCTTCGTCCCGCTGGAGCCGAGCGAGCTGACCGGGGAGGGCCTCCGCATCCCCTACGAGCGCGCCCTCATCAAGGACGCCCCGGACTTCGGGGTGGGCCGCCACCTCTCCCCCGCGCAGGAGCTCCAGCTCTACCGCCACTACAGCATGACGCTCCCTCCGCCGCCCCCGGACGCCGACTTCGGCCGCCTCGCGGGCCAGGACGGCCCGTGACACCCCGCTGAGTCGGTACGAGTGACCCGGGAGCGCCCGGACCACCGGTACGAGCGCTCCCGCCCCACCCGGCTCATCCCGCCGGCCCTCCCGTGGGGCTCACCCGCCCCACAAGACCTCCAAGGCCCCCAAGCCGCTCAAGCTCCTCAAGCCGAACCCCTCACTCAGGTCCCCGTCCCACCAACGGCAGCGGCTCCCCCGGCACCAGGTCCGGATCGTCCACGGCGAACGTACGGACCCGACCGGGCGCCGAACCCGGCTCCTCGAACCGCACCGTGACCCGACCGACCCCGCTCCCCTGGACCCACCCGGGCCCGTACACCGTGTGCCGTACGTCGTGACCGGGCGCCCAGTGCCGCTCCACGCTCCCGGCCGCCTCCTCGACGGCGTCCCCACCGGCAGCCCCCGCTCCGGCGCCCGAAGCACCCGGCCCGTCCTCCTCGCCTCCTCCGACGCCCCCGTCCTTCTCCGGCTCCCCCGGCACCGCCCCGGTCTCCGCCTCCGCCCGCGCCTCGGCCTGGGCGAACAGGTCCTCCTGGGTGAAGTCCGCGAGCCCGCTGACCCCGACCCCGAGGAGCCGTACGCCCCCGGTCGTGTCCACCGCGTCGAGGAGCCGTCCGACCGCCTCGCGCACCACCCCGGGGTCGTCGGTGGGCCCCCGGAGCGTCTCGGACCGGGTCAGGGTGGAGAAGTCGTACCGCCGGACCTTGAGGACGATGGTCCGCCCCGAGTGGCCCGAGGCCCGCAGCCGTCCCACGCACCGCTCCGCGAGCCGCTCCGCCTCCACCCGGATGCGGACCCGGTCGTGCAGGTCGACGTCGAAGGTGTCCTCCACGGACACCGACTTGGCGTCCCGCTCGGCCACCACGGCCCGGTCGTCGTACCCCCGGGCCATCCGGTGCAGCGAGGTCCCGTGCGCCCGCCCGAGGAGCCGTACGAGCTCGTCCTCGCCCGCCTCCACGAGATCGGCCACGGTGGTCATCCCGGCCCTTCTGAGGTGCTCCCCGGTCGCCGGTCCGACTCCGGGCAGGATCCGCACCGCACGAGGCCCGAGCAGCTCCCGCTCGGTACCGGGCTCGATCAGCACCAGCCCGTCGGGCTTGGCCTCCTCCGAGGCGATCTTCGCGATCATCTTGGACCCGGCGAGCCCCACGGACCCGGCCAGCCCGGTCGTCGCCAGGATGTCGGTCCGCAGCTTCTCCCCGGCCGCCCGCGCGCTCGCGCTGTCGTCGGCGACGCCCCCCGCCTCCAGGTCGACGAAGGCCTCGTCCAGGCTGAGCGGCTCGACGAGCGGCGAGAGCCGTCCGAGCAGTTCCATGACCTGTTCGCTGATCGACCGGTAGAAGGCGAAGCGCGGCACGAGATAGGCGGCGTTCGGCGCGAGCCGCCGGGCCTGGCCCATCGGCATCGCCGAGTGGACGCCGAAGCGGCGGGCCTCGTAGGAGGCGGTCGCGACCACGCCCCTGGGCCCGAGCCCGCCCACGACCACCGGTTTTCCGCGCAGGCTGGGCTTCGCCGCCTGCTCGGCGGCGGCGAAGAACGCATCCATGTCGAGATGCAGGATCGTCGGCGCGGCTCTCACCCGTCCGATGCTGCCCTACGCCACTGACAACGCGGCTCCGGCGCGGCGTCACCCGCCGGAGTGCCGGGCTCAGGGCCGAGGCCGGGCCCCCTCGCCAGGGGGAGGCCTCACCGGGCCCGCTACGGGCCCTCAGCGGGCCGTCAGGCCCCCTCGGCGGGGGCTCAGACCGCCCGGTCCCGTCTGCGCCGCGCCAGCTCGTCCCCCGGGTTGTGCCCGACGAGGGTCTCCCCCGTGTCGACCCGCTCCCCGTGCAGCTGCGAGAGGGCGGCATCGACGTCCTGCCACACCACACCGACGGCGATGCCGAAGACGCCCTGCCCGCCCTGGAGCAGGGAGACCACCTCGTCCGGCGAGGAGCACTCGTACACCGTGGCGCCGTCGCTCATGAGCGTCATCCGCTCCAGGTCCCGGAAGCCCCGCGCGCGCAGGTGCTGCACCGTGGCCCGGATGTTCTGGAGGGCGACCCCGGTGTCGAGGAAACGCTTGACGATCTTCAGTACGACGACGTCACGGAAGCTGTAGAGCCGCTGGGTCCCCGAACCGTACGCGGGCCGCACGCTCGGCTCCACGAGCCCGGTGCGCGCCCAGTAGTCCAGCTGCCGGTAGGTGATCCCGGCCGCTGCGCAGGCCGTCGGCCCGCGGTAGCCGACCGCCTCGCCCGTCTGGCCCTGCCCCGTGTCGGTCTCCGCACCGAAGTCGCCCGCACTGCCGTGAAGCGGATACGGACCGCTCCCCCCGGACACGCGTCCGGGCGAGCTCCCTGCCGTACCGTCCGCGCTGCTCATCACGCCGACCCTCCGTCCTTGACCTGCCCACACGAAGGTAGGCAGTCACTCGGGGTGCGTCAACGATCGCCACACTCGGCACGCCGAGTGATAATCACCCTGAGAGTGGTTTCCCGTGTCTCTCTTCGGGGAAAGGCTACTCGAATGTCCTGTCCGCGCCCCGCGAACGGCCCGTGCCGACGGCGCCGTGCCTCACTGACTGTTGGTCCCGAAATCCTCCGGTGAGATCTGGTCGAGGAACTCGCGGAACTTCTCCACCTCGTCCTCCTGCTCGTCCGGGATCGCGATGCCGGCGTCGTCCAGGACACCGTCGCTGCCGAAGATCGGCGTGCCGGTCCTCAGGGCGAGGGCTATCGCGTCGGAGGGGCGGGCGCTCACCTCGACCCCGCTGGCGAAGACCAGCTCCGCGTAGAAGACACCGTCGCGCAGGTCGGTGATGCGCACTTCGGTGAGTTCCTGTCCCACGGCCTCCAGCACGTCCTTGAAAAGGTCGTGCGTCAGCGGCCGCGGTGGCGCCATCCCCTGCTGGGCGAAGGCGATCGCGGTCGCCTCCCCCGGTCCGATCCAGATGGGGAGGTACCGATCGCCTCCCACTTCACGCAGGAGCACGATCGGCTGGTTGGAGGGCATTTCCACCCGGACACCCACAACGTCGAGCTCGTTCACACAGCAACCCTAGGACGTGCCCGCCCGGTTTGGATAGTCGGGCCCCCGCTCCGCCCACCCCGGGCTCACTGGAGCCGCACGCCCAGGGCGGTCTGGACGAGAGCCGCGTGCAGCCGTACCGACTGCGCGGCGAGCTCCCGGGCGGTGGCCTCCGCATGGGCTCTGGTCTGCGGGTTGCGGTGCCGGCGCAGTGGCGCGACGACCTGCTCGATCAGTCCGGCCTCGCGGTCGGCGGCCGCCTTCACGGACCGCAGGTGCCGGGGTTCGAGACCGAAACGCCCCAGATCCGCGACGAGCCGGGCGACCGTGACGGTCTCGGCGTCGTACCCGCCGCCCGCCATCTCGCAGACCAGGCCGTACGACTCCCACTCGACAAGTTCCGTCTCGGTCGCCTCGGCGGCGGCCAGCAGCTCCGCCCGGCCCAGCCGGCCGACGGTGGGCGGCTCCGTCCCGGGCTCCCAGGCCCCCTCCACGAGGTCCTTCCGGCGTCCGGGTGCGGGAAGCTCGACCTGCTCGCCCCGGGCGAGGGCGTCGAGGTGCTCACGGATGACCTTCAGCGGAAGGTAGTGGTCCCGCTGAATCCGCAGGATCAGAGCGAGCCGCTCCACGTCCTGCGGGCTGAACTTCCGGTACCCGGAGGCCGTCCTGCGGGGCTCCACGAGCCCCTCGGCCTCCAGAAACCTGATCTTGGAGATGGTCACTTCGGGAAACTCGTCGCGCAGCTGGTTCAGCACCGTGCCGATGCTGACCAGCCGGTCGCCCGCGGAGGCGGCGCCGGACCCGGCACCGCCCGTCGGTGTTCGCAGCATGGACCTTCCCTGAAGGCTTCTCCGAGGCGTTACACGCCCCGCCGGTTCGAGTAGAAGACCAGCCGGTACTTGCCGATCTGCACCTCGTCACCGTTGGACAGGACGGCCGAGTCGATCGGCTCACGGTTGACGTACGTACCGTTGAGGCTGCCGACGTCGGAGACGGTGAAACCGCCGTCATGACCCCGCCGGAACTCGACGTGCCGCCGGGAGACCGTGAAGTCGTCCAGGAAGATGTCGCTCTGCGGGTGACGGCCCGCCGTGGTCAGCTCGCCGTCGAGCAGGAACCGGCTGCCGGAGTTGGGGCCCCTGCGCACCACGAGAAGGGCGGAACCGGAAGGCAGCGCCTCCACGGCGGCCAGCGCCTCCGGGGAGAGCGAGGGCAGCTTCGTCTGGCCGGTGATCTCCGCCTCGTAGGCCTCGAGACCCGAGATCGAGATCGTCGACGTCGTCTCCGAAGCGCGCTCGGCGACCGCCCCGCCCCGCAGCGGCGTACCGCACTGCGAGCAGAAGCGGCTGTCGGCCGTGTTGCGGTGACCGCACCTCGTGCACACCGGCATGGACGCATCCTCCTGCCGCGGCTGACCCGCCGAGGTCTGTGTCGCGTACGGATCCGGGGTGAACCCTCCACCCGCACCTGAGGTCGATGGTTCTCCGAAACCTATGCGGGCGGCCCCGGCCTGGTCAACGGAAGACGCGCCCGGATTGCCCGGAACATCACCGCCCTGACCGCCGATCTGATCGCGGAAGAGCGGACGCTCGCCGCCCTGCTCCTCGCTCTGGGCATGGCGCGACGCGCGGTGCCTGGCGCTGCCGCCGTCCTCACGCGCGCTCTTGCCGAACAACTTCGCAAACAACTTCACGGGCGATTCCCCTTGACCGAAACAGACCCGCCCGTGGGGCAGGACGAACCGAGATCCATCACACCTGCCGACCCGGACACCTTCACAACGTCCGTATCCTCCGGACAGTTTCCACCACGCACCACCGTTGTGGTGCGCCGACCCCCCGCAACTCCGTGCGCTTGTCGCGGGGCCCCCGTTGTCCCCCTCTCACGGCGAGGACGACTGAGCGTAGTCAGGCCGCTTCGCGGGTCGCAAGGCATCGACGACGATCTTCGCCGACCGCTCCACCGTGGCCGTGGCCTGCTCCTTCTCCAGGGTCTGCACGACACCGCCGGGAATGTTGAGCGCGGGCTCGAGATCCTCCGGCTTGCCGATGACCTTGAAGACGTACGGAGCGGTCACCTTCGTTCCATCGATCCGCATGTCATCACCGCTACCGGTGAAATAACTGTCCGCGACGACCCGGACACCATCCACCTGGATCGCCTCCGCGCCCGCGGCACGCAGCTCCTGGATCGCGTCGAGCAGCATGTCCGACTCCACGACGCCACTGGGATCACCGACCGTCAGCATGATCCCGGGCCCCTCCGCGGCCACCGTACCGGCCAGGATGCCCAGCTGCCGCTCCTTCTCCTGGGTCTGCTTCCGCGCCTCCTCCGCCTGGTCCGAACTGGACTCCAGCTCGGAACGCTGCTTCTCCAGCCGCGCCTTCTCGTCCTCGAGACGCTGGGTGCGGTCGTCGAGTTCATCGAGGATACGGACCAGGTCCTCCTGGCGCGCCCCCCGCAACGCGCTGTTCTCGCTCGTCGAGGACACCTGGATGGCGAGCCCCAGACCGAGACCGAACAGCAGCAGCGCGACGATGAGCTGAGCCCGCGTCACCCGCGGCGGCCACAGCGCGGAGGCCAGCCTCCGCCGTCCGCTCGGCTCCTCCGCCGGCGGCACGGCCACCCGGACGTCATGGTCGGCGGTCCCGCCGTAGACGGACTCGCGGACCTCCTCCGGCTCCCCCGGCCCGGCGCCGTCCCCGGGTTTCCCCGGTCCTCGCGGCCCGCCCGTACCCTCGCGCCCCCCGGGGCCCTCGGGCTCCCGCGGGTTCTGGAATCCGTCGCTCATCGGCCTCACGCCCGGAAGACATGGCGCCGGATGGCAGCCGCGTTGGAGAAGATCCGGATGCCGAGCACGACCACCACACCGGTCGACAGCTGCGAGCCGACGCCCAGCTTGTCGCCGAGGAAGACGATCAGCGCGGCCACGACCACGTTGGACAGGAACGAGACCACGAAGACCTTGTCGACGAAGATGCCGTCGAGCATGGCCCGCAGACCGCCGAAGACCGCGTCGAGGGCGGCGACCACGGCGATCGGAAGATAGGGCTCGACCACCGCCGGAACCTCGGGACGGACCAACAGTCCGACCACGACTCCGACGATCAGGCCAAGTACGGCGATCACGATGTGCCCTTCCCTGTGTCGGCCGTGGCCCGGCCGGACGGCGTGGCCGCCCCGGTCCTCCTCGGCTCTGCGGTACGTACGGTCAGGCTCGGCGCGGCCGGCAGGCGTACGTCGCCCTCGGCCGAGATGCTGCTCCTGATCCCGAAGTTCTCCACCAGCGCGTGCAGGTACTGACCGTCCGCGCTGTCCTGGAACGTGGTGCTCAGCTTCCGCCCGTCGCCCACGGCGAGGACGGTGTACGGCGGCACCAGCGGCTTGTTGTCCACGAGCACCGCGTCACCGGCGGCCCTGATCGCGGACAGCGAGGTCAGCCGCTGCCCGTTGATCGCGACCGCCTCGGCGCCCGACTCCCACAGCCCGTTGACGATCCGCTGCATGTCCCGGTCGCGCACCCGGCCCGTGTCGGTGAAGCCACTGCTCGCGCGCGGCCCTCCACCACCGGAGTCGGTGCCCTTGGCGTCGTCGACGACGAGCTTCACCCCGGGACCGTGCACCGGCGTCGCACCCGACAGCAGGGCCACCAGACCTCCCTGGTCACCGCCGTGCTGCTGCAACGCCTGCCGCTGCCGCTCCCCGACCTCGGCCCGGATCCGCTCGACGTCCTGCTCAAGCCCGTCGGCCGCGCTCGTCTCCCCCTCGATCCGGTCGATCAGGTCCTGTCGTTCCTTCGCGACGACCGGCGCGGAGATCCGCGCCTCGGCCGCACCCACGGTCACCACGGCGGCGGCCAGCACCAGACCGGCGGCGACACCGAGCTTCGCCCGCAGCCCACGGGGCAGCCCACCGCCCTCGGCCGCCCGCCGGGCGGTCGCCTCGGCGTACCCGTCGTCCAGCGCGTGGTCGATCACGTTGTTCAGCAGCGACATCGACGCGTCCGGACGCGACGGCGGTGATCCGGTGCTCCGAACGGGGGGCTGCTGCGACATGCCGCACATCGTCGCACGTCGTACGGCCTACCGCCGAATGGCCCCACCCCCGTGGGGGGGGGGGGGGGGGGGGGGCCCCCCCCCCCCCCCCCCCCCCCCCCCCCCCCCCCCCCCCCCCGCCCCCCCCCCCCCCCCCCCCCCCCCCCC
>NZ_JBIWNI010000039.1:0-17234 GCF_044767145.1 Streptomyces sp. NPDC101490
GTCAGGTCCGATGGGTACCCACCCCCAACGCCGCTCACAGAGAGTTCAACGAGCCCTTCAGCAACGGGACACGGCAGATCTCAAACGCGGTCTGAGGGGGGGGAAGGCGTTATGCCTTCCCCCCTCCAGTTCCGGCAAGGCTCTCCAAATCATCCGAGACTCGCGCCTCAGGCATCGCACCCCTCAAATAGGGCTTCAGATGCAGAGCAATCGCCTTCGCAAGAACTGGAGGCACGGCGTTACCAATCTGACGCGCAATCTCAACCTTGCTCCCACACCAGACGAATTCATCAGGAAACGTCTGCAAGAGCGCGGCCTCCCGGTGCGTAATTGGGCGATTCACTCGATTGCTCGCATCATCGACATCCCATTGCGGATGAAGATACTGACCCTTTTCAGGTTTAAAGAATTCCGTACGGATCGTCAACGACGGGCGATCCCACCGCATCCTCCCCATGACATCGGTGGTCCCGGTCTTCTTTTCCCGCCAGCAACGCGAAAGAAGGTGATCCGGAAGATCGAATCGCCCACCACCCGGGGGGATGTGGTTGTAACGCTCCAGAGAACGGGGTGTCGGATTCCGCCCGATGTGGATGTCTACACTCTTGAAGGGGCCTGGAACTCTTTCACCAAAGTAACTGGTGCTCATTTTCGGCAGATCGGTGACATCTGGCTTCTCCGGAAGCCCATCGATGGCATCGCGAACCGTGCGCCACGACTTCAACCCAAGTAGACCACTCGGCTCGTGCGTCGGGTCAGGCATCGGAATCTTTCCGATACGGGACCCGATGACAATCGTGCGCTTCCGGCGCTGCGGCGCCCCATAATCAGCAGCCAACAGGAGTTCGTGGGTCAACTCATACTCCTCCAGCAACCCACCCTCACTTGTCTCCTGAAGGAGGAGCGCGAACTCTGTCGATTTACGAAAGCGATCGACGTTCTCAATTACGAAAACTTTGGGTCGCGCATGTTGAACGAATCGAATATATTCCTTCCAGAGCTTGTTCCTCGGGTCATTTACGTCACGAGTTCCCAAGCCGGAAAATCCCTGACACGGGGGGCCGCCAATTACCAGATCCGCCTCGGTGATATCAGAGTCCGGGACTTTAGCAATGTCTCCCCAACGCATGTGACGTTCCCCGAAGTTCGCGGCATAGGTTGCGGCAGCAGCCAAATCCCACTCCACTGCCAGCACAGGCTTGTACCCTCTGGCGGAAACGAAGCCGGAAGTCATGCCGCCGCAGCCGGCGAACAAGTCGATCATGGTGATAGGTCGGGCCATGGAGACAGGTTAGTTCGCGTCACCGACATCTGTCGGCACCACGGCCCCTGGATGCTCGTACAGACCCACGCACCCACCCCCTTGCAACAGGCACGAGACCGCTCGACTCGACACGTCCACAGGGAGCAGCAGACCCTCCACCCTTCGATGTGGCTGATGTCACAAGATGGACGCGGGGGTGTGGCTGACCTGCTCCCTGAGCCTCGCCCCCGATCGCCCCGCCCATGACATCCTCTTGCGGTATGAGCGCAGAACCCGAACTGACCAAGGTTGAGCAGCACCTGCAAGAGCTCGCCGCGCGGATCCGCACCGATCGGCTGGCCCGCCAACAAGGTGGGACTTCCGTAGCTACGTGGCTCGAGACGGCGGCCGCGATAGGTAACGAAATGGCGAATATTCGCGCCGCTGTTGTAATCGCCAACTCCGATCACGGACTGAAATCAGGCAAAGCTGCGATCCTCGCATACCTACGTCTGCATGTCGGTAAGCCAGTACATGCCCACCGGCTCGAGGGTGTTTCAGGGATCGGCGAGTGGGCTCGGCGGGTTCGCGAACTACGAGTGGAGGAGGGATGGCCCATCGACTCCACAGTCTCGGATCCGCGGCTACCGGATGACCACTACCGACTCAACTCCGATGAGCCCGACAGTAAATTGGCCGAGGCGTGGAAATTGGCGAAAGAGGTACGCGGCACAGACGGCTCCGGAAAATCCCGTCTGCTTCAATATTTGAAGGCGGTGAGCCCTGCCGTTGTAGACAAAGAACGTCTTGCCTACGTTTCGAAAATTCAAGAGTGGCCCCGCCGTATGCGCGAGCTGGAGGAAGAAGGTTGGAAGGTCGTTTCAAACATCGATGACTCTTCTCTGGCGCCCGGCAGCTACTACCTGGAGGACCTCACTCAGCGCCCCCCCAGAGTTCGACAGGCGATCAAACAGCGCCACGCCATTCTGGAGCGCGATGGAAAGCGTTGCCGCGATTGCGGAGACGCACCCGACAAAAACGGCGTGGTGCTTCAGGTCCACCACATACTCCCGGTACACCTTGGCGGCAAGAATGATGATGAAAACCTCGTGACCCTTTGCCATAACTGTCACGCAGGTAGGCACAGCGCTTCCGAGTTCGGAGTCCGAGACGAGTTGCTCCACCCAGAGAACGAGCCTGATCTGGCGCACTGACCACGCGTCCAGCCCTGAGGCGGCAGAGTCAGTCGAGAATGGACGACGTGACGCTCGATTCGGCAAGGCGGATCGCCGAGGGAGAAATCGGTAGGCGCTCACTCGACGCTGGACGCACAGTCAAGAAGTGGGGCCTTGCGGAAGGAAGCCAGCCTACTAACGGCCGCTGCAATACTGCATGACATCGGCTACACACCCCGGCTCACGGTGACCGGCTTCCACCCTCTGGACGGCGCCCGGTTCCTCCGCGACGAGTGCGGGGCGGACAAGCGGCTGACGCGACTGGTCACGAACCACTCGTTCGCGCGCCTGGAAGCCGAGGAGCGGGGCTGAGGGAACAGCTGTCGAGTGAGTTCCCCTTGCTGGAGGAGCCGCTGCTGGTGGACGCCCTCGTGCACTGCGATATGACGACCGCTCCCGACGGCCGCCGAACGACCGTGCAGGACGGGTTGCGGAGATCCTGGGCCGCTACGGAGCGGACAGCATCGTCGGGCGGTTCATCCGCCGGGCGACGCCGCAGATCTTCGGTGCGGTGGAGCGGGTGGAGGAGGCTCTGGCCGCTCAGCCGAGGTAGGGGTACGTGCCGGCGAGGTAGTCACCGATCTGCTGGCGCATGCTGGCGTGGATGTCGTATTGGTCCAGGTCGGCCGGTTGGACGAAGCGGACACCGTCTGCCTCGTCGTTGATGGTGGGTGCGCCGCCCACGGGTCGGCCGATGTAGGTGTTCTCGTACTGCTGGCGGATCTCGCCGTCCGTATACGCCACGATGTAGCGGGGGGGTGGTGTAGACGCCGAGGAAGCCGGTGATCTCGGCGACGATCCCCGTTCTCCTCCAGGCACTCCGTACCGCGCACTCGGCGGCGGTCCCACAGATGCCCTGGGCGCCGCCGGGCAGCGCCCACTGGCCGGTGTCCCGGCGGCGCTGAAGCAGGGTGGCGCCGCTCTCGTCGACGACCAGCAGATTGCTCGCCGAAATCAGGGTGTTGGCCTTGGGGGCACTCGGGCTCGATCCTGCTCAGCGTCCGGCCTCGAAGCGCGTTTGAGCCGCGTCAAGGATGTCGTCGGCGTCGTACCCGTGAGCGTCCACCCAGCGGAGAAGGTCGATGATCACCTCGATCACCGCTTGGTTGGTCGCGGCGACCCTCAGCCGACTCGCCGCGCCCGGCGGGGGAAGGGCAACAGCGCCGTACAGGCGGAGCATGGCTTCCGCTCGCATGACGCGAGCGTCACCGCTGTGCCCGTGGGGCGTCGTGAGATCGGTGGAGATCTCACACCAGGTGACCCTGTGTTCCGGTTCCCACAGAACACCCCATCGGTCCGCGACCCCTTCCACCAGCGTGAGACCGGTGTCCGCCTCGGCGGCGGGTGCGATGGGCGTCGACGGTACGTGCCATCCGGCATCCCGGACCTCGATCCGCAACGAGGTGCCGTTCATCGAGAATCGGAGTGACGCCGGAGTGCCCGCTCCTCCCTGTCGAATCACCCGAGAGACCAGTTCGCTCACACAGAGCTGGGCCGTATCGCTCTGCGGAGACAGTCCCCAGAGCTTCAAGTGGAGTCGCACCAAACGGCGGAGCGCGGCAAGCTCCCGTGGTTCCGCGAGGAACGACAACTCCCACGGCTTACGCACCACGCAACCGTCCGCGCTCTTCACGCCGCCCCGCCCTTCCCCAAGTCGGCCCACACTTGCTTGCCCCACGGGTACAGCTCGGTTCCCCACCGCAGCGCGAGAGCGTCGACGAGGAACAGCCCCCTCCCCCGAGAGTGGTCGTCATCCACCACCGTTCTCCGGGGCGGGACGACCCTGGAACGATCGGCCACGCTGAGGCGCACCACATGAGTGGAGGGCCTCGCGACGCCTACGTGGATCCACCGGAGTCGACCGTGGTCGGCCGCGTTGGAAGCAAGTTCGGTGACCACGAGAGTGGCGTCCTCGATAAGGGGCTCCAGCCCCCACAGAGTCAGCACCGTACGAACCAGCCTGCGGGCGACCATCGCGCTCTTCGGCTCGCGCGGGAGGGTCTGAAAGTACGCGGGGTGCCCTGTGGGATGGGAAGCAGCGGGACCGGCCGTCGCGTCCGTGACAGGCGCCCACGATGGTGGTGCATGGGAATCTCCTCGCGCGGCGGGCCCGTTCGGAGCGGCAGAGGCGAGCGGTGGCCCGCCCCTCACATCGCCGTCACCCACGTGACTGAATGTCATCAGTCGGCCTCCCGGCGTCGCTGATTGGTGGTTTCGTGTTCTCTCAGCGAACCGTGATTCGCGGCGGGCGGACACCCTCGTCCAGGCCTCGATGCCGTCAAACCCGTCAAAGATCGTTCTCTTGTGAAGAGGGGCGCACCATGGCGCGCAGGAACGAGGCCTTGGCCTCGGTGATCGCGGAAACGGGCTGGTCACAGACGGCGGTGGCGGCCGCCCTGGTACGAGTGGCCGCCGAGGCCGGGGTCAAGGAACTGCTCACCGTCAAGCGCTCGCACATCGCGATGTGGATCGCCGGCACCCAGCCCCGGGGGCGAGCGAGTGACATCCTGCGTGAAACGCTGTCGCGGCGCCTGACGCGCCCTGTGACACTCGCGGAGATCGGTCTCGCGAGGAAGCTCCCGGACGAAACCACTGAGTTCGAGTGGGCCGCGGACACCTTGACCACTCTGCTCGACCTGGGGAGAAGCAGCATGGATCGCGAACGACGCCGGCTCCTGGCCGGTGCCGCCTATTCCGTCGGAGGGTTAGCCCTTCCCAAGGACTCTTGGTGGGAAGAGGCACCGGAACGGGCCCGCTCTCGCGCCACCAGGACGAGCCGTAGGGTCGGCGAGACCGAAGTGCGGGCGATTCGCGAGATGACGGAGTTCTTCTCCCAGCGCGATCAACGGCACGGGGGTGTGGACGGCCGGACCGCCCTGCACCAGTACATCGTCGACGATGTCGCCAGATACATCAGCGGGGTCTTCAACGGCGAGAAGGCGCGGCGCTCGCTGTACTCAGCAGCGTCCGAAGTCATCTACGTGGCGGGGTGGATGGGATTCGACGCCTCCCAACACGAAGCCGCACGACGCCACTTCACCCTCGCACTGCGGCTGGCAGCAGAAGCCGACGACGCCCCCCTCGCCGGGCACATTCTGCGGGCGATGGCCCATCAGGCGATGGACTTGGGGCACACCAGGGTGGCCCTGGGCCTCGCCAACGCATCCGTCGAGCGCAACAGGTACACCGATGCCACCCCACGGGAACGCGCTCTGATCGGGATCGTGCGCGCGCGGGCCTTGGCCGCGGACGGCCAGCGGAACAAGGCCCTGGCCGCGATCCACCGGGCTGAGACGGATCTCGGCGAGGCCCGGCCCGGTGACTCAGAACCTCGACGGGTCTGGTTCTTCCAGGATGCCTCCCTCGCCCACGAGACGGCTCGCGCCTTGTGGGCCCTGGGCGACCTCGACGGCGCTCTCCGCCACTTCCGCGACAGCGTCCGTCGCCGTAGGACCGACTCCTTCAGCAGGACCCATGCCGTCACCCTCGGGTACATGGGCACGGTCCAAGCGGGGCAGGGCAACATCGACGCCGCCTGCCAGACCTGGTCCCGGGCGCTCGACGCCATGGACGGCGTCCAGTCCGGCAGAACCCGGGAAGCGGCCGTCACCATGTGTGCGGCCCTCTCTCCCTTCCGCAACCGAGGCATCCCCGGTGCCACCGAAGTGAACGCGCGGGCCCGGAGCGTACTGCGGCGAGTAACCTGACGCCGCCGAGCCGCCGCGCTCCACAGGCGGCACCGCCAAGGAGGAGGAAAGGGCAGCCGTGTCCGCTCAGTTCATCGAGGTACCGGTCATCGCCGATGTCGTCGGGGGTCATGTCGGACGACGTGACGACTTCAAGGGCGGCGTACGGTCGATCATCCGCCTGAGGCCCGAGTTCCCCGTGGAGACGTTGCGGGGCATCGAGGAGTTCTCCCACCTCCAGGTCACGTGGTTCTTCAACCTCGGCTCCCCTGACGACGTCGCCCTTCACGCGCGCAGCCCCCGCGACAATCCGGCGTGGCCCGCCACCGGCACCTTCGTCCACCACAACCACCGCCGCCCGGCCCGCATCGCGACCTCTTTTCCGAGGCTGCTCAAGGTGGAGGGTCTCGATCTCCACGTGACGGACCTCGACGCCGACGAGGGCACCGAGGTCATCGATCTCGTGGCGGTGTTCGAGGAGATGCTCCCGCGCGGCCCCCTCGCCCAGCCGACATGGCCGGGCGAGATGCTCGCCGATTACTGGCGGGACGCCTCGGAGCGTTGAGGCAATACCCGGACTCGCAAAGGCCGCGTTCCTGTTCTCCGACGAGGCGAAGGGCGGGCAGGGCCCGATGGCGGGCGCGAGGTGTCGGCCACGGCCGTCAGGCTCAGGTCATCTTGGGGAATGGGCCGGGAGGATGGGTCGTGCAAGGTGTTGTCGCTGTCCGGCTCTCCTGAGAACGTTCTTCACTCACACGAGTGTTCTTCACTTAACGTGATTTCTCAGACGCTTTCAGTGCGGTACGTTCGCGCAAAACGGCCCCCACCGATGGTTGCAGCCATCGGCGAGGGCCTGAACCACTAGTGGAAGCAGCCACCGTGATCTGCCGCAACGTTATCGCGCCCTCTCGCGCCTTCACCCAGTTCTCGCACGAGCTCATCCGGCATCCTCGGCTCAGTTCCGACGCCGTTCGGCTCCTGACCTGGCAGCTCTCCCTTCCGCAGGGCGCTCGTGAGTCGCTCTCCAAGAGTGCCGAGCGTGCCCGGATCGGGGCATGTTCCTTCAGCCGGGCCAAGCGGCAGCTCAAGGAAGAAGGGTTCGTGCACGAGCGGAAGGTCCAGGGCGCCGGAGGGCACTGGGTCACCCAACAGCTCGTCTCCAGCACACCGTTGACTGCGGACGAGGCCGTCAAAATCCTCACCAAGACCCCACTCCTCGCCTGCGCGAACCTTGCATCCCCGCAGGTCGTACCGAGTCCCCCGAAACCGGCCGCCGGTGAACCGACAACCCCGTCCACCGACCGTCATCCAAAGAAAGACCTGCTGGAAGACACCTCCAACCCTCCGCCGGTGGCGAGCGAGGGCGAGACCGTCGGCCCTACCGCCGAGGCCTCCGACGGCTCACCCAGCAGCCCCTCCCGCGAAGAGGCCCGCACCCTCGTCGGCTCACTGCCCCTCCTCTCCCCCGCCCTCCGCCACATCCCGCCCGGGATGCGCGACGAACTCACCCGCCTCGCCGCCCGCTGGCTCGACGCGGGACACACCGTCGCAGACGTCCACGAGCACGTCCTGCGCGGGCTGCCCGGCGCCGGAACACCCGTACACCGGCCCGGCGGCCTCGTCCGCTACCTCCTCTGCGACGTACCACCCCACGCCCTGCCTCCCCGGTCGGGAAGTCGGCTCTCCGCTCGTCTCGAAGGCACACGCGAATGCGGCGGGAACCACATCCAGCCCATGCTGTTCCGGCCCCTCGCCGACGAGACGCTGTGCGCCGAGTGCGCCACGCGCGGTCCGAACGAGCCGGGTTCCGTGGCCGGTGCGGAGAACGTTCGCGTCCCCTCGTAGGCTCAAAGGGCACCGACCGACCTACCAGGAAGGCCCCGCCATGCCCCCCATTCCCTCCCCCGCCGTCGCCGCCGCCGGACTCGTGGGGGGTTATGCCGTTGCCCGGTGGAGCGGGAAGCGGCCGCTCGGTGGGGTCGTGCTCCTCGGGGCCGGGGGCGTGGCCGCGTACGAGTGGCAGCGGGTCGGTGGGGCGAAGGTGGCCGCCGGGCTCGGGGCCGCCTACCTCGCCGGATTCGCCGGGTCCCACCCCCTCGCCAAGAAGATCGGCGCCTGGCCCGCCGTGTTCTCCGTCGCCGGGGCCGTCGCCGCCGCCTCCTGGGCCGTCACCCGCGACAAGGGCTGAGCGCCCGCGTCCGTGACGGCTGGGCTCCGCCGGAGCCGGTGAGCGCGGGCTCAGCCCTACCGGAGGCCTCAGGTCTCCCGCGAGGTACGTACGGGCGGGGCGGGGCGCAGACACCGCTGCCTGGGGCCGTGCGCGCGCCTCCAGTCCCCAGCGGGGCCGTACCGGAGTCCGTACGGGCAGGCCTCAGGCCCCCACCAGAGTCCGTACGGGGGCGGGCACAGACCTCCAGAACGGTCCCTACGAGCGGGCCCGTCCGTACGGGCCGCGCTCAGCCGCCCACCGCGTGGCTCACCGTGTAGATCAGGAGGCCCGCCAGCGCGCCGACCACCGTGCCGTTGATGCGGATGAACTGGAGGTCGCGGCCGATGTTCGCCTCGATCTTCTTCGAGGTCTGGGTGGCGTCCCAGCCCGCCACCGTGTCCGTGATCAGGGACGTGATCTCGGCGCGGTACGTCGTCACCAGGTAGGCCGCCGCGTCCTCCGCCCAGCCGTCCACCTTCGTCTGGAGGCGGGTGTCCGTCGCCAGCCGCTTGCCCAGGGAGATCAGGGAGGCACGGGCCCGCAGCCGGAGCTGGCTGCGGTCGTCCTCGGCCGCCGCGATGATCAGGTTGCGGACCGACGACCAGGCCGAGGCGATGATGTCCTGGACCTCGGGGCGGGCCAGCAGCTCCGACTTGAGGCGTTCCACCCGGGCCCGGGTGTCCGTGTCGGCCTGGAGGTCGGCCGCGAAGTCGGTGAGGAAACGGTCGATCGCCCCCCGCGCCGGATGGGTCGGCATGTCCCGCATCTCCGTGACGAAGCGGAGCAGCTCCTTGTAGACCCGCTCCCCGATCCGCTTGTCGACGAAGCGGGGCGTCCAGCCCGGCGCGCCGCCCTGCACCGCGTCCATCACGGAGTCGCCGTGGGTGACGAGCCAGTCGTGGGCGCGGGTGCAGATCAGGTCGACGGCCCGGTGGTGGGCCCCGTCGGAGACCACCTTCTCCAGGGTCTTGCCGAGACCCGGCGCGATCTCCGCCGATTCGGCACGGCGGGTGATCGCCTCGCCGACGACCGCCTGCACGTCGGAGTCCCGCAGCACGGTGAGCGCCCCGCGCAGCGCGGTCGACGCCTCCGCCGTGACCCGGTCCGCGTGTGCCGGGTCGGCCAGCCAGCCGCCGAGCCTGCGCCCGATGGCGAGGGCCGCCAGCCTGCCCCGTACGACATCGGCCGACAGGAAGTTCTCTCCGACGAACGAGCCGAGCGAGGCGCCCAGCTGGTCCTTCTTCTTCGGGATGATCGCCGTGTGCGGGATCGGCAGCCCCAGGGGGTGCCGGAAGAGGGCCGTCACCGCGAACCAGTCGGCGAGCGCGCCGACCATGCCCGCCTCCGCCGCCGCCGCGACGTACCCGGCCCAGGGCCCGGCGCCCGCGCTCCGCGCCCAGGTGGCGAGGGCGTAGACCACCGCCACGCCGACGAGGAGCGAGGTCGCCAGCACCTTCATGCGGCGGACCCCTCTGCTCTTCTCCTCGTCCGCTGCCGTGTACGAAAAACTCACCATCTGCTGACCTCCTACCTCAGGGACTCCCGGCGGTCCTCCCGAGTTCCCCCGTACATCTTCGCGATCACCGCCTCGATGTCGGGTTCCCGCACCGAGAGGTCGATCAGGGGATGCCGGGCGGCCACCGCCGCGACCAGCGGCGCGGCCGAGGCGGTGGCCGGGAAGGCGAGCCACTGGCGGGGTCCCTCCGCCCGTACGAAGCGGGCGCCCGGCACGTCCTCGATCGGCGGCGCCTCCCGTTCGAGGTCCACGACGAGGAGCCGTTCGCTCTCCCCGACGGCGTGGAGTCCGGCGAGCGCCCCGTCGTACATCAGCCGCCCATGGTCGATGACCATGACCCGGGAGCAGAGCTGTTCGATGTCGGTGAGGTCGTGGGTGGTGAGGAGGACCGTGGTGTTCCTGGTGTCGTTCAGGTCGCGCAGGAACTCCCGTACCCGTGACTTCGAGACGACGTCCAGTCCGATGGTCGGCTCGTCGAGGTAGAGCACCTCCGGGTCGTGGAGCAGCGCCGCCGCGATGTCGCCGCGCATCCGCTGGCCGAGGGAGAGCTGCCGGACGGGCACGTCGAGCAGTTCGCCGAGTTCGAGGAGTTCCACGCAGCGGGCGAGGTTCTCCCGGTAGCGGGCGTCCGGGATGCGGTACATGCGGTGCATCAGCCGGTACGAGTCCTTCAGCGGCAGGTCCCACCAGAGGGTGGTGCGCTGCCCGAAGACGACTCCTATCCGCTGGGCGAGCCGGGTGCGTTCACGGGCCGGGTCGATGCCCGCGACGCGCAGCCGCCCGCCGGTGGGGGTGAGGATGCCGGTGAGCATCTTGATGGTGGTGGACTTCCCGGCGCCGTTGGGGCCGATGTAGCCGACCATCTCGCCGCGCTCCACCCGGAAACTGATGCCGTCGACGGCCCGCACCTCGCGCCGCTCCCGGCGGAACGGGCCCGTCCTGCGGCGGACCGTGAACGTCTTCTCCAGTGACTCCAGCTCGATGAACGCCACGGTCCTCGGCTTCCTTTCGATTCGATTCGATCGGTACGACTTCGATTCCGGGTCCGGGTCCGGGTCCGGGGCCAGGTCCCGGCTCCGGCTCCGACTGCCGTGCCGATGTCGGCTGCGGCGGCGATTCCGGCCCCGGACCAGGCCCTTTCCTCTCCCCCCGCCCCTCAACTCCCCGTCGACCGGTACGAGCGGACCCCCGCCCGCCAGGCCAGCGCCGCGACCCCGCAGCAGACGGCCGCGACCAGCGGTGAGGCGAAGCCCGCCCACTCCGGGACCCCGGCGGGGGCCGGCCGGCCGAGGACGTGGAGGACCGGCAGCCAGTTCACGAACGCCAGCGGCACCACGTACACCACGCCCCGGACGAGGTCCTGCGCGAAGACCGTGGGCGGGTAGCCGAGGAGGGTGTTCCCGCCGTACGTGAAGGCGTTCGTCACCTCCGCCGCGTCCTGCATCCAGAACAGCGCGGACGCCCCGAGCACCATCAGCGCGCCGAAGATCACCGCCCCGCAGGCCACCGCCGTCACCAGGAGGAGCACCTTCACCGGGGTCCACGCCACATCGAGCAGGCACAGCCCCCAGACGAGGACGGTCAGCCCCTGGAGCACCCGGCCGAACCGGCGCAGCGCGAACTTGTCCGCCGCCACCTGCGCGAGGAGCGGCGCCGGGCGCATCAGGAAGGTGTCGAGGGAGCCC
This sequence comes from Streptomyces sp. NPDC101490, assembly GCF_044767145.1. Classification (NCBI taxonomy): domain Bacteria; kingdom Bacillati; phylum Actinomycetota; class Actinomycetes; order Kitasatosporales; family Streptomycetaceae; genus Streptomyces; species Streptomyces sp. NPDC101490. Next base: position 11,575 of record NZ_JBIWNI010000039.1, read on the forward strand.
TCCCTGACCCGTCGTCCCATCCGCTGGACGGAGCCCGCCGTCAGGTCCGCGATGCCGAAGGACGTGCCCGCCGTCCCGTAGAGCAGGGCGACCTCGGCGAAGGAGAAGCCGCCGAGTCCGCGCACCTGACCGAACATCAGCAGGATCACGACGAAGTCGAAGAAGGTGACGCAGAAGCTGGTCACCAGGGTGAGGGCGAAGGACGCGCGGTACGCCATGGTGGAGCGGATCCACATGCCCGCCACCATCCGGTACGTCGTCCAGGAACCGACCGGCGGCCCGTACGTGCGCGGAGCAGAGCCCTCCGCGAGCCGTCCGTACGCGCGCGGGGCGCGGTCCTCGCGGTCCTCACGGTCCTCAGGCAGTAGTCGCTCAGCCACCCTGGACCACCACCTTCCGGGTCGCCGCCGTCTGTGCCGCCCGGCCCGCGCCGAGCAGGGCGAGGGCCCAGCAGCCCTGGAAGGCGTACGCCCCTGCCAGCCCCCAGCCCCGGTGCTCGCCCAGGTACACGTCGGCCGGGACCTGGAGCAGCGCCGCCCAGGGCAGCGCGCGGGCGATCTCGCCGAGGGTGCCGGGGAAGACGTTCAGGGGGAGCAGCATCCCGGAGAAGAACAGTCCGGTGAGCCAGGCCACCTGGACCACTCCCTGGCCGTCGAGCAGCCAGAAGGCGCTCATCGCGACGAGGTACCAGATCGCGAAGCTGACGACGGTGCCCAGGGCCACCGCCACCAGGAAGGCGAGCCAGGTGCCGAGGTCCGGGGGCAGGGTGAAGCGGAAGACGAGCCAGCCGATCACCATGGGGACGACGCCCCGGCCGAGGAGTTGGAAGGCGCACCGGCCCGCGTTGGCCGAGAACCACCAGGTCTGGAGGTCGGCGGGGCGGTACAGGTCCACCGCGATGTCCCCGGTCCTGACCCGTTCGATGATCTCGTCCTCGAAGCCGCCGCCCATGAGTCCGCAGACGGTGAGCAGGGCCTGTCCGAGCCACACGTAGGCGAGGGCGTCGTCCGCGGTGTAGCCGCCGAGGTGCGGGCGCTCGTCCCAGAGCGCGAGATAGGTGTACGAGATGACCAGGCCGAAGACGGTGTTGGTGAAGACGCCCGCCACCGTCGCCACCCGGTAGGTGGCGTAGCGCCGGAACCCGCCCGCGGCCACCGTCGCGTACAGCCGCAGCATGTCGTTCCCCCTTCCGGTCCACGGGGCCGCGACTCCGCAAACCACCCGAAAAATGCCGAAGCGCACGACCCTAGCGGGGGCGACGGGGCGCCGCGACCGGTTTTACGCCACCCCGAGCACCCTCCGAACACCCACAGAAAAAGGTGACATTCGGGTCGCAATCAAGACTTTCCGGGCCTTGAGGGCAATATGGGGTGCCATGCCCCCTTCCTCCGGTACGAGCGAGCCCGACGCCCCCCGGCCGACCCCGCCGCCCGGCTGGGAACCGAGGGACCCCACCCTCCCCGCTCCCCCGCCCCCCGCACCGAGGCGCCGACCCCTCCGACGCGTCCTGCGCACCCTCCTCGGGCTGTCCCTCCTCGGCACCCTGGCCCTCGCCGGAGCCCTCGCCGCCGGATACCTCCTCGTGGACATCCCGCCCGCCAACTCCGCCGCCGTCGCCCAGTCCAACGTCTACCTGTACCGCGACGGCAGCACCCTCGCCCGGGACGGCGAGGTCAACCGCGAGAGCGTCCCCCTCGACCGCGTCCCGCCCGCCCTGCGGGACGCGGTCCTCGCCGCCGAGGACCGTGACTTCCACACCTCACCGGCCGTCGACCCCAAGGCGATGCTCCGCGCCGCCTGGAACACCGTCACCGGCAAGGGCCGCCAGTCCGGCTCCACCATCACCCAGCAGTACGTCAAGAACTACTACCTGGGCCAGGAGCAGACGCTCAGCCGCAAGGCCAAGGAGTTCTTCATCGCGATCAAGCTGGGCCGCGAGAAGACCAAGGACGAGATCCTCCAGGGCTATCTGAACACCAGCTACTTCGGCCGCAACGCCTACGGCGTCCAGGCCGCCGCCCGCGCCTACTACGGCAAGGACGTCGAACGGCTCGACACCGCCGAGGCCGCCTACCTCGCCTCCCTCCTCAAGGCCCCCAGCGCCTACGACGTCACCACCCACCCCGAGAACCGCGCCAAGGCCGTCGCCCGCTGGAACTACGTCCTCGACGGCATGGTCACCGAGGGCCGGCTCACCCCCGCCGCCCGCGCCGCCGCCCGCTTCCCCGCCCCCGAGGACGCCCGCACCTCCACCGGCCTCGCCGGACAGCGCGGCTACCTCGTCCGGGCCGTCGAGGAGTACCTCACCGGCCACGGCGTCGTCGACGAGAAGACCCTCGCCCTCGGCGGCTTCCGGATCACCACCACCCTCGACCCCGCCAAACAGGAGTCGCTCGTCCGGGCCGTCGAGGACCGGGTCGTCTCCCGGCTCGACCCCGCCCGCTCCCTCGCCGACCGGTACGTCCGTGTCGGAGCGGCGGCCGTCGACCCCGCCGACGGCAAGGTCCTCGCCCTGTACGGCGGCATCGACTACACCCGGCAGTACGTCAACAACGCCACCCGCCGCGACTACCAGGTCGGCTCCACCTTCAAGCCCTTCGTCTTCACCGCGGCCGTCCAGAGCGGAGCCCAGACCCAGCAGGGCGAGCCCATCACCCCGTACACGGTGTACGACGGAAGCAACCGGCGCCCGGTCGAGGGCTGGAACGGAAGCCCCTACGACCCCGCCAACGAGGACGACGCCAGCTACGGCGAGATCCCCGTCGGCACCGCCACCGACCTCTCCGTGAACGCCGTGTACGCCCAGATGGCCGTGGACGTCGGCCCCGGCCACGTACGGCGCACCGCCGTCTCCCTCGGCGTGCCCACCACCACGCCCGACCTCACCGCCTCCCCCTCCATCGCGCTCGGCCCCGCCACCGCCAGCGTCCTCGACATGGCCACCGCCTACGCCACCCTCGCCGCGCACGGCAGGCACGGCGCCGCCACCCTGGTCGAACGGATCACCAGGGACGGCCGGGACGTGACGGTGCCCGCCGTCGCCGCCCGGCAGGCGGTCAGCAGGGAAGCGGCCGACACGACCACGTCGATCCTGCGCAGCGTCGTCGCCTCGGGCACCGGGACGGCCGCGCAGGCCGCCGGACGCCCGGCGGCGGGCAAGACGGGCACGGCGGAGGACGACAAGGCCGCCTGGTTCGCCGGATACACCCCGGACCTCGCGACCGTCGTCGCGCTGATGGGCCAGGACCCCGGGACGGGCCACCAGAAACCGCTGTACGGGGCCCTCGGACTGCCCCGGATCAACGGCGGCGGGCCGCCCGCCGAGATCTGGGCCGCCTTCACCCGGGAAGCCCTGGCCGACGACGAACCCCTCGACTTCGACCTCCGGCTGATGCCGGGGACCCAGGACCCGCCGACGGTCCCGACGGCACCGGACGGCCCGGCGGGCGCGACGGACGGTCCGGCCGAGCCGCCCGTGACGGGCGAAGCGGGTCCGGGGGCCGCCTCACGCGTCCCCCGGACACCTCTCGGCCCACGCGGTCAGTGACCCGAGGCCGTCTTGAGACCCACCCACTGGTTCACTGACCCGAGGCAGCCTTGAGGCCCACCACCGGTCAGTACCCCGAGGCAGCCTTGAGGCCCCGCCACCGGTCAGTGACGAGAGGCCGTCTCAAGACCCACCCCCGGTCAGTGACCCGAAGTCGCCTTGAGGCCCACCACGGCGACCAACAGCAGACAGACGAAGAAGATCCGGGCGGCGGTCGCGGGCTCCCCGAGCACCACCATGCCGACCACCGCCGCACCGGCCGCGCCGATACCGACCCACACGCCGTACGCCGTACCGATCGGCAGCGTCTTGGCCGCCTGCGACAGCAGCACCATGGAGACGACGATCCCGGCGCCGGTGAACACGCTGGGCCACAGACGGGTGAAGCCCTCGGTGTACTTCATACCGATCGACCAGCCGACTTCCAGCAGACCCGCGATGATCAGAAGAACCCAGGCCATGACGACACCTCCACGAGACGGAACAACAGGGATGCGTCGTCTTGTCGATCCCGGTACGGCGCGTCTCGTCGGGTGTGTCACCAGGCTAGCAAAGAACGGCGAAGGGCCCCGGTGACCCTGGTCACCGGGGCCCTTCGGCCGTCCCGCCCCACAGATACAGGGTCCCGCCCTGCAGATACAGCGTCCCGCCCTACAGATACAGACCGGTCGAGTCCGAAGCGCCCTGGAACCGGTCCGCCGCCACCGCGTGCAGATCGCGCTCGCGCATCAGCACGTACGCGGTGCCCCGCACCTCGACCTCGGCCCGGTCCTCGGGGTCGTACAGCACCCGGTCACCGAGCTCGACCGTCCGGACGTTCTGCCCCACCGCCACGACCTCGGCCCAGGCCAGCCTGCGACCGACGGCGGCGGTCGCCGGGATCAGGATGCCGCCACCGGAACGCCGCTCCCCCTCCGGGGAGTCGGTGCGGACCAGGACCCGGTCGTGCAGCATCCGGATGGGCAGCTTGTCGTGCGTGTTGTCGCTCACGGGGCGAACCTACCCGCCCGGACCCGGCACCCGTGGCCGGTCGGGGTCACGCCCTGCCCTTGCGGGAGGACGCCGCGAGCAGCCCGACCACCGCGACGACCACCAGGGCGGCGGGCACCACACGGTCGAGCCGAGGAGCGCCGTCCTCATGGGTGAAACGTGCCTTCACGTCCGAGACCACCCGGTTCACGGCGACGAAGGCACGCCCGGCGGTCTCGTCGACCGTCGAGGCGACCCTGGCCTTCGCGTCCCCGATGATCGTCTTCGGATGCACCCTCATACCGATCTCGTCGAGAGTGACGGCGAGCTGCTCGCGCCGGCGGACGATGTCCGCCTCGATCTGCGCAGGGGTCCTGGCCTCCGACACCGCGCTGCCTCCGTAGTCGTGATCCGGTCGTCCGACCGGTCCTCGACCGGTCCTGGTGGACAGTCTGTCAGCTCTGCCGCCATCGGGCCGTCCCCGACCCCCATTAGGCTCTGATCGCGTACGCGAACCATCCCGAGGAGAGCCATGAGCGAGCGACTGCAGCCCGGCGACACCGCCCCCGCCTTCACCCTGCCCGACGCGGACGGCAACGAGGTCTCCCTCGCGGACCACAAGGGCCGCAAGGTCATCGTCTACTTCTACCCGGCGGCCCTCACCCCCGGCTGCACCAAGCAGGCCTGTGACTTCACGGACAACCTGGACGTGCTGGCCGCGGCGGGCTACGACGTCATCGGCGTCTCGCCGGACAAGCCGGAGAAGCTGGCGAAGTTCCGCGAGAAGGAGAACCTCAAGGTCACCCTGGTCGGCGACCCGGAGAAGACCACCCTGGAGGCGTACGGAGCCTTCGGCGAGAAGAAGCTCTACGGCAAGACGGTCACCGGCGTGATCCGCTCCACCGTCGTCGTCGACGAGGACGGCAAGGTCGAGCACGCCTTCTACAACGTGAAGGCCACCGGCCACGTCGCCAAGATCATCCGGGATCTCGCCATCGAGGGCTGAACCCGCCCGGCGCGACCGGGGGGCGGGGCCGGCCCCCCCCCGCCCCCGGCCCCGCCCCCCCCGGGGGGGGGGGGGGCGCCCCCCCCCCCCGGCCCCCCGGGCCCGGGGCCCCCCGCGGGTGTGTTTTTACCGGGCCCC
>NZ_JBIWNI010000039.1:17244-28608 GCF_044767145.1 Streptomyces sp. NPDC101490
GCCCCCCCCGGGGGGGGGGGGGGGCGGGCGCCGGCCCCCCGCGGGCGGCGGGGGCCCCCCCCCCCGGCCCCGCCGCCGGCGCCCCCCCCCCCCCCCCCCCCCCCCCCCCCCCCCGGCCCGCCCGAGGTGACGGAGTCGCGGTCCCCCCACGAGGCGACCGGGCAGCGGTCCCGCGCGACTTTGTTTGTGAACGGCACGACCGCGCAGAAGGCTCTCCGGCAGCTTTTCCCGGAGAGAGGACGTACGGCCATGCCGGTCACGGACCGCGACCCCGACGCCGACCCCGAGGCCGTCAGACGCCACCCCCGCCTGTTCCGGGCCGCCACCCGGCGCCGACGGCCCCGGCTGCGGCGAACCGACATCACCGTGACCGACGAGGCGGCGGTCAGGCGGGCCGTGAAGGCGGCCTCACTGGGCAACGCCATGGAGTGGTTCGACTTCGGCGTCTACGCCTACCTCGCCGTCACCCTCGGCCAGGTCTTCTTCCCCTCGGGCAACGACACCGTCCAGCTGCTCTCGTCCTTCGCCACCTTCGCCGTCGCCTTCCTCGTACGCCCGCTCGGCGGCATGGTCTTCGGCCCGATGGGCGACCGGATCGGCCGCAAGAAGGTCCTCGCGCTCACCATGATCCTCATGGCGGCCGGCACCTTCGCCATCGGCCTGATCCCCTCCTACGCCTCCATCGGCTTCTGGGCCCCGGCCCTCCTGGTCCTCTTCCGCATGGTCCAGGGCTTCTCCACCGGCGGCGAGTACGGCGGAGCGTCCACGTTCATCGCCGAATACGCGCCCGACCGCCGCCGCGGCTACTTCGGCAGCTTCCTGGAACTCGGCACCCTCGCCGGATACGTCGCCGCCGCGGGCCTGGTCACGGCGCTCACCACCTGGCTCGGCCCCGACACCATGGAGGCCTGGGGCTGGCGGGTGCCGTTCCTCGTCGCGGGCCCGCTGGGCCTGGTCGGCCTCTACCTGCGGATGCGGCTCGACGAGACGCCCGCCTTCCAGCGGCTGGAGTCCGACGCCGCCCACCCCTCCGAGGCGGCGGACCCCGTGGAGACCTCCGCCAAGGGCGACCTCGGCCGGATCTTCCGCAGGCAGTGGCCCGCGCTCATCCTGTGCGTGGCGCTCGTCGGCGCGTACAACATCACCGACTACCTGCTGCTGTCGTACATGCCGACGTACCTCTCCGACGAACTCGGCTACAGCGAGACCCACGGCCTGCTGGTCCTGCTGCTCGTGATGGTGCTCCTGATGCTGATCATCACCCGGGTGGGCCGTCTGAGCGACCGGTTCGGACGCAAACCGGTCCTGATGGCGGGAATGCTCGGCTTCCTCTTCCTGTCGCTGCCCGCGTTCCTGCTGATCGGCCAGGGCGGCATCCCGGCGATCACCGCGGGGATGCTGATGCTCGGCCTCTCCCTGGTCTGCATGCTCGGCACGATGTCGGCGGCGCTCCCCGCGCTCTTCCCGACGCACGTGCGGTACGGCTCCCTGTCGGTGGGCTACAACCTGTCGGCCTCCCTCTTCGGCGGTACGACCCCGCTGGTCGTCACCGCCCTGATCGGCGCCACCGGCAGCAGCCTGATGCCCGCCTACTACGCGATGGGCGCGGCCCTCGTCGGCGTCGTCGCGGTGGCCTGCATGAAGGAGACGGCCCAACAGCCCCTGGACGGCTCACCCCCCTCGGTGGAGACCCCGGAGGAAGCGGCGGAACTGGTCATGTCCCAGACCCCCGAACCGAAGTTCTGACCACCCCGGACCCGGCCCGTACCACACACCCCCGACGCGAACCACCCGCCCGCGATATGACGTGACCGTCCGATATTCGGCTCGTTGCTCCGTACGAGAACCGCACAAGGAGGGGACGGATGAGAACGAGCGCGTACACGAGGGAACGACTGGAAGAGGCCGTGCGAGGAGCGCGGACGCTGACGGAGGCGCTGGAGCGGCTGGGGGTGGACCCGAGGAGCGCTTCCCGCCGGTACGTGCGCGATCGGATGCGCAAGCTGGGCGTCGACACCTCCCACTTCGAGCGGGAGGGGAGCCGCTGGACCCGGGAGGTCCTGGCGGAGGCGGTGGCGGCGTCCACGAACATGTGCGAGGTGCTGCGGCGCCTGGGGGTCGAGGTGGTGGGCGGGCAGCACACGCACATCAGCCGACGCGTCCGGGCGTACGGGATCGACACCTCGCACTTCCGTGCGCCGTCCGGGCGGGGCCGCCCGAGGCGTCCCCGGACTCCCGAGGTCCTGCTCGTCGAACAGACCGGTCCACGGGCCCGGCGCGTCCCGAGTGAGCGCCTGGTCCGGGCGCTGACGGAGTCGGGCGTGCCGAAGCGGTGCGCCTCGTGCGGCAACGAGGCCGTGTGGCGCGGCCGACCGCTCCCCCTGGAGGTCGACCACATCGACGGCGACTGGCGTGACAACCGCATCGGGAACCTGCGGTTCCTCTGCCCCAACTGCCACTCGACGACGGACACCTACCGGGGCCGGGGAAGCGGGCGCGGCCGGTGAGGGAGGGCGTCCGGTACACGTGTGAGCTGCTGGCCGAGGCGGCCTCGCGATGCGCGAGCGTCGAGGAGGTCATGGACTTCTTCGGCGTCCAGCCCGACGGAGATCTCCGCCGCTACCTTCTGAAGCGCCTCGCCCACCACCGCATCGACATCGCGCACTTCCCCCACCGCCGACGCGGTGGCCCGCCGCCCCGCCCGGCGGTGGAGGAGCTGCGGAGCGCGGTCGTGGGATCCCTCTCCGTCGCGGGGGCCCTGCGCCTCCTGGGCAGGCCGGACAGCGGGCAGATGCGCGGGCTGTTCCGGCGGTGGACGACGGAGGCCGGTCTGTCCACCGCCCACTTCCTCGGACAGGCGCACCAGCGGGGCAAGCCCGGAGCGACCCGACCGGCCGTGGAGATCCTGGTGCGGCACGGCGGTGGACGCAGGACCGGGACGCGGCTGCTCCGGCGGGCACTGCGCGAGGTGGGCGTGCCCGAGGAGTGCGCCGGATGCGGCATCGGGCCCGAGTGGCTCGGCAGGCCGATGACCCTGGAGGTCGATCACATCGACGGGGACAGGAGCGACGACCGGCGCGAGAACCTGCGGTTGCTGTGCCCCAACTGCCATGCGGTCACGAAGACCTGGTGTCGCGGAGGACGGCGGGTAGAGTGGGGAAACGTGTACGCGCCCGTACGCCAAGGGCTGAGCGGCGATCTTTAGGTGGTCGTGTCTGTCGGTTCGAATCCGACCGGGCGTACTCGTACGCGGGGCCCGGCGCACATCGTGTGCCGGGCCCTCGCGCGTTTCGGGTCTCAGCCCAGTAGGTCGTGGATCGCCGGGACCAGGGCCCGGAAGGCCTTGCCCCGGTGGCTGATGGCGTTCTTCTCGGCGGGGGTGAGTTCCGCGCAGGTGACGGTGTGGCCGGTGGGCTGGAGGATCGGGTCGTAGCCGAAGCCGTTGGTGCCCGTGGGGGTGTGCCGCAGGGTGCCTTCCAGTCGTCCCTCGACCACGCGTTCCGTGCCGTCGGGCAGGGCGAGGGCGGCGGCGCAGGCGAAGTGGGCGGCGCGGTGCTCGTCGGCGATGTCGCCGAGCTGGGCCAGGAGCAGGTCCAGGTTGGCGCGGTCGTCGCCGTGGGTGCCGGACCAGCGGGCGGAGAAGATGCCGGGGGCGCCGTTCAGGACGTCGACGCAGAGGCCGGAGTCGTCGGCGACGGCCGGGAGGCCGGTGGCCCGCGCGAGCGCGTGGGCCTTGAGCAGGGCGTTCTCGGCGAAGGTGACGCCGGTTTCCTTGACGTCGGGGATCTCCGGGTACGCGTCCGCGCCGACGAGTTCGAGGTCGAGGTCCGCGTCGGCGAGGATCGCGTGGAGTTCGGTGATCTTGCCCGCGTTGCGGGTGGCGAGGATCAGACGGGTCATGCCACCGATTATCCCGGGGTGCAGACCTTGGCCACTTCACCGGCCGCCGAGGTGATGGGGGCGATGTCCGGGGTGGCGTCGCCGTTCTTCACGGCGGTGCGGACGGTGTCGACGCCCTTGGTGAGGTCGTCGACGGCCTTGGAGAGGTCCGCGTTGTCGGTGGTGCCCTTGAGGTTGCCGAGTTCCTGGGAGATGGAGTTCAGCGATTCCTCGATCTGCGTCGGGTCGTTCGAGGCGTTGGAGACGGCCTGCTGGAGCTTGTCGACGCTGGTGGCTATCGCGTCGGCGGTCTTGACGCAGTCCATGGCGGTGTCGAGGGCTCCGCAGCCGCTCAGGACGGTGGTGAGTGCGGCGGCCGTGGCCACGGCGAGTGCGAGACGGCGCTTCAAGGCGGGTCCTCCCCGGTGGGTGACGCCCGGACGGGCGCTGGTGCGGGCGCTCGGATGGTATCCGGGCGCCCGCTCTCCCGTCAGGACGCCGTGGGAGTCCGGGGGGTTGCCGTCAGAGCGTGCCGTCGAGCGCCTTGCGCTGGATCTCGGCGAGTTCGGCGCAGCCGCCGGAGGCGAGGTCGAGCAGGGCGTTGAGTTCGGCGCGGTCGAAGGGCTCGGCCTCGGCGGTGCCCTGGACCTCGACGAAGCGGCCGTCGCCGGTGCAGACGACGTTCATGTCGGTGTCGGCGCGGACGTCCTCCTCGTAGCGGAGGTCGAGGAGGGGGGTGCCGTCGACGATGCCGACGGAGACGGCGGAGACGGTGCCGGTGAGGGGCTTCCGTCCGGCCTTGACGAGCTTCTTGCCCTGGGCCCAGGTGACGGCGTCGGCGAGGGCCACGTAGGCGCCGGTGATGGCGGCGGTGCGGGTGCCGCCGTCGGCCTGGAGGACGTCGCAGTCGAGGACGATGGTGTTCTCGCCGAGCGCCTTGTAGTCGATGACGGCGCGCAGGGAGCGTCCGATGAGGCGGGAGATCTCGTGGGTGCGGCCGCCGATCTTGCCCCGGACGGATTCGCGGTCGCCGCGCGTGTTGGTGGCGCGCGGGAGCATGGAGTACTCGCCGGTGACCCAGCCCTCTCCGCTGCCCTTGCGCCAGCGCGGGACGCCTTCGGTGACGGAGGCGGTGCAGAAGACCTTGGTGTCGCCGAAGGAGACGAGGACGGAGCCCTCGGCGTGCTTGCTCCATCCGCGTTCGATGGTGACGGGGCGGAGCTGTTCGGGGGTACGGCCGTCGATACGAGACATGGGACGAGCGTAGCCGTACCGCGAGAGGGGCCCGTTCCCCTGTCGGAACGGGCCCCTCGGGCGGTGCAGCGGCCGGTGCGGGCCGGTGCGGCTGCTTACATCATGTCTTCGATGTCGGCGGCGATCGGGTCGGCGTCGGTGCCGATGACGACCTGGATCGCGGTGCCCATCTTCACGACGCCGTGGGCGCCGGCGGCCTTGAGCGCGGCTTCGTCGACCTTGCTCGGGTCGATGACCTCGGTGCGCAGGCGGGTGATGCAGCCCTCGACCTCTTCGATGTTCTCGATGCCGCCGAGGCCGGCGACGATCTTCTCAGCCTTGCTGGCCATGTGTTTCTCCCTGTCCGTTCCGTTCGCGAGCACGCGAATCTCGGCGCACCTGTGGTCCGCTTTGTCACGGTAACCCACGGTTGGCCCAACTATGCGAGCGACTGCCGCCGTTCTGTCGAATGATGACGATCACCGGCGGCCTGTCCCCTACGGGCTCCCGGAGCCTATCGCAACTGGTCTACACCAGTGCAACGAGACGCGGACCCGGCTTGTTCCGGGCAGGGAGGACGCCGATGAGTACCGAAAGCGCCGCGGCGGGGCGGCAGAAATCCTGGGGCAGCGTGCTCTTCCAGGGACTCCAGAAGATGGGCCGGAGCCTTCAGCTGCCCATCGCCGTCCTGCCCGCGGCGGGCATCATCAACCGGCTCGGCCAGCCGGACGTCTTCGGCGCGGACGGTCTGGGCTGGACCGATGTCGCCAAGGTGATGGCGGGCGCGGGCGGTGCCCTGCTCGACGGCAGCCTCGGTCTGCCGCTGCTGTTCTGCATCGGCGTCTCGATCGGCATGGCGAAGAAGTCGGACGGCTCGACCGCGCTCGCCGCCGTGGTCGGCTTCCTCGTCTACTACACGGTGCTGCGCCAGTTCCCGAAGGCCTGCCCGACGGGTACGAAGGACATCAGCGGCGGCTGCCTGGGGGTGGACGACTCCTTCGCGGGGTACACGTACCAGAACCCGGGTGTCTTCGGCGGCATCCTGATGGGCCTCTTCGCCGCCTATCTGTGGCAGCGGTTCCACCGCACCAAGCTGGTGGACTGGCTCGGCTTCTTCAACGGCCGCCGTCTCGTGCCGATCATCATGGCCTTCGTCGGGATCGTCTTCGCGGCGCTCTGCCTGTGGATCTGGCCGCCGATCGGTGACGCCCTGGAGAGCTTCAGCGACTGGCTGGTCGGTCTGGGCGCCTGGGGTTCGGGCATCTTCGGTGTCGCGAACCGCGCCCTGCTCGTGATCGGTCTGCATCAGTTCCTGAACGTGCCCGTCTGGTTCCAGTTCGGTTCGTACACGAAACCGGACGGCACGGTGGTCCACGGTGACATCAGCATGTTCCTCGCGGGCGACCCGAACGCCGGTCAGTTCACCACCGGCTTCTTCCCGATCATGATGTTCGCGCTTCCGGCGGCGGCGCTCGCGATGACCCACTGCGCGAAGCCGCACCGGCGCAAGGCGGTCGGCGGCCTGATGCTCTCGGTGGCCCTGACCTCGTTCGTCACCGGCATCACGGAGCCGCTGGAGTACTCCTTCCTCTTCATCGCCCCGGTGCTGTACGCGATCCACGCGGTCCTGACCGGTGTCTCGATGGCGCTGACCTGGGCGCTGGGGGTGAAGGACGGTTTCAGCTTCTCGGCCGGTCTGATCGACTACCTGATCAACTGGAACCTCGCGACGAAACCATGGCTGATCATCCCGATCGGACTCGGCTTCGCGGCCCTGTACTACGTGATCTTCCGGTTCGCGATCATCAAGTTCAACCTCCCGACCCCGGGCCGCGAGCCCGAGGAGGTGGAGGAGGAGATGGAGCGGGACAACGTCAAGTGACCCCGCACTCCCCGCCGTACGGCTGACCGTTTCGGGGCTTTCGACCCCACGGTAAGACCCCCCGAAGGCCCCTGGACCTCACGGTCCGGGGGCCTTCTGTCGTCTCTTTCCGGCTATGGCTGAGAGCACAGAATTCGCAGGTTCCTTATCTAAGTCACACGTGCTACAACTGGTCTACACCACTGATTGGTGTAGACCACGCGGTCCAGACCACCGCGTTCCACGAGACGTCGCCGTCCCCCCTTCACTGTCCTCTGGCGGCGCCTTGCCTTTCTGGAGGAAGTTGATGAGTACGGCCACCGCCCAGGCCGCCGCTCCCGCGAAGAAGCGCGGATCCGGCCTGTTCCAGGGCCTGCAGAAGGTGGGTCGCAGCCTGCAGCTGCCGATCGCCGTGCTGCCGGCCGCGGGCATCATGGTCCGGCTGGGCCAGCCGGACGTGTTCGGCGCCGAGGGCCTCGGTTGGGACAAGGTCTCCGCCGTCTTCGGCAACGCGGGCGGCGCCATCACCGGCGCGCTCCCGCTCCTGTTCTGTGTCGGCGTCGCCATCGGCTTCGCCAAGAAGGCGGACGGCTCGACCGCGCTCGCCGCCGTCGTCGGCTTCCTGGTCTACAGCAAGGTGCTCGAGGCCTTCCCCGTCATCGAGGCGAAGGTCCAGGACGGCGCGGACATCGCCGCGAAGTACAACGACCCCGGTGTCCTCGGCGGCATCATCATGGGTCTGCTGACCGCAATCCTGTGGCAGAAGTTCCACCGCACCAAGCTGGTGGACTGGCTCGGCTTCTTCAACGGCCGCCGCCTCGTCCCGATCATCCTGGCCTTCGTGGGTCTGATCGTCGGTGTCTTCTTCGGCCTGGTCTGGGAGCCCATCGGCACCGGCATCTCCAACTTCGGCGAGTGGATGACCGGCCTCGGTGCCGGAGGCGCCGCCCTCTTCGGTGGTGTCAACCGCGGGCTGATCCCGATCGGCATGCACCAGTTCGTGAACACCGTGGCGTGGTTCCAGCTCGGTGACTTCACCAACGCCGCCGGTGACGTCGTCAACGGTGACATCCCGCGCTTCCTCGCCGGTGACCCGTCGGCCGGCATGTTCCAGTCCGGCTTCTTCCCGATCATGATGTTCGGCCTCCCGGCCGCGGCCATCGCCATCGCGCACTGCGCCCGCCCGGAGCGCCGCAAGGTCGTGATGGGCATGATGGTCTCCCTGGCCCTGACCTCGTTCGTCACCGGTGTCACGGAGCCGATCGAGTTCTCCTTCATGTTCATCGCGCCGATCCTGTACGTGCTGCACGCGGTCCTGACCGCCATATCCATGGCCGTCACCTGGGCGCTCGGTGTCCACGCCGGATTCAACTTCTCGGCGGGCTTCATCGACTACGCCCTGAACTGGTCGCACGCGACCAAGCCGTGGCTGATCATCCCGATCGGTCTCGTCTTCGCGGCGGTCTACTACGTGGTCTTCCGCTTCGCGATCACCAAGTTCAACCTCCCCACCCCGGGCCGTGAGCCCGAGGAGGAGATCGAGGACCTCACCAAGGCGTGATCCTCACCCCGTACGAAGGGGAGGGCCCCGGAACCAGAAGGTTCCGGGGCCCTCCCCTTTTCGTCCGTACGGGTCCGCACGATCCGGTCCGGCTGTACGGGCCGCCCGGCCGGACCGTCCGCGGGCGGGTACGGCCACGGCCGTACCCGCGTCCGCGTCCGCGCTCAGATCTCGTAGACCGCGCCCGGTCGCGCCAGCTCCGAGGGGCCCGCGTAGACCTCGCGGGCGTCCGCCAGGTTCCGCTCGCCGTCGGTCCACGGCGGGATGTGGGTGAGGACGAGCCGCCCCACCGACGAGCGGGCCGCCTCCTCACCCGCCTCCCGGCCGTTGAGGTGCAGGGCCGGGACGTCCTCCTTGCCGTGGGTGAAGGACGCCTCGCAGAGGAAGAGGTCGGTGCCCTCGGCCAGCTCGTGCAGCGCCTCGCACGTCCCGGTGTCCCCGGAGTACGTCAGCGAACGCCCGCCGTGCTCGACCCGGATGCCGTACGCCTCCACCGGATGGCACACCTTCTCCGTGCGCACCGAGAACGGGCCGATCTCGAAGGAACCCGACTTCAGGGTGCGGAAGTCGAAGACCTCGCCCATCGAGGAGGGGGAGGGGGTGTCCGCGTACGCCGTGGTCAGCCGCTCCTCGGCGCCCTCCGGCGCGTAGACCGGGATCGCGTCGCAGCGCCCGCCGTCGTGCCGGTAGTAGCGGGCGACGAAGTACCCGCACATGTCGATGCAGTGGTCGGCGTGCAGATGGCTGAGGAAGATCGCGTCGAGGTCGTACAGACCGATGTGGCGCTGCAGCTCGCCCAGGGCGCCGTTGCCCATGTCGAGGAGCAGCCGGAAGCCGTCGGCCTCGACGAGGTAGCTCGAACAGGCCGAGTCCGCGGACGGGAACGACCCGGAGCAGCCGACGACGGTGAGCTTCATGGAGCGGGAACCTCCGTGGACGGATACGGAAAGCGCGCTGGGGGGAGGCTGTGCGGTCAGTCGAGCGTACGGCGCGGCCGGGCCTGTCGCTCCTCCGTGACGGCCCGTTGTGGGCGAACTCACGGGCTCTGTCACCGGTTCGGATGGATGGCGGGCCGTTGCGGCGGACCGGGTCGTGCGCCGGTACCGTCTTGGGGTATGGACACGTCGTGGTGGCCCGCGCTGGGCGCGGTCGTGGTGATCGCCCTGGTGGTGGCGCTCTCCGACGGGCGGAGGCGTTCGGCCCGTCGGCCCCCGGGGCGGCGGCCCTCCGGGAGGACCCGGCCGCCGGGGCGTCCGGCGCGCGGTCCCTCGGGGCCGGGCGGGGCGCCGGGTCGGCGGCCGGCGCCGGCCGAGATCTGGTGGGCGGAGGTGCCCTACGAGGACGGGCCCGGTGCCAAGGACAGGCCGTGTCTGGTGCTTTCGGTACGGGGTGACCTGGCGCTGGTCGCCAAGATCACCAGCAAGTACCACGACGAGCGGCCCGGGGTGATCGCGCTGCCGCCGGGCGCGGTGGGTGACGCGCAGGGGCGGCCGAGTTTCCTGGAGACGGACGAGCTGCGGGAGGTCCCGCTGTCGGGTTTCCGCCGCAGAGCGGGAGCCGCGGACCCGGTGCTGTGGGACCAGGTCCGCCACCTGGCCCGCTGAACGGGGCCCCGGCGGGGGCGGTCGGGTCGGGGCGGGCGGGGCGGTCGGGGCGGGGCGGTCGGGCTCAGGTCCGATCGGAGCCGGGCCCCGGGGCCGGAGCCGGTGCGCGGGTCCCGCCCGCGAACCGGGGCTCGGCCCGGTCCGGGCCTAGGCAGTGTCTGATGGCTCTTTGATGAGGTCGCGGAGCCAGATGACGATGGCTGCGGTGGCCAGGGTGCCGTTGAAGATGTAGTCGCGTTTGTCATAGCGAGTCGCGACGGCGCGGTGCTGTTTCAGCTTTCCGATGGTGCGTTCGACGGTGTTGCGCTGGCGGTACTGCTCGCGGTCGAAGGCTGGCGGGCGGCCGCCGGTCCGACCACGCCGGTGGCGGTTGGCGCGTTGGTCGTCGGGTTGGGCGATCGTTGCCTTGATTCCGCGTTTGCGCAGGTAGGTGCGGTTGGCGCGGCTGGAGTAGGCCTTGTCGCCGCGGGCCCGGTCCGGCCGGGTGCGGGGGCGCCCGGGCCCGGTGCGTGCGATGTTCAGGGCCTGCATGAGCGGGATGAACATCGGGCTGTCCCCGCGCTGGCCGGGCGAGGTCAGCCAGACCAGGGGCCGGCAGCGGTCGTCGGCCAGCAGGTGGATCTTGCTGGTCAGTCCGCCCCGGGAGCGTCCCAGGGCCTCGCGGCCATCTCTGTCCACGCGCGCCCCACCCCCTTTTCGGGGTGGTCGGTCGGCGGATCGTGCCGGGCTCCCGCGGCGTGCTGGTGGGCCCGGCAGGTGGTGGAGTCGACGTTGACCGCCCACGAGCCGTCCGTGTCCTGGGCGGTGGCGTCGGCTCCGGCCTGCAGTGCGCGCAGGATTCTCGACCAGGTGCCGTCGGCCGACCAGCGGCGGTGGCGTTCGTAGACCGTCTGCCAGGTTCCGTAGCGTTCGGGCAGGTCACGCCAGGGGATCCCGGTCCGGGTCCGGTAGAGCACACCGTTGACGACGGTTCGGTGGTCAGCCCACCGCCCGCCCGGGTTCCCGGTCTCCGGCAGCAGCGGGGCTATGCGCTCCCACTGAGCATTCGTCAGTTCATGCCGACGCACCATGACGGACTCCTGCCCGGAACAGGCGTAGATCCACCACCCGGGCAAGAGCCATCAGACACTGCCTAGTAGTGCTTTGTTACCGGGTCTTGTCGTGTCGGGTTTTCGGTAGTTCGCTGGCTGTATGAGGGCTGGGGAGCTTGTGGCGGTGCGGGGTCG
>NZ_JBIWNI010000040.1:0-28484 GCF_044767145.1 Streptomyces sp. NPDC101490
CCGACAGCACAACCCACTCTTCGTCCGAGAGCTCATGCCGCCGCACCATGCACCACATGATGCCCCATCAAGGAGTCTTTGAAGACACGCCCTAGAGGCGTCCATCCCCGCGCGTGCGGGGAGCAGGGAGGGCATGAAGGTGGGCGAGGTCGCCGAGCGGGTCCATCCCCGCACGCGCGGGGAGCAGAGGGCGGTCTCCCCGCCGTACTTCGCGGAGAGGGGTCCATCCCCGCGCGTGCGGGGAGCAGCCTGCGCCGCCCCGGGCGGCAGGCGAGGTCGAGGGTCCATCCCCGCGCGTGCGGGGAGCAGAGCTTGTCTCGCGTCTCAAAGTCGGTTCGCGGGGGTCCATCCCCGCGCGTGCGGGGAGCAGGCTTGACTGCTTCCGAGGTGGGCGTAACCCAGGGGTCCGTCCCCGCGCGTGCGGGGAGCAGTCCCTCGTGCCGAGCAGTCGGTTGTCGTCGTGGGGTTCATCCCCGCCTGTGCGGGGAGCAGACCTCGGGCAGCCTGCACGCCGACAACGGCGGGGGTTCATCCCCGCCTGTGCGGGGAGCAGACCACAGGCTCCTCCATCCACGTCAAGCTGACGGGTTCATCCCCGCCTGTGCGGGGAGCAGCCCTCGCCGGCCTTCTCCTCCACGAGCGCCGCGGGTTCATCCCCGCCTGTGCGGGGAGCAGCCTCCCTGACCTGCAGTTCTACCGCAGGCTCGGCTCGTTCTGAACCACTTTCACCGAAACCGGCAAAGAGGCTATAGCGGTCATAATGTCGATCTGGGCAGGCAGACCGCCGTTCAGGGCTTGACCCTCGCCGACAAGAGCAGGGCTCCGGGAGGGGAGAGGAGGATGAGCCTCTCGGGCGAGCCCAGCGGGCGGTGCTGCCTGGCAAAGGCGCCGGTCGACAGAGAGCTATCCCCGCAGCCTGCGGGGAGCAGTGCCTGTACCGGGATCCCCCGGCAACATGGTCTTCTCCTGCTGTCTCGGGAAGGGGAGGCGGTCAGAAGTGGCGGTGCAGCGAAGAGGGGAAGCGGTGCGTGCGGCCGCTGTGCCGTGGTCGGACGCCGTGAACGCGGACCCGATCGCGGACGAGCTGGGCTGGCTGCGGTACCTGGACGATCTGGGTGTCCCGGAGCCGGAGTTCGTCCTCACGTCGAAGAAGGCGTACGCGACGCTGGCGGACAACGCGGCCTACAGGGCGACGTTCCACGGGTCGGTGTCGCCGTCGACCACGCCGACAGCGACGCTGAACCCGGCGCAGGTGGAATCGGTTCGGGCGACGTACGGGCTGCCGCCGGTCCGTTTCTACAAGGCGCAGGTCCGCGTCGACGGGGTGGCGCAGAGGGTCCTCCCGGAGGACCTGTGGATCTACATCCCGCCGCAGCGGGAGCGGTGGGCCCAGATCCAGTGGGGGCGGACCTGGGACTCCCTGAACCTGACGCGCGGCAGCAACCCGGAGATCCTGCGCGAGGACGCTCCGGGCCTGATTATTACCAGGGGTGTCCAGACGGACCCGGGCCAGATCTGGACGAAGGTGGCCGCCGCCGCGATGCCGGTCATGCACACGCCGGACGCGCACCTCGTCGCGAGCGTGATCTGACGTGGCGCGGCTGGTGAGCGCGGTCCACGTGTTTGACCCGGAGCTGAAGGAGCGGGTCATCCTCCTGTCGGGAGACGAGCCGAGCGCGGCGGTGGCCAGGCTGATCACGGCGCCGAAGGCGTGGGAGGGCGGGAGGGTCCCCGAGGGTCCGGTTGACGAGACGGGAGAGGATGGCGGCCCTGGCGGTCCCGAGGGTACGCCGGAGCCGGAGCCGGAGCCGGAGCCGGAGCCGGAGCCGGAGCCCGAGCCGGAGCCCGAGCCGAAGAAGGTCCCGCCGCGTCGCGGGGGGGCGCAGGACCCAGACGTAGCCCGCGGGGCGCGGCACCCCTCGTGGGCGTCGCGCCCTTCACCGTGGAGGAGGAACCGTGGACGAGGCCGTACGGACGTGGCTGCTCGCACAGCTCGGGCCGGGAACAGACGTGGTGGACCTCGACGCGCGCTACACCCGTCTTCGGTCGGCGCGCGCGGTGGCTCTGGAGGTGCTGGCGGAGAGGCGTGCCGGGCTGCTTGCCGAGCCGCTGCGGCTGTCGGTGGATGGCGTGATGACGGTGGACAACAGCGGCAACCTGACCGGTCTGGAACGGCAGATGGCGGCGGTCGGCGTGGCCGTCGCCCCTGACGAGGCTGGCGCCGGTGGCGACGGTCTGCCGCTCGTGGCCGTCGCGCCGCTGCTGCTCGTTCGTTCCCGCCGGTAGGGGTGAGGAGGTGGCGTACGAGTCTCCGCTGACACTGGGGGACGCTGACGCGAACGCGCCCGCCCTGTACGAGCCCGGCCTCCTGTCGCGCTACGTCCGTTTCTACCCAACCAGGATGATTCGCTCGGTGAAGGCGCCCCGGGAGGTCGCCTTTGCCGAGCGGGTCGCCTCCAGGCATTCCGGGGTGATGCCGAGGTCGGCGGCGAGCGCGAGTACTACCTCCAGGACATCGGCAAGTTCTTCCTCCGCCGCTGGTTGCCCGTCCGCGCTAAGGAACTCCGCGACTTCCTCAGCGAGCTTCTCCTCCAACCGAGTGCGGTACTCGGCTGATGATGCGATGTAGTAGTCCGGGATGGCCCCGCGCTTGCGGATGATCTCCGGAATCCTGTCGCGTACCAACTTGGATGGGCACTGTGGGCGAGTGCCGGTCTGCACCAGGAGCGGGTTCACGGGGCCGGGGTAGATCACGAGAGGCTTCCATTCGGACGTAGAGGAATTCGATGGGATCGGGGATTGCTGGACGAGTACACCGACCCGGACCCTGGCGGCCGGGTCGATGCGGTCGGTTGAGGAGGCCGCTCAGTGGCCGATCTCCCACCCGCGGTGTAGGCGTAGCTCTGTGCCCCGCCCTGATGTGGAGTAGGGGCCCTGGCGCAGGAGAACTTGGCGCCGTCCCCCCGAACCCCAGCTGAATGTCAGTGGTTCGCTTTCTTCTGCTCCGCGCCCTCCTGGAGTTCCAGCATCTCGTTGAAGGCGGAGTTGGCGCCGGGGCGGGTGAGTTCGTCGTAGGTGCCGGTCTCGATGACGTTGCCTGCGTGGAGAACGACGATGCGGTCGGCGAGGCGGGCGTTGGCGAGGCGGTGGGTGATAAAGAGGGTGGCCCGTCCGGCGGCAAGGTTCTTCAGGCGGGTGAAGATCCGGTGTTCGGCGCGGGCGTCGAGGGCTGCGGTGGGTTCGTCCATGACGAGGACGGGGGCGTCGCGGTGGAAGGCGCGGGCGATGGCGAGGCGCTGCCACTGGCCGCCGGAGAGGTCGTGTCCGCCCCACCAGGAGCGGGCGAGGGAGGTGTCGAGGCCGTCGGGGAGCTGGGCGATAACAGTGTCGGCGCCGGAGGCTTCGGCTGCGGCGTGGATGGCGGTGTCGCCTTCGGGGCGGGGCTGGCCGAGGTGGATGTTGGCGCGGGCGTCGAGGGGCCAGCGGGTGTAGTCCTGGGGGACGAGTCCGATGTGGGGGTAGACGGTGGCGGGGTCGGCGTGGGCGAGGTCGATGCCGTCCCAGTGGACGTTTCCGGTGGTGGGGAGGGTACAGGCCGGTGAGTAGTTTGGCCAGGGTCGTCTTACCGGAGCCGTTCTCGCCCACGAGGGCGATGACTTCGCCGCGTTTGAGGTCGAGGTCGATGCCGGTGAGGGCGGGCCGGTCTGCGCCGGGGTAGGTGAAGGAGGCGTCGTTGACGCTGATCACCTCGGGCCCGGTCTGCGGGATGCGGGCGGTGCCGCGGCGGGCTGTCCAGGGTCCGGCGACGGCGAGGAAGCGGTGCCAGTCTCCGAGGGCGAGGGAGGTGCGGAAGAGTCCGGCGCCCGCGCGGACGGTGGTGCCGAGCGCGGCGGAGGCGGTGCGCAGGGCGAGCGCGGCGGCGCCTGCGGCGGCCAGCTCGATGCGGCCGGTGGCGACGAGCAGGACAAGTACGCCCCATGCGGTGGCTGTGCCGAGGGCGGTGAGGGCGTCGCCGATGCCCCGGACGGTGAGGGCCTTGCGGGTCGCGGTGAGCTGTTGGGCTTCCAGGCGGCTGGAGATGATCTGGTACTGGCCGGTGAGGAAGGCGGTCATGGTGCCGGCCCGGACTTCGTCGGCGGTGGCCTGCTCGGTGGTGTAGGAGCGGAAGACGCTGCGCAGGCGGGTGTCGCCCAGGTTGTGGTGGTGGGCTTCGTGCTCGATCCGGGCGGCCCGCACGGCGCCCCAGGCGCAGGGAACGGCCGCGAGGAGGAGCAGGGCGAGGACGGTGGGGTGGAGGACGGCGACGACGGCTGCGGCCGCGGCAATCTGGGCGGCGGCGGAGGTGAGGACCTGGGCGTCGAGGATCAGGTCGCGGGTCTTGTCGGCTCCGTCGGCGGCGGCCTGGCGGGCGTTCTCGAACTCGGGGTCCTCGTAGGCGGCGAGTTCGGCCGCGGTGGAGGCGGCGATGACCCGCAGGTCGGCTTCCCGGACGACCTGCGGGGCCAGGCGGGCGGCGGCGGCGCGGGCGGCGGCGTCGAAGACGTACCGGCCGCAGAGGGCGAGACCGAGGACGGCGAGGGTCCCGGCACGGTCCTGGAGCCTGGCGAGGAGGTCGGCGCTGCTGAACAGCACTCCGAGCACGCGGGTGGTCGCGGTGAGAACGGCGGCGGTGAACAGGGCGGCGGCAATCTGACAGCCGCCCATGGCCAGGACGGCGCGGTGGTCGGTGGCCCAGCCGAGACGGGCGGCCTGACCGAGGGTCCTCGGCAGGCCCCGGGCGATGGCCCAGCTCGACATGGCCGCGTTGGCGTTCTGGTACCGGTCGGAGGTCAGGCGCATGACGGGAGGCTGCCCTGCGGAGGAGGACGGGGGCGCGATGGAAGTGGAAGATCTCACGGGCCCAGGAAGGCGGGCAACGCCCTTGCCGGGCAACGCGTTTGCTAGCGGCCTGCGTACGTCAGAGCCGGTCAGACAATCAGGACGTCGATATGGCGATACGTAATTCACCCGATCGGGGTCCGGGGTGGTGGAGCACCCCCGGACCCCCGGGGCGTTCGGGGGTGCTCCTCAGGGACGGACAGGACCCGGGTGTAGGGGCGGTCTGCGCCGTCGCCGGTGTCGTGGCCGACCGGGCCTTCGGCGGTGTCCACCCAGGCGTGCGCGGCGTCGGGCAGTCGGCGTGCGCCAAGGGCCCAGGAGGCGCGGTACCCGGTGAGGGCGGTGGCGAGGACGGTGGCGAGGCTGATCTCCATGCACGCGATCCTGCCCGGCCACCAGGAGGGGATGACGTACCGGACGGCGGTATCCAGGCGCGCGACCCGCTCGCGGCGTGCGGCGGGGAGGCGGCGCAGGGTCCGGACGGCGGCGACGCGGTGCCGTAGCGGGAGAAGGTGGTGGAAGGCCAGGGAGAGGGCGAGGCCGATGGCGGCGGTGGTCCGTTCGGTCACGGTGGGGGCGTCCAGCGGGGCGGGAACCATCTGTGTCATCGCTTCCACCACCGCCGGGGCGCCGTGCGGGCGGGGTCGGTGAGGAGCCCGTCCCGCTTCCACCGGTCCACAAGGATGTCGATGCCCTGGCGCACGGCGTAGGGGTCGCGGCCCGTGGGGATGGCGAGTTCGTCCGCGAGACCGTTGACGGTGCCGCGGGTGACGATGGCCGTCCAGATCCGTGAGACGTCCGGGCTGAGCATCGACCACCGTTCGGTCCGCAGGTCCAGGAGGAGGATTCCGTGCTCGTCGACGGCGTAGTGGATGTGAGGGGCAGGGCTCAGCATGCCGCCTCCGTGGGCCTGGTCTGGCCGGTGAGCCACCACGAGGTCACCAGCAGGTGGTGGAGTTCCCCGATGCCCGTGGCGCTGCGGCCCTCCGCGACGTGCTGGAGCGTGCTCGTCGCGGCGTCGCTGTCGATCAGGCCGGCCGTGGCCAGGGGGCTGACGGCGAGCAGCTCGGTGAGGAGCCCTTGGTGCTGCTGGAAGGACGCGATCCGCTGCGGGGTGAAGGAGCCCTTCGAGCGGCGCCCGAGCAGCCAGCCGGGCAGGTCCGGCAGAGCTGCGGCGAGCAGGGGCTTGAAGACGTAGAGTCCTCGGCGCGCGAGCGCGGGGACCGCGAACGCGGCCCGTACGACGGTGTTGTCCAGGTAGGGGTGGACCGGGCGCACCCTCAGTGCCTCGGCGTAGGGGGACCAGGCGCGGGCGGAGGCGCCGCCGAGGCGCAGCGCGGACCACTCGTCGTGGATATCGGCCTGCTGTGGGCTCAGCGGGTCGGCGGCGGCCTGCCGCAGCAGCGCGGCGACTTCGGCCCGGCCGTCGGCGGTGAGCCAGGGCGTGGCGGTGCCCAGGCGGCACCAGGACCATCCGGCGGCTGGCGGGCCCGGCTGGAGGCGGTTCTTCTCCAGGCGGGTCGCGGCCTCGTCCAGCGCCCCGGGGCGGCCCAGTGCGGCCGTGTGCCGGAGCTGCTTCCAGTAGGGGCCGGGGGCGATGTTGCGCAGCCGCGCGAACTCGACGACGTGGCGGTGGGCTTCGCGGCGGCGGCCGTCCTGGAGGAGCCGGACCCAGGCTGCGGAGGTGGCGTCGAGGACGACGTCGCCGCCGTGGCCGGTCAGATGCAGGGGCAGTCCCGCGACCGGGGCGAGGTAGGCGCGGTCCATGGCGTAGATCGCGGCGCCGAGGGCCGGCTCGAGGCCGGTCGGCTGGCCCGGGGGGAAGCCGAAGGGCAGGGTGGCTGTGGTGCCTCGTGCGACGGTGTGCCGCAGACCGGCGTGCTGGGCGACCCTGGTGGCGAAGGAGGCGTCCTCGGCGCTGGTGTAGCCGTCGGTGTAGGTGACCGCGTGCACGGCACCCACCCGGTTGGCGAGGAGGGCGGCGGTGGAGGAGTCCAGGCCTCCCGAGAGGTCCGCGCCCACCGTTTCGGTGGCGACGCTGACCCGGTGCTCGACGGCTTCGGTGAGGGCCAGGCCGAACCGGGCCGCCCCCACGTGCAGATCGGAGACCGGAGTGATCGCGGAGACGTCCGCGAGCCGGGGCGGCGCTCCCGGGGTGAGGAGCAGACCGTAGCCGCCGGGCACCAGAGCGATGCCCATGTACGGGCTGCGGCCCGGCCAGTGTTCCCCCGCCGTGATCCGGGCGGCGGCCAGGGCCAGGTCCGGCATCAGCCGCACGCCGAGCTCCCGGACATCGGTGGCCCACCGCCCGGAGGGCGTGTAGTAGACGGGGCGGATTCCCGCCAGGTCCCCGCAGACGAACCGGTGACGCCCGTTGTCCGCGATCACCCAGTACGAGCCCGGCCACACGGTCAGCTCTTCCCACCTGCCCTCTTGCACTGCTGCGAGCGTGCCGCGCAGGTCTTGCTGGGTCGCCGGGCTGTCCCCGGCGACCCAGACCGTGGCGCCCTTCCCCGAGACGCGCAGCACCCGCGTCCCGGGACTGGTGCGGATGCCCGCGAGGCCGCCGCCCGCGCCCTGCATCTCCCCGACCGCCGGTCCAGCGGCGAGCCACTGATCCACCATGCCTCTCTGCCTCCTTCTCGATCCGGAAACGGGCCCGGGGACCAGTGCGACGCGACGCGACGGCCCCCGGGCTGCGTGTGCTCCGAGCCGCTTACTCGAAGTACATGTCCTTGTCGGAGTCGTTGCTGGGCTGGCGGCCCAGGGTGATCGCGGTGACGTCGTGGGTGTTGACCTCGGCGGCGAAGTCGGTGGCGGGAACGCTGGTCTCGGTCTGCTCGGCCATGGCCGGCCTCCTGGATGCTGTGGGTCGTGCCGTGAACGGCTTACTCCCATCACATCCCGCGCCGATGTCTCTGTGTAGAGCGTCAGTTGGGTGCTACTTGGGGAAGAGGTGGGGGGCGTTCAGCAGGTTCGCCACGGCTTGCTGGTGGATGGCGTACACGGTCGGGAGTTCGGCGAGGGATGCCCGCTCGTCGATGCCGTGCAGGCCCTCGTAGGGAACGCCGAACCCGGCGGTGGCGGGGATGCCGTGGACGCCGAGGAGGTTTCCGATGTTGGACGGGCCTGCCGTCTTCGCCCGGACGGCGAGTCCCGCCGTCCGGGCCGCGGACAGCAGAGCGGCGGCGGGCTGATCGTCCTCGCCCAGGCGGAACGGCGGCCAGCAGGCCACCTCGGTGATCTCGGTGCCGACGCGCACCGGCAGCTCGGCGTCGAGCTCGGCGGACGCCTTGCGCACCAGGGTCTCGGCGGCGTGCGCGTCGAAGCCGGGGGTGGTCCGGACGTCCACGTTGAGGTCCACACGGTCCGGAGTGAGGGAGAAGCCCTCGCCACCGTGGAAGGCGGTGACGGTGAGCTTCGGCCCCAGCGGGAACCCGGAGGGGCCGCCGGGCCCCGGGAGAGGGGCGGCGTCCAGCAGCCCCACCAGGCGGGCGGCACGGCTGACGGCGCTGACGACGGTGCGGCTGGAGCCGGAGTGCCCCGCCGGGGCGTGCACGGTGACGGTGGCGCGCCACAGACCGCGGCCGCCGACGACGACCTCCTCCATCCCGGGGTAGCCGATGATCACTCCGGACGGGCGGACCGTGCCGGGATCGGAGAGATAGGCGAGGACCCCACCAAAGTGGCCGGTGTGCTCGTCGGCGTCGAGGAGAACCGAGAGACCGCCCGCGAACTCGTCCCGGTGCTGGGCGAGGTCGGCGGCCAGGTGGCAGAACATCGACACCGCGAGCTTCGAGTCCGCAGCCCCGCGCCCCAGCAGCCACCCGTCACGGACCTCCCCGGAGTCCGGGGGGAAGGTCCAGCGGGAGAGGTCACCGTAGGGGGCGGTGTCCACGCAGGCGTCGAGCGTCCACCAGGGCCCCGGCCGGTTCCCGGCGACCTCCACCAGCAGCCCCACCAGCGCGCCCCCGGGGTCGTGCAGGCGTCTGTGCGGCACCGCGCGGACGGTCAGCCACCGCTCCAGGACTTCGACGACGGGTCCGTAGTCGTCGAGCCCGCCCCGGCTCGGCCGACGGATCAGCTCCTGCGCGAGCCTCACCACCGACCCCACCGTCTCGTTCCACCTAGAATCCCCAGGCCCGGAGGTCATGCCCCATCCACCCCTCTTCGTCATCTGCGGCGAACGGGCAGTTCCCGCACGCTCCGTATCGTGCCCAGCGGCCGGGAGGCCGCGCACGCCTCCCGGCCGTGCCGAACCAGACCGGCCGCCGCCGCAGCGCCCAGAACGACCCCGGAGTCGAACGCGTCAGCGCCGTTCAGCGAGGGCATCGGGACCACGGCTCGGCTCTCCGAGGCCACGAAGACCCGCTCCATCGCCTCGCCGGGCTCCACCAGCCCGATGTTCAGCGTCCGCACCCCGCTGCGGCGCTCCGACGGGTCCCGGATCTCCATGAGCCGCACCAGATGCCCGGCCAGGACAGGATGCCGGGGCGGCCCATAGAGAACCCGGGTGTGCACCAGGCGAGGGTTCCGGGTCAGTGCCGTCTCGATCGCGCCCAGGTACTCCTCCTCCCGGCTCCGGCTCCCCATCACCACCAGCTGCTCCCGCGCCCCGACCACCACCGAGATCATCGCCCTCACCAGATCGGTCCAGGAGGATACGAGGGTGCCCTGCGCGTCGTGGAGCATCTGGCCGACGGAGGCATCCCCGTCCTGGTGGGCGAAGAGCATGTGACCCGGACGGCTGTACAGGACGCACAGCCCGCGCCGGTTGCGCAGCCCCGTTCGGCGTCGGCCCGACTCCCACGCGCTGAGCTGGCTGGTGTCGGTCGAGCCGCCCGTGATCGCGTTCAGCTGTTCGACCGCCTGCTCCAGTGTGAGGTTCTGCTCCAGCCGCGCCCGCTTGAGCGCCGATTCCGGAGTGCTCATCGCCTCCACCTCCTCCTGCTGACTCCGTCGTGCCCAGATGTTTCAGATTGTCGTGCCGGTCGTACAGGTGCTACGGGGACGCGGATTGAGGGAGCGCCCAAGACCGCCGACGGCCGGATGGTGCTCTCGCCCCCCGGGGACCGAGGACGGCGTCACGGCGCCAAGGTCAGGGCGGGGACAAGGAGCCCGCCCCTGAGCCGCGCCTGTGAGCGTGGAGGCTGCTGGGCAGCGGGCCAGGGACGGGAGAATCAGGAAGCGGGGCGGGTCGGGTTGGGGTGCGGTCCGTACGGTGGTGGCTGGACGTAGAGGCAGTGTCCGGCGGGCCCGTCGCGCCAGACCATGAGACCGTCCCGGACCAGGTGACGTGCCGCCCGATTCACCAAATCCTGGCCCGGACCGTGCTGGTAAGCGAGGAGCGTGGCGGGCAGCGCCTCACCCGGCCGGTACTGGCCGCCCAGGACCTTCGCACGGACGACCCGGCCGAAGCGTTCGTCGTCGGGATGCTGTTCGCCGGGCGCCAGGCGCCAGGACCGGCCTCGGCCCGGCCCGACGTGAACGATCTCCCCGAGCACGTCGAGGGCATCGAGAGCACAGGACACATCGACTTCGTGGAGGTCGAGGTCCGAGGCCAGAACACCGGCTGGGGGGAGCGGGGTACCTATCGCGAAGGTGGTCTCCAGGTAGTAGCGGAGCAGACTGAGCACCAGCGCACGACGCCGGACGACACCCCACTGGACGTGCGCGGCACGCTGCGCCTTGTCGGCAAAAGGCTCAGGCATGACCCACCTTCACATCGAGCACGACAGGCAGGTGGTCGGACAGGACACGCGCCTCCGGGACGCCCGGGGAGGCGGCGCCGTAGTCGGTCAGCCACCGGGCCTCGCGCAGCCGCGCCTCGCCGTCGACGTGGCTCAGGTGGGTGCCGATGGCCAGGAAGTCGTGCTCGTCGGAGTTCCCGGCTGTGAGGGGGCGGAGCCGGGCCCGGATCAGGGCGTGGTGGAAGACACCGACGCCGAGAATGCGGCGTCCGAGGAGCCGGAGACGGTCAGGCCGGTAGAGCAGCGTGGTGAAGTTCCGGCCGTCGCCGATGTGCGAGGGCGCCATGCCGAGCCGGTGAGCGACCTGCCACAGGCGCCGCTCGTCCTGCTCCTCCCACCCACCGCACTCGGGCAGGCACAGGACGTCCGGTGCCAGGTCGGCCAGGATCTCCGTCTGAGCGTCGAGACGGTTCTCGTCCGAGCCGTCCACCCCGCCACGCAGGAGGTTCCAGGTCACCGCACGGACCGACCCGGCCGCGATACCGGTCTGGAGGGTGCGGGGTTCGCGCCCGGCCTGGCCGGGCGCGGCATCGGCGTCGGTGGCGGTGGGGGCCGGTGAGGGAGTGCTCATGATCGTCCTCCTGAGGACGTCGGTGCTGGTCAGGATCAAGGGCCCTGGAGGACGATGCCGATGGTCCGGTCGTCCGGGTCGACGCGGTACTGAGTGGCGGTCCGCCACCCGCTGCTGAGGTCGCGGACGTCCGACTGCGTCATCCGCACGAGGTGGTCCCCGGAGACCTCGGTGGTGATGTGCAGGACACCGGAGGGGCGCAGCCACCGGCGGATGTCGGTGATGATCCGTGAGTCCAGGAGGGGAAGGACGTGGCGCAGGGTCACGATGTCCACGGAGCCGGGGCGCAGCGCGGCGGGGGCCTGGTCCACGTCGGCGTCGAACACCTCGTACGCGAGGTGGCCGTAGCGGGCAGGCGGGTGAAGCGCGCGGGCGCGGCCGATGGCGGCCGGGCTGTAGTCGTAGCCGGTGGCGATCATCCCGGAGGCGGCCAGGGTGGCGGTCCACAGGCCGAGCCCGCATCCGATGTCCACGACGGTCTGCCCCGGGGCGGCGCCCGTACGGTCAGCGAAGCGGCCCCGCTCCCCGGGCAGGAGCGGGGCCGGGGTCGAGGTGTGGTCGGCGTACACCTCGTCCCAGTAGTCCCGCGAGCGGTGGGCGGAGCGGAGACCGGTCACGACGGGTCCTCCGTCTCCGTACCGTCGGCGGAGACCGGAGCGGGGGCGTTCTCGTTGCCGGGCCCCGGGCGGCGGGGGCCGAAGGCCGTGTCGAAGAGGCTCTGGGGCAGGGGAATCCACTGCGCACGGCCCATCGAGGGCAGGGCCGCGCCGGGGGTGTGGGTGTTGAGCGGGGGCATGGCGCGGTCCTCTCAGGGGGTGAAAGTGCTGAGCAGAAGGGAGGGGACGGCGGCGCCGACGGCGAGCACGAGAAGGAGCTGCGCGGCGATCTGCCGCCAGCCGATCCCGCGGGCCTCCAGCCGACAGCGCAGGGTCCGGGACGGGACAGACTCCCGGGTCAGCAGGGCGGTGAAGGCGCCGTCCGCTGCGATGCGCCGGAGTTCGCGGACGTAGAGGGTGTCATCCGTGCTGATATCGGACCGGTCGGGGGCAAGCACTCCGTGGACCCAGCGGTTGTTGATGAGGTCCCGCACCGTGCGCCATCCCGGCCAGCACTCGGGGCTACTGCGTGGCCCGGCGCCCATGGAGACCTGGTCGTGGATGACACGGTCCACGGTCCAGCGGCGGGCCTCGGCACGGTGCCGGAGCTGGTCGATGACCGGCTCGGCGTCCTCGCCGTACGAAGTCCGGACGTAGAGCACGACCCGGCGGCCCGGCATGGTGCTTCGGCAGCGTTCCCCCCAGCCGTCATGGTTCAAGCTCCTCCGCAAGATCCAGAGGTGACGGCCGTAGGAACGGCGGCGCAACTGGTGCAGGTGTCGACCGGTGGGCGGCCCGTCGCCCTTCGAGCGGTACGCCGGGCGCGCCAGCTGGTCCTTGAGGATGCGGCCGAGAGCACCGCGCGCATCCGTATGTTCGCGCTCGCCCCTTGTCGCGGCCGTCATCGCTGCGTAGGCCGTGGTCGCGGAGTCTCTGTCTCCGCCGGGTGGTGATGGTGTCGCCTGGAGCCTGGTCATGCCCCCATCGCACCGCTGGACGACGCCTGCGAACAGGGGAATCTGACGGGGGAAAAATCTGTCAAGGGGGGAAATTAAAGGGGGAGATGGCGCCATGATTGGCTTCCTCCGACAGGCAGAGGTCACACTCATGGCAGGCCCGTTCGCCCTACTTCTCTTACAACTTCGGAAGAAGGCCGGTAGATCACAGGAGCAACAGGCCGAGGCAGTCAACGCAGTCTCTGGCCGTGTCACGGTCACGCGCCGCGAGATCAGCCGCTACGAGCGTGGCGAGACCATCCCGACGAACCACACCCTCGGGCACATTGCTGTGGCTTGCGGAGTGCCCTATGAGGAACTGCTGGTAGAGGCGAAGGCGGCTCGCATCAGACGAGCACAAGTTCGTCGTCGCGGAGAACAGGACGAGGAGGACATGAAGCGTCGCACGCTGCTGGAGGGCGCAGTCTTCGGAGCGACCGCAGTTGCTGCCGAGCCCTGGGGGCGACTTGCTGATGCTCTCCGGCGAGGAGCGCGAGTCGACGAGATCTCTGCGAACGCGCTGATCGACCGAGCCGCCGACCTGCACGTCCAAGAGCTCAATCTCAGCGCCCAACTACTGCAGCACAAGGTCGAGTCGCACCTCGACGCGATCACCGCAGTCCTGCCGCGTGCAGGCGGGCACGAACGCGCCCTTGTCATCGCAGCCGGAGAAACAGCGGCGCTCGCCGGCTGGGTGGCCTGGGACCTCGGAGAGCACAAGAGAGCGAACGCCTACTACAAGGTGGCTTCGGAGTGCGCCACGTCCGCTGGATACCTGCCATTGCGGGCGCTCGCGCTCACGTACGCCAGTTACGGGAACCACGACCCCAAGGGCAAGCTCGGCCTCCTGCGCCAGGCCGCCCAGGATGTACGAGGGCGCGGGAACGCGGCCGCTGCCGCGTGGGTGCACGGACGGTACGCGGAGGAGGCTGCTCTGCTGGGCGACTCCACGGAAGCCCTCAATGCCCTGGACCGAGCTCGGTTCGCCTACGACTTCGCGGACCACACCAGTGAGCAGGCATGGGTCCGCTTCGTGACCCCCTACCGGATGGACTCGCTCACACTCTCTGTGTACGGGCAGCTACGGCGGGCGGAGTTGACCATCACCGCGGACGACGCCATAGCTCGCCTCGGGGGCGGACTGCCGGACGGCGGCGTCGTCGTGCTCGGCGATCTCGCAATCGCACTCCTCCGAGGTGGAAACATCGACCAAGCTCTCGATGTCTCCAGGGCGTTCGCGACTGCGGCTCAGGCCAAGCCGAACACGATGGGCAAGGACCGAGCCCGTGCCGTCGCTGCGCTGCTCCCCGCCGGTGAACGTGACCTGGCCCACCACCTTCGTGAGCTTGCAGCATGAGCCTCCATCCGTAATCGGCAGGCGGATGGAGGCCACGACCGCAACGTCAGTCCGTTGCAGTCTCCTCCGCCACCCACGTCAGGTAGGCATCTGAACCCCCGGCCACCGGCAGGGTGATCCACTCAGGCACGTCGTACGAGTGGTGCTCGGCCACCCATGCCGCCAGCTCCGGAAGCCGTTCTGACGTGGTCTTGAAACTGATGCGCCACTCCTTCGCCGTCTCGACGCTGCCCTTCCAGCGGTAGATTGCGGTGAAGGGGGCATCGATGTGCGCGCAAGCAGCGAGGCGGGCCTCGACCGCCCCCAGCGCGAGGGTCTGCGCCTTCTGCTCGTCATCGATAGTCGTCTGCGCGATCACGATCTCAGTCGCCATGCGGCTGCTCCTCCTCGGGCTGTGGTTCTCGACCCTACCCACGCGGCGCGCACTGCGGCGGGCACTGCCAGGAGTGCTCGGTCAGGCGGTCCTCGGAAGCGACGGGCGCGAAGCTCGCGCGCTGGTAGAAGTCGGTCAGGCGGTCCATGTCGGCGCCGAACTCGTCAGTCGGCGTGCACACCACGATCAGGCCCCGGACTGGGCCTTCGGTGACCTCGCCGGCGCCCGTTGCAACCCCCGATAAGGTGCTTTGGTGACTCCTGTATCGCGCAGTGGACCTCGCCTTCACCTCCGTGAACTCCAGCACGACGATGCGGACGGCGTCTTCGCGATCTACGGGAGTCCCGAGGCGACCAAGCACCTTTCGTTCGAGCCGCGTACCGAGGATCAGGTGCGCGGCATCGTGCAACGCTCCATGGACTCCGCTCGGGACGTACCCCGTAGCGAGTACGCGGTGGCCGTTATCGGCCCTGAACGCGATCTGATCGGTTTCGGCCGCTTGGCACACGACCCGCACCAGTTCCGTGCGGCCACCATGGGATTCGCTCTTCGCCCAGATGTCTGGGGACGCGGGTATGGAGTCGCGACAGTCCGCCTTCTCCTGGGGCTGGCCTTCGGAGAGCTGGATCTGCACCGCGTCTGGGGTGCGAGGGCGCCAGGCAACACCGCCTCCGCGCGCACCATGGCCGCTGCTGGGATGGTGGAAGAGGGAACTATCCGGGAGCACATCATCAAGGGTGGTCGTTGGCGCGACTCCGTCGTCCACGCCATTCTGGAGCGAGAGTGGCAGGCTGGTTGCGGCTGAACGCGCTGACGAAGTTGGTGGACGCGTTCGCGGTATCAGCCCCCTACCTGGGTAGACGCTGCCAGGAGTGCTTGGTCAGGCGACTCTCGGGAATGACGGGCGCGAAGCCTGCGCGCTGGTAGAAGTCGGTCAGGCGGTCCATGTCGGCGCCGAACTCGTCAGTCGGCGTGCACACCACGATCAGGCCCCGGGCGTCGGCCTCGGCGCAGACCCGGGCCAGTACCCGGGATGCGTGCCCCTGGCTGCGGTAGCCGATCGAGACCCGGAGGATCTGGAGCTCCAGGACGGTGTCATCGGCGTCCAGGCAGAGGCTCAGCAGACAGCCTGGCGGCATCGACCGTTTCAGCTCTCCGGTCACCTCCTCGGTCCATCCGCTGACGGATCCGTTTGAGTACGGGTTCAGCGCCACGGCTCCTCCTCTCTCCTCCGGCCCACAGGGCGAAGGAGTCTTCTCGTTCGTGTTGCCCATCGTCTTCCTGCGCTGTTCGACTCGGCAAAGCAGTTTCGGGAAGCATCGGGAGGCACCGGGAAAGGCTGTCCAAGGTGAGTAAGTGCCCTCTCTCGTGGTCTGGTTGACCTGCGCATACTGACTTCATGACGACGCCGACCGACCCCCTCTCGCGTGTCCGCGAGCTGGCCGAGGCACGTGTCTGCACGGACAGGGTGCGGATCTACATCCCGGGAAATTTCAACCCCGACACGTGGGAGTCGACCCCCGACGTAGTGCTGTGGGAGGGCCCTGGGTCGATCCTTCCCGACCGCGCGGCCGACGTGAGGGTGACCGTCGGCGATGGACAGGGAACGCCCGTGTCACGGATCGGGCGGTACAGGCTGTTCACCCCGATCTCCGCGCCGGAGCACACGGTGACGCTGACCACGTCGGCGGACCCGGACGCCACAGGCCGCCGGTGGCGTGTCGACGCACCCGTGCGGACGAGCGCGCCGGTGCTGCGCCTGACCTGGCAGACCTACGACACGACCACGAACGGGGGAAGCTGATGGTGATCGATCTGGCGTAGGTCCGTACAAACCTGGAAGCCCTGATGACAGACACGGTCCGAGTCTCCTCGACCGCGCAGGGGTCGAGGGCCCATCCCCACGCGTGCGGGGAGCAGCAGGTCCGCCTCGCCCAGGACGCCGAGGAAGACGGTCCATCCCCGCGCGTGCGGGGAGCAGGCATGCGCCGGTGGAGGGGCAGTCCCATGGAGGCGGTCCATCCCCGCGCGTGCGGGGAGCAGCCTTGCTGACCTGCAGTTTTGCCGCAGGTGTAGTTGGTTCTGGACCACTTTCGCTGAAACCGGCAAAGAGCTCGGAACGGTCAATGTGTCGATCGGGGCGGGTCGGCCGCCCGTCATCCAGGGTCCGGTCTGCATTGCGTGAACAGGGAGTGGGCTTCGGGAGGGGAGGTAGGCCCTTGGGGCGGTGTGTAACCGGTTCACGGTACGTGGTTGCTGGTTGTGATGTGTCTGCATTTGGGAATCCCGGGGGTGTTTTCTGTCAGTTTTCCGGAGGGTGCTCCTTCGCTCTGTGTGACGGTGTATTTCTGCTTCATGGCAAGTGAGGGGGAGGGCCGTTTGGGTCTCCGTAGCAGGCTGGGCGGGCCGGTGCTCGCGTTGTGGGCGAAGCATGACAGGGGCTCGGACGGGTGGCTGTCGTTGTGGCAGCACTTGGAGGACAGTGCGGCTGTCGCTGGAATGCTGTGGGATCACTGGCTGCCGGTGGGTGTGCGCTGTCTGATCGGGGAGGCGTTGCCGGGGGGTGAGGCTGATGGGCGGCGGCTTGCGGTGTGGCTGGCCGGGGTGCATGACATCGGGAAGGCGACGCCGGCGTTCGCCTGTCAGGTGGAGTCCTTGGCTGACGTGATGCGTGGTGTGGGTCTGGGGATGCGTTCGCAGGGGGCTATGGGCCCTGAGCGGAGGCTGGCGCCGCACGGGCTGGCGGGGCAGGTTCTGCTGGGGGAGTGGCTGGAGGAGGAGTTCGGCTGGGAGCCGGAGGATTGCTGGCAGTTCACGGTGGTGGTGGGCGGGCATCACGGGGTGCCGCCGGAGGATGCTCAGATCGGTGCGCTGGAGAACCGGGGGCATTTGCTGTGGTCGTCGGGGAAGTCTCGTGCGGTGTGGCGTCGTGTGCAGCGGGAGCTGCTGGAGGCGTGTGCGGCTGAGTTCGGTGTGTGTGAGCGGCTTGGTTTATGGCGTTCGGTGAGGCTTCCGCAGCCGGTGCAGGTGTTGTTGACGGCTGTGGTGATTGTGTCGGACTGGATTGCGAGCAATCCGGATTTGTTTCCGTATTACCCGCTTGATGTGCCGAGGAGTGGGGCTGAGCGGGTGGCTGCGGCGTGGGCGGGGCTGGATCTGCCGGGCCCGTGGCGTCCTGTGGATCCGGTGGGTTGTGTGGAGGAGTTGTTCGCTTCGCGGTTCGCGCTCCCGGAGGGTGCGCG
Organism: Streptomyces sp. NPDC101490; assembly: GCF_044767145.1. NCBI lineage: Bacteria > Bacillati > Actinomycetota > Actinomycetes > Kitasatosporales > Streptomycetaceae > Streptomyces > Streptomyces sp. NPDC101490. Next base: position 17,763 of record NZ_JBIWNI010000040.1, read on the forward strand.
GGTGCGTCCTGTTCAGGTGGCGGCGGTTGAGCTGGCGCGGTCGCTGGATGTGCCGGGGCTGATGGTGATCGAGGCGCCGATGGGTGAGGGGAAGACGGAGGCGGCGCTGGCTGTGGCGGAGGTGTTCGCTGCCCGGTCGGGTGCGGGGGGTGTGTTTTTCGCTCTGCCGACTATGGCGACGGGGAATGCGATGTTTCCCCGGCTGCTGCGGTGGCTGGAGCGGCTTCCTTCTCTGGAGGGCCGGTCGCATTCGGTTCTGCTGGCGCATTCGAAGGCAGCGTTGAACGAGGACTTCTCCGAGCTGATGCGTGGTGGCCGTCGTGTCGAGGCGGTGGAGGCGGATGCCGAACGCAGTTATTCGGGGTCGGGGTCGTGCCGGGAGGCTGAGGCGGGGCTTGTAGCCCATACATGGCTGCGGGGCCGGAAGAAGGCGATGCTCTCCTCGTTCGTGGCGGGGACTGTGGACCAGTTGCTGTTCACGGGTCTGAAGAGCAAGCACCTGGCGCTGCGGCACCTGGCGGTGGCGGGGAAGGTTGTCATCATCGACGAGGCCCATGCCTACGACACGTATATGGGTGTGTATCTGGACCGTGTGTTGTCGTGGCTGGGTGCCTACAGGGTGCCGGTGGTTGTTCTGTCGGCCACGTTGCCGGCAGGTCGTCGGCGTGAGCTGGTGGAGGCCTACGCCGGGGCCGGGGCGGGTGTGGGCGGTGATGCGGATGGTGCGTTCTCGGCGGTGTCGGAAGCGGTGGAGTACCCGCTGCTGACGGCTGTGGGTGCGGGAGGTGTTCCGGTGGTGCGGCGTCCGGCGGCGTCCGGCCGGAGTGTGCCGGTGCGACTGGAGGGTCTGGATGACGGTCTGGATCTGCTGGCGGACCGGTTGGGCGTGGAGCTCGCGGACGGTGGCTGTGCGCTGGTGGTGCGTAACACGGTGAAGCGGGTGATGGAGACGGCGCGGGTTCTGCGGGAGCGGTTCGGTGATGATGCCGTCACGGTCGCGCATGCCCGTTTTCTCGATCTGGACCGTGCGGTGAACGACAAGGACCTTCTGCGCCGGTTCGGTCCGCCTGGCATGGGGGTGGAGCGGCCGCGGGGGCGGCATGTCGTGGTGGCCAGTCAGGTCGCGGAGCAGTCCCTCGATGTGGACTTCGATGTGCTGGTCACCGATCTGTGCCCGGTGGATCTCCTGCTGCAGCGGATGGGCCGGCTGCACCGGCATCAGCGTGGCGTGGGGCAGGGGGAGCGGCCGGTGAGGCTGCGGGAGCCGCGGTGTGTGGTGACGGGGGCGGACTGGTCGGGGCGGGTGCCGGTGCCGGTGCGGGGGTCGGTCGCTGTGTATGGGCTGTATCCGCTGCTGAGGGCGGCGGCGGTTCTGGGACCGCATCTTGGCGGTGTGCCGGTGCGGCTGCCGGAAGACATCAGTGTGCTGGTGCGCGGCGCGTACGCGGAGGAGGCAGAGGTGCCTGCCGGATGGGAGCAGGCTCTGGCCTCTGCGAGGAGCTTGCAGGGGAAGCAGCGTGCCGCACAGAGAGAGAAGGCGGCGGTGTTCCGGCTCGGTGCCGTCCGTGAGCCGGGTGAGCCGCTGTTCGGGTGGGTGGCCGCAGGGGCGGGGGACGCGGATGACACGCGGGCGGGGCGGGCCCAGGTCCGTGACAGCAGGGAGAGTCTCGAGGTCATCGTGGTCCAGAGGCAGAGCGACGGGCGGCTGCGTACGGTTCCGTGGCTTGGGCAGGACCGCAAGGGCCGGGAGACGGGTGGTCTGGAGCTGCCGCAGGATCAAGTTCCTGCCCCTCGGGCGGCTCGTGTGGCCGCGGCCTGTGGGCTGCGCCTTCCCTTGGAGTTCTCGGGAGAGGTGATGGACCGGGCCATCGCCGAGCTGGAGGGTCTGGTCGTCGATGCGTGGCAGTCGAAGGAGAGTGCATGGCTGGCGGGCGAGCTGATTCTGCCGCTGGACGAGCGTTGTCAGACCCGTCTGGCAGGCTTCTCGCTTCGGTACTCCAACATCGAGGGACTCGAGGTGATCCGTGACGCAGACGCGTGACGCGGAAATGCGGGAGCTGTCGTTCGACCTGACGGTTCAGCCGTGGATCACCGTGGAGATAGAGGGCACGGAGCGGGAGCTTTCTCTGCGTGAGGTGTTCGCCCGGGCCGGAGAGGTACGCCGGATCACGGGTGATCTGCCGACGCAGGAGTTCGCTCTGCTGCGTCTGCTGCTCGCGATCGCCCATGACGCCGTCGACGGCCCGAAGGACCTCGGCCACTGGGCCGGGCTGCGCGATGACCCCCGGTGTTTCGATGTGGTGTCCGACTACCTTGACGTCCACCGCGGAAGGTTCGACCTGCTGGACCCACAGGCGCCGTTCTTCCAGACGGCGGGGCTGCGGACATCGAAGGATGAGGTGTCCTCGCTCAACAGGATCGTTGCCGATGTCCCCAACGGCGAGCCGTTCCTCTCCGCACGGTTACCCGCTGTCGACCGGCTCAGCTTCGCGGAAGCCGCGCGCTGGGTGGTCCACACGCATGCCTTTGACACCTCCGGCATCAAGAGCGGCATGGTGGGCGACGCCCGCGCCAAGGGCGGGAAGGTCTACCCCCTGGGGGTCGGATGGGCCGGATGCCTCGGCGGGGTCTTCGTCGAAGGACGCGACCTGCGCGAGACACTGCTGCTGAACCTCGCGGCAGCAGACACCTGGAGCATTCCTGACGGCGGGGGCCAGGACCTGCCGGTGTGGAGGCGCGAACCGGACGGACCCCAAGGAGGGGAGCGCACCCCGGCCGGGCTGAGGGACCTGTACACGTGGCAGAGCCGACGTCTGCGCCTGCACGCTGACACCGACGGCGTGCACGGAGTCGTCCTCGGCTACGGTGATCCGCTGGCCGCCCGGAACATGCACACCCGTGAGCCGATGACCGCCTGGCGCAGGAGCCAGGCGCAGGAGAAGAAGCACGGCGAGCCGCTCGTGTACATGCCGCGCGAGCACGATCCGACACGGTCCGCGTGGCGTGGCCTCGGATCGATGATCGCCGACCGGGTCCAGAACCAGCCGGACGCCAGTGGGGTGTCAGCCTACCTGCGGCCCGGGATCCTGGACTGGGTGGCCCGTCTGGTGACACGGAGGAAGCTCAGCAAGGGGTTCCTCGTCCGGGCTCGGATCGTCGGCACCGTCTACGGAACGCAGCAGTCCGTCATCGAGGAGGTCGTCGACGACCACCTGACCATGGACGTGATCCTGCTGCACGAGCAGGACCGCGAAGCCGCGCAGCAGGCGATCGACGCGGTCGGGGACGCCGAGAGCGCGGTCAGCGTTCTCGGCGATCTCGCCATGGATATCGCTCGCGCGGCCGGCTCGGAGTCCACCTCCTCCCGTCAGGTGGCACGCGACCGCGGGTTCGGGGAGCTGGAAGGCCCCTACCGTGCCTGGCTCGTTGCGCTGGGGGAGGCAGACGATCCCCTAGACGCACGGGCCGAGTGGCAGGCCCAGGCCCACACGGTCATCTCCCGTCTCGGTAGAGAGATGATCATCGGCGCGGGGGACGCGGCCTGGCAGGGACGCACGGTCGCGTCCAAGCAGGGCGATGTGTGGCTCAACTCCGGCCTGGCCGAACGATGGTTCCAGGCCCGGCTGCGCTCATGTCTGGGCCGGACCTTTCCACCTGGCCTCCCGTCCGACACGCACAAGACGGCGGAACCCTCCTTGAAGGTGCACGCATGACTACTGCCAGCAAGGTCCTGAACCCGGTCGGCGAGCTGGTCGCCCAGCTCTGCCATCAGCTCATCAGCAGATGGCAGCACGGATACCTCAACGACGAGGCCAAAGCGGTAGCGGCCCTCGCCCGGCTGCGGCGTGGAGCGGGCGAGACCGCCGGACAGACGCCGGACCTGTGGGATCTCGTCGACACCCAGCTTCTGCACGGCGTGCGCCGCGACGGCGTGCCGTTGAGCGAGGCGGAACTGGCACGTGCCGAGGACGCCCTGCACGTCTGCCTCACCCTGTGGGCCTCCCACCAGCAGTCCCGCAGCCGTGGCATGCACGAGCTCCACAAGCGGGAACGCCCGAGAGGCCTGGGGGCCGCGGTCCACCGTCTGATGCCGCCCAACGAGATCGACGACGGCCTGCGTAAACGCTTCGTCCGCGTCGGCAACGCACCCGACCTGGCCGCCCTCGCCCGCCACCTCCGGGAAATCGTCACCCTTCTGCGCCGTGACGAGGTCCGCCTCGACTACAGCCTCCTCGCCGGACAGCTCTACCAGTGGCAGTGGCCCGGCGGAGCGGAACGGGTCCGACTGGCGTGGAGCCGCTCCTTCCACGCCTGGAAGGACCACGACCGTGTACCCAGCCAGGCCACCGCCCCCGAAACGGCAGCTCCTGACAGCCCCGACCTCGTGCCCAGCTCCCCCGCCTTCCCTGACAAGGACGTCTCGTGAACCGCTTCTACCTTGACGTGCACGCGCTGCAGACCGTCCCGCCGAGCAATCTCAACCGTGACGACACCGGGGCCCCCAAAAGCGCGGTCTACGGCGGGGTGCCGCGTGCACGTGTCTCCAGCCAGGCCTGGAAGCGCGCCACCCGCGCCTACTTCGGGGACGAGCAACTCCTCGAGCCGCATGAACTGGGCGTCCGCACGAAGAAGATCGTCGAGGTGATCGCCGACCGCATCGCCGCCGCCGACGCCTCCCTCACCGGAAGTCCGGCGCAGCAGCTGGCCGCCGAGGCCGTCCAGGCCACCGGCCTGAAGATCGACGTCCCCCGGCGCAAGGCCGATGCCGCAGCGAAGACCGACGGCCCCGACCCGCTGCCGGAAGCCAAGTACCTGGTTTTCCTCAGCTCCCGGCAGCTCGACGCCCTGGCCGGCCTCGCGCTCGAGGGCGCGGCCGACGGCAAGGCGTTCTTCAAGGAGAAGAAGAACAAGGACCGGGCCAAGGCCCTCGCCGACACCCGTCACTCCGTCGACGTCGCCCTGTTCGGCCGCATGGTCGCCGACGTCACCGACATCAACGTCGACGCCGCCGTGCAGGTCGCGCACGCCATCAGCGTCCACCGCGTCGACAACGAATCGGACTACTTCACCGCCGTCGACGACGAGAACAGGGACGACGAGCCCGGCGCAGGGATGATCGGCACCGTCGACTTCAACTCCGCCACCCTTTACCGGTACGCGGCCCTCGGAGTTCACCAGCTCGCCGCCACCCTTGGCCAGGGACTGCGCGAGGACGAGCCGCCAGTCACCCCGGTCCGCCGGGCCGTCGAGGCGTTCCTCCGCAGCTTCGTCGAATCCCTCCCCAAGGGAAAGATCAACACCTTCGGCAACCACACAGTCCCCGAGGCTGTGATCGTCAAGCTCCGTGCCACCCGCCCCATCAGCTTCGTCTCCGCCTTCGAGGAAGCTGTACGGGGCGACCAGGGCGGACACGTCCGCGAAGCCGCCGAGCGCCTCGCCGAGTACATCCCCGAGATCGAAGCCAAGTACGGCGACGACGCCTCCACCCTCACCTGGATCCTGCGCTTCGGCCCGAACACCCAGAAACTAAGCGGACTCGGCACCGAAGCCGACAGCCTCCGCGACCTCACCACCGCCGTCGGACAGGCCGTCGCCCAGCGCCTGGACACCCCCGCATGAGTGTCCTGACCCTCCAGCTCGCCGGCCCCCTGCAGTCCTGGGGGGCCACCGCCAGGTTCACCCGCCGCACCACCGAAGCCGCCCCGACCAAGAGCGGAGTCATCGGGCTCCTCGCCGCGGCAACCGGCATCCAGCGCGGAGACGACGAACAGCTCAAACCCCTTGCCGCCCTCCGCTTCGGCGTACGGACCGACCAGCCAGGCACACGGCTCCGCGACTTCCAGACCGCCATCAACTGGGACACCGGCAAGTCCATGCCGCTCTCCGAACGCTTCTACCTCGCCGACGCCGTCTTCGTCGCCGCCCTCGAGGGACACCTCGGCCTTCTCACCGAGCTCCACGCCGCGCTCCAGGCCCCGGTCTACCCACCGTTCCTCGGCCGCCGCTCCTGCCCCCCGGCCCAGCCCATCGAACTCGGCCTCCACTCCGACCTGGACCTCATGGAGGCCCTCAGGCAGGAGCCCTGGCAGGCATCCCCCTGGTACAAAAAACGCCACGACGGCCAAACCACAGTGACCCTGCCCGTCCTCTACGAGACACACCAGACCACCACCACGGACACCCTGCGCGACCAGCCGCTCAGCTTCGCCTCCGAGCACCGGCGCCACACCCTGCGCCCCGTCACCCGCACCGAAGTCCAGGTCCAGGCCGACCCCGAAGTCCAGGTCCAGGCCGACCCCGAAGTCCAGGTCCAGGCCGACCCCGAAGTCCAGGTCCAGGCCGACCCCGAAGTCCAGGTCCAGGTCGCCCTCGCACCCCAGCACGACCCGTTCGATGCGCTCCTCCAGGAGAGCCCCTGATGCATCTGACCCGTTTCCGGGTGAACACCGCCCGCCCCGGCGCCCGGCGCCTGCTCTCTTCCCGCCAGGTCCTGCACGCCGCCGTCATGTCGTCGTTCCCCTCCCTGCTGCCCAGCAGTTCGCTCCCCACCGACACCCCCCGCGTCCTGTGGCGCCTGGACCACAACGCTCCCGGGGAGGTCCTGCTCTACCTCGTCAGCCCTGACACCCCCGACCTCACCCATCTGGTGGAACAGGCAGGGTGGCCCACAACCCTGACCGACGGGACCGGCTGGCAGACCCGCCCCTACACCCCACTCCTCGATCGCCTGGCAAAGGGCGGCCGGTGGGGCTTCCGGCTGACTGCCAACCCTGTGCACCACATCCGCCGCACCGACGACGAGCCCCGAAAGCGCACCGCCCACCTGACACCACACCATCAGATGAGCTGGCTCCTGGACACCGACCGGCAGGACCGCAGCGGATTCCGCGTACTCGAAAAACCCGGCCACAAACGGCTCCTGCCCGAAGGAACCACCCACCAGGGCCACCCACACCACGGCGACCGGTACGAACTGACAGTCCGCGACCAGCGCGCCCTGAACTTCGACAAGTCCCGCACCTCCGACGCGAAACGCGGCCGACCCGTCACACTCGTCACAGCCACGTACGACGGCCGCCTCGAAGTCACCGACCCGGACCTCATGCGCCGCACCCTCACCCAAGGCCTCGGAAAGGCCAAAGCGTACGGCTGCGGCCTCATGACCCTCGCACCCCTCCCGAACGAGGCCGCCCGTTGACCTCCATCTCCCGCCGCGGCGCGCCCACCCCGCGTGAGCTGACACGCGCGAGTGAACGCCTCTCCTTCGTCTACCTGGAGCGCTGTACGGTGCACCGGGACGCGAACGCCATCACCGCTTCTGACGTCGACGGCACCACCCACATTCCCGCCGCGACCATCGGTACCCTGCTCCTCGGCCCAGGCACCCGAATCACCCACCAGGCGATGAGCGTCCTCGGAGAAACCGGCGCCGCAGTCGCCTGGGTAGGGGAGCGCAGTGTGCGCTACTATGCCAGCGGCCGAGCCCTGACCAGATCCTCGGCACTCGCCGAGGCCCAAGCCCTCCAGTGGGCCAACAACCGTTCACGCCTCAGCGTCGCCCGCGCCATGTACCAGCTGAGATTCCCTGAGGAGGACCCGAGCGGACTGACCCGCCGCGAACTCCTCGGATACGAAGGCGACCGCGTCAAGAAGTGTTACCACGCCCAGGCCGCGCGCACCGGAGTTCCTTGGCGCGGTCGCAGATACGTACCCGGCGACTTCGCCGCCAGCGATGCGGTCAATCAAGCGATCACCGCCGCAGCCCAGTGCATGTACGGCATCGCCCACGCTGTCGTCACATCACTGGGGTGCAGCCCGGCCCTCGGGTTCGTCCACTCGGGCCACGAACTCTCCTTCGTTCTGGACATTGCCGACCTCTACAAAACAGACATCGGCATCCCTCTAGCCTTCGACATCGCGGCCCAAGGAGAAGAGGACATCGCTCCCCGAACGCGCAGGGCCCTGCGCGACCGCATTCACGAGACGGCACTGCTCGAACGCTGCGTCGATGACATCAAAAGTATTCTCTTCGGAAGTGAAGACAACACTCCGACGGATCCGTCAGCCACTCAGGATGTCGTCACTCTTCACGGCGATAGGGGTGAACAAGTGCCATCTGGCGTGAATTACGGAATCAGCACGGATGGCCTCTACGAAGAACTGGCACTGACCTGGTGACAGTCATCGTTCTGACCAACTGCCCAGCTCCACTACGAGGATTCCTCACCCGATGGCTTCTCGAGATCTCCGCTGGCGTCTTCATCGGAAACCCCTCGGCGCGGATCCGGGACATCCTCTGGCACGAGATCCAACAGTACGCCGATCAAGGGAGGGCCATTCTGGCCCATACCGCCAACAATGAACAGGGTTACACGTTCCGCACCTTCGACCACTCCTGGCGTCCGATCGACCACGACGGCCTGACCCTTATTCACCGCCCCGTACACAGAGAGAAATCGACGGCAGACAGCCCAACGAGCAAGACCGGATGGAGTAAGGCGTCGAAAAGACGCCGCTTCGCACGCTAGAGCGACGATCCTGGGACTCCCTCGCGAGACACAAGACTCACCAAGACGTCTGCAGGGAACGGGCCACATGCGTAACCCACCCCATCCCCGTGCGTACGGGGAGCAGAAAAGAGAGCGCAGTCACGCAACTGCCCTTCTTGGGGGCATCCCCGCAGACGCTTTGGGCTTTTCAGCTTAGCAAGCCCACCACATAGGGTGACCGCATCCGATGAGGTGAGTCGCATGTGCTGCGTTCCGATTGTGGCGACGCACAATTGCTATAAGGCATTTGGGGCGCAGTTACTATCTGCCATTCTTCTTTGGAGACTAGTCTCGTCTCGCCGCGTCGTTGGTACACGCTATCGAGGGCCTGGCAGGTTGGCGCAAGGAGCGGTGGATGCAGCCAGGTAACGTCCCTGCGGATACTCGGAGGAAGTCGTGGACGTTGCCCACACCGCCATCATGATCATGGCAATCAGCCTGGGGGTGCTCTTCTCCTGCATGGTGGGCGCAGTGGCGTTCGCCGTCAGCCGCTGGGACGGCGCCCCGGTCCCCGCCTGCCTCGCTACATCAGGCAAGGCATTTGCGGTCACCCTCACCATGCTTAGCGCTGTCAGCGCGACGGCACTCGCTCTTATCAAGTAGTCGCTGACCTGACGCTGACGGGGGTCTAGCTGCCAGCGCCATGTCCTCACGGACACAGCAAAGTTCACTGAATCCGTGCCGGACCGGGCACCCGCGAGGCGGCCAGGGGCGAGGGCGTTGTGCAGGTGACTCAGCCCCTACGTGCAGGGACGTCCCACCACTTCCGGATATCCGGAAGTGACTCGACACCGGGGTCCCCGACGCGCATGGACGGGCCCATCCTCATCGCCCACCTCAGCAGCGCCCTGGCCGGCCTGGGTCTTGGAGGAAGTTCCGGATCGCAGGGTCGGCGGGGCCGTGTGGGAGCGGGCATCCTCCAGTGCCTAGTCGGCCTCCTTACTGCCGGAGGTCGGGTCCACACTGGCGATCAACAGGAGGCAGGCCGTGGACAGCAGCCGGGCGAGCTGTGAGGCTTCCTCGCAGGTGATCGGCCCGGGGTGCCGTAGGTGTTCGCCGAGGAGGGCGGTGACGGGGGTAAACAGCAGGGCGCCGTCGGCGACGGGAAGACCGCAGGTGTCGACGGCGCGCACCAGGCGGGGGCTGGCGTTGAAGCAGAGGAAGTCGATCTGGCGGCCCGAGGTGGGCGTGGTTGACGGCAAGGGTGCCGTCCGCAGCCCGGCGTCCGGGCAAGGAAAGGCCCCGGTCGCGGTACTGCTTCAGGAGGACAAGGAGCTCGGCCAGGAGCCCTCCGCCGGGGCGACGCGGCGGGGCCGGTGACAGTCCGGCAGTGCGGGCGGGCTGGCCCCGTACGCACAGGCGGGTGAATTCGGTGAACGCGGCGGTGATGTTGGCGGCGAAAGTGTCGGTGCACCGTCACGGCAGGCCGGAACGGCGGCGGAGGCGGGTGATGGGGGCGGGGGTCAGCCGGTGCTGGCGGGGTCCTGGCTCCAGCCGAGTCCCGGTGGCGGCCCGTCCCGGCCGGGCGCGGCGGGCGGCGGGCAGGAAGCGGACGGCGGGGGCGGGGTGGTCCGGTCGGCTTCGTCGACCAGGGCGAGGACGGCGGCGGAACGAGCCGCCCGCCAAGACGCGGCGGCCTCCACGGACAGGCCGGGCGGGACGTGCAGCGCCCGCAGGACCAGCCCGGCCGCCCGGTGCAGCGCGGCGGCCTCCACCACCCGCAGCAGGGCCTCCGGCTCGTGGTCCGCCGCGAGCGGACGCCGGTCCCTGAGGGCGAGGAGCTGGGCACGGGCGCGGCGGGCACGGGCCGGGAGACCCTGCGGGTAGACGGTCACGCCAGCCTCAACGCTCCAACGGCTCGGCACGGTGCGGGGCGCCCGGCGTCCGGACGCCTCCCTACAGGGCGTCCGCTTGGGCACTCATGACGGATCAGCCAACAGATCGTGCTCGGTGGCCATATATGAGTCCCCGAATGGGTGGCGCCCCCGCCACACCAGCGCACGGCGTTGATCGGTGTCCTCATCCGCAAGCTCACGCAGACACTCAACCAGCACCCTGCGCGCTACATCCTGCGGATGGTCGTAGGGACAAACGGCGATGGTCTCGCCCTCCGCAGTCAGCCATACCGACCCGCTCAGCCGCTGGACTTCCCAGGTGAGGAACTCGCTCATGG
>NZ_JBIWNI010000041.1:0-27522 GCF_044767145.1 Streptomyces sp. NPDC101490
TGGGGGGCCGGGGGGGGGGGGGGGGGGGGGGGGGGGGGGGGGGCGGGGGGGGGGGGGGGGGGGGCCCCCCCCCCCCCGGCCCGTCGGGCTCGTCGGTCCGGTGCCGTCGTTCCCGGCCCGTCGGTCGGGTGCCGTCGTTCCCGGCCCGTCGGTCGGGTGTCGTCGCTGCCGGACCGCCCGGACCGCCCGGACCGCCCGGACCGCCCGGACCGCCCGGACCGTCCGGACCGCCGCCCCCGGTCCCGCCCGGCTCAGCCCACCAGGCTCTCCCGCCATGCCCGGTGCAGGCCCGCGTACCGGCCCTCGCCGGAGACCAGCTCCGACGGGGTGCCGTCCTCCACGATCCGGCCGTCCTCCATCACCAGGACCCGGTCCGCGACCTCGACCGTCGACAGACGGTGGGCGATCACCACCGCCGTACGGCCCGCCAGGACCGTGTCCATCGCCCGCTGCACCGCCCGCTCGCCCGGCACGTCCAGGGAACTCGTCGCCTCGTCCAGGATCAGCACCGCCGGGTCGGCCAGCAGCGCCCGCGCGAAGGCCACCAACTGCCGCTGGCCCGCCGAGATCCGCCCGCCCCGCTTCCGTACGTCCGTGTCGTAGCCGTCCGGCAGGCCCACGATGAACTCGTGCGCCCCGATCGCCCGCGCCGCCTCCTCGATCTCCGCGCGCGTCGCCTCCGGACGCCCGATCGCGATGTTCTCCGCGACCGTCCCCGAGAACAGGAACGCCTCCTGCGTCACCATCACCACACCCCGGCGCAGCTCCGGCACCGTCAGGTCGCGCAGGTCCACGCCGTCGAGCCGCACCGCCCCGTCCGTGGGGTCGTAGAAACGGGCCAGGAGCTTGGCGAGCGTCGACTTGCCCGCGCCCGTCGCCCCCACCACCGCGACCGTCTGGCCCGCCGGGACCGTCAGATCGAAGCGGGGCAGCACCTCACCGCCCGTGCGGTACGCGAACCGCACCCCGTCGAAGACCACCTCGCGGCCCGGCGTGCCGGTGCGCACCGGCAGTTCCCGGGGCTCCGCCGCCTCCGGCACCCCCGGCGCCTGCGCGAGCAGACCCGCGATCTTCGCGAGGGACGCGGCGGCCGACTCGTACGAGTTGAGGAACATGCCGAGCCGGTCGATCGGGTCGTACAGGCGCCGCATGTACAGCACCGCCGCGGCGAGCACGCCCAGTTCGAGCGAGCCCGACGCCACCCGGTGGGCACCCCACAGACACATGCCCGCGACGGCCGTGTTGGCGACCAGCCGCGAGCCGACCACGTACCGGGCCATCTCCAGGAGCGCGTCGCCGTTGCTGCGCTCGTGCCGCCGGTTGAGCGCCGCGAACTCCGCGTCGTTGAACCGCTCCCGGCGGAACGCCCGTACCGGACGGATGCCGTTCATCGTCTCCGCGAACTTCACGATCACGCCCGCTATCGCCGTCGAACGCTCGGCGTACACCGCGCCCGCCCGCCGCCGGTACAGCCGCACCAGCAGGTACAGCGGTACGAACGAGCCCACCGCCACCGCCCCGATGCCCAGGTCCAGCCAGAGCAGCACCAGGGAGATCGACACGAACGACAGGACCACGCCGATCAGTTCCTGGAGTCCCTCCGCCAGCAGTTCCCGCAGCGACTCCACGTCCGTGGTCGAACGGGAGATCAACCGGCCCGAGGTGTACCGCTCGTGGAAGTCGACGCTCAGGACCTGGGCGTGCCGGAAGATCCGGCCCCGCAGGTCGAGCAGCACGTCCTGGTTGATCCGGGCCGCCCCGCGCACGAAGACGTACTGGAGGAGACCGGACAGCGACGCGCACAGCAGATAGCCGAGACCCACCGCGACCACCGGCCCGTGGTCACCGGCCCGGAACGCCGGAACGCCCCGGTCGATGGCGTACGCCACGAGCAGCGGCCCCGCCTGCACCGCCACCTCCTTTACCAGCAGCACCAGCGCGGCGAGCACGACCCGGCCCCGGTGCGCGGCCAGCAGGGAGCGCAGCAGCGCGCCCGTCGCCCCGCGCGGCGCGGGCAGGTCGTCCCGGTCGAAGGGGTCGCCGGGCGCGTCTCCTCCCGGGGCGGTGGGGCCGACGGGACCGGTGCTGGCAGCGCTGTCAGTGCTGGCAGCACTGTTGGTGGGGTCCGCCGGGTCCCGGCGCCCGGTCAGTGCGGTGTCCGTCATCGGTTCCCGGCCTCTCCGTCGCCGCTCTCGCGGGCCTCGCTCTCCGTGGCCCGGTTCTCCCCGGTCCGACTCTCCCCGGTCCGGTTGTCCGCGGCCCGGCTCTCCCCGGCCCGGTTCTCCTCGCCCCGGCCGCCCCCGGTCAGGCCCTCCCCGGTCTTGCTCTCCCCGGACATCAGCCAGGCGTACTCCTCGCTGCTCCGCAGCAGTTCCTGGTGGGTGCCCACGGCCGCTATCCGGCCTCCGGACAGCAGGGCCACCCGGTCGGCCAGCATCACCGTCGAAGGGCGGTGCGCCACGACGAGTGCCGTCGTCTCGCGCAGCACCTCGCGCAGGGCCGCCTCCACCCGTGCCTCGGTGTGCACGTCGAGCGCGGACAGCGGGTCGTCCAGGACCAGGAACCGGGGCTTGCCGACGACCGCGCGGGCCAGCGCGAGCCGCTGCCGCTGCCCGCCGGACAGGCTCAGGCCCTGCTCGCCGACCTGCGTACCGGCGCCACCGGGCAGCCGGTCGACGAACCCGTCGGCCTGCGCGACGCCCAGGGCGCGGCGCAGCTCCGGCTCGCCCGCCGAGGCGTCGGCGCCCATCAGGACGTTCTCGCCGACGCTCGCCGAGAACAGCGTGGGCTCCTCGAAGGCCACCGAAACCAGGGACCGCAGCCGCTCCCGTTCCATCAGGGCGATGTCCTCGCCGTCGAGCAGGATGCGCCCGCCGGAGGCCTCGTGCAGCCGGGGGACGAGGGCGGTCAGCGTGGTCTTGCCGGAGCCGGTTCCGCCGACCAGGGCGAGGGTCTCGCCGGGGCGGATGTGCAGGTCGACGCCGTCCAGTACGGGCGGGGTGCCCGCCGGGGCGTCCGGGTAGCGGAACGACACCCCCTCGAACCGCACCCCGCCGGGCCCGTCGGCCGAGGAACCCCAGGTGGCGGGGGCGTCCGGCTCCACCTCGGCGTCCATCACCTCGAAGTAACGTTCTGTCGCGGTCGCCGCCTCCTGGCTCATCGCGAGCAGGAATCCGATCGACTCCACCGGCCAGCGCAGCGCCAGGGCCGTGGACAGGAACGCGACGAGCGTCCCCGCCGACAGATCCCCGTCCGCCACCTGCACGGTGCCGAGGACGAGCGCCGCGCCGATCGCCAGCTCCGGTACGAAGGTGATGACGGCCCAGATCATGGCGAGCAGCCGGGCCTTGACGAGTTCCGTGCCGCGCAGCAGCCCGGACAGCTCGCGGAAGGCGCGGGCCTGACTGCGGTGTCGTCCGAAGCCCTTGACGATCCGGATGCCGAGGACGCTCTCCTCGACGACCGTCGTCAGATCGCCCACCTGGTCCTGGGCGCGCCGCGCGACCACCCCGTACCGACCCTCGAAGACCGAGCAGACCAGTACCAGCGGGAGGACCGGGGTCAGCAGCACCAGGCCGAGCGACCAGTCCTGGGCGAGCAGCAGGACGTAACCAGCGAGGATCGTCACGCCGTTGACCAGGAGGAACGTCAGCGGGAACGCGAGGAACATGCGGACCAGCATCAGATCGGTCGTGCCGCGCGAGAGGAGCTGGCCGGACGCCCACCGGTCGTGGAAGGCGATCGGCAGCCGCTGGAGCCTGCCGTACAGATCGGCCCGCATGCGCGCCTCGACGGAGGCGAGCGGGCGGGCGACCAGCCAGCGGCGGAGGCCGAACAGTACGGCCTCGGTGATGCCGAGCAGCAGCAGGTAGAGCGCGCCGAGCCACACCCCGCCCGGGTCGCGGTCCTGGACGGGCCCGTCCACCAGCCACTTCAGGACGAGCGGGATGACGAGCGACAGACAGGAGGCCACGACGGCGACGAACGCGGCCGTGAACAAACGCGCCCGCACGGGCCGCACGTACGGCCAGAGCCGCAGCAGCCCGCGCACGGAGGACCCCCCGGAGGGCGCGGACCCGTCCTCGGGCCGCGTGGACCCGTCCCCGGGAACGGACTTGTCCCTGGGAACGGACCCGTCCCCGGGAACGGACCCGTCCCCGGGGGTGGGCCCGTCCCCTGGAACGGGCTTCGGACCGGGACCGGGCGCGGGGCCGGGCGTGGAGGCGGACAGGGGCTCGGGGGCGGGGGGTTCTGGGGCGACAGGATTCTCGGACATCAGGCCCGACCTTACGGTTCACCCCTGACACGTCTCATCAGGATTTCCGTCACACGGCGCCCGGCCCGCGGGCCCTTCTTGGCCCCCCCCGGTCGGCTGACCGGCACCGGCCCGGCACCGGCAACCGGCAACTGGCACCGGCCCGGCTTCCTCCCCCCCCCGTACATGAGGGGAAGAAAGCCGGGCCGTCGCCGCTCCGGGTCAGCGGATGACGGCCGAGAAGGAGTCCAGCTGGATCCAGCGGACGACGTTCGTCGACGGCGGCTCGCCATTCGCCGTCGACGTGCCGCGGACGATGAGGACACCGTTGGTGTCCGCGTCGACGCGGATCGCGTTGATGCCCTCGTGGTTGTTCCGCGCGGCCGTCCCCCGGGTCAGCTTGGGCGGGCGGGTACCGAGAGGCAGGGTGCCGAGCGGGGTGTCGGCGGTGAAGTCGCAGAGTGCCACGCCGCGCAGCTGGAGGAACTCCGTGCCGGCGAGCCGGATGATCCGGGCCTGGGGCGGGGAGCCGTTCTCGGCGGTGATGCCCGCTGCCAGGGCGATGTTCGTCCAGTCGGTGACCGTCTGGCAGCCGGTGAGGGGATCGGTGGCGGTGGCAGCGGCAACGGCCGGGGTGGCGGCGGCGAGCGGTACGCCGACGGCGGCGACGGGGGCGGCGAGCGCCGCGGCGAGCAGGGAGCGACGGCTGGTCGTGGTCATGGGGTGATCCTCCGGATCGGTGAGTGCGGGGAAGCCGCCGGGCGGCGTGGTGGGGACCGGGGAACGTCAGCGCCAGACGGCGGACACGTTGTCGAGGTCGACCCAGGTGATCGCGTTGTCGGCGGTCGCGCCGACCACCCACAGTTCGCCGTGGATGTTGGCCTCCACACGGCAGATCGCGCGCCCCCTGTTGTTGCTGCGGGGCGCGTTGTGCCGGAGCGTCACCGTCGGGCGCAGCCGGTGCGGCAGCGTGGCGATCCGGAGGTCCTTGGTCAGCCCGGGGGAGACGGACACACCGCCCCGGAGCTGGAGGTAGGTGGTGCCCGCGAGGGCGACGAGCCGCCCGCGCGGACGCTCGGCCCCGGGGCGGATGCCCTCGGCGAGGGTCAGGTCCTCCCAGTCGGCCAGGACCTGGACACCGTCGACGGGGGGCTCGGTGGGGTACCAGCAGATGGTGACGTCGCGTGCGCCGCCGTCGGTCGGGACCGTGTTGCTGAAGCCGAACAGCAGCCGGGCCTGCCCGGTCGCGGGGTCGATCTCGGCGGCGAGGCCCTCCGGTTCGCGGCGCTTCAGACCGGGGGCGCTGGTGACGACCACGGGCTCGGGGTCGATCGGGGCGCCCGTCGACCAGGAGAACCTCCTGAGCAGGGTGTGGCCCGGGAACGTACCGTTCGCCTCGGTGTACTTGGCCCACTGGTACACGTACAGGACGTCGCCCATGGTCTGGAAGCCCTGGAAGCTGAGGTTCTTCTCCAGCTCGGGCTTCGGCGGCAGGCTGGGGGCGACGGTCGCCGTCGGCTGGGTCCTGGTGATGCTGACGGGGGCGCCGATCGGGGTCCACGTGCCGACGGCGGCCTTGGCCGCCCCGTAGCGGGTGAAGTACCGCGTGGTGCCCTGGATATGCATGAGGGTGACCGTGGCGGTCGGGGTCGTCGGGTCGTACGACGGGCCGGTCGCGGTGCTGCCGCCGGGCGGGGTGAACTTCGGCAGCGTGGTGTCGTCGTCCCTGAGCACTTCGCCCTTGGCGTACTTGAAGCGCGTGACGGCCGTGCCATAGGCGACGGCGTCCTTCGGGTCCTCCGGCGTCGTGACGCGCAGCGGGCCGCACTCGGTCCACAGGTAGGTGTCGGTTCCGACGGGTTCGGCACCCAGGGCCAGGCCGTGGCCGAAGCCGACGAGCTGCATCGAGTCGAGCCAGACACCGGTCTGCCGGTTGAACCGGTTGAGGATCAGGTTCCCGGACGTCCGCTTGGCGGTCTCCTGGGACTCCAGCTGCAGGACGAAGACGTATCCGTTCTTCGTGTCGGTGGCGATGGCCTGCGGTGCCGGGTTCTGCGCGAGGTCGGCCGTCTGGATCAGCCGACCGGTCGGGCCGGTCGTATCGATGCCGTTCGCATCTGTCGTCATCTTCTTCAGCTCCCCCTCGGACCCTGTGCGGATCACAGTCCGGTGGATCATCACATGAAGGAACGCGCAGGTCGAGGGCAATGTCGAGCCGCGCAAGGGGACGGGATTCTCGTCCGATGTCCCGCCCCCACGCGGGGTGATGGGGGCGGCAGTCAGGTGCGGTCGGACTCGATGGACCGCCGAAGTCGACGGCGGGAAAGGGTCATTGGACGGGTCACGGCGACATGCCCGACCGGAGGGGCGTGTGGGGGCCGTCGGGATGGGACCGACCCAGGGAGGCGACGTCTCTTCCGCTTCTCCTCCACCGCAGGACAGTTGCGGCTACGGCGTCTGCCAGTGGTCGGCCCACGCTCTGGCCGCTGCCACGGTGCGGTCCAGGTCGGTCGTCCCGTACGCCTGCCACGCCTCCCAGGACCGGGCTTCGGCCTCGGCGAGGATCACCACCGCCTCCCGGGGCGCCTCGGCGAACGCGGGGACGCGGGCGCACCAGCGGGCGGCCTGCTGGACGGTCTGCTCGCCGTCCAGGACGAGCCGGAACCCCCACAGGGCGGTGTCGGTCCAGGCGGGTCCGCGCATCGCCCACGCCCAGTCGATCATCCGTACCCGGCCGTCGCGCTGGGTCATGAAGTTGGAGGCGGCCGGGTCGGAGTGCACGAGCCGGTCGCCCGTCAGGAGCGGCTCGTCGACGGGGTCGCAGTACTCGCCCCACCGCTCCCACGCCGTGCGCCGTACCGGCTCCGGCGCGGGGAGCAGGCTCAGCTCCTGCAGGACGGCGGCGACCGATGCGAGGTGCTCGCCGTCGTCGCCGAAGTACGTCCAGGCCGACGCCTGGAGGCCCTCGAAGCAGAGCAGGAGCCAGCCGCCCGCCTCCTGCCGCCACAGCACCTTCGGGGCGCTGGGCGGCAGGAACGGGCCGACGGCGGCCTCGGTCTCCAGCTCGCCGATCCGCTCGTGGTCCAGCGGCAGGCCCTTGACGAACACCATCCCGTCGCCTGAGGACGGCCAGAACCAGGAGGCGAGCGCGGAGGCGGTGCCGTTCTCCACCTCGACCCGTGGACTGTCTTCCCCGAGCCGGTCGGCGACGGCCCGCCGGGTGGCCTCGGGAAGTTCCTCGAACGGAACCCGGTCGACGCGTGCGGTCATTTCCCGGGCCTGGGCTTCTCGGGGTCGTTCGGCGGGAACGGCGGGTTCTTGTTCGGCCGGGTGGGTGGGCCGGTCGACGGGCGGCCCGGCGGGGGCTTCGTCGACGGCCGGGGCGCGGGCTTGCGCGCGAGGACCGCCACGCCGGTCAGACCGTGCCGTCGGCGACGGCGGTGACGAACGAGGAGAACGCGCCCGGCCGCATCCACAGTGCCGGGCCGCCCGGGTCCTTCGAGTCCCGGACCCCCACGGTGGTGTGGACCGTACGGGCGTCAGCGACCTCGACGCAGCTGTTGCCGTCGCCGCCGCTGTGGGAGGACTTGAACCAGGTCAGCAGCTTTTCGGGGTGCGTCATTCCGGGTTCTCCTGTCGTACGACCAGCGGAACGAACCATGGTGGAGTACGGACCGCCCGGCCAGGTAGAGGGCGGTTCCGGCCACCCGGCGGCCCCGGGGCGCCGCTACTTCACGATGACGTCGGAGGTGCACTTCGGGTTGGAGCGGGGCGGGTTCTGGTGGGCGATGGCGTCCTTCCAGCGCGCACGGACGGTGTCGAGTGCGGGCCCGTCGGCGGGAGTCGACAGCCACGCGTCCGGGATCTTCCCCGGGGTGTGGAAGATCCCGATGACGTACTGGTGTCCCGGGCGGAGAACCGTGCTGTAGTCCTCGGCCGATGACAGGGCCCCGTCCGGGGCCAACTGTACGTTCTGGGTCATGTCCAGGGACGCCGGGAGCGTGCCCTTCAAGTTCTCGGTGACGCGGACGTGCGACAGGGACTCGTGGTAGCCGTCGCGGGCGGTGACCTTGATGGTTCTGTCCACGGTGACGACGGCGATGGCCCCGGCGAGGCCAGCACGGTCACGGTCGTTCTCCATCGCCGGTACGCACACGGCGGACACAGTGACGGTGTCGTCTCTGAACACCCCGTACGCGGCGGCCGAGCCCGAGAGCACGACCGCCCCGGCGAGGGAGATCAGAAGAGTACGGTTCATCGGCCCCTCGGCTACGGCGTGGAGGCGGTGTCCGCGCACGGCGTGATCAGCTACTTCATGATGACGTCGGAGCACGCCGGTTCGAAGCGGCGTGGGTTCTGGTGGGTGATGGCGTCCTTCCAGTACGTACGGACGGTGTCGAGCGCGGTGCCGTCGGCGGCCGTCGACAGCCATGCGTCCGGGGTTGCCTCAGGCTCTCCGTAGACCGCGATGACGTACCGGTGGCCGGGCTGGAGTGCGGCCTTGTAGTCGGCGGCCGACACGAGGGTGCCGTCCGGAGCGACGTCGACGTTCTCGGTGACGTCCACGGACGCGGGCAGCGTGCCCTTCAGGTTCTCGTCGACCCGGACCCGGGAGAGCGCTTCGTGGTAGTCGGGGTGCGTGGTGACCTTGACGGTCTTCTCCACGGTGACCACGGCGATGGCTCCGGCGAGGCCGGCGCGGTCGCGGTCGTTGTCCATGACTGGCACGCACGAGGTGGACACGGTGACGGTGTCGTCGTCGAGGGCCACGTACGCGGCGGCGGACCCGGAGAGTGCGGCGGCTGAGACGAGGGACAGGAGAAGGGTGCGGTTCATCGGCCCCTCGGCTACGGCGTGGTGGTGTCCGCGCACGGCGGCTCGACGAAGTTCTTCCCGATCTCCGTCTTCCAGTGCTCGGCGACGGACGTGGCGGTCGTGGCCGCCGGGACGGCCGGGTGAAGTGGGCGAGCCAGGTGCCGTCATCCGGGCCGAGGACGGACACCTCGTAGCGGCCGCCTGGCTGCACTCTGGCCTCGGCGTCCTTCGGCAGGCCGATCTCCGCCTCGGCGGGAAGGGTCCCCTTGTAGACGGCGAGGGTGCGGACCTTGAACATCTGTACCCCGGTGTCGGCTTGGGGGCCCTTGGAGACGAACCGGCCGCGCTCGACGACTTCGACCAGGGCGAGGTTCTGGGCGCGGGCGGCTTCGGCGGCGTCCGAGTCGGTCTGTGCGCACAGCGACTCGGCGTGTACTTCGCTGTCCTGCTGGGTGCAGGCGACGCCGCCGATGCTCACCACGGCCACCGCCGCGAGGCCGGTGGTGCCGAGTGCGAGCCTGTTCATGGCGGTCAACTACTTCACGACGACATCGGAGGCGCACCGCGGGTCAGAGCGGGGCGGGTTCTGGTGGGCGATGGCGTCCTTCCAGTGCGCGCGGGACGTGTCGAGCGCGGGCCCGTCGGCGGGCGTCGACAGCCACACGTCCGAGGTCGGCTCCGGCGCCTCCGCGATTCCGATGACGTACTGGTGTCCCGGGCGGAGCGCCGCCTTTCGCTCAGCGACGGAGGTGAGGGTGCCGTCCGGGTTCTGGCCGACGATCTGTGTCACCTCCAGGGCGGCCGGGAGGTTTCCCTTGAGGACTTCGACGACGCGGATCTTCGACAGGGCCTCTCGGTGGTCCGCGTAGGCGGTGACCTTCACGGTCTGGTCCACGGTGACGACGGCGAAGGTGTTGGTGAGGCCGGCGCGGTCGCGGTCGTTCTCCATGACCGGCACGCACGAGGCGGACACGGTGACGGTGCCGTCGTCGAGGGCCACGTACGCCGCAGCCGACCCTGAGAGCACGATTGCCCCAGCGAGGGACAGGAGGAGGGTGCGGTTCATCGTCCCCACAACTTCTTGAGGTTGGCCTTGTCGACGGAGGTCGGCACGCTGATGGTGCTGGCGTTCTCTCGCATGACGCTGTTGGCGGAGTTGGCCTTGTGGCAGAGGCCGAGGGCGTGGCCCAGCTCGTGCACGATGACGTTCCGCCGGTATCGAAGGTCGTCTCCGAAGTCGACTTCCATGGCGTGCGTGTTCAGGTAGATGTAGTCGGTGGCGGCGGTGCCGCCCCGGTGCTCGTAGTAGCCGCCGTACCCGTCGGTCTTGCTGGTGTAGTCGCGGAACTCCAGATCGTTGACGGTGGTCGCGGTGTCACCCGCGATGTTGATCGTCTGGATCTTGTTCCACTCGGAGATCGCGTACTTCCGGAGGTCGTCGTACTTGGTGGCCTCGGTGAACCGGATCTCCAGGTCGTCGACGGCTGAGTGCCCCCGGGTCTCGGACTTTCCGGGTACGCACGCGGCGGCTCCGGGCGCCGCCGCCGCTGTGGCGTACGGGGCGTTCGCCGTGGCGAGTGCGAGCACGGCGGCGGCGGTGAGTACGGCGACCTGCGGAAAGGCCATGGGCGTCCCCCTGACTACGCGGGCGGGACGCCGACCATAGTGGCCAGCCGCCGTGCGTATGTACTGTGGCCCGCCGCTGTCACCCGTACGAGGGTCACCTGGGTGACGCCTCGTCACCTACCCCGGCCCGCAGGCTCCGGATACCGAACAGGCCCCGCCTTCCAACGAGTCGGATGGCGAGGCCTGTTCGGTATCCGCGGAGCCGACCGCAGGTACTGTTCTGGTGTCGATGCAGAACGGAGCTCAGTATGCACTCTCTGCCGGAAGACCACATCGGAAGGCGTGTCGCACGTCTTCGTCGAGAACGACACCTGACCCAGGTATCCCTTGCCCAGCTTTCGGACCTGTCCATCAGCCTCATCACCAAGCTGGAACAGAACGACGTCAGGGCCACGCCGCACGCCATCGCCAAGATCGCGCGGGCCCTGGGCGTCGAGGTCGCCACGGTCATCGGCCAGCCCTACGAGACCCAGCTTCGCGCCGATGAGCTGGACTTGCTCATCCGGCCCATCCGGGAGGCTCTCGACGTCTACGACCTCGGTCCGGACCCGGCCATCACCCCGCGTACCGCGAGCGTTCTTGTCAGCGAGGCCGATGACCTGTGCGCGAACGTTCGGGCGGGCGAGATCAAGGTGGCGGCGTCGAAGGTGGCCGGACTCATCGAGGAGGCCACCACTGCCGCACACCTCGCCAGCGGTCGCGACGGCTGGCTGACCCTCGCGAGCACCTACCGCACCGCGTACGACGTCGCCACGAAGCTCGGGTACGCCGATCTGGCGCAGCTCGCCCTCGCTCGGCTGGACTGGGCGGCGCAGCGCGGCTCCGACGCTGTTCTCGGTGGCATGTTCCAGTACCTCCGCGCTCTCGCCTACCTGCGCGAGGGGCGCTATTCCACGGGTGAGCGGCTGGTGACCAAAGGCCTTTCCACTCTCGAACAAGCCGATTCGTCGCGTGAACGGCGGGTTGTCACCGGGCAGCTCCATCTGGGGGCCGCGGTGATGGCCGGGCGGGCGCATGACAAGGAAGTCGCGCTCGGGCACATCGCGGAGGCGGACCGCATCGCCACCGGGACCGGCGAGTCGGTCAAGGTCCACTGGCTGGCGTTCGGCCCGACGAACGTGAGCGTTCACAGGGTGGCGGTGCTCGCGGAGCTGGATCAGTACGGCGAAGCGGTCGAGGCGGCACAGGAGGTGATCGTGCCGAGGGACTGGCCCAAGTCGCGCACGAGCCATCACTTTGCGGAGGTCGCACGGGCGCAGCTCTGGACAGGCAAGATCGACGCCGCCTTCCAGAGCCTGCTCAAGGCGCGGAAGGCGGCTCCTCAGCAGGCGAAGTACCACCCCTTGGTACGGGACACATATGCGGGTCTCGAAGCCGCGTACCGTCAGCTCCCGAACAGCTTCCTCTCCTACGGCTCCTGGCTGGGGTCCCCCACCGGCTGAAATCGCACAGCGTAAAACGGTGGCCTCAACTACCAAATTTTCAGTGGTAGTTGAGGCCCTTGCGTGAGGTCACCATGTCGGCACTTGTCCATCGACATGGAGCCGACCATGACGACAACACGCTCTGTGGAGCAGGAGCGCACCCGTCGACGCGCCCTCTCCGCCGACGGCCCGGGCGCACACAACTGCACCCCTGAGCCGCTCATGTTCTCTTTCGACCGCAGCCCGGACTCCGTGCCGGGCGCGGTGTCCCCGAGGAACGCCTGCCAGCCCCGACAGGCCCGCCGCATCTTGCGGGCCGCACTCCGGCACTGGAAGTGCGTCGACGTGATGGACACCGCGTTGTTACTCCTCACCGAGCTGGTGACGAACGCCCTGCAGCACGGCGACGGCCCGACTGTCGGCGTCCGGGTGGAGCTCCGGGACGGTTCCCTCATGGTCGCCGTCACCGACGGCTCGGCCGCCGTCCCGGTGCCACGGCGTCCGGGGCCCGACGCCGAGAACGGCCGTGGCCTCTTCCTCGTCGACGCCCTGTCCACCTCCTGGGGTGTCAGCCCGGACGGCGGCACGACCTGGTTCGTCCTCTCTCTGACCGAAGGGGCCACGACGTGACCTCCGCCTCCGGCGCGGGAAGCGTCCGGCGCGAGGCCGCGATGCGGCTGCCCGCCGATCCCTCCGCCCTGAACGCCACCATCCACGCCCGTACGCGGCTCACCCTCCTGGGCTGGTGCGGCAACCAGGTCTCCGCCGTGAACGTGCTGTACGTCCTGGTCCGCAACGCGCTGCGGCACGGTGTCGTCCCCGGAGACCCGGACCACGCGAGGCGCGGGATCACGGTCCGGCTGCGCGTCACCGAGACCCACCTGCTCCACATCGACGTCACCGACCCGACCCCGGAGTTCCCCGACTTCGACAGGGCCGTCGCCGGAGAGTGCGGGCGCGGACTGTGGGGCGCGAAGCGGCTCGGCGCCGTCGTCACCTGGTCCCGCGACCTCGAACACGGGGGCAAGACGGTCCGCGCCACGATGCGACCGGGACCGGTGGACCCGTGAGCACGCGGACCGCCGACCAGCTCGTCCTCCCCGGCGCCACCGGTCCCGGGCACCGCGTCCGGCGCCCGTGTCGAGCGGTCGCGAAACGGCCCGGCGGAACTTCCCGATACCCGTGGCCGGCAGCGGGTCCGCCGCCGGCCCGAGCCAGCCGTGGTCGGCAGGGAGTCCGGCCGACCACCCACCACCGGAGGCGGCACCTGTGAATCACCCTCACGAGCACGCGGTTCGGCGCCGGGTCACAACCCTGGGGCCGACGGGCACCGATGCCCAAGTGGAGGCAGACCGGTACTTCGACGAGGTCCTCCTGGAGCCCTCCTTCGAGAGCGCGATGCGAGCCGCCTTCCATGCCAAGGCCTATGCCCTGGTCGCAGCCGGGTTCGTCGAGCGGAACGGCCCGCAGGCGACGGACCTGTGGGTGAACCTGCACTTCCGGCACCTCGGGCGTATGCGGATCGTCTGCGTGTGGGAGAGCCCGACGAAACCAATGTGCGTGGCCACCGGTCCCCGGGTCCCCGGCCTCGCGGACGTACGGTCGGTCGCACTGCACCCGGCGACCGAGGTGTTCGCCGGACGGTTCACACCACAGGCGGAACGCCACTACGTGGACGCCAAACCGCTCGCCGTCCAGCGGGCCGCAGACGGCATCGCGGACAGTTGCATCGGCTCGCTGGACGTCATCGCGCGCTATCCGGCGCTGACCGTGCACGAGACCTTCCAGCCGACCATGGTGTGGGTCCTCTACCAGCCCGTCCCGGAGCATCAGCCCGCCCGGCAGGGCGAGTTACCCCCACCATGAACCACCATGAACCACTGCAAACCGCTGCTAGTGTCGGGCGCCTGACAGCCCCGGCACGCGAACGGCGTACCAGGGTCCGTGCCCTAATCGGGAGACACCCCATGAAGGTTCTGATCACCGGCGGTGCCGGATTCATCGGCTCGACCATCGCCTCGGCCTGCCTCGACGCCGGTATCGACGTCGTGATCCTGGACGACCTGTCGACGGGCCGCATCGAGTTCGTCCAGGGCCGGACCTGGTACCGCGGCGACATCGCCGACGGCGACGTGATCGACCGAGTCTTCGCCGACCACCCCGACATCGACGCCACGATCGGCTGCGCCGCGAAGATCGTCGTCCCGGAGTCCGTCGCGGACCCGCTCCACTACTACACCGAGAACGTCTCCAAGGGCCTTGCGCTCCTCGGGCACCTGATCCGCAACGGCTGTGAGCGGTTCCTGTTCTCCTCCTCGGCCGCCGTCTACGAGGCCGGGCAGGGCATCACCGAGACGGCGCCGCTCAACCCGATGAGCCCGTACGCCCGGACGAAGGCACACTTCGAGAACGCCCTCGAGGACATCGCCACCGGGACGCCGCTGCGGGCCGTGTCCCTGCGGTACTTCAACCCGATCGGCTGCGACCCGAAGTTCCGCTCCGGTCTCCAGGTCACGCAGCCCACCCACGCCCTCGGCGTCATGATCGACGCCTACCGCGCCCACCGCCCCTTCCCGGTCACCGGCACCGACTGGGAGACCCGTGACGGCACCGGCATCCGCGACTACGTCCACGTCCACGACCTCGCCCGCGCCCACATCGAGACCGTCCGCCGTTTCGACACCATCACCTCCAACGACGCCGACGGCCCCGCGCCCTACCGCGTCATCAACCTCGGCTCGGGCACCGGCACCACCGTCCTCGAACTGATCACCGCGTTCGAGAACGTCACCGGCCAGCCGCTCGCCACCGAACTCGTCGGGCGTCGGCCCGGCGACAACGCGGGCGCCTACCCCGACATCACCCTCGCCGCGGAACTCCTCGGCTGGGAACCGGCCCTCACCGTCGAGGAGGGCATCTCCGACTCCCTCGCCTGGAACACCATGCGTTCCGTCGCCCTCACCCAAGGAAGTGACGAATGACCCCTCCGCCCTTACGGGACGCCCGCCCGGCGACGAGCATCCTCGTCGCCGGGTACGGCGCCCTGACCTCAGGGATCCTGCCCCATCTGGCCGGACTCCCGGACACGGCCGTCACCCTCACGAGCCGTCACCTCACCATCTCTCCGCATCCGCTGGTCCCGCTCGTCCGGCCCGAGGACATCGGCGGGGACCGCCCCGACGTGATCATCGGATGCTTCGCCGACGACGACCACAGCCGGGCCTTCTGGCACCACACCCGTACCGTCGCCGCCCTCACCGCCAACAGCCCCGCGTGCATCGAGCTGTCCACCATCAGCCCCATCTGGGCCGAGGAGTGGCACCACCTCCTCCAGGGCCATGGCGCGGTGCCCGTCGAAAGCCCCGTGACCGGCAGCCGCCCCCGCGCCCGCGCGGGGACCCTGACCGCGTTCATCCACTCGGCGACCGTGGACCCGCGTGCAGAACGGGTGGTGGAAGCCTTCACCCACAACCGTCACCTGTTCAACGCCCCCGGTCACCCGGCCAGGTTCAAACTCCTCTACAACGCGTGGGGCGCGGCGATCCTGCACTCCCTCGGCGTCTACGCCAGGCTCCTGCCGCAGCTCCTCGGCGAAGACACGGCCACCGCCACCGAGATCATCACCACCGACGGGTGGATGTCGGTCATCGCCTCCGCGAAACTCGGCCGCGTCCACCGCGGCGACTACAGCGACCCCGACTTCGCCGCCACCCACATGGCCAAGGACCTCCGCTACGCCCGCGACCTCCTGGGCGACCTCCCGCTCCTCGGCCTCACCCTGGAGGCGTTCGAAGAGGCCTCGGCGGCCCACGGCCCGTACGCCGACTTCACCGCCGTCGGCGCCCCGGCGACGTCATGAGGGCGGCCGACCTGCCCGCGCTCCGGGCCCACCTGCGTGTCGCGCTCGCCGCCACCGACGGAGTGTCCGTCGCCCTGTCCGGATCTCTCGCCCGCGGCGACTTCCGCACCGGCGACGACGGGACGATCAGCTCAGACCTCGACCTCATCGCCGTTGTCGCCCGCGCCACCGACGTCCCCGCCACCCGTCGCCAGATCACCCCCGTCCTCCAGGACGTCACCGACCGGTTCGCGATCGACGCCACCGCCGCGATCACCCTCCTCGACGCCTACCGGCGCGCGCCGGGCGCCGCGTACGTCACCAGCATGGCGGGCCATCCCTTCCTCACCGACCCGCTGCACCTCGGGCCCGTGCTCCAGCCCGCCACGCGCCGCCCGGCCGAGCGCCTGCCGTGGCTCATCCAGCCCGTCACCTACTACCTGGCCAAGGCGTCCCACGAGAACCCGGGCACCAACCTCGCCAAGGCCCGGCGAGCCACCCTCCACCTCACCGCCCACCTCGGGCTCGACGGCGCCGAGGCCCTGCGTGACCTCCCGAGCGCCGTACGGGAGGTGTCCGACCGCCACGACGTCACCCTCCTGCCGTCCTCCGCCGCGTACCTGAACGCGCCCACCGCACCGGGCCGGTTCCATGCCGTCCGCGACCTGGTGTTCATGGAGAACCAGGGGATCCCCTTCGCCGACTCCGCGCTGGCCGCGCCGCGCCGCCACCAGCCGACCCAGGAGGTCTCGTGAGCCGCCTCGACATCTCGATCCTCCCTCCCCACCCTCCCAGCGCCGGATACGACCGCAGTCTCGCCCGGGGCAGCATCGCCGACGACTTCCAGCGCCGCCTGGAGCCCGCGAACTTCAACCCGGGCTTCTTCGCCGCCCTCATCCAGCGGACCGAACACGCGCTCGCGGACACACCCGGCGTCCCTGAGCTGCGCTACCAGCTCGCGTTCCTCCTGCTCCAGAACAACACCAGCCCCGCCCTCGTCGAGAGGGCCGCCGAACTCCTCACCCACAACCCCCACCCCGGAACCGAGAGGCTCCAGACGCTCATCGACGGCATGCGTCAGCGCACGGCCAAGGCCGCCACAGCGGGTCCGGGACAGGTACGCAGAGTGAACTGGTCGATCCACAACCGCTGCCCCATGGCCTGCCGGGGCTGCTACAACGCGTTCGTCGACGGGCAGGTCACCTACGACCAGGCGACCGTCATCGTGGACAAGCTCGCCGCCCACGGCGTCATGGACGTCGTCCTCGCCGGAGGCGACCCACTTCTGTGGACGCCCGTCCTCGACGTCATCGACCACGCGGTCGGCGCCGGGCTCAAGGTCGCGCTCGACACCACCGGCTACACCCTCACCGAGGAACGGCTCACACGCCTCGGCCGACTGGCCTCCCTCCGCCTCCCCCTGGACGGCACCACCCCCCAGATCCAGCGAGCCTTCCGCCGCAGCAAGGACCGGCACCTCACCCGCGCCCTGAACGAGTCCCTCGACCTGTGCGACCGGACCGGCTTCCACAAGGTCCGCGTCCACACCGTCGCCTCCCGCGCGAACCTCCACGACCTCGCGGCCATCGCCGACAACGTCCTGCGCCACGACTGCGTACGCCAGTGGGTCGTCTTCCAGTGGTGGGACCGCCGCGCCACCGCCGCGCTGCGCGAGGAACTCCACATCGACGCCGACTCCATCCGCGCGGAGATCACGAGGATCAAGGAGAAGTACCCCGAGGCCGACATCGTCCTCGCCGACACCGCCGTCCGTGAGTTCCTCAACTGGATGATCCTCAGCAGCGGCCAGGTCGTCACCTT
The DNA here is from genome assembly GCF_044767145.1 of Streptomyces sp. NPDC101490. NCBI lineage: Bacteria > Bacillati > Actinomycetota > Actinomycetes > Kitasatosporales > Streptomycetaceae > Streptomyces > Streptomyces sp. NPDC101490. The sequence goes on from NZ_JBIWNI010000041.1 coordinate 17,780, forward strand.
CGGATCCGGTCCCGACGAGGAGTTCATCCTCGGCAACCTCCTCACCGACGACATCACCACCATCGCCGGCCACCCGATCCTCGACCACCAGGCCATGAACCGCGGAATGCCGGTGACGCCCCGCCGCTGACCCTCTGACCTGCCTCTTCCTCTACGGGCTTCCGGCAATGCCAGAGCCGGACCTCGCGCGCACGGCCCGTGGCCGCCCACACCGCGACCACATCGAAGACCGCGCGCCGAGGCCCGGAGCGGGCCGGTCCATGGAAGGGGCCGGGCCCCGGAGCGGGATTCCGCGACCCGCCCCCCCCACCACCATCCCGCCCCGCCTCGCCCCGCCCCCGAAGTCGTACCCCCCTCAACCGATCGGCTGATGCCGTTCCGAGCGGGATGGTCGATGGTCCGGGGTGCGGCGGGCCGGAAAAGTGGTGGGCATGAACGCGATCGAAGTACGGGGACTGCGCAAGACCTACGGTGACCGGAGGGTCGTCGACGGGGTGTCGTTCGAGGTGGGGGAGGGGGAGGTCTTCGGGATCCTCGGGCCCAACGGGGCCGGGAAGACCACCACCGTGGAGTGCGTCGAAGGACTGCGGGTGCCCGACGAGGGGCTCGTCCGGGTCTGCGGGCTCGACCCCGCCGTCCGGCGCGCGGACCTCACCCGGGTCCTCGGCGTCCAGCTCCAGGAGAGCGAGCTCCAGCCCAAGCTGACCGTCCGCGAGGCCCTCGACCTCTACGCCTCCTTCTACCCGAGGCCCGCCGACCGGCACGCCCTCGCCGAACGCCTCGGTCTCCTCCCGCACCTCGGCACCCGGTTCGCCCAGCTCTCCGGCGGCCAGAAGCAGCGACTGTTCGTCGCCCTCGCCCTCGTCGGCGACCCCCGCGTCGTCGTCCTCGACGAACTCACCACCGGCCTCGACCCGCGCGCCCGCCGCGAGGTCTGGGAACTCGTCGAGTCCATCAGGGACAGCGGCGTCACCGTCCTCCTCGTCACCCACTTCATGGAGGAGGCCCAGCGGCTCTGCGACCGGATCGCCCTCCTCGACAGCGGCCGGATCGCCGCCCTCGACACCCCCGAAGGGCTGATCGGACGCGCCACCGCCGCCAAGGCCATCTCCTTCGCCGCCGACACCCCGCTCGACCCGGCGGACCTGCGCGCCCTGCCCGGAGCCGTCTCCCTGACGAGCGCCGACGGCCGGACCGTCCTCGGCGGCAGCGACGAGACCGTCACCGCCTTCGTCTCCCTCCTCGCCCGCCGGGGCGTCACCGCCGGACAGCTCCGCGTCAGCGACGCCAGCCTCGACGACGCCTACCTCGACCTGACAGGGACCGACCACCGATGAGCACTTCCACCGCCCCGCCCCGCTCCGCGACCACCGCCGTCCTGCGGACCGAGACCCGGCTCTTCACCCGCGAACCCGGCTCCCTGTTCTGGGTGATGGCCTCGCCGACGATCCTCCTCGCCATCCTCGGCCTGATCCCCTCCTTCCGGGAGGCCAGCGCCGACCTCGGCGGACGCCGGACCATCGACGTCTACGTCCCCGTCGCCGTCCTCTTCGCCGTCGTCATGTCCGGCCTCCAGGCCATGCCCCCGGTCCTCGCCGGATACCGGGAACGCGGCATCCTGCGCCGGATGTCCACCACCCCCGTCCGCGCCGGGACCCTCCTCACCGCCCAGCTCGTCCTGCACGGCGCCGCCGCGCTGCTGTCCGCCGTGGTCGTGATCACGGTCGGGCGGCTCGCCTTCGGCGTCGCCCTGCCCGGCAACCCGGTCGGCTACGCCCTCGCCCTGCTCCTCGCCGTCGCGGTCGGCCTGGCCCTCGGCTCCGCCGTGTGCGCGGTCTCCCGCACCCAGAAGACGACCACCGCCGTCGGCACGCTCGTCTTCTTCCCCACCATGTTCACGGCCGGAGTGTGGGTGCCGGTCCAGGCCATGCCCGATACCCTCCAGCAGATCGTCCGGTTCAGCCCGTACGGCGCCGCGTCCGAGGCCCTGGACGCGGCCGGTTCGGGCGGCTGGCCCGGCCTCGCGGCGCTCGCCGTGATGCTGGTGTGGACGGCGGTGCTGACCGGCGCCTCGGTGCGCTGGTTCCGCTGGCAGTGACCGCGTGCGCGGCGCGCGCGGAAGGAACGGCGGCGCGCCCCGCGGGTCCCGCCGGGACCGTACGGCGGACACCGCCCGGGACGAGGGGGACCATCACCGTGCCGACCGACACCGTGGGCCTCTGGCTGCTGTTCTTCCGCTGGGGGCCGTACGCGCTCCTCGCCGTCGCCGCCGCCATCGCCGCGGCGACCGCGCCGCTCTTCGCGGGCGGCCGGGGAGCCGACCCGACCGGGCCGCTGGTCGCGGCGGCGGTGCTGCTCCAACTGCTCTGGGGCCTGCACACCCGCCGGACGGCCGCCCGGCGGGGGGCCGGGACCCCCGGCGACCGGGTCAGGCTGCCCGCCGCCGCGCCCGGCGCCACCGGCTACTTCCTGCTGCGGACCGCCCTCGCCTTCGTCCTCACCTGGTGCAACCCGTTCTTCGCGATCTACGCCTGCCTCGGCTACTTCGACGCCATGCACCTGCTGCCCCGGCGGCTCGGCCACGCCGGGCTCCTGGTCACGGCCGTCACCATGGCCGGTTCGCAGTCCGGCGGGCTGCCGCCCGGCTCCCCGGTCCAATGGGTCGCCTTCGGCGGCCTGTTCGGGCTGAACGCCTGCCTCGTCGTGGTCTTCGCCCACCTCAGCGAGAAGGAGGACGAGAAGGCCGTCGAGCGGAACGCGACCATCGACGCCCTCGCCCTCGCCAACGGACGGCTCGAACAGGCCCTCGCCGAGAACGCGGCCCTCCAGGCCCAGCTCCTCCTCCAGGCCCGGGAGGCCGGGATCGCCGACGAGCGGCGCAGGCTCGCCGCCGAGATCCACGACACCATCGCCCAGGGCCTCGCCGGGATCGTCACCCAGCTCCAGGCCGCCCAGGCCACCTCGGGGCCGGAGGCCGCCGAGGTCCACCTGCGGCGGGCCGCCGACCTCGCCCGGCACAGCCTGGGGGAGGCCCGCCGCTCCGTGCAGAACCTGAGCCCGGCCGCCCTGGAGCACGACGCGCTGCCCGACGCGCTGCGCAAGACGGTCGCCGACTGGGCCGAACGGACCGGCGTCCAGACCCGGTTCACCGTCACCGGCACCGAACTCCCGCTGCACGAGGAGGTCGCCGCCACCCTGCTGCGGATCGCGCAGGAGGCCCTGTCCAACGCGGCCCGGCACTCCGGCGCCGCCCGCGCCGGAGTCACCCTCTCCTACATGGACGACGAGATCACCCTCGACGTACGGGACGACGGCCGGGGCTTCGACCCGGCCGCCGGACCCGGACGCACCGGCCCCGGCGGGCCGTCCGGCGGCGGTTTCGGGCTCGACGGCATGAGGGCGAGGGCCGTGCGGCTCGCGGGCTCCGTCACCGTGGAGGCCGCCCCCGGCGAGGGCACCGCGATCTCCGCCCGCGTACCGTTGGCCCTGCCATGAAGGACATCACCCTGCTGATCGTCGACGACCACCCCGTCGTACGGGACGGGCTGCGCGGCATGTTCGCCGCGCCCGGCTCCGGCTTCCGGGTCCTCGGCGAGGCCGCCGACGGGGTCGAGGGCGTCACGCTCGCCCTGGCCCTCGACCCCGACGTGGTCCTCATGGACCTGCGGATGCCGGGCGGCGGCGGTGTCGACGCCATCGCCGAACTGGGCCGCCGGGGCGCCAGATCCCGGGTCCTCGTCCTCACCACGTACGACACGGACACCGACACCCTCCCGGCGATCGAGGCGGGCGCCACCGGCTACCTCCTCAAGGACGCCCCGCGCGAGGAGCTGTTCGGGGCCGTACGGGCCGCCGCCGAAGGCCGTACCGTCCTCTCCCCGGCCGTCGCCTCCCGCCTGGTGACCGCCGTCCGGACGCCCGCCGCCCCGGCCGGCGGCGCCGCGCTCTCCGCCCGCGAGCGCGAGATCCTCGCCCTCGTCGCCCGGGGCACCGCCAACCGGGCCATCGCCGCCGAGCTGTTCATCAGCGAGGCCACCGTCAAGACCCATCTCACCCACATCTACGGCAAGTTGGGAGTGAAGGACCGGGCGGCGGCGGTGGCCGCCGGATACGACCGGGGCATCCTGGGAGGCTCCTGACCCCCCCCGGTCCGACGCCTTCCCCAGCCTCCGACCCCCCGGTCCGACGCCTTCCCCGGCCCTTGCCCCCCGGGCCGACACCTTCCCCGGCCCCTGCCCCCCGGTCCGACGCCCTCCCCGCCCCCGACCCGCGGCCCGCCCGCCGCGACCCCGCGCGGAGAGTCAAGGAGTCGTGCGCCGTGGGTCAAGGACAGGGCCGGGGGCGTGGACAGACACTGTTCGCACACGCGGGACCGCCGCACGGGGGTGTCAGGGCGGGCCCGCGGCACGGGTGCCCGTGCGGACCGCGCCCCGGCCCGCAGGGGACGACACCCGCCCCGTCCGGCCACCGCCGTCGCGCCGCGGTGGCCGGACGGGCGTAGGCCGTGTTCCGGAAGTCCCGCCTGCCCGGCGGGCAGACGGCGCCCTAGTCCTCGACCCGCAGCAGCACCACCGACCGCGCCCCCACCGGCAGGACCGAGCCGCCCGCGTGGCGGGTGCCCGGCGCCCCCGACTGGTCCTCCCGCCCGGTGTCCACGACCAGCCCGTACGTCCGCGCCCACGGCGCTCCCGGCAGCCGGAAGTCCAGCGGACGGGGGCCCGCGTGGAGGACGGCGAGGAAACTGTCGTCGACCACCTGCTCGCCCCGCTCGTCCCGGCCCGGTATGTCCCGGCCCGACAGGTAGAGGCCGAGCGTCGCGGTGGGCGCGTACCAGTCGGCGTCGGTCATCTCGGTGCCCCCGGCGGTGAACCAGGCGAGGTCCCGCAGCCCGTCCGCGCCCTGCGGACGGCCGGAGAAGAAGGCCCGGCGGCGCAGCACCGGATGCCGGTGGCGCAGGGCGAGGAGCCGCCGGGCCAGCGCCAGGAGCTGGGCCCGGCCGGGGTCCTCGGGGAGGGTCCAGTCGACCCAGCCGGTCGCGTTGTCCTGGCAGTACGCGTTGTTGTTGCCGCCCTGGGTGCGGCCCATCTCGTCCCCGGCGACCAGCATCGGGACCCCGGTGGAGAGCAGCAGGGTGGTGAGCAGGTTGCGCTGCTGCCGCAGCCGCAGCGCGTTGGTCCCGGGGTCGTCGGTCTCGCCCTCGGTGCCGCAGTTCCAGGACCGGTTGTCGTGGGTGCCGTCCCGGTTGCCCTCGCCGTTGGCCTCGTTGTGCTTGCGCTCGTACGTGACGAGGTCCCGCAGCGTGAAGCCGTCGTGGGCGGTGACGAAGTTGACGGAGGCGTACGGGCGGCGCCCGCCCCAGGCGTACAGGTCGCTGGAGCCGGAGAGCCGGTAGCCGAGGTCCCGCACATCGGGCAGCGCGCCCCGCCAGAAGTCCCGTACGGCGTCCCGGTAGCGGTCGTTCCACTCGGTCCACAGCGGCGGGAACGCCCCGACCTGGTAGCCGCCGCTGCCGACGTCCCACGGTTCGGCGATCAGCTTGACCCGGCGGAGCACCGGGTCCTGCGCGACGACCGCGAGGAACGGGGAGAGCATGTCCACGTCGTGCATGGAGCGGGCGAGCGCCGCCGCCAGGTCGAAGCGGAAGCCGTCGACGCCCATCTCGGTCACCCAGTACCGCAGCGAGTCCGTGATGAGCCGGAGCACCTGCGGGCGCACCACGTGCAGGGTGTTCCCGCAGCCGGTGTAGTCGGCGTACCGGCGGGCGTCGTCCTGGAGCCGGTAGTAGCCCCGGTTGTCGATGCCCTTGAGGGAGAGGGTGGGGCCGAGTTCGCCCGCCTCCGCCGTGTGGTTGTAGACGACGTCGAGGATCACCTCGATCCCGGCCGCGTGCAGCGCCCGCACCATCCGCTTGAACTCGCCGACCTGCTGCCCGCCGGTCCCGGACGAGGAGTAGCCCGCGTGCGGGGCGAAGTAGCCGATCGAGTTGTAGCCCCAGTGGTTGCGCAGTCCGCGCCGCAGCAGATGGTCCTCGTGGGCGAACTGGTGCACCGGGAGCAGTTCCACCGCCGTCACCCCGAGCCGGACGAGGTGCTCGACCGCCGCCGGGTGGGCCAGCCCCGCGTAACTGCCCCGCAGCCGTTCGGGGACGCCGGGGTGGAGCCGGGTGAAGCCCTTGACGTGCAGTTCGTAGATGACGGAGTCCTGCCAGGGCGTCTTGGGCCTGCGGTCGTCGGACCAGTCGTCGTCGTCCTGGACGACGACCCCCTTGGGGACGTACGGCGCCGAGTCCCGCTCGTCGCGGACCGTGTCGGCGACGTGCTGGTGCGGCCAGTCCCGGACGTGCCCGTACACCTCGGGCGGCAGCGTGAAGTCGCCGTCGACGGCCCGCGCGTACGGGTCGAGGAGCAGTTTCGCCGGGTTCCAGCGGGCGCCGGTCCACGGGTCCCAGCGGCCGTGCACCCGGTAGCCGTACCGCTGCCCGGCGCCGGTCCCGGGCACGAAGCCGTGCCAGATCTCATGGGTCAGTTCGGTCAGCGGCAGCCGCCGTTCGGTGCCGTCGGGGTCGAACAGACACAGCTCGACGGCCTCCGCGCCGCCCGCCCACAGGGCGAAGTTGGTGCCCGGGACGCCGTCGGGGCCGGTCCGGCAGCGGGCCCCCAGCGGGGTCGGCGCCCCCGGCCACACCGGTGGCGCGGGCCGCTCCCCGGCCCGTCCCCGTACCGCTTCCTGCTCGGCTGCGCTCGCCACCGTCCCGGCCTCCCGCGGCTCGTCGGGCCCGCGCCCGGGGGAGCGGCGGCGTCCCGGCCGCCGCCCCCCTCGGGCGGTCCTCCCCCTGTTCTGCCCGCGCGGCCGTCCTCCCAACATGACCCGTACGCACGTTTCCCCCGGAGGGTGGCGGTCGTTGGGCCGCACGTGACATGTCTATGGAAGCGGGCGGGGCGCGCCCTCGCGGTGGCGGGACTGGTGGCGGGCCTCGCGGGCTGTACGGGGGCGGACGGCGGTGGTGGCTTCGGCATCGGTCTGCCGGGTGCCGGGCGGGCCCCGGGTGACGTCATCCGGGTGAGTCCGGACGACGGCGGGCGGGGGGTGCCGGCCGAGGGCCCGGTGGAGGTGCGGATCGACAGCGGGCGGCTGGAACGGGTGAAGGTCGCGCAGGTCGAGGACGGGCTGCGGGCCGAGGTCGCCGGGGAGATCTCCGCCGACGGGCTGCGCTGGCGGCCCCGGCCGGACACCCGGCTCGCGCTGGCCGCCAAGTACAGCGTGGACGCGGTCGCGCTGGACGCGCACGGGCGGCGCTCCGCCCGCCACACCACCTTCACCACGGTGGTGCCCGAGAGCCGCTTCATCGGCTACTTCAAACCGGAGAACCGGTCCACGGTGGGCACCGGCATGATCGTCTCCTTCGGTTTCAGCCTGCCGATCGTGAACCGGGCCGAGGTGGAGCGGGCCGTCCGGATCACCTCGGACCCGCCGGTGGAGATCGTCGGCCACTGGTTCGGCAAGGAGCGGCTGGACTTCCGGCCCGCCACCTACTGGCGGCCCGGCACCCGGGTCACCGTCGAGCTGGGTCTCCGGGACGTCGAAGGGGCGCCCGGGGTGTACGGCATCCAGCGCAAGACGGTCGGCTTCACCGTCGGCCGCTCCCAGGTGTCCCTGGTGGACGCCGCCGCGCACACCATGGAGGTCCGGCGGGACGGCGAGGTCCTGGCGACCCTGCCGATCACGGCGGGCGCCCCGAAGACCACCACGTACAACGGGAAGATGGTCGTCACCGAGCTGTACGACGTGACGCGGATGGACGGGCGCACGGTCGGTTTCGGCGGCGAGTACGACATCAAGGACGTGCCGCACGCGATGCGGCTCACCGACTCGGGGACCTTCCTGCACGGCAACTACTGGGCTTCGGCGGACACCTTCGGCTCGGCCAACGTCAGCCACGGCTGTGTGGGGCTGCGCGACGAGAAGGGCGGCAGCGCGGACGCCCCCGGGGGCTGGTTCTTCGACCGGACGCTCATCGGGGACGTGGTGGAGGTGGTCAACTCGCGGGACCGGACGGTCGCCGCGGACAACGGCCTCGGCGGCTGGAACATGGAGTGGAAGGCCTGGCGGGCGGGGTCCGCGCTGCGCTGACCCCGCCTCCCCTCCGCCCGCCTCGTACCGCCCGCACCGCCCGGCACGGGCGGCCTTCCGTACCGGTCGATCGGGACGGAACGGTGACATTCACGAGGATCTTTCGTGTCCTGCGGTGTGATTGTCTTGCGGCTGGTGCGCGGGTCGAGCGCACCGGGGGTGGGCCCGTGACGTGACCGGGCCCTGCGAGGGGAGACAACCACAGTGAACGGGCAGCCGATATCGGGGGCGTCGGTGCGGGCCGGGCGGCGCGGGGGCGTTCGTCTGAAGGCGCTGACGGCGGGGGCGCTGCTGGTGCTGCTCACCGCCTGCGGCGGTGGGGAGACGGTCGGCGCCGACGGGGGCAAGGCCCCGGCGGCGCAGGGCGGCGGACAGCAGGAGAACACGGCCTCGGAGGCGGTGGTGACGATCCTGCCGAAGGACGGCGCCGACTCGGTCGCCACCAGCGGGGTCCTGAAGGTCACCGCGGCCCAGGGCAAGCTGAGCACGGTCACGGTCGCCGACTCCAAGGGCACCGAGATCGAGGGCAGGATCGCGGCGGACGGTGCCAGCTGGTCGCCGGTCGCGCATCTGTCGGGCGGCACCCAGTACAAGGTCCACGCCGTGGCGAAGGACTCCGCGGGCCGTGAGTCCGCGAAGGACACCACCTTCACCACCCTGGTCCCGAAGAACACCTTCATCGGCCACTACACGCCGGAGGACGGTTCGACCGTCGGCGTCGGGATGCCGGTCTCCATCAACTTCACCCGGGGCATCACCGACCCGGAGGCCGTCGAGAAGGCCATCAAGGTGACGGCCGTGCCGTCCGTGCCGATCGAGGGCCACTGGTTCGGCAACGACCGGCTCGACTTCCGCCCGGAGCAGTACTGGGCCGCGGGCACCAAGGTGACCGTGCACCTGAACCTGGACGGCGTCGAGGGCCGCCCCGGCGTCTACGGCAAGCAGAAGAAGACGGTCACCTTCACCGTCGGCCGCCGTCAGGTCTCCACGGTCGACGCGAGCGCCAAGACGATGAAGGTCGAGCGCGACGGCAAGGTCATCAGGACGATCCCGATCACCGCGGGCGCCCCGTCCACCACCACGTACAACGGTCAGATGGTCATCAGCGAGAAGTACAAGGTGACCCGGATGAACGGCGCCACGGTCGGGTTCGGCGGCGAGTACGACATCAAGGACGTGCCGCACGCGATGCGCCTGTCCACCTCGGGCACCTTCGTGCACGGCAACTACTGGGCTCCGTCGGGCACCTTCGGCTCCTCGAACGTGAGCCACGGCTGCGTCGGCCTCCGGGACGCCCGGGGCGCCGGTGACGGCTCGATGCCCGCCGCCTGGTTCTACGACCGCTCGCTCATCGGTGACGTGATCGTCGTGAAGAACTCCAAGGACAAGCAGATCCAGCCGGACAACGGCCTCAACGGCTGGAACATGCCGTGGTCGGAGTGGATCGCGTAGCGCGATCGCGTACGTCGGTCGCGCGGGGCGTGCGCGCCCGGCCGGGGGGGGGGGGGGGGGGGGGGCACCCCCCCCCCCCCCCCCCCCGCCGCCCCCCCCCCCACACCCCCCCCACGGCAAAAAAACAAAGAAGGCACCGGGGGGGGCCACCACACGGCCCG
>NZ_JBIWNI010000042.1:0-25921 GCF_044767145.1 Streptomyces sp. NPDC101490
AACGCGGCATTCCCCACACCATTCCGGAGCGCTCGGACCAGCAGGCGAACCGCCGCCGTCGCGGCCGCAGCGGCGGCAGACCTCCTGGCTTCGACGTCGATCTGCGCGCGGATCATCGTGCGGAGCGGAGGTGGCGTCGCCACTCGCCGCCCCACGGGATGCTGTCCGATCCGTTCTCCACGCCCCCTGGGTCCGGTGGTGTGTGCCGTCGTCGGTGCCGTGATGACCGTACTTGCGGTGGCGCCCCTCAATGGTCGATCGGGGGAGGGCCGTTGCCGTCGGTCTCCAGCGCGTACAGCTCGTAGGGGACGGGTCCGGTCTCGGAGTCCCGGTCGGCCGTGCCGATGCGGGTGAACCCGGCTTTGATCAGCACGCGGCCGGAGGCCGGGTTGTCGGGATGGTGCATGGCCTCCAGCCGGTGAAGGCCGGCGGTGGTGAAAGCGGCGGCCACCACCTGGTGAGCGGCCTGGGTGGCATAGCCGTGGCCCCAGCTGTCCTCGCGGAGGATGTAGCTGATGGTCCCCATGACCGGGGTGCGTCGCCGCAGGGCGATCAGGCCGATCAGGTCGTCCTCGTGGAGGATGCCCCAGCTCCACTGCGCGCGGGGGTCTTCGGCGGCTCGGGCGAGGGCTGCGCGGATCTTCTCGTGGGCCTGGTCCAGGGTGAGGGGCTTGCCGGTGGTGTGCCGGATGGAGGCACCGCTGTAGACGCGGGTCAGGGCGGGGGCGTCGTCGGGGGCCAGGGGCCGCAGGGTCACCATGAGGCGGTCAGCTCCTTCGCAGTGGGGTGATCGGCGGGATCGGGGGCGAGGCACGCGGTGATGGCGTTCTCGAAATCGGGGAATGGCCAGGGCTGGACGTCTCAGCCTGGAGCACTGCCTCTTCAGACGGAGCGGGCTCCTCCGCGGTGACCTGCCGGAAGTGGCCGACCCAGGAATCCGGCGTCAGGGAGGACTATTCGACGTCGATCTCAGACGATGTTGAGCCAAGCCCCATCACCTTGGGCCAGCGGAGCTGCAAGCATGACGTCATGGCAGATCTACGCCCTGATGCGCCCAAGAGCGCGAAGGTTCCCGCGCCGCGCAGGTGCGGGCTTAGGAATCAAGGAGTGTGAATGTCGTTCTCACTGTTGGCGCTCCAGAGAATTCCGCTTCGGCGAGATAGGTCCCGGCCGGTGCTCGTTGGCTGGGCGGGGTCGAGCATGGCTCGATCGCCCTGCTGTCCGGATTCCATCGGAACATGAGCGTTGCGGTTGCCTTGGATTCGATGCGTCGTTCGTACGAGGGATCCGTCCTTGTGGTCTGGCAATCATTCGCCGCGACTTGGGTGTCGCTCGCGCTGGTGATCTTGATGAGGACGGGGGTGAGCCGGAAGTTCAGGGTGCAGGGGGTGCTGCCCTGGTTCTTCGCGGTCAGGTTCAGCTCGGGTTCCTCGTTCGTCCTGTACACGTTCTTCTTGCTGCTGAGAAAGAGCTGGAGGTCTTTGGCCTTGCACGGCACCGTCTCTGGAGCAGGTGGCTTGTCCTCAGGTGTGCGGCTTGCCGCGGCACTGGGCGGCGGCGTTGTTGACGGCGGGGGTGAGGGGGTCGTCTCGGGCGTGTGAGTGAGCGTGGACGTTGGTGTGGACGTTGGTGTCCTTCTGTCGGTGCCGACCGTGTCGGGACCGACTGGCATGAGGGCTTTCAACGCTATACCGCCCCCTGAGAAGAGCCCGCTCTGGAAAGCGCCGAGTACCCCGACGCCGAGGAGAACACAGAGGCCAGCCGCCCAGGCAGCTTTTGACCGCAGGCGGGGGACAGCAACGCTCGCTGCGCCGGGGCCGTCGTCGGTGGGTTCGGCCACCGAGGGGTGCGCACGGTTGCGGAAGGCGACCCGGTTCGCGGTGTTGCGGATCCTCCGCTGGGGCATCGGTCTTTGTTTGGCTCGCAGGGCCGACTCGACTTCCCTGTACACCGTGTCGAGGTCGACGTACGGCCCCTTGCCCGGAACACCTCGCGAGAGGACGTTCAGGAGTTCCGCAGTGAAGGCCGTATGCAGTTCGCCAGGGACAGATACCGCGGCCTTGGTCTCAGCCGAAGCAGCGATCAGGTACGTGCCCTCGGTCTCGGCCTCATCGGCCACCATCGTCACCGAGTCGTTTCCCGTCATGCGCCCCAGAGCACGGCCGCTGTAGCAACAGTCGAGGACGACGACCTGACGCAGCGCCCGGACGCCGACGAGTTCTTCGCGGATCAGGCCGTAAGGTACGGCCGTGTACGACGCATTCTGTTTGGATGCGGTCAGCGCCAGATGCAGTTCCGGTGGCGTCCGCGCGACCAGTCCGTGGCCAGCGTAATAGACGAACAGTGTGTCGGTGGCCTCGGCCGCAGCGGCCGCGATCGGCTCCAGCACCTCTGCGACAGTGGCAGGGTTCGCGACCACGGTGCAGTTCTCCGCCGGCAAACCCCACACGCTCGGAGCGCGCAGCAGCCCGGCCAGCGCATCGAGATTGGCTGCGACGGCTGGAAGGTCGCCCAGAGACGGGCTGTCGTACCGGCTCGTTCCGATCAGCACGGCGCGAGACGCGGCCGGGTCCGGAAGCGTGCTCATTCCTCAAGTGCCCGGACCAGCCTGACCACTGCCTCAGGATCGTGCTCCGTCATCGTGATGCTCACCCCGTCGCGCTGCACGGTGATCTGCGGGGCAGCCGAACGCCGGGTCGCGCGCCAGGCGGCATAGGCGAGACCGAGGTTGACCAGTTGGAAGCCGGATTCGATGATCAGGTTGACGACATCGAAAGCACCGCCCATTTCCCCGTCAGCCGGAGTGGCCTCCGCCCACTCGATCCTCGCATGGCGATATATGTCCGGCTCGTCACGTAGCCACTGTGCGAAGGAGGCCAGCTCGTCGCTGGAGCCCTCCGTCCTCAAGGTCAGCACCTGCGGCATTGATCCCCCTTGACAGCCCCGACTATCCCGGCCCAGCTTAATCCGTGCGCCCTCGGCATGCGGCGGTTACAGGCTGATCCGAGGGGACGCGGCGGCGGATAGGCACGTCATGTGCGGTGAGGTCCGCTGGGGGTTGCCCTGCGGACCTCACCGCACCGCAGCAGCATTCGAACCCGACCCTCAACGCCTTCCCCGGGCTCCCACTGCCGGTCACACCTCCGGGCCCCCGCCGGGAGTAACTCCCCACAGGCAACTGTTCAGCCGCCTTCCGGCGCAACCCTCCGCGGCGCCGCCGCGGCCAGGGGCAGGCTCGGCGTGGGCCAGGAGGGCTCCCACCGCCAGGACGCCGACCGCTCCGCCTGCGCGAAGACGCCGGAGCGGTCGGCGAGCATCCCGAGGACCTCGCCGCGGGCGGCGTCGACGGCCTGGTGCTCGGTGTCGGAAACGATGCCGAGGCACCGCACGTGCGCGTACTCGTCCTCGTCCTCGTCCTTCCACTCCCAGCCGGTGAGGTCCGGCGCGACGACCAGGTCCACGGTGAGGTCGAAGGTGTCGAAGCCGTCCTCGGTGCGGCAGGTGGGGTGCTCGAAGTTGACATACCAGTTCCGCAGACGGCGCCCGGCCCCGTCCGGGACGAAGAAGGCGTTGACGCTGAACCAGGCGGTGGGCGGCTTCCACAGCAGCAGGTCCGTCTCCTGCCACACCCCGGCTGCGAGCTCCCACTCCCCCGCCGCCATCGCGTCGAACGCCTCCGTACGCACCGGCCGGTCCTCTCGATGCGGGCCTGCGCGTACAGGGCAGGCCACCGGGCCTGCGCGTCGGGCGCGCAGGCGGTCACCAGCGCCTCGCCGGTGTCGTCGACGACCCGCAGCGCCTGTTCGCTCCACACCCGGCCCGTACAGTGGACATCGCGCCGCACGACCGTCTCGAATCTGCGCACCACGTCCTCCTTGGCGTCTCCTGCCGGGAGGCCCCGGCCAGGCTTGCCCGGGTTCCCCCTTGGGCTTGCCCACCTCTACTGGCGGCGGAACCGGCGGCGGTTCTCCTTCGCCTCCGCTTCGGCCGCCGCCCCCGCTGCGGCTTCCTCCGCCGCGCGCCGCGCGACCCGTTCGACTTCGAGCTGGGCGAAGTGCCCGCTCTCGCACGGCCCGCACAGGTTGTCCGTCTCGCTCCGCCAGGAGGACCGCCGGGTCAACTGCCAGCGTTCGTCGGTGAATCTCGTCCCGCAGCGGGCACACACCGGCCGCTCCGCCTCCCGCGCCGCGGCTTGCTGTTCGTCACGGCGCTGCTGCTCCTCGCGGGCGGCCTGGCGGCGGCGGGTGAGGGCGGCGTCCAAGCGAGGGTTGCCGATGGCGTCCAGCAGGGGCTGGAGCTCCTTGCGGCCGAAGCGCCAGAAGACGGGGCCGGCCGGGCCGTGCTCGCGCAGCTGGTCCAGGGTGGTCGCCACGATCGGGATACGGCCGTCGTAGGAGTGGCAGCCGTCCTCGCTGTCCCAGTGGCCCTTCCAGTGGTGGCGGGTGAGGGCGGCGACCGCCTCCATCTGCTTCTTCGCGGAGCGTCTGCCGACGTGGTGGAAGACGAGCAGGACCGGCGGGTGCACCCACTCGTAGCCCTCCCCCGAGGGCGCGGACCAGCGGGTGCGCCACATCAGCTTCACACTGTCGTCGGTGTCCTTCTCCTTGCGCTGGAAGAACCGGGCGTACTTGTCGAACTTCGCGGCGACGAGCGCGGCTTTCTCGGTGCAGTTGTCGGCCTCGATGAACAGCAGCGGCACCCCGTCGCCCGGCGCGGTGACGACGATGTCGGCGCGGGCGCTGCCGATCGCGGGGTTCTTCCAGGTGCCCTTCACCGGGAGCGCGATCTCGGTGGCGTAGGAGGTGAGGGTGCCTATCCCGTCCGGGGCACGGGCGGCGGTCCGCGCGACGGCGACCGCTTCCTCTGGTTCCCCGGCGACCAGGTCGAGGCCGGGCTTCGGGCGGATCAGCGCGATGACCGTCTCGTTCACCGTCATCGGATGCGAGGCCCCGGAACGGCCCGCGCCCCTGGGTATGCCGCCCATCTCCTCTATCTCACGCTCCAGGTCGATCGCGGCGGCGGCCAGCCCGGCCGGGGTGAGGATGCGGACCTCCTCGTTGCCGCGGGTGCGGCCGCCGTCGACGGCCAGGCCGTGACGCCGCAGGTCGTTCGCCGCGGCCCGGTGGGATGCGGTGCGGGCTTCCTTCCGCTTCGCCGGGGTCGCCTTGGTGGTGTGCCGGTAGGTCAGGTGCGGTGCGGCGAGGCGCTGTATCTGGTCGGCGGTGGCGACCTTGAGCACGCCGAGCACGGACAGCACATCACCCCGCAGGCCGTTAGACGACCCCGCTGGATTGGTCTTGCGCTGGCCCGCCATCAGACCCGCCCTCCCGGTACGCGCGTCCCACGGGGCGCACCACCCGGTCGGCTACCGGCCGGGCGCCAGACTCCGGTCGTGGAGGGGATCGGGCCCCCGCACCCGATGGTCTCCCTCCTCACCGGCAACCCACTCAGGTCAAAAGAGACAGGAGAGGGTTGTGACAAGCCGCAGGCGGCCCGGAAACCGGCGCTGACAAGGGGAAATGCCGGTCGGATGGGTGCCGGGCACGGAAGTGACTTCGGCAGTGGGAACGCAAGCGGCGGCGGCAGGAGCTCACCGGGGCCCGCCCACCGCCGCGGGCCGGGCACGGACGCTCCGGGCCGGGCGGCGGGTTCACGGCGGGCGGGGCTCCGTTCCGCCCGGCGGCCACAGCGAGAGGCAGCCGGGCCCGGACCAGGCGCAGGCGTGGGAGTGGAGGTGGGGGTGGGGGCAGGTGCAGGCACGGGGGTCCTCGTTCCTCCCGGCCGGGCCGGGACAGGGCGGTGTCCGTACTGCACGCGTCTGTCTCGCGCGCGGGACAGACGCCACCCTGCTCCCTCACCCCTTGACCGTCGTCTGACTCCCACCACCGACCGGTGTCCGTTTTACCCCTTGACCACCTCTTGACCGCAGGGTTTGTCCGTGGCGGACACCACACCGCCCCTGCCCGCCGGGTCAGCGAGCGGGGCGGGTACTGGACGGCAAGGCGCCGAGCCGCCAGTCCGAAGGCTCTGCGCGCGGAACGTCTCACCGGCCTCGATCCGGACCTTGTTCCGGTCGAACTCCCGCTCAGCCACCGACAGCCTCCGGCGCGCGCAGCGGAGGTGTCCCCAGCCGCCGGTCACCTTCGTGATGACCTCGCCCTTGGAACCTGTTTGTGATCCCCGGCCGTTCTGGAGCTGAGGACTGGGCGTGAAATGATGTGATCATGCCTGGCCACTGGACCGGATCGGTCTTCCTGAGCGCCCTCGTCATCGCTGCGGTCTTCACATCGGCCCGGGCTGCCTGGCGAGGCGCCTGGCGCGAGGCGGCCTGCTGGGCAACAGCCGCAGCGGGCATGAGCTGCCTCGTCGCTCAGAACGCGGGCTTGGGCGATCTCGTTCTTCCCGGCATGCTGTTGATGGGCATGTTCATGCTCCAAAGGCTGTTGCTGCGGCGGACGGATCGCACGGCGGGCGCGTAGAAGCACCTGTGTTGATCTTCGTGCAGGCACTGTTCCGTGACGGCGGTCAGGTGGCCGGGAGAGACCGGCATCCCCGCTCAGGCCACCTTGCTGCCGGTCATTGAGATCAACCGGAAACCGACAAGGCAGCAGCCTCAACTGCTCAGCTGGTGCCGAACGTAGTTCGGCTGGGCCTCACCGACCTCGATGCGGTTCTCGTCGAGTCCGTTGGCGATCCGCAGACAGTCCCCGGCGAAGGCAAACTCCACCGCCACCGTCCCAGCCGCCAGGTCATGACCTGGCGGCCGCCACTCAAGGAGCGCGACCTCGCGCAGTTCCTGGCCGACGAACGGTTCGAGGCGCTCGTCGTGCTGAGTCCACTGGGGCGTCAGCTCGAACCACTCCCATCCGGCGATGTCCGCCGCGGTGCCGATCGTGTTCCAGCCGATCGAGAGCTCGTCGAGCTTCCAATGGCAGACCTCTACCTGGATGCCGTCGAAGTCCAGCACCACCGGGCAGTCGGCAAACCAGTCCCCGTCCTCGATGAACCGCACCACGGCGAACCGCGTCAGCCGCCTGCCGGCCAGCATCGCCAGCTGTGATCCGTGCGCCTGCTGAATCGCCTCGAACCCGACCAGGAAGGACGGCTCGAAACCAGAGATCCCCATGTCCACAGCCTGAGTCTCTCGGCCTTCTGCGCGATCGGCCAACACATATCGACCAGCGGGATCTACCGGCCCACTTGACGGATCGGATCCGCAGAAAGGGCGGGAAGTCCGCCGACAGGGAACGCCACTTGCATCCGGTGTCCACGACGTAGCGAATGGCATCCACGATCTCCCGCCGCGGGTGCTTCTCCGGCCTCCCGCCGACCTCGGTTTCGCAGGCCGGGACGGACAGCAGCGGCTCGATCAGGGCCCACTCGGCGTCGGTGGTGTCGGTGGGATAGCGGCGGGGACGCACAGCAACGGATGCATCCAGACACGGGCGCGACTCCAAGCCAGCCTCACCAAGGCCAAGGAGAAGCTCGTTGCCCTCGACCGCAGTCTGGAACGCAGCCGCAGCACCGGTCGGGGCGGTCCTACCGACATCGGCATGCCCGTGATCACCAGGCGGCTACCGTGCTATAGCTCAGGCCGATGTCCTCGGCCAGCCGCGTCAGGGACGCGGTCACCGACCACTCGGGATCGACCTGGCCCTGGCCGCCCTGGTTCCGCATGGGCTCCACTTCCACCTGATGGAGCGCACTACCAGGTGGGAGTGGACTCCACTCTGCGCATCACGCCGGTCTGACACACCGTAATGGTGCGGGAGGGAGATGTGTCTCCTCCGGGGGAGTTCTTCGCGGGGCCGGTACGCGGCATCGCCTGGTCGGTGGCGGGCGTGTCAAGGGGGAACACCGAAATCTCGTGGCGGGTCAAGGGTTGCTTCTCCTGCGAGGAACAGCCCCCGTGTACGCGGTGGCGGCCTGGACAAGGGGTGGGCATCGGGTGGACGGCATCGGATGTTCGTCACGGTCCGTGTCCGCACCGGATGGACCGGCCGGGAGTGAGCCTCCACCAACCTGAAGTCGCAGGTCAAAGGGCTGGTGTGACTGGTTCTCGGGGTGCTCACCCTGGTCGTAGGCGGGAGTCTGTGGGGAAGATCGTCCACCAAGAGGTGGCTCGCGGCTCCATGCCGGTTCTGTCGGTAGCGTTCGGCTGTTTCATTCGGATCTTGCGAGGCTTGTCATACTGCCTGGATGGATACGCAGGGCGTGGAGGTGGCACGGCGTTGGCTGGCTGATCAGGGCGTCCGCCAGGTACGTGACGGGTGGGTGAGTGACGAGAAGCCGGACGTGCTGCTCACCGCCAGCCAAGTGGCACATTCCTGGGCCGGCGATGTGTTCGCCGAGGACCTGAATGCAGCTGACCAGGTGCGTTTGGCCTTCGGGCTGCTGGATCTCCTCGACGATTACTGGGTCACGTGCGAGATCCGATTCGCGGACGCGAGCGCGCAGGGCCCCCTGCCGGCCGACGTGCTGTGGGACGGCTACCGCCAGCGGCTGGAGGCGGACCGGGACGTCGAGGCCGTTACCTACTCGCTGTGGGTGGACTGGTTCGAGGGCCACACCACTTCCGCGACGGCCTTCGCCGAGGTACTCGGTAAAGACATCGACCGAGTAGTGGCCGAGCGATCAGAAGCCCTGCTCCGCCGGGCCTGTCGGGTTCTGGAGTGTTCGGGCCCGGTGCGCTGGACGGTGAAGGAGCCGACTTACCGCACCGCCGCGCGGCTTCCCGCCCTGCACTCAGCTCTCTTCCTCGGGCTTCGGGCGAGCTTCCACGATGTCTACGGTGACCTGGAACCGGCCGCCGCACTGGCCCTCCTCGACCAGCTAGATCTTCCCACGAACACCCAATACCTTGCCGAACTGCGCCACGTACTTGCCGCAGGGCACAACAACCACTACCGCAGTCCCGGTGCCTGGGACGATGCGGTTCGCTCCTGCTCAGGTAGCTGAACTATCCGATTCCCGCTCGCTACAGATCGGCTACCTCCTACGATCGGGTGCATGCTGGATCCCGAGCTGCTGGAACGGATCACCGCGCGGCGCGCGGAACTGGACGAACTCGAAGAACTGCTGGCCAAGCAGCTGGCGGAGGTACGGACCGAGCGGGACGAACTCGCAGTCGCCGAAAGGGTCCTTGAACGGGTGAGCGAACAGCTCGCCGGTGAACGCGCCTCGGCAGCGCCGATGCCCGGGCAGGTGGGCGGGCAGGCGGTGATGCTGATCCCGCACCGCACGTCGAGCGCGGAGGAGGCGACACTCCCGCCGGACTACCAGCGCATCCTCGCCGCCGTGCGGCAGGCCGCCGGACCGGTCATGGCCCGCGAGGTCGGCGAGGTGGTGGGAGTGGACGTCACCGTGAAGGCCAAGCTGGAACCGCTACGCAGCAAGCTGGTCAGACTCGTCGATCGCGGCTGGCTGCGGAAGCAGCCCGACGGCCGGTTCACCACCCGCCTATGACCAGCAACACGGCCGCTCAGAGCGGCTCCGCACGGGCGTAACCCGGGTGCCCCCGAGCACCGTTGCAATCGTGTGACGAATACCAAAGAGCTTGCCGAGGACACCTGCCAGTTTGTCTACCAGTGCCGCCTGTCGCTGTCCACGCGCACCGTCAACCACCTCGCAGATCTACTCAGGCGCCACCTGAAGGCCATTCGGTCCCGGTGGCGGATCCTGCCGCCAGGAAAGATCGCCGTGATCGTCCTGGCCGTACTGCGCCAAGACCAGCGCCTGGCTGACATGGCTGGCGGCAATGACGTGTCCGAGTCCACCGTCCGCCGCTGGCGCGACGAGCTGATCGGGCTGCTTGCCGTCCAGGCGCCGCGCCTGGACCGCGCCCTGAGGAAGATCGCCAAGCAGGGCGGGGAGGTGGTCCTGATCGACGGCACCCTCATCCGAACCCAGCGTCGCACCGGGAGTGCTGACCGACGGAACTATTCCGGCAAGCACCGCAGCCATGGCCTGCACTTCCTCGCCCTGACCAACGAGAGGGGCCGCCTGATCTGGATATCCGCCGCCCGGCCCGGGCGCACCCACGACAACACCGCCGCCCGCCACGACTACATCCTGACCCACCTGGGCGCCGCCAGCCTCGGGGCCCTCGCGGACCTCGGCTTCCGCGGCCTGGACAACGACATCCTCGACCCCGTGATCGTCACCGGCTACGCCGCCAGCCGCACCCACAAGCTCACCCCGGGCCAGAAGGAAGCTAACCGCGTCCTCGCCGTGGCACGCGCACCGGTCGAGCACGGCTTCGCCCACCTCAAGAACTGGCGGATCCTCACCAAACTCCGCACCGACCCCACCCGCGCCACCCGACTCCTGCGCGCCCTGCTCGTCCTGACGAACCTCGAGGTCAACCGCTGACGGATGATCTTCTCCGTGGGCTTCCGCCCACGACCAGCACGAGTACTCCGAAGACGGATCACACCAGCCCCTTGACCTGCGACTTCAAGTTGGCGGCAACTCAGTGCGCGCCATCAACCGCACCACCCGTATCGGGTGGGCAGCGGGTACCGCGAGCTCCCGCACTCCCCCCACCCGATGGTGCGCACCGCGGTGGCGTCCACCCGATGGCGCGGTGGGGTCCACTCCCCGGATGGCTCGCTGCCGTGGGCCCACTCACCGCGTCGGCCGGCGCGTGACGGGGGTCCACCGTGTCCCTTCACCAGGAGGAGCGGCGGCGCAGGCGCGTGCCCCGCAGGACGGGTCACGGCCGGGGACCGTGGCCTTGGCCGTGGCCGGGCTGCTGGTGCCGCTGCTCGTGCTCCTGGCGGCGGTCGTCGACCGGGATGTCGGGGGCGGGCGGGGGCTTCTTGTTCTCGTGGGCGCGGCGGCGGGCGTCGGCGGCGCGGGTGAAGGCGGCGAGCCGTTCCAGGTTCTCCGGTGTCCGCAGCCATGTCGCGGGGTCGGTCGTGCGGCCTTCGAGGTACTCGCCGGGCATCGCGGCCTGCAGGTGGGCCTGGGTCGCCTCGGCCCGCTGTTTCGGGGTGAGGGCGGCTTCCCGGCCGGAATGGTCGACGGCGTGCGGAGGCGCGGGGTCGCGCTCGCGCTGGTAGTGGTGCCTGCTGAGCGCGGCGGTGCCGGTCGCGGCCGGAGCTCCGTCCGGCCCGGCGGTGCGGGCGGCGCGGATCGTGTTCTGCACGGCGAGGCTGGCGACCGGGGCGCGCTCGTAGCGGGATGACTCCCGAGGTGGCGTGCCGTCGGCGGCAGCGATCCACCACCGCTTCGGCCAGGCGAAGTCGGCTGTGTAGGAGAGCAGCTCCGGTGCCGGATCCGGGCGGCTCTCCTTGACCGGGGTGAGGCGGCGGCTGTGGCGGGCGAGGGCCTTGTCGGCGATGTAGGTGTCCAGGCCGGGGGCGAAGGCGCGGCCGCGCAGGGTCTCCAGCAGGTGCCGGCGGGCCTCGGCAAGGATGTGGTGGCGGTTGAAGACCCGGCGCACGGTGTAGACGATGGCGGCGACGTCGACGGCCGCGAGCACCGTGTCGACCTGCGGGCTGATCCGGGCCCGGATCGCCGCCCCGGCTGCCCGGCAGCGGTCCAGGAGTCCGTCGACCATCTCCTGGCCGAAGCGCAGGAGCGCCGAGACCTTCCACCACGCGTGCAGCTGCTCCAGGCGCTTGGGGGTCTTCTCGGCCGGGCGGGTGTCCTGCGCCGCCCACCATCCCAGGCCTTGCCGGGCCCGCTCGTCGGGCAGTCTCCCGTGGTCCCGAACGTACTGGGCGGTGATGCCCTCCAGGGCCTGCTCGATGCGCTGGCGGCGGGTGGCCGACCACTCGATGAGCTTCTGGTCGACGCCGGCGACCTCCATCACGGGGCGCAGGCCCGGCGTCACCTCGCGGGGCACCGTCGCCAGACCGAGCTCCTCGCACACCTCAGTGGTCATGGTGAGCGTGTAGAGGGTGCCGGCCGCGACGACGTTGCGCAGCAGACGCCGGGTGTCCAGGGCGTACCAGGAACCGTCCGGGCGCTGGGCCCGGTTCAGGATCAAGCAGTGCGTATGGAGCAAGGGGAACCCGTCTCGGTTCTCGAAGTGCTTGAAGCCGCAGCGACCAGCCCCGGCGGCTTGGCCCGCTTACGACCGGAGGACCAGCGGACTTCCGCGACCTCTTCCTCCAGCCACCGCAGCGTCGTCTCGACCGCCCGGTCGTGCGTCGTCTCGACCGCCCGCCGCACCGTCTCGTCCCCCAGCGCCCACAGCACGATCAGCGAGGCCTGCGCCCGGAAGGTGAAGTCGAAGGCGAGCAGCGGGATCGCGGCCCGCCGCTCGATCTCGTCGAGCGGCTGCCCCAGGACCGTGGCCCGCCGCGCTTCCTGCGGGCTGGCGCCGTCGGCCAAGCGCTCGCGCTCGATCCGGTCGGCGTCCGGGTGCCGGAGCTCTCCGTACAGCAGCTCCAGCTCCCGCTCGCTCACCACCGAGCCCGCGTGCAGCCCGAGCGCGGCCAGGCCCAGCCCCATCCACCGCCCCGGCGGCAGCCCCGCCAACTCCTGGGCGACCTTCAGCGTCCGGCCGACCGGACGGCGACCATCCCCGAACGCGACCCCGCGTATGTAGTAGCGCCACGCGTTGCGTCTGGTGATCTTCGCCGCACTCAACATCGCGACAGGCCACACCCGGCACAGCCCGGCCCGAAAGGGCCGATCCCGCACGGCGGGAGGGTTCACCAGACCCTCACCACCGGGCCCGCGCGACGGGCCACGACCTTGAGGCCGGGCCCGTACGGCGGGCGCTGCCGGTCCTACCCGCGGAGCTCTGCAGGGCCAGGCAAATGCTGCGCGACCGCGATCTGGCTGGTCGTCCCGTTCACCGGAAGCGTCGGCCGGGCGGGCGCCGGAAGGGACGTACCTCGGCGAGAGCGTGGTCCTGGTCGTCGTGCTCAGGCTCCGGGCCGGTGGGGTCGCCCAGGATCCGGTAGGGCACGGGCAGCCGTGTGGGCTGGGTCGGCCGGGGCCGGGCGTGCCGGGGGCCGTCGGTGGGTGGCAGGCAGGAGGCGTAGGCCGGGTTGAGGCACGCGCCGCAGTGGCAGGGCCTCGCCACCCGCTGGTCCGGGTCCCGGCGATGCCGTCCGACGTAGGGCTCCCGCACGATCTCGACGCTCATGCCGTGTCCAACGCGCGCGTGGACAGCGGGTCACGGCCCGGGAGTGCGGCTTCGCGACGGGACTCTGCGTGTGTCCACCGGGCCCAGCCCCGGGGCCAGGCCGGAGGGGTGCGCCCCTTCCCTGTCTCCAGCTGGCAAGTCTCCCCTGCCAGGGGCTTCGTCGTGGCCGGCCCGGAGCCTCGTCGGCCAGCGCGGCTGGTCGGTCAGGGGATGTCGCCCTGCCACTCCCATCGCAGAGGGTCGCCCGGGAGCGGTCCGTACGGGGAGCGCCCGCCGGGGCCGTAACGACCGTTCGGGGAGATGAGGGCGGCGCCGTCATCGACGACACCGGGGTCCCAGCCGGTGATGTCGAGGAGGAGTCCGCCGAGCGGACCGCCGGTGAGCTCGGCGTAGGTGCGGCCCGGCTGGGCGCCGGGGGTCGTCGTGGCCGCTCCCGTACACCCGCCGTGGCCGAGCAGGGCCACGTGCCGTCACCTGCCCGCGTGAATGCCCCGGACCCGCCGCGTTTTGGCCGCCGCCCGCGGCCGCGGGCGGCACAGACTCGACCCGTGCCCGAGCCCCTTCGCCTGTGGATGCGCCACGAGACGCGGCCCACGGAACACCGTGCCTCCTTGTCTCCCCGGGACGCCTGTCGACTGGTCGGCCACGGCGTGGGGATCACCGTGGAGGACAGCCCGCAGCGGGTCTTCCCCCTCGCGGAGTACGTCGCCGCCGGCTGCTCGACCGCGCCGCCGGGCAGCTGGGTGACGGACTGTCCCGTCGAGCACTACGTGCTGGGGCTCAAGGAGCTGCCGCCGACCCCTTCACGACTGCTCCACCGCCACATCCTGTTCGGACACGCCTATCGTGGTCAGCCCGGCGCCCGGGCGCTGCTACGCCGCTTCGCGGACGGCGGCGGAGCCCTCCTCGACCTGGAGTGCCTGGTCGACGACGAGGGGCGGCGTATCGCCGCGTTCGGCCACTGGGCAGGCTACGCGGGCGCGGCCCTGGCCGTTCTCCACCACCGGGGCGTGCTGGCCGCTCCGCTCGCCCGCTCTACCCGTGCGGAGCTGGACCGCAGGCTCTGCCCGCCCCGCCGGCCGGGGGACGTGAGCGCTCTGGTCATCGGCGCTGGCGGGCGGTGCGGGTTGGGCGCGTGCGAGGCGCTGCGGACGGCCGGCATCGAGCCGACGCGCTGGACAAGTGCCGACACCGAGATGCCTGACCGGTCCGCGGTGCTGGCGCACGACATCCTCGTGAACGCGATCGGCACCGGCGTCCCCGTACCGCCGTTCCTCACCGAGGACGACCTGGACGATCCGGGCCGACGGCTGTCCGTGGTCTGTGACGTGACCTGCGACGTGGGTACCGATCGCAACGCCCTGCCCGTCTACGACCATGTCACCGACTGGGACCGTCCCGTCGACCGGCTGCGCACGCGGCCTCGGCCCCTGGACCTCATCGCGATCGACAACCTGCCGTCGCTCCTGGCAGCCGAGGCCAGCCGTGCCTACTCGGCCGCGCTCTGGCCCCATCTGCTGGACCTGGGCGGGGAAGAGTCCGCGGTCTGGGACCGCTGCCGGCTGGCGTACCGCTCAGCGCTGGACGCGGCCGGTCACCGGTGACCGGCCGACGGCGCGCCGGCTGTCGATTCCGGGGAACTCGGCCCGCCACAGCCGGTAGAACGCGGCCTCCTCGTCGTCGTCGGAGGCCATCGCCCCCAGAGCGGCCGTCAGGACGTCCTTGGCACCCGTGCCGTGGCCGAACTGGAGCTTGCCCCGGCGCAGGATCTCCTCCGGGAGCCAGCCCGTGAAGGCGTCCCGCAGCAGCTGTTTCTCCGCCATGCCCGGGCGGGTCGTCTTGTACTCGGGGGGAATCGACAGCATCAGCTCGACCACTCCCTGGTCGAGGAACGGCACCCGGGCCTCCAGGCCGAAGGCCATCGTCGTGCGGTCGCAGCGCTGCAGGTTCTCCCAGTGCAGACCCTCCACCGTCTCCACCAGCCTGGCCTGCAGCGCGGCCGGGTCCCGGTACGGCTCCCGGTGGCAGTCCGGGTATCCGGCGAACAGCTCGTCCGCGCCCTCGCCCGTCAGCACGACGGACACGTGGCGGGAGGCGTACTCGGCCAGCAGGAGGTTGGGCACCGCACTGCGCACCAGGTGCAGGTCGAAGTGCTCGATGGTCCGGATCGCCCGGGGCAGCGCCGCCACGGCGTCCTGCGGTGACATCACGACCTCGTGGTGCTCGGCGCCGAGGTGGCCGGCGACCACCCTCGCGGCCAGCAGGTCCGAGCTGCCCTCGGCACCGACGGCGAAGGTCGGGAGCCGGGCGTGCCCGTGCCGACGTGCGTACTCCGCCGCCACGGCCGAGACGATGGCCGAGTCCAGGCCGCCGGAGAGGAACACCCCGATGCCGACGTCGCTCATCATCTGGTCCTCGATCGAGCCGATGACCGCCTCGCGGACCGCCTTCAGGAGCGCCTCGTCCCGCTCCCCGCCCGCTCGGCCGCGCCGGGCCGGACGGACCGCCGTCGGGACGGCGTCCGCGAACCGCACCAGGCCGCTGCGCGGGCTCCAGCAGTGCCCGGGCGGGAAGCTCTCGACCGAAGGCCGGTCGGCGGGGTCGAAGGCCCGCAGCTCGCTGGCGAACAGCACACAGCCGTCCCTGCGGGCCCAGTAGAGCGGCTTCACTCCGACAGCGTCCCGGGCGACGAGCAGCGAGCCCGTCTCGTCGAGGAACGCCAGAGCGAACATGCCGCGCAGCCGGGCGAGCCCCACCGGGCCGTCCAGGAGCAGCGCGTGCAGCACTGCCTCGGAGTCCGAGCCCGTCAAGAACCGCTCGGCACCCAGCTCCTCGCGCAGCCGCCGGTGGTTGTAGATCTCGCCGTTGACGACGAGGAAGGACGCCCCGCCCGGCCCCGCGAGCGGCTGGTGGCCGCCCTCGACGTCCATGATCGACAATCGCTGGTGCCCCAGCCAGACGTCCCCGATCCGCACCTCCCCGGTGCCATCGGGCCCCCGGTGCGCGAGCCGGGCCAGCATGGCGCGACAGAGCCCGACGTCAAGGTCTCCGACCGCAGCGACGATGGCGCACATCCGGTGCCCTTCCTGGGATGACCGAGACTCGCCCTCCCACTCTCCCCGGCCCCCGGCGGACGCGCCCGGCGGCGGACGGCGAACGGCGCATCGCTCCCCTGCCCGAGTCGGCGCTCGGTGACGAGGGCCGATGTCCTCGCGCGGCCGCAGCCGGAGGCCCACCGGGTCTCGGCGACGTCGTCCTCGAGCCAGCGCAGCGCCTGGGCGACGGCCCGCTCGGGCGCCCACTCGATGACCCTGCGGGTGCGGTCGTCTCCGAGCGCCCACAGCACGGTCAGGGACCCCTGGGGGCGGAAGGTGAAGTCGAGGGCGAGCAGCGGGATCTGCTTGCGGGCCTCGATCCCCTCGGTCGGGCTGCCTGAGCACGGTCGCCAGCCGTGCGGTGGCCGAATCGGCGCCGCCGTCCAGAAGGTCACGCTCGATGCGGTCGGCGTCCGGGTGCCGGAGCTGCCCGAAGACGAGGTCCATCTGTCGCTCGGACACCTCCGCGCCCGCCGTGAGCCCGAGCGCGGCCAGGCCGCGCCCCGATCACCTGCTCGGCGGGAGCCCGGCCTCCTCCTGGACGGCCTTGAGGGACTGGCCGACCGGACGACGGCCGTCCCGAACGCGACCCCTCACACGTAGTACCACCACGCGTTACGCCTCTGGACCTTCGCGACACTCAGCATCCCCACACAGGGCACCAGCTCTGACCTGTGGAAAGAGCGATCGTGTGGGGCGGGAGGGTTCCCCGGGACTTCACGGCCGATCCCGCCGGGCGGGCGTCCGCGGCGGCAGCGTGCCCGCCCGGCGGACATCACCCGGGCCATGCAAATGCTCCGCGACCGCTGTCTGGCTGGTCGTCGAGGTCACCGGACGCGTCGGCGGGGCGGGCGCCGGAAGGGGCGTACCTCGGCGAGAGCGTGGTCCTGGTCGTCGTGCTCAGGCTCCGGACCGGTGGGGTCGCCCAGGATCCGGTAGGGCACGGACAGCCATGTGGGCTGGGTCGGCCGCGGCCGGGCGTGCCGGGGGCCGTCCGTGAGAGGCAGGCAGGAGACATAGGCCGGTTCGAGGCACGCGCCGCAGTAGCAGGACCTCGAGGGCGGTGCCTGGGTCCCGGCCGGTGATGTCGAGGAGGAGTCCGTCGAGCGGACCGCCGGTGAGTTCGGCGTAGGTGTGGCCCGGCCGGGGGCCGGGGTCGGGGTCGTCGTGGTCGCTCCCGTACACCCGCCGCGATGTCCGGCCGATGATGCTCGTGCCGGGCTCGTCGTCGGGGCCGGGGCCCGGGGCGCCCTTCACCACGAGGGACCCGTCACCGGTCCTGCGGACGGACGCCAACTCCAGGACGGGCGAGGAGTAGAGGACAGAGCCGTCACGGTGGAGATCCCACTGGTAGCTCGTGCACCGCTGCAACGCGCGGCACTGCTCGGGGTCGGCGTCAGGGAGAGGCAGCTCGACGTAGCCGCGGCCGTGCTCGCGCACACCCTGGCAGATGACGACCCCGGTGAACACGAGGACCGTGGTGGTGTCGATGGAGAGGTGGACGGAGTCACCGTGGATCGGGCGGGTGCCGGGCCAGTTCACGCAGCGGCCCCCAGCGGGATCTCGGCGAGCGGGTTCCAGTGGATGCGGCGGTTGTCGTGCCACTGCTCGACCAGGTGGATCCGGTTGACCAGGACCGTCCCGGTCAGCGGCCGTTCGATCTGGGCGAGCGCGGTACGCAGGGCCACCGGGTCGAGTCCGGCGGCGGCGTCCGTGATGTACCCGAGCGACATGTGCGGGTACCCGCTCCGGCCGGGGCGGTAGACGGCGCCCGTACGGGCCGTCGACTCCGTCACCAGGTCGACGAGCGTAGTGAACGGCCGTCCGGCCAACCGCTGCCCTCGACAGCGACCGGCCCGATCGCGGGCCGGTCGAAGACCAGCGTGAACGGGTCCACCGCCCCACGGTGTCCCGGACGTCGAGGAGGAGCTGCTCGAGGTCGATGTCGTCGCGGGACGCGCCGACATCGTGGAGGAGCGTGCAGTGCATCCCTGCGGGGGCCACCAGCTCCGGCCCTGGACCGGAGACCGGCTCGTACGGCGCCGCGAAAACCAACCGGGCCCTGGATCGGTATGATCCAGACCGGCTACGACCAACCATCGGCAGGGCCGGTTCTCCACAGCATCTCCCGACGTGACCCCGAACCACCTCCGTCGAACGCCCCGGCCCAACTGCCTACCGGGGTTGAGCTCCGGCGCACAGGGTCCGCGTTCTGCGGCTCCCTTGACCGTTGGGCCCCGGCCCCGCGCGCACCGGCCGAGCGTCCGGAGGACACGTGAACACCTCGCCTTCCACTCCGTCCGCGCACGTCCTGCGGCTGCTCGCCGCGGCGCGGTGCCGCACGGACGCGGTGATCGTCCCTCTCCTGGAGCGGGTGGACCCGGCCGCCGCCAGGGTGCTGGCCTACCAGTGGGGGGTGTGGGATGCCCGGGGGCAGCCCGCCGGAGGCGGCGGTGCGGGCAGGGGCAAGGCACTGCGGGCGGCGCTCGTGTTCGCCTGTGCCCGCGCCACCGGCCGCCCCGATACCGATCCCCTGGTGCCGGCCGGGGCCGCCGCCGTAGAGATGCTGCACACGCTCTCACTGCTCCATGACGACGTGATGGACGGCGACGAACTGCGCCGGGGCCGTCCGGCGGCCTGGCGCGTGTTCGGGCCCGATGCCGTCGAGGACGCCGTCCGCGCGCTGACTCCGTATGCGGTCGGCCTGCTCTTCGACACCCTCCCCGAACCTGCCGTCACCGCCGCGGCCACCGGCCCCCGCCGCGTCCCGCCCCCTCGGGACCCCGAAACGCTGCGGGCACCCGCGCGTGCCACCGCCGTGCTCGGCGCCGCGCTCGTACGTCTCGCCCAGGGCCAGGCCCTCGACCTCGCCATGGAACGCGAACCGAGCCCCGGAGTCGCCGCCACCCTGCGCGTGCACGCCGACAAGACCGGCTCGCTGTTCGCATGCGCCTGCACACTGGGCGCGACACCGGCCGCCGCCGCGGACCTCACCGCCTTCGGCGAACACCTCGGCATTGCCTTCCAGATCATCGACGACGTCCTCGGCATCTGGGGCGACCCCGCCGTCACCGGCAAACCGGCAGGCGCCGATCTGTCGGCCCGCAAGAAGTCCCACCCGGTCGCCGTGGCCCTCACTCCGGACCCGGACCGGTCCGACGAAGGCATCCCTCGGCAGTTGCTCGGGTTGTACGCGCTCCAACGGCCGTGGACACCTCCGGAGAGGGCCGAGGCCGGGCGGTTGCTCGACAGGAGCGGTGCCCGCACGGTCTCGCGGGCGGCGGCCCGCAGTCATGCGCGGGCCGCGCTCACCGCGCTGGCCCGCGCCTGCCCGCCACACGAGGAGGCAGGGAAGGACCTGAGGGCCCTCACCGCCTTTGTCACGGAACGCCCCTACTGATCCCTCCTGATCACTCCCGGCCGGGCCGCTGCCACGGGGCCGGTCGGTCGAACGCGTTCGGGAGGCCGGCCGCGTACAGCTCGTCGTCCAGGCGCTGCAAGCGGGCCAGCTCGGCCGGCTGCTCCCAGCCGAGTACGGCGCAGGGCGCTGCGGTCGAACCGGCCGTCGCGAGGAGCGCGTTTACGGCGGCCCTGGCGCTCTGGTCGGCGGCCTCCATCGTGGCCAGGTTGAGGTCCACGTCGACGTGGTCGCCCGCCTGGAAGAGGTTCGGCACCTTGCCCGCCGACTTGGGGCGCCAGCGCCGCGATCCCGCCGTACTGATCAGCAGCGGCTCGGTGTTGTGCGCGAGGCCGCCGGGCTCCGTGGGCCAGCGGATCGCCGGATCCGTGAAACACGAATGCACCAGATCCCGCGACAACAGACCCCGTCCGTCGTGCCGCAGCGAGCCCTCCAGCTGGTGCCACACCTCGCGGACCGCCTCCTCGCGGGTGCAGGCGCGGGCCGTCTTCCCGGTGAGCGGTCCGGGCACGTCCCACGCCGACACGTCCACCGACAGGCAGTCGCGGACCGTACCGTCGCCGTACCGTTCCGGCATGTCGATGCCGGACCAGAACTGCGCCTGCGCGATGGAGGTCAGTGCCCACGGCGAGTCGATGTGGATGACGTGTCCGTGCACGAGAGGGGTGCGTTCGCGCAGGAAGAACTGCACACCCGTCATCCAGTCCGTCTCCAGACGGTCGATGCCGGCCAGGTCCTCGTCCAGTTCGCACACCTCGGGGCCGAGGGTGCGCACCGCGGCCTCGGCCGGGACCGCGCAGACGAACCAGTCCGCCTCGATCTCGCGCACCGCGCCCGACGGGGTGCGTACCGCGGCGGCCCGCACCGCGCCGTTCGCGGTCCGCAGGCGCGTGACGCGGTGCCCCACGAGGAACCGGACGCCGAGCGCGACAAGATGGGCCGCCCACGGGCCGATCCACGCCTCCGTGGTCGGTGCGTCCAGCACCCGGTCCGCTTCGGCGTGGCGGGTCCCGCCAAGCAGGCCGGCCCAGAACTCCACCTGGGTACGGCCGATCGACGCCACGCTCGCCACCTCAGCCTTCGCCGCGACCAAAGTGCGGGTCGGGCCGATCACACAGAGCCGCCGGTACTCCTCGGAAGCGCTCGCTCCGGCCGTGAAGTCCCACCACGACGTGTTCTCGAACTCACCGTCGCGGCGGGCCGGTCCGCTCGTGGCGCAGACGAGCAGCCGGTTCGCGAAGTGGGCGCTCTCCTCGGACGAGAGGCCGGGAGTACGCGCCATGAGATGGCCCATGGCCCGCAGGGTGGCCTCCAAGTTCCGTTGCCCGGGGCCACCGGATATGTCCACGACCACTCCGTCACGTCCTCCGTCCCGCGCGTAGAGCATCTGTGTGGTCGGCACCAGGCGGTCGGCGACGCAGCCACCGGGGGCCGGGATGCGGGCCATTGTCTCGGTGACGTTCCGGTAGAAACCGGGAAAGAACCGGAAGCCGTGCTCCCCGGGCAGGTCACGACGTCCGCCACTGCCGGTGCCGGGAACCGGAATGCTGCGCGCTTTGCCGCCCAGGGCCCGGGCCTCGACCACCGTCACCTCGAAGCCTCGCTCGGCCAGCTCCATCGCCGAGGTCAGCCCGGCCGGCCCGCCCCCGATCACCACCACCCGCCGCCCGGCCCGCCCTCCCGATCCTGCTTTTGGCCCTGCCACCGGCCTCTGTTCCGGCCCGGACCCCGTCCTCGTGCCGGTGTCCGGCCCGGCCACCGGTCCGGTTCTCGTACGCATGCCCTGCCCCCGCCCCTCACCCTGTCGCGGTACGGAAGGTACCGGCCCGCCCGCAGACAAGATCACCACATCGCACCGGCTCCGCTGCGCCGAGTGGCGGTCCGGCGTCGGCGTCCTCACCCACCACACCGGTCCCGGACACCCGGAGGGCGCCGCGAACCGGGTCAAGACCTTCCCCAGCGCCGGCTGGTTCGCCATCATCCGCTTCCACGGCCCCGAGCAGGCGCTCTTCGACCGCCAGCACACCCCCGGAGACTTCCAGGAGATCACCGCCGACCGCCTCCGACCGATGGGGACGACGGGATCCAGACCGCTCCCGTGGCCCTCCACGACTCGCTCAGGCTTGCCTTCCCGCGGGCTCCCACAGGGGGCGGGCGCACCCGGTCCCGTCGCAGTGGAAGCACCGGCCGCCTCCGGGCGTGCTGCGGGCGCCGATGGTGCCGGCGGCGTGTCGGGGGAGCCGGGTGAGTCCCGCGGTCTGCGCAGCGTGGAGCGGGAGTTCCTGGCGTCTGCTGAGGGTGAGCTCCAGGGCGACGCCGGGGCCGGTGAAGTGGGCGTGGGGAAGGTCGCCGGTCATCGCGCGGAGCGTCTCGTTCACCTCGTGCATCGTTTCCGCGCCGGTCAGCTGTACCCGCGCGGCGAGGATGGTGTCGGCGGCCGCGGTGAAGGACCGCATCCCGGCCGGGCGGGCAAGCGGTCCGACACGGCCCACGGGTTCGGGGTGGGAGTGGTGGAGCTGGGCCAGGGCGTGCCACAGGTCGCCCGCCAGATCCGGCGCGGTCTCTTCTCTGCTGCGTCTCATGATCCCTGTCTAGGGCCGGGCACCGGCGAACAGCCGGGTCCGGCCTGTTCCTTCCCGTACGGCGGCGGCGCGACTTCACGGCCCGTCCCGCCGGGCGGGGCGGTCACGCCCGGCACGGCGGAGGCGGCTTGCCCAGGCTCCCCTTGGGCTTGCCCCCGGGGCTACCTCTTGCGCCGGTTCATGATGACGACGGGTACGACGGGCCCGGCCAGCCAGACGAGGAAGAATAAGATGTGGGCCAGGACGCGGTCAGGGCCGAGGCCGAGGGCTCTGTCCAGGAAGATCGCTAGCGCGCAGGCGGCGAAGAAGCCGATGCCCACATGAATGCGCCCGGTGGATAGGGAGGGTAGTTCGATCCGTCGTCTGGGTGTCCGCCGGGGGCTGGACTGCGCGACCGGCTGCGGGGCGGGACGGCGGTGGGTGTGGACCGTATCCACCGCGACCAGGGCCGGGCTGCTTCCCGGCAGTGCGGAGACGTCCGTTTTGACCATCGAGTACACCGTCTGGGTGGACAGATCCTTGACGGAGGCGGTCACGATCGCGTTGGCCTCGATGCCGAAAGTGACCTCGATCCGCGCGAGGCCCTTCGGTGTCGGCGCAAGACCGGTCAACTCGACCGTGCCAAGGAGCTCGTTGTGAGCCGCGATGTCGTGTTCGCCCCGGTAGACCCCGAGAACGATGGACCTGCCGTCGTCGGCGGACAGGTCCTCGGCGGTGGTGAAGACCTTGGACCTCTTGATCGGGATCGTCGTATCTCTCACGATCACCTTCGTCATGACACCCCCTGCGGTCTCGATGCCGAGGGACAGCGGGGTCACGTCGAGCAGCAGGATGTCCCGGCGTATCCCCGTGAGTACGCCGGCCTGTAGCGCGGCACCGACAGCGGCGGCCTCGTCCTCATGTGTGCCCCTGCTGGGCTGCTTGTTGCCGGTCAGCTCCCGCACCAGATCCGCGAAGGCCGGCATCCGGGTCGAGCCGCCGACCAGGACGACCCGGTCGATGTCGCGCGAGGGAATGCCCGTCTCTTTGAGCACGCGACGGATCGGCGTTGCGCAGCGTTCGAGCAGGTCGCTGGTCAGCTGCAGGAACTGGGCCCGGGTCAGGCGCTCCTCCAGGTGCAGCGGGCCGTCGGCAGTGGAGATGAGGTAGGGCAGGCTGACAGTTGTCTCCAAGGACGAGGAAAGGTGGGCCTTCGCCTCCTCGGCCGCCTCGAGCAGCCGCCGTACCGCCGTCTCGTCCCGAGATGGGTCCACGCCGTGCAGGTGCTGGAACCGAGCGGCAAGCTCGTTGGCCACGGCCCGGTCCCAGTCGTCGCCGCCCAAGGAGACGTCGCCGCTGGTGCCATTGACCTCGATGACGAAGGTTCCGTCCCGGAATTCATGGATCTCCAGTAAGGACACGTCGAATGCGCCCCCGCCGAGACCGGCCACGAGCAGCGTCTCCGGGCGCGTGCGCCTGTCGAGGACGTAGCACAGGCCCGCGGCGGAGTACTCGTTGATGACGCGCAGCACGTTCAGGCCGGCGAGCTCGCCCGCTTCCCGGGTCTCCTGCCGCTGAGCCTCGCTGAAGTGCCCCGGGACGGTGATCACCGCGTCGGTCACCTCCTCGCCCAGGTACGCTTCTGCGTCCTGCTTGAGTTTCCGCAGCACGAAGGCGCTGATCTGCGGTGCGGTGTAGTGCCTCTCGTCGATCCGTATCGTCCAGTCGGAGCCCACCTGTCGCTTGACCGAGGCGAAGGTGCGAACGGCGTTGGTGACGGCCTGGCGCTTGGCCGCCTCGCCGACGAGCACCTCACCATCCGCTGCGAAGGCGACCACAGACGGGGTACTACGCGAGCCCTCGGCGTTAATGACGATGATGGGCCTGCCGTCCCCGCCGAGGGCGCAGACAGCCGAGTTGGTCGTTCCAAGGTCGATACCCACCGCACGTGCCACCGTCGTCCCCCATCTCACAGAAGCACAGCCGCCGTCCGCCTCGAGCAGGACAGAGCGGGCAGAAGCTCAGGATCCTGCTGCTACCACCCGGTCACCACCAGCAGCTCGTCCCCGGCCCATGAGCCGGGCACAGGACTCGCTACACGTACTCATGAGGCTTCCGGCACCTGGCGGGAAGGTGCCCGCATGATTCGCCGAGTATGCACTGCTCGTGACCTGTTGCGCAGCTCGTTTCTAAAAAATTATTCTAGTACTCCAGTGGTAGTTCTCCATTTGTGCCGGGACACCTGGTTCGGCCCGCCAGCCGCGATTACGCCCGGAACAGCACCACCCGCGCCGCCCGAGGAACCGGGCCGGCCCGAGAGGGGGCCCGGGCAAACCTCACCAGCCCCACCCGGCCAGCCGGCCCAGGGCGATCCGCGCCGTCCGGGCCTGGCGCGCCCCTCTGGAGCAGCCTCCACCGCTGCTGGCGGGCCTGGACGAACGAGCCACCGCCGCCCGAACTCCAAGCACTGATCAACGCCGTTGGCGCAGGCCACCCGCTTGACCTCTACTCCCCGGACTAACAAACCACCGCTATTTTCTGACCGCACTAGGCTGTCCGCCATGGCTCACAGCATCAGGACAGACGTCGCCGGGGGCGACGGCAGTGTTCGCTCCTGGCGGGGCAGGACATTGGCAGCTGGGCCCGGACCGGTCTCCGCGCCCAAGGGACGAGAGCACGTCCCGCGGGCCACGGCGCAGGCGGGACCGCGCCATGTCTCCTAAGCAGCAGCGCGGTGAGGCCACCGTCGACCGTCTCCTGACCGCCGCGCTGGAGGTGTACGCCTCATCAGGCCAGTCGGGTTTCACGATCAACGCGATCACCAAAGCCAGCGGCGTCAGCCTCGGCAGCCTCTACCACCACTTCGACAGCTTCGACGGTCTCGCAGCCGCCCTGTACACCCGCTGCATGGAGCAGCTGTTCGACGAGATGATCGCCGCCCTCAGCCGTGCCCGGACGGCCCGTACCGGTGTACGCGCCCTCGTGACGGCCTACCTGCGCTTCACCGAGGAGCAGCCGGACGCGGCTCTGTTCATCCATGGATCGGCCTACTCCGGCTACCTCCCGGCGCATTCGGACCGGATTCGCACGGCGAAGGCCGCCAAAATGGCAGTGATCGCTGACTGGCTGCAGCCGAGGATCGAAGCGGGAGAGATCGCACCCCTGCCCGCGCCCCTGATCGAGGTGCTGGTCATGGGACCAGTGACCGAGGCCGCACACCGCTGGCTGTCCAGCACCTACGACATGGATCTCACGCAGGCCGCGCGGATCCTGCCCGACCGGATCTGGCGGTCCCTGCAGCCGGACTAAGGCCTGTCTGATAAATGATCACCTGGCCGGTTCGCGGAGCCAGAGCATCAGGGAGGCCAGGACGACTCCGGCACGGTAGCGGTTGGCGAGCTTGTCGAACCTGGTGGCGATCGCGCGGAACTGCTTGAGGCGGGCGAAGCATCGTTCGACCACGTTGCGGTCGCGGTAGATCTCCTTGTCGAAGACCGGCGGTCGGCCGCCGAGGCGTCCTCGGCGCCGGCGGTTGGCCGCCTGGTCGCGGCGTTCGGGGATCGTGGCGGCGATGCCCCGGCGCCGCAGCAGGTGGCGGATGGCCCTGCTGGAGTAGGCCTTGTCGCCCAGCACGCGCCCCGGTGTCGTGCGAGGGCGGCCTGTGGCCGCGCGTGGGATGCGGATCGCGTCGAGGACCTGACCGAACGCGGTGGCGTCGTCGACGTTGCCGGGGGTGAGCACG
>NZ_JBIWNI010000043.1:0-25784 GCF_044767145.1 Streptomyces sp. NPDC101490
CAGGTCCGATGGGTACCCACCCCCAACGCCGCTCACAGAGAGTTCAACGAGCCCTTCAGCAACGGGACACGGCAGATCTCAAACGCGGTCTGAGGAGGATTGGCATGTTCCAGGATCGTCTGCAGCAACTCGATCACCCCGGACCGATTGGCGACGGAATCGGTCACCGCGAGATCCCATAGAAGCGGAACCGCCTCGACGGTCGAGTCGAAGACAGCCAGCTCGCCAAGCCACAGGCCAAGATCACTCAGCGCTGAAGCACTCGTCCGGGCGTCACCCCACGCCACCCTGGACAGCCGGCCCGGAACCTCTTCCGCTGATCCGTACGCATGCGTCAACTCGTGCCACCGAACACGGCTCATGCCCTTGAGTGTCGTCCCCACTACGTACTCCATTTCTACTGCTGAGCAATGGCCAGCTCGGAGTTCCTTAGTCTGCTCACCTTCAACCGAACCACCACAGTCAGGCGGTCATAGGGTTGTGGACTCGCGCGCCGGAGGCCGCTGCTCGGACGATGGGCCCCGGCCCGCCGTCAGACGTTCCATACGACGAGCTGGGGCAACGGCGTTCGCCCATCGAACTGCTGGGGAACACAGGGATTGAGGGGCCAGGAATGGTCAAGCGAGTCCCGCGCCGCTGGAGAGACCATACTCCAACAGTTTCCCCTCACTCATTTCGAGCCGCCTCCATCACGTACATAATTCACCAGGTCCTGATCTTCTATGAAGTAAGCCCTGTCCGCCTTCGGGATGGAGAAATAGATGCTGCACACCTCCGAAGTCCCAGAAGGTTGATAATTGAAGCGCACTCCCGGCGACTCGTCCGGGACGGTATCAAAAACCCATTTGGCAGGACCGGAATAGCCACCCCCTCCGCCCAGCCGGCACCCTCCTGGCGCATTGTTCAGCTCTGCCGTGCCATCCGCCCGGATCGACACGTGGGATCTTTGGATACCTTCCGCACGCCACACTCCTTCCACATCTTCACTTTCGAGAGCGGGAGTGTTCGACCTAATGGAGGAGATGAGGGCGATCGCCGCGGCTACCACTGTCACTGCCGCGACCAAGGACGCCCTGAAGGTGAACTTGCGAATCCTCATACTCATCGAATCTCCTGTTCTCAAACTCTTGATAGTCGCGCCTACCGTGTATGCGACGACTGCTGTCCCGGCCGGTCGTCTTACCAACCCCTGACACGCGGGTGCAGGGAGAGTGGTTCGCGCCTGGGATCATGGGGTGTATGTCCGAAGAGTCGAACCTGATGTCAAGCCTGTGGCCGCTCGTGCTCTCCGGGGCCACTGATTGGCTGCTGGAGCTGTGCGGTGATGGCATCACCGGGTTCATGCCTCCGGCGATGCCTGACGCCGTGTGGGTGCTCAACGCCATGTATGAGCACAACCAGGGGCCTGCAGATGTGTCGTATCACGAGTACCGCCAGGCGCGGCTGGCGGACGGGAGTGTCCAGCCGGACGTCGTCGGAGGCATCGACTTGGACGACGGGTGCATCGCCACGGGGGGAGGGCTGGGCCGTGCCCAGCACCCGGGCCCCGGCTGGCGGCGGCTGCGTTGGGCCGAGCTGGCCCGGCGTAGCGGCGACCCGGTCGTGCCCGACGGGCTGATGCCCTCCTACCGCTGTTTTCCCTCGGCAAAGAAGGACGGCAGCTGGCCGTTGGGCATGGTCCCGCCGACCGAGGGGAGCCTGGACCGTGAGACCTGGAATCGGCTGATCGCCATCCTCACCCAGTTCAGTCCTGCGGGCCCGGACACCCGTTGCCTGGCCTACTACAACCCGCTGATGCTCGGGGCCGTCGACTTCGACAACCTCCACGTGCGTACGGGCCGGATCGGCGACGCCGAGATCCTGTACGACCAGTCCGAGGCCGATTTCAGCCCGTCCAACCTCTGGGCCGATGACCGCTCGTGGGTCCTGTGCACCGACTACGATCTGTGGGCCACCAAGGTCGCCGGGCCCCCAGCCCTCATCAACGCATTGCTGAACGACAGTGAAATCGAAGCGGTTCGTCTGCCCTGGGCGCACTGACGACGAACTGCCTGAAACCTTCTCCAGCGCGGAGCACTGGCCCATTCCTGTCCCTGACCGACGAGACCGGACGACCCCCTACCACCTGATGCGTTCTCAACGTCACCGGCGGCGGGCGGCTACGGCACGGCGGGCAATACCGGCTCCTCCGCAACACCGGGGTCACGGTGAACGTCACCGGAGGTCGCGGCACAGGCACCGGCAACACCGGACGCGTCACTGTCGGCACCGACTTCGGCGGCCCACCCGGCTTCGGTGAACTCCTCGACGACATCTGTGCGTACCGCGGCCCGGGCATCACCTACCTCAACTGCCCCTACGGCACCTGACCACCCACCCCTCGTGCCACCGGTCCGGTCCGGTACGCGCACCGGACCGGAGGACCGCCCGAAGAAGACATCGGCCATCCAGTTCCACAGGCGCGCCTCGGTCTGGCCGGAGCGTTCCAGAGTCTGTTCGCCGACCGGGGCTGCGACGTCCCGGTCGGCGGCAGGCTCCTGGACCGCTGGCCGACATCGCTTCCGCCTCGCCGCCCACATCACCGTCGTCGACTGCCAGGAACAGGTCCGCCGCAACCTCGGCGCCCGCACATTCCCCGACACCAAGCACGGCCAGGAGGACCAGGCGCCGACGTCGCTGTCGTTGGCGGCTCTTCAACACCCAATACATGGATGCAGCCGTCGCCCAGCTTCGAGGTCCTCGACCAGGACGTGGCCCGTCCTTCCCGGTTCGTGCGCCATCACGTCGACATGCTCGGCCGGTATTCGTTCCTGCTGCCGGAACTGCCTGGTGGACTGAGACCGTTGCGTGACCCGGTCCGGGCCCAGGGGGGAAGGGGTTCTGTCCAGTCATCTGCCGAGCGTGACCGAGCCCAGGCCGGATGGCAGGTGGCGCACGGCCAGTGCCACGGCCTCGTGCGCTGAGGTGAACACGCCGAAGTCAGGAGTGATGAAGCCCCGGCCCAGCCCGTACGTGCCGTCGCTGTTCGCCTGCAGGCATGGTCCGACGACGGTCAGATTCGGGCGGGTGGTACCGGAAAAGCGCAGTGCCCAGTGGCTGGTGAACGGATAGAGGGCACGCAGCGCCGGCTCGGCATATGCCGCCTCGATCAGGGCCTGGTACTGCTCCTGCCAGGTGTACTCCAGTTCGACCGCTTCCTGGCGCATGTGCTGCCACTCGGATTCGACAAGGCGCGCGGGATTGTGGTCAGGCACCTCGAACCTGCCGGTCAGGCGCACGAAGGAGGCCGCCCGGCGAATGTCGTCCAGAGGCTCCCCGTCGTGCCAGGCCCGGGCAGCCCTGGCGACCCGCGCCAGGTCCTCCGTCTCGCCGTCAAGGAGCGACAGGCCCTGAAACGGCTCCGTGCCACGAATCGCCCATCGCCGTTCGTAGGACCACGCGCTGATCTGCAGCGGCCCGCGGTGCGGCAGGGCGCTGTCAACAGCCGCGTGGCGCAGCGGATCGGAATCCGAGGATGAGACGGGGACGGCGCCGAGGCAGCCCTCAGCCACGGTCCGCAGTGCTGCGGCGAGGCTGCCGAAGGCCGCGATATCCGGGTACAGAGCGGAGGGAGCAGGAGGGGTAGGCACGGCTCGATTGTGCCTGAACCCCACCCAGGCAGTGGCTCGGGCCTCAAAGCACTTCGGCCGACACGGACGCGCCCCGGAAGTACGCGGGCGGGACCGGGGCGGCACCTGGGTTTCAGCGGCGGGTGCCGCCTGGGCCGAGCAGGAGGCTTGTCAGTGGCAAGGGTGATGCTTTCCTTGTGACGACCCAGGATGAGTACCCGATACCCGGTCAGGCCGTGGGTGGCCAACTACCCGATCCGAAAACCCTGATCGAGGACACCGACTGGACTGCACTGGAACATGCCTACGGAGCAGCGACGGACACGCCAGTTCGTCTGCTCCAGCTCCTGGACGAAGACTCAGATGTTCAAGCGGGAGCGTTGGGGCTGTTGGACATATCCGTCCTGCACCAGGAGTCTTTGTACAGCGCGACGGCGCCGGCCGCGCTGTACGTAGCCGCAGTGCTGAACGACCCCCGCACTCTAACCAGCCACGAGGACTACTCCACCTGGGATGACCGGCCTCGGCCACTGCGCGCGGCCTTGCTGGAATGGCTGGGCCAGATCGCGGATTCGGCAGCCTACAGCGAGGGGACCGGCGAGGAGGACGGCAACGATCCCGGCGTCACCAATGCGGTCCGTGCTGTCCGCGGCCTGATCTATCACGCGGTCGCCCCGCACATTCTGGCCCCTGACCCCACCGTCCGGGAGGCCGCCCTCAGCGCCACCGCCGTACTCCTTCAATCTCCCGAGCTGGCCGGACAAGTCTCCGGAAGCATCCAGATCCTCCGGCGGCTGCTTGCCGAGAGCACCGACCGGCGGGAACGCACGACCGTCGTCCTGACGATCGGAGCCTGGGGAGAGGACACCACCGGCTGGCTAGCGGACCCGGACCCCGCTATCCGCGCCTGCGCCGCTCTGTCACCGGGATGCGCCGGCAACACCAAGGCGACGCAGACGATCCTCCACGCCCTGATCGACCCCGCGGCCATCGACTCCTGGTTCCTCGAATCCACCGCCGCCGACCCTCTGCCGCACCTTGCAGGCCGCCTTCGGCACGCCCTTCTGGCCACGGCCATCGACCGCGCCAGCAACTTCGAGGAACTCCTGCCAGCCGCCCTTGCTTCTGTGCCGTTCTGCAGCAACCTCACCATCTCCGAAGACTGGGGACCCTTGCTCGCTGCGGCATGTCCTTCCCCTTACGACCAGGATGCCCAGTTCACTTCGGCCCAGCACCTCTACCTGGACGCTCTCTCCAACCACGACGCGTGCTGGCGATACACCCACCTCGTCACCTCCTGGTTCGACGACGTGGGTCTCCCTGCGGACCGCAACGCCATCAGGGCACTCCTGGCCGGGCCAAGGCCGCACCGGTAGGGACGCTCGCTGTCAACGGACAGCAGGCCGTGGCTGGTATACGCCGAGAGACTGCGCGAGCACATCGAGGAAGCGATCAAGAAGCACAGAGGGGCTGCACAACGCGAGGCGGGGGCGGGCTCGCACACCTCGGCCGAATCACTGGCGGCCGACCTGGAACTGGCCACGGCAGAACTCAGAATCCTGCGCGCGGAGCGGAACCAGCTCAAGACGGCCACGGCCCGGCTGAGGGAGACCGAGGCCGAGTGTGATCGGCTGCGTGAGGCACTGAAGGAGACCGAGGAGAAGCTGGAGTCCGCGCTCAAATCCACGGTCAGCGACCACCCCGACCAGCCCCACCCGCCGTCGTTCAGTTGACCATGCCAGTCAGCTTCGACGCCAGAATTCCGGCAGCCACCAGCACAGCACAATCAGATCCTTGGGCCATGGCGCCTGATCGGGTGCACCCCAGTCCTCGAAGGATTCCAGGGCCAGATCGATGGGCCTCCATTCCGGATCGAGGGGTTCATCGGCGGCAGCGGGGCGAACATGGGCGACGCCGCCCGCATCGCACGCCCCGAACTGCTGGTAGTACTGCTGGGCAGCGATCAACGATGTCCGGTTCGCACCACCCGCCATGGCAGGCCAACGGAACTGGATCGCGTCGTCCTCCCAGAAGCAGATCGGACAGATTGAAAACGACCCAGGCCACCCCTCCTCAGTATCGAAGACGAGATGGCCACAACATGGACAAGGACGCCGACTACTCACCAGCACAGTCTGCCCGGCCACGGTGATCACTCGCGGACCGGTTCCCGGGAACAGTCACCTGATGGCGGGGAGCGACCACCTCCCGTCCTCGCTGACCAAACCAAGTGGGTGCAGCAGCTACTCTGTCGCGGTGACGACCTCGCGAATATTGTCGATCGCCCTCCAGGACACCGGCCAGCCCCCGCTGCGTCCACTGCCAATCGAAGCAGCCGAACTGCTTCACGACCTTG
This sequence comes from Streptomyces sp. NPDC101490, assembly GCF_044767145.1. Lineage (NCBI taxonomy): Bacteria > Bacillati > Actinomycetota > Actinomycetes > Kitasatosporales > Streptomycetaceae > Streptomyces > Streptomyces sp. NPDC101490. Next base: position 5,965 of record NZ_JBIWNI010000043.1, read on the forward strand.
ACGCTGCACCTCGCCTGGTCGCCCATCTGCGAGCAGTCCATGACGTTGCAGGGCAACTCCTCGAATGGATCGCTGCACGCGACCTCGATCTGGGCATCGACCCGCAGGCCGTTCTCTTCGGAGCCGCCACCCACGACATCGGCAAGGTGCTGCACCCCGCCGAATTGTCCGCTCCCGGCGCACAGCACGAAGAAGCCGGCCGTGAGCTGCTTATAACCCGAGGCATCGATTCCGTCACGGCTCGATTCGCTGGAACACATGCCGCCTGGAGCGCCGAAGAGGCCGGGATGGAAGACCTCCTGGTCAGCCTGGCCGACAAGATCTGGAAGAACAAGCGGGTCCCCGAACTCGAAGATCTCGTCGTCGCCAGACTCGCGGTGGCGAGCGGAAGGACGGTCTGGGAGGAGTTCCTCGACCTGGACGGCGTGCTCGCTCGCATCGGGGACCAGGCCGATGAACGCCTCGCCTTCCAGATGTCCTACCCCACAGCCGGGAACGGCCATCGACTGCCCAACCTCCCAGGCGCGCTCACGACATGGTTCGCCGAGAACGACGCGGCTTTCTGCGCGCGTGGGGTCACCGCCGAACTGCGGCACTCCCCAGAAGACGGCCGACTCAAGAACAGCGCATGGCTGACCGTCGAGGCCGGGAGCCGGGTCATCCAGATCACCGTCTGGAGCAGCGGAGAAGCCGAACTCGACTACGTGGACCTCGGCAGTGGTGACAACCGTCCTGAGCACCGAGACCTCCAAACCGACCAAGAACTCCATGCTCTCCTCAGATCCGCTCTCGACTGGGTCGCCCCCGACACGAACGGCTGATCACGAGGATTGGACACGACTCTGCGGACGGACGTCGACGACAACTAACGCGGACTCGAACGAAACCCCAGCTAAACGCCGCACGATTGGACGCTCAATCGCGGAACCTGCAAGACTGATCCCTCGCAGGGCCGTTGCCTGGGCCAGGCGGACGGAGCCGTCGGCGGTGACTGTCCAGTCGGCGTTGCCGCTGGAGGCGTTGATGACGACGGATGGGGCAAGGGAGTCCAGAAGGCCGTCGAGATGCGAGGGATCGCGCAGGTCGAGGTGGTGCCATGACGTCCCGCGAGCGCTGCCGAGACGGGAGTTGAACGTCGCGGCTGTGGTGTGACGGAGAATAGATGCCAGACGCACCAACTCGGTCCCGAGAAACCCGCTGGCTCCGATGATCAGCGCTGTCATGCCCGCACACCAGCCGAGACACAGGCAGCCGCCATGACCGCTGGGCGATTCAACAACCGCCCCGTCCGGTAGAACAGGCCAGGCGACCCAGGAGCTTCACCCGGATTGAGACAGCACGAAATCACCGGCCGTACCGGGCCGCCCGCTGTGCCCGGGGCACCCACAAAGGTCTGCGACCAGGCGGCATGACCGTCCTGGCAGGTACCGTTCCCAGCCGGGCGGAGATCAGACCCCCAGCAGCTTCTCGGGGAAGCAGCCGGTACACCAACGCTGCCCTTCCTCCAGAATGTGGTCACCGCGCACCCAGAGCCTCTGCCCCGGAACGTGGATGCCGTCGTCGGGGCCATCGCTGCACGACAGACGCTGGAAATCGTGATCGACGGGTCCGACGGCCTCGTGCACGACGCGCTCCTCCTCTCGGAGGTCCGCGGTGCTCACCCGCTCGCTGATGATTCACATCCTGTACTCCTTGCTGTCGCATCAGACGATAGCGAGTTCTGTCGACGCGGTCTCCTGCGTTGTGGCGGTGCCCCTCGTCGCGGGCCTGCTATGTCTGTAGCCGCACGAGCCTCTTCGGCACGCCGGCTCTGTGGGGTGCGGACTTCCACCGGGGACGTCGGCGCACATCTGGGTCCACGTGTGCGCCGACGTCGGGGAAGGTCATTCGCCCTGTCTGCGGCCTGGACCTATGAGGTCATGGGGGGGGGGAGCCGGGGAGGGTCATAGCTTTCGGACTGGTCACAGGGACCGCATCACCGTGACGACTTTCCCGAGGATGACCGCTGCGTTTCCCGGGATGGGCTGGTAGGCCGGGTTGTGGGGGAGCAGCCATACGTGGCCTTCCTCACGGCGGAGCCGCTTGACCGTGGCCTCGCCATCGATCATGGCCGCGACGATGTCACCGGAGTCCGCGGTCTCGGCCTGCCGGACGACGACGGTGTCCCCGGAGCAGATGGCGGCGTCGATCATACTGTCGCCTATCACTTGAAGCCGACGGGTTCGTCGAATCCTGCAGGACTTCGCACGTGAACCTGAGGGACCTTCTGCCCTGTCAAGCCCTGCACGGGTTGGGTTCGTTTCGCCGACCTCAGACGGGTGGGGTCCGGTCGTCACGCGCGTGCCTTGGCGAGGCGCCTCGGCTTGGCATGAGTCTGGCGGGCGCGGCCAGTGGTGCCGGGCCCGGTGCATTGCGGGGGCGGCAACAGCCGTTTCTCGGCCACCCTTGACCCTGCGCCTGGCTGAAAGTCCCCTCATCGGACACGGCAGACCACTCTGGCCCGCCAGCGCGGGGCAACGGCCGGCAGGGAGGAGAAGCCCAGATTCTCCTGCCGCGGCCGAGCGGGCTGGCGGCGCGGGTGAAGCCGGTCGGTGCCGTCGGGGTACGGCGGCGGCTCGGTGCCGGGGGCGGCGGGCCGTCGACCGGCCCCGCACCCACGTACGCGCAGGTGCAGGCCCTCGTCGACGGGCCCGACATCACGTGCCGGTGAGCTTGTCGAGGTCGGGCGCGTAGACGGTCATCCAGTGCGGGTTCAGCCGGTAGTAGACGACCTCGCGGTTCCAGTCGAAGGCATCGTCGTCGCCGTAGAAGTCCTGCAAGTAGACGAGGAGTTCCTGCCAGTCGGCCGTGGTCTCGGCGTCCTCGGGGTTCAGCTCCTCCACCGTGCCGTGGGCGAACACGCCGAGGTCCTCGCCGCGCATGTGCGCGACGCTGGCGGCCGGACGGGCCGCGAGATGACGGGCCTTGGCGGCGTTGCGCGCCGTGCCGAAGTGCCACCGGCCGTGCAGGAAGTGCCCGTCGGCGCCGCTGATCCGCGGTTCGCCCTTCGCGGTCACCGTGGAGAGGGCGAGCGTGCACATGCCGGTGAGGACCCCGGTGAGCTGCGCCGCCGTGATGGTGCGGTCCTCGACGATCGAGCGGAGGTGTGCGGTCGAGCCGGAGAGGGAGGAGTCGAGGAGGCACTGGAGCCTGTTGAGTTCTTCTGGGGTTTCGCGCATACGTCCATCGTCGGCCGTAAACCCGACACCCTCTGTCGTCATTGATGAAGCAGCGGTGAGGTTGCTCCGGGCGGGTTGCGCTCGGTCCTGCTCGCATGACAACAGGTGGGGGACAAACACCGGCTGCTCCAGTTTCTCCGCCGTGGCCGGCGGCCGGACATCGCGCAGGTCCCGCACGGCGGCCAGCGCCAACCCGAGCCTCCTCACCTTCAACGCGATCGTGAACCGATCGGGCACAGCGAGAACGCCTCGGGATTCCTGAAGTTACGTCAGCCCGCGAACTGCTGCGGGTGAGAGGACGAACCCCCTGGCCGCGGGCTTGAGGACTCGGGAGGGCTCAAAGCAACCATGAAGTCGGCCCGGGGCGCGGTTCCGGTCTTTCGGCCGGTCCGTTTCCCGTACCCGGCGTGCCCGTTTCCGGGCACCGGGCGCTCCACAAGCCCTGTCATGGGCTTCCGTGGGTTCTCATCCCTCGACCGGCCATGGAGTTGGGATCTTCGCTCCCCGGTATCGGTAGCGTGTCGTGCCTACCTTCGTCGGGCTGAACAGTGATCGTTCCTCCGAGGCCAGCCACCAGACACCGCCCTTGTAGTAGCGGCGGCGTAGGTCCTTCCAGCTGGACCGGCGGTGTTTGCGCCGCATCCATCGGCCGACCTGTTGCCACGTGTAGAAGCTCAGGTAGCCGAAGGCGGCGCTGGACACGCCGGGGCGGAAGTAGACGCACCAGCCCCCGAGCGCCGGATTGAGCCGGAGCAACAGGGCATCGAGCGGCTGGCTCGTGTCCGTCTGTCGGCAGACTGTCCTGACCTTGCCCGTCACGGCCTGAACGGCCTTGCGCGCGGGATAGGTGTAGACGTACTGCTTGGACGTGCCTCGCTTGCGGTGGCGCTGGGTGCGCCAGCCGAGGAAGTCGAGGCCCCGTCGATGTGGGTGATGAGAGTCTTCTCCGCAGACAGGCGCAGGCCCATCACAGAGAGGACTCCGGCGATCTCCTCGCGCAGGGCTTCCGCGTCGGCTTCGGTGCCTGAAACAACCAGGCACCAGTCGTCCGCGTACCGGATAAGCCGGTAGTTGGGCAGACCTTTACGACGACGCTTGGCCCGTTCACTCGCACTGACTTCGGGACCTCCCGGGGCATGGGCGATGTGCTCGTCCAGGACCGAGAGGGCCACGTTGCTCAGCAGCGGCGAGAGGATCGAACCCTGCGGGGTTCCGGCGCTGGTCTCTCGCAGCACATGGTCCTCACCGAGGATGCCCGCTTTGAGAAACGCCTTCACCAGCGCCAAAACGCGTTTGTCCCCGACCGTCTGCGCACCCGGTCCATCAGGGCCGGGTGCGAGACTTCATCGAAGCAGGCTTTGATGTCGCCCTCCACGACCCACTCATACGAGCGGGACGTCATGTGACGCACCTCGGCCACCTCGTCATGAGCCCGGCGGTTCGGGCGGAACCCGTAGGAGCACGGGAGGAACTCCGCCTCGAAGATCGGCTCCAGCACCAGCTTCACGGATGCCTGGACCACCCGGTCGGTCACGGTGGCGACCCCCGGACGGCGCAGCTTGCCGCCCGCCTTGGGGATCATCCGTTCCCGCACCGGCAGCGGCTGGAAGCTGCGGTCCTTCACCTGCGACCGCAGCCCTTCGAGGAAGTCCTCGACGCCCTGCCTGGCCTCGACGGAACGGGCTGTGCGCCCGTCCACCCCGGCCGTGCGTGCACCCTTGTTGCCCCGTACCCGATCCCACGCCACGAGAAGGAAGGCGGGGTCGGCGACGAGATTGAAGAGGTCATCGAACCTGCGATGAGGATCATCACGGGCCCAACAGTGCAGCTTGGTCTGGATCTTCAGTACCCTGCGCTCCGCCTGATACACGGCGTGCTCAAGTTCGTCGGTATTCACCGGCGATATCCTCCTGACCTTCCAGTAACTTCTACTGCTGACTTGCTGGCCCCCTTCGCCATGTACGGGCTTCTCGCCCGCTCGGACTACTACGGGGCCTCCGCCCCATCCGACAGCCCTCGGTCGACAACGGACCTGCCCGCCGCCGGACTGGCTGTCCGGCGGGAAGGGCGACTGCGGATGGTTCTCACGGTCACCACGAAATCGATCAAGGAGGGAGGTGCCTACCTATACCCCGGCAGCTTCACCATGCCTACGCCGCAGGCTTTCGGCATGGCCTCCCCACCAGGCGACGATCCCGGCGTCCGGGGCGAGCTCGGGCCGGTGGAGAGCGGCGGCGCCGTAGAGCACCCGGAGGTGGCTGTAGTGGCCCTCGGTGCCCTCCCAGCGCTCGGCCAGCAGATGAGGCCTGGAAGTGTCTCCCATGCGGGCGGACCTGAAGGAGCTCTTGGGGAAGGCGGACAGCGGTACTGGCACGTGGGCCTCCATGTGGCTGGGTGGTACCTATCCCCGCGGTCTGGAACAGACAGCAGCAGGGGGGCACAGATGGACAAATGTGAGGCTGGTGTTACTCAGGAGGTGCGGGCCGCCCTGGCCCGGTCAATGTGGATCCGGTGGGCCTTGCGTCCGTCCGGAGACTGGGGCAGGGCGGAGGACTGCCGAACAGCTCGGTGCACACGCTGACCGGGTCCGGGCTCAGTCGTTGGCCGCGCCGTAGTGCAGGTTTCCGTCACGCGGAACCAGGTAGCCCATGCCGCGCTTCTGCGGCATCTCACCCGCGACGGTGACCGCGTCAGCCATCCCCGAAACCTCCCAGCCGATCACCCCGAGGCTGAACCTCGCCTGTTTGAAGCTGGCGATCCCGATGGCCGCGAGCCAGTCGTCCATGACCGCGGACCTGAAGAACGGCCGGCCGTCCCAGTACGCCACACCCGCCAGGTCCAGCGCGCTGAGCGGGATGTCGAAGTTCAGCCAGTCAGTGCCGCCGCCACCGCGGACCACGGTGCACGAACACGCCATCCACTGCCCCGCCGGCATCCGGGCCCGGCCGTGGAGACGGCCGAACTCGGCGAGGGCCGCGACCGTGCAGGCAACGGGCTCCTGCTCCTCAGGCTCACGGCCGCCGTCACTGAAGCACCCCTCGACGCCCGCGGCCTCCCACACCGCACCCAGCACCGCCTGGAGCCCGGCATCGTCCGTCGTACCGGTCTCAATCCCCAGTCCGTAAGAACTGCTGTTCCACGACATGTGACGGAATGAACTGGGACTCACCATGACGAAATCATCCCACGAGGAGAACCAGCCGTAGGTGACGGCCAAGCGCCCAGGCCACCGGGCACCAGGACCCCTGACACCAGCCTGCAAGGTCCGGCCTTGAACCAAGAAACGGCCGACGCATGACGGCCTCGCCCAGCACCTCCTCCGGGGGCCTCGAACTCGAGGCAGCCCGGCTTCACCACCACGGCCGCCGCCCGTAACTCGTCTGCCTTACCGGGGCTGAAGCCGGGATCCGTGACTGTCCGCAGCCCCCGCTCCCGTGCCCCGCCCACGCGGATGCCAGGGAAGGCACGCCCACCGTGCTCTGGCTGCCGTCACCCCCGCCCCACCGCACGACACCTCGCCCCTCCCCGGGAAGCCGCTGGCCAGAACCTGCCGCTCAGGATCGACGGCCTTCCCCGGGACAGGCCGTAGGCTCGCTTCCGTGGCGGACATCAAGAACACCCAGGGCTTCAAGACCCTCCTCATGCAGACCGAAGCCGAACTGCTCACCCGCGGCCTGGACGTGGTGCCCGTCGCCGTGCGCAATGTCCTCGCCCACGCGGTGACCACCGTCGCCGAACGGATGGGCATCCAGCCCCGCTCCGCCCTGTGCTACATCGACCCCTGCGGTCATCGCTGACCGGATCGCCAGAGTCGGCGCCGAGTCCACCGACGGTGGGGGAAGCGCCCACGGCATCCGGCCCTTCCGTCCCGACCCTCGCAGGGTGCCCACCGCCCGGACCGTCACCGGACAGGCCCTGATGGCGCTCGCCCAGGCCGCGAAGTACGCCACCACCAACGGCGACTCCCCGACAGGGCAGCACGCCATCGACCTGATCTGCGAGATCGGCGACGCCATCACGGAACCGGACCGCCCCCTCGCCCTCATCCCGGCCGGGGTCCTGGACGAGACTGCGCAGATCCTGGACCGGGTCGCTCCGAAGATCGAGAAGGACGGTGGAGCGTCTGCTCGTGCGGCGAGGGCCACGGCCAGGGCCGAGTCGATGCCGATGTCCCCCCCCGGGATCATGCGCGACGACGCCGGCCTCGTACGCACCGCACGGGCGAGCATCGACCGCTGAAGGGCGGCCGGAGGACGTCACCGCTCTCCTGGAGGGGGGAGAGGCACCGCCGACCGCGGTCGACGGCCCTTGGAGGGCACCCAGTGGTGTTCCCTCCTCGAGTGGGCTCTGTCTGCCCCGGCGGGGAAGAGGAGGTCGCGGTGCCGGGCGGTGTTCTGTAGCCATCCTCGCGAGGTTCCGCAGCACGGCCGTGATCGCTCCTCCGGCGATAAGGCCCGGAGGAGCGATCAGCGCCGTCGGCGTGCGGAAGATCCTGGCCGCAGTGCCGGCTCCTGTTGTCTTCCCGGCCTGGCAGGTCAACCCTGGAAGGAGAGGGGGCAACCCGGCAGCGGAGGCGCCATGATCATCCTCGGGCTCATTCTCCTCATCATCGGCGTGGTCGCCGGCATCGGCATCCTGTGGACCATCGGCATCGTCCTGGTGGGTGTCGGCGTTGTCCTGTGGGCGCTCGGGGCCTTGGGGCACGCTGTCGGAGGCCGCCGCCACTACTGGTGATCCATCGGACAGCCGCCCGCCCGCGCTGCAGTCGCACCCTGCCGACGCGCCCTGCCAGGGCGTGAGCAGCGCTGCGCCGGGCGAGCGGACACGACGCAGAGGGGCGCGCGGCATCGGCTCGTCGGCGCGGCGCCCTCCGGTACCCCGCCCGGTGTGTTCGCTCGGGTGAGCCGGAGCGGAAGGGCACGTGACCGGGAGGTCTACGTGCCCGCACTGGCGACAGGCCGGCGCGGGCCGGAGCGCCGCGCTCGCGGCCGCGCGCACCGGGCCGGGTTCGTGACAGGCGTGGAGATCGACGAGGGCTTGGCGGAACTCGCGCGGGAGCGGATCAGGGCGGCGGGCGCGGACGTGACCGCCGTGGCCGGAGACAGAGCGACGAGTGCGCCGACGCACCGCCGGGGCCCGCCTCCCTCCTCACGAGGGAACGGGCCCGCAGTTGGCGCATTTCAGGGACCACACGGTCGCCGCAGCGCGCGGGGGCGGACCGGCCGGTTCCCAGAGGTCGGCCGTGCCATTGGATGTCGACTTCAGCCCGCTGCGCGGAGATGGTCAGCCGGAGGCCGACGGCTACGGCCGGGCGGCGTGACCTCGGCATCAGGGCAAGATGTGGTCGTCCGATCGCCGATGGCAAGATCGGGTCATGGGATTGAACATAGTCGTCGGAGCCCTCGTCGATGCCGATGACGAGGAATACACCGAGATGGTCCGCGCTGACTTCGTCGCGATCGGTGAGCTACTGGAGCGTGCGGGAGCGCAACAGTGGACTGAGCCCGATCTTGATGATGAGGACGGCGCGGAGTTCGATGCGTGGGGCTACTCGGGCTTGCACACCGTTCGCCGGCTCGCCGTCCACCTTGCAGCGAGTGGGCGCCTGCCCGAGCCGTTCGACAGGACCCAGAGGGCAACTGGCGACCCGCTCCTGAGCGAGGTGTACAAGGCTCTGCCGAGTGATCCTCCTGGACCGTTCGATCATCTGGTCCATCATTCGGACTGCGAGGGCTACTACGTTCCCGTCGACTTTGCCCAAGTCATCGTCGACAGCATGGCACCGGGCGGCTATCTGGGCTCTTCGGTGCGACTGCTGGGGGAAACCCGTCGACTCGCTGAAGCCCTCGGTCTTCCAGAAGACCTCGATCCGCACTCCGAGGGCGTCTCCGACGCTGCGGACGCCGAGGATCCGGCCGCCGCGGGGTGGCGGCGCTACCGCGTCGAGTCCTACGTGTGCTTTCGGCTCCTCCACGCTGCGAAGCTCTCGGTCTCGACCGGCGCAGCCATCGCTTTCTCTTGAGCGGGGTGTCGTCAAACGATGGCGAGCTCAAGCGGTCAGCGCATCACCGCTGTTCAGAAGGTCAGCGTAGACCTCCGCCGGAGTGCGGTACCCGTGGGTCTTGCGCGGACGGTGATTGAGCTCGTGAGCGATGGCGACCAGGTCGGCCTGGTTGAACGTGCGGAGGTCCGCTCCCGTGGCGAGGTACTGCCGTAGCAGCCGGTTGGTGTTCTCGCTGGTGCCGCGCTGCCACGGGTCCTGCGGCGGGTGAGCTGACTGATGCTGCTGGGGGTGTGGGTCACGCTCGCCAGCGCGGCATCGTGCAGCCGCCGTCGGTCGCGGCGGCGATGACGCCGCCGGGGTAGGACAGCACTCGGGTTCCCCGTCCGTGCTGCGGAACGGATCGTCCGGGTTCGGCCCCCGCCAGGCCACCGTTCCGCCGAAGAGGGCAATCACTCCCCAGGGCGGTCAGTTCCGGCCCCGGTGTCTCCGGCTGGGTCATACCGCTGTCTCCTTGTCCTGTGTCAGCTGCGGATCGAGGCACCCCGTCAGCAAGAGGATTTCCGCTGAGGACCGTCACCAACTCGCGGCCTTCCCCGAGATCTCGGTGCTCGCGAACCTGATCCTCAACCCTCCCGTCCGCACCATCGACCCCGAAGAGCCCTACTTGGCTTGGCCACGACAGCGGAGCTGAGCCGACGGTTTGCCCGGATCTATACCACCCTCGGAACCCAGGACCCCCTCTACCGGCACAAACACGCACGATCTCCTCTGCGGACTCAGCCCACACCCACCACCACAGGCCCCACATCCCATAGTCGTGAAGGACCAGATAGCGCGTCTTTCGAACCTCACCCAGGTGATTCACAACCCGTGAGCCTACGTCGACCTCGGGACGGCTCCGCCTCACGCCCCCGATTCCGCAAAGGCCAGTTGCACTGAGAACCGCGAGCGGAGCGTTCTCACAGCACCTGGCAATCCAGCAGCTCAATCCAAGATCCACAGACATGCTCAGTGCGATAGGCCACATGTGAGCTTGAGTTGTGCCCCAAAACAATCAGGCGTCCGCCGCCGGAAGCTGGTAGAACCGGGTCCCGGTGGCACCTGGGCCACGCGGCTCTGGGGACTGTATGTCAGGACCGGCGGTCGGACTGTGGCTCTTCGAACCACAGAGGTTCGCGGACATCTTGTCTGACGTGGTCCCGTGGTTGGAGACCTTCTGCGACCCGGTGGAAACCAGGGTCAGCGGGGACGTGGATTTCTGGGTACGAGACGGTACGGCTCTGGGCCTGCAGGCCTTCGATCCGGTCTGCGTCGGGGTGTTCCTCCTGTCGGAGGATGAGGAAAAGCCTGCCGAGGACGAGGACTACTCGGCCTTCTCGCGTCCGTCGGCGTAGGGGCTGATAGTCGGCGCCGGCTGCTCGGGCTCGGTGAACCATGCGCTGCTTGGCCACTTGGCACTTGCTCTCGCCCGCCGCCTCAACACCCTGGTCGACTTCGACGGCCCCTTGATTGCCGTTCCAGCATGGGATGGGAGAGGATGCGCGGGCCGAGAGCGTGCTGGAGCGGGCGAGAGCACTGGCGTCAGTTCTCCCGGGAGAACTCGCGGAGGTCTCCTATGACACCGGGGGCGGTGGACGGTGGCTTCGACACGATGGGGACGTGGAGTTTCTGCAGACCTGGCTGCAACGCCCTGATTTTCACTTGATCAAGTAGCGCCGCGCTTCGCCCCCCTGGAAGGTCACCTTGCTGGAGGAGGAGTCCAGCAGGGCCCGGGTGTGAGAGCTTGGTGTCCACCGGACGCTCGACCACTCAGCCAACAAGGACAGCGGTGACCGTCGGTGCCGAGAATCCTGTCAACCAGACTTGTCCCCTCGCCTGATCACGCAGCTGGCGCAGGAGGAGAAGATGACGGGCATGAACATCGAACAGGCAGTCGCGGAGATTGGGAACGCCGAGGAAGTAGCTGGCCTGCCCACGGCCTGGCGATGGTCGCCCAGGTCGCGCTTCATGTTCTTCCTGGCCATGGATGTCGACGGACGTTGGGCCTACCAAATGAACTCGCTCGACGTCCACGACGAAGGTCTGACCAGGTCCGTTCTTGAGTTTGCGCGACACCACAGCCTTGGGCGCGAGCCAGGTGCCAAGCCGTTCACGGTCGCGACCGGATTCTCATACGGAACCTACCGGTTCGACTCGGTGGCAGCGGCTGCACCGCCCGTGCACGGCTACCACCACGGGCGGAACGAGAGCCTGAACGAGGTCGTCTCAGCTGTCTTTCCGGCATACCAGTGCGAGTTTCGCGGGGACGAGAACTTGGAGGAGGCCGTTCTACGATTCAAGCGCATGCTACGGCCGACGATCATCTCCCGGCCCCCGGTCCCGTACCTGCGGATGCGATATGAGAACACCAGGACCAAGGGCGGCAGTGTGGGTCCGTCCCGCGGTTTCACCACTCACGACGTGCTGCTGAGGGAGCTTGGGCTCCTTGAAGGCGCTCCCGGAAGTTTCGTGGAGTTCGAGAACTCGCTCGGCGAGGTGTGGAACGTCGGGTGGAACGGTTCGTGGCTGGTCAATGGAACAGCCGAGGGCGTACCGCCCTCTGAAGGCTGGGTGGCAGCGGCTCTGGGTATCTCAGTGAAGGTCCGATGACCTGCGCCTTCCACCTGCAGAAGATCCACGGCCGGATCATCCGCATCGGCCGTGGGCCCTTACGCTGCCTGCTCGCCCGCCGCGGTGTCACCTTCCAGAGAACCAAGACGTGGAAGGAATTCCCGGACCCGGACCGCGAGGCGAAGTTAAAGACCGGATCGAGGAGGTCCGGGACCGCTTCCCGGACCTCGGCTCCGGCTCAGGCCCTGACCGTCAAGGTCAGGGAACAGCGCAAGCGCCATCGCACCACGTGCGGTTCAGACTCCGGCGGCAATAAGGATCCCCGCCCCCACGAAGGCGAAGACGCCTCCGATCACTCTGCATGTGGTGACGCTGCCGGGCCATGATCGGTAGGCGTAGGACATCGCCTGAAACCGGTCGGCCACCCCTCGGACGTTAGCGGCTAGGAGCCCCCCGCCCACGAGAGCGACGCCTCCCCATATCAGCTCGAACGCGTGACTATTCATAACGCGAGGATAGCTAGCCTGCCTCGTCGACAGAGTTCTCACACTGATCCGCCGGACAGTGCCTAGGCGGAACAGGAACGGCAGTACAGCCTGCATGGCCGCGTTCATCTCTCTGACGCTGTTGAGAATGGAGTCGGTGAGTACCCGTTTGGCCTCCGCTGCGGCGGCCTGATCGAGGAGACCGTGCAGCAGCACCGGGATCGCAGCAGGGCATTCCGGGAACTCGGACCAGCGAACTTCCTGACACCCGCGGAGGGCAGGATGGCCACGGCCGGCACCAACCACCCGCGGGTAGTCCCGGAAGAACCGAGCAATCTTCGCTTCCTTTGCGGCCAGATCCGTGCTGCTCACCTGCCACTCCCCGTCCTGCCGCGATACGCCCCACACTCTGCGTCAGACGTACTCTTGCGCAACCAGAGATCCGTGGGGCAAGCCAAGCCAGCGAACCGACTGTTCGACTCCCCAAGCGCCCACGGAGTTCTGGCTTGACGAGATAGGCGCCTGAGGTGTCCTACCTTCTAGGCGGGTTGATCGGGCCATTCGTAGGGTCCTGTCGCCTGGGGGTTCTGGGAGGGGCTACTGAGGTGTCGCCGCTCGTGGCTGAACAGACTTGGCCGCCCGGAACCCCACCGACGACCGGGCCGCTCATTGAGAGTTGCGAGTAGATCGCTGAGTAGGACAACGCCGGTGAGGTCGTCTGCAGGGAATCAGAACGACTGACTCGGGATGAAGATGAATCGCGTCTGGGCCGGCATCGATGCCGGCAAGGGCCACCACCACCGCTTCGCCATCGACGGGGAGGGCACCAAGCTGTTATCGAGGCGGGTAGCCAATGACGAGCCTGACCTCTTGCAGCTGATCACCGATGTTCTCGCCCTGGGCGACGAGGTGATCTGGGCCATCGACCTCGCCGACGGCGGTGCTGCTCTCGTCATCGCTCTCCTGCTCAACCACGAGCAGGAGAGTCGCTACATCCCCGGCCGGACCGTGAACCGGGCCACGGCTGGCTACCGCGGCGAAGGAAGACTGATGCCCGTGACGCACACGTCATCGCCGACCAAGCCCGCATGCGCTGCGATCTGCAGACGATCAGGCCCGCTGACGAAGCCATCATCAAGCTCCGTCTGCTCACCGGCCGCCGCGCCGATCTGGTCTGCGACCGCACCCGAGCCGTCAACCGCCTGCGTGGCCTCCTGACCGGCATCTTCCCCGCCTACGAGCGCGCCCTCGACCTGAGCAACCACGGTCCCCTGGTCCTCCTCACCGGCTACCAGACCCCAGCGGCCATACGTCGTCGGCTCGGTGCCAGCCGGCTCGAACAGTGGCTCCGGAACTGGAAACTCCGCTGGTGCGGAGCCCTGGCCCGTACCGCCATCGAGGCGGCAGAGCGGCAGCACACCAGCGTGGCCGGAGAGAAGACGGTCGCAGTCATGGTCGCCACGCTCGCTCGTGACGTGGTCGTGCTCAACGAGAAGATCAGCGAGATCGACCGGCAGGTCGAGTTCTCCTTCCGCGCCCACAGCCAGGCAGCCGTCATCGTCAGCATGCCCGGGATCTGCAACCTGCTCGGAGCTGAGATCCTGGCCACCATCGGTGGCGACATGGCTCTCTTCGGCAGCCCTGATCGCCTGGAGACGTACGCTGGCCTGGCACCCACTCCCAGAGACTCAGGCAAGGTCAGCGGCAACCGGCACCGCCCGAAACGATATCACCGACGTCTGCAACGGGCCCTGTTCCTTTCCGCCATGAGCAGCATCACCTGCTGCTCGGAATCACGCCGCTACTACGACCGCAAACGAGCCGAAGGCAAGAAGCACTCCCAAGCAGTTCTGGCGCTGGCCCGGCGACGGGTCAACGTCCTGTGGGCACTTCTCCGAGACAAGCGGCCCTACGAACTCACGCCACCAGCATCTGTCGGCGTACTCGTTGAAGTGCTCAGCCAGGTACGGATGAACGTGCTCAGCTTGGTGATCGTCAGGATCGGTCGTGCGATGGGAAAGGTCAGGGCGGAGGGCCCTTGCTGTTGGCGGCAGATAGAACGCATGATCGACTCATGCGAGGCGCCTTCGACGATGTCCCATTGACCACGCTCTTCCCCCACCTGTCACCTGTCGATGTGGGATCCCTGGAACAAGCCGCCCGTGCAGTTGATGCGGCTCGCGCAGACGGAGACAAGGCTGAGTGGGAGTGGGCACTGGATCACGGGGTCTTCCCGGGCCCGCGGCCGTGGACGCCTATTGTGCTCGGCCTGGATGTCATTGAGCATGCGGACGGGGGTGATCAGCTGGAGTTCCTGCTTCAAGTGGTGTGGACAGACTTCGGCCAGCTCGCGGTCGATGCGGCGGTGAACGTGGCCTGTTGGTGCGACACCGATCACGCTAGCCATGACGTCGACGCCCTCAGGCTTGTTGTCGGTGAAGAGATCTCACTGCCTCGCGCCTTCCAAGCAGGTGCTGAGCGTCTGATCGGATGGCTCACCGACCCTCGCAACGCGGATTTCTGGCGTGCCCGAGCGGCTCTGTCTCCCCGCCGGCCCGTCTAGGAAGCCGGCGGGAGGACGATGCGTGTCGGGCAGTTGGTGTGATCAAGCGGCGCTGGTGTCGCGTTCGATGGCGGCGAGCCGGTTCTTCAGCCGATAGCTCGGCCCGTTGATCGAGACGACGTCGCAGTGATGCAGGAGCCGGTCGAGGATGGCCGTCGCGAGGACCTCGTCACCGAATACCTGCCCCCATTCACTGAAGGTCTTGTTCGAGGTCAGAATGATCGAACCCTTTTCGTAGCGCTTGGAGATCACCTGGAAGACCAGGTTCGCTTCGGCTCGCTCCAGCGGCTGGTAGCCGACCTCGTCGACTACGAGGACGCCGGGCCTCAGGTAGGTGCGGAGCTTGCTGTTGAGGCGTCCGGCTGCCTCGGCGGCCTTGAGCTGGCGGACCATGTCGTCGAGGGTAGTGAAGTAGACCGAGAAGCCAGCGCGGCAGGCGGCGACCGAGAGAGCGACCGCGATGTGGGTCTTGCCCACCCCGGGCGGTCCCAGCAGGGCCGCGTTGCCCTTGGCCTCGGCAAACGCGAGGGTGGCCAGGTCCTTGATCTTGCGGGGGTCGAGTTCGGGCTGGAAGGAGAAGTCGTATTCATCGAGCGTCTTGTGGTGCGGCAGCTTGGACAGCCGCAGGCCCTGGCGGAAGCGCCGGTCGTCACGAACGGCGAGTTCCTCGGCCAGGACCAGGTCGAGGAAGTCGAGGTAGCCCATCTTCGCCTCGTCCGCCCGGCCGGCGTACTGGTTCAAACTCTCGGCCAGGTGGGGCAGGCCGAGCCTGGCGGCGGTGGTGCGGATGCGGGTGCTGACCAGCTCGCTCAACTGGGCTCCTCCTGCGTGGGGTGGGTGGTGAAGGGACGGGTCCCGGTCAGTTCGTCATAGACCGACAAGGGTCTGCGGCCGACCTCGACGCGGACGGCCGCGGCCCGGTTCAGGAGAGCCGTCAGTGAGTCGGCCGATTCCTTGCTGAGTGCGTTCTGGTGACGGGGCTGCGAGGGAACGTCACCGGTGGTGGTCCGCCGGTTCTCCCCGTCGGGAAGGCCGTCCCAGTGCTTCTCGTCGACGACGCAGGCTCCGCGGCCGACGGCCCTTGGGTGGATAGCCAGCAGGGTGTCGCCGTTGGTGTCGGGGACGGTGGAATGCAGGCTGATCTGGGACTTCGTGGCCCTGACTTCCACCAGCTGACGTGGGCGGACCTTGCGGGCCGGCACCGAGTAGAGGTTCGCGTCGAAGGCGACCAGGCAGTCCTTGCCGATGTAGCGAAGGTGCCGCTGAGTGACCACATAAGGCGTCGTCGGCAACGGCCGCAGGGCCACGTGGTCGCGGATTGCGCGGTGCCCGATCACCTCGCCGTGGGTGCCGTGGGACTTCGCCCGGCGCAATGGCACCCAGGCATTGAAGGCGGAGTCCAGCTCCTCGATGGAGGAGAACGACCGTCCGGCAAGGACATGGTCGCGGACGATCAAAACCTGCCGTTCAACCCGGCCTTTCCCCGTGGGGCGGTAGGCGGCCAGCACGTCAATGTCGAAGTCGTAGTGTCCTGCGAACCCGACCGCCTCCGGGTGCAGTGGCACCGCCTCGCCCGGGGCGACGTGCCTGCGGACGACAGTCTTGGTGCGGTCGTAGACGATCGACATCGGGACCCCGCCGAAGTGGGCGAACGCTTGCCGGTGGCAGTCGAAGAAGGTGGCCAGGTCCTGACTGGTGGTGAAGCAGCAGAACGGATCCCGCGAGTAGGACAGGGTCATGTGGAACGAGTAGACCTTCGGGATGCCGACGTGGGCGAGGATCTGGCCTTCATCTCCCCAGTCGACCTGGGCCTGTGCTCCGGGCAGGACCTCGAACCTGCGGTGCAGGCCGGCCAGTTCGCCCGGGCTGATGCCCAGTTCCTCGGCGATACGGGGTCGTGCCTCCTGCATGTAGAGCTTCACCCGCTGGTAGGTGCCGGTGAAGCCGTACTCGGCCACCAGCCGCTCGTGCACCACGGCGCCTTTGATCAGGATCTCGGACCGCAGCATCGCGTCGATCAGCGGCGCGACCGCATCGACTTTCCGCCGACGGCCATGTCCGGGCGCGGCCCGACGGGGCAGGGCGACCGGAGCTTCAGAGGACAGGTACTTGCGGACCGTGCGGCGGTTGAGCCCGGTCTCCTTCGCGATCTCCGACAGGCTCATCGCCCCGGACTCGAACAGCCCGCGGAAACGTCGAAGCTTCATTCATCGTTTCGGGTCCAAAACCACGGTCAGCCACCCTCCGCCACCCTTCACAGGCCGACAGCAGACTGCCCACGATCACTCCTGAGTACGTCCGCAGGCGGGCACGTTCATCCGTACGTGACTGGGCACGTTCACGTGTACGCCGACAGCATCAGTCGCCGCCCAATAGAACCTCATGCTGATCGCGAACCTGATCGACCCAAGCCGACTTCTCAGGGAAGATCCCATCAGCACTGACTCATGACGCTGAGGAGATTCCTGTGATCACGCAAGGAGTACAGGTCACAGGCCGGTGCAGTTCCTGCGGAGGCACGACGACCTGCGATGTCGGCCAATCCTTCGACCACGGCATGCTCTGTTGGGGCACCGAAGGACGATGCGCAGACTGCCCGAACGCATGGTGCGAGGAAGGCAGCGGCCTCGTCACGCCTGAGAACATTCGAGAGGTGCTGCTGCAAGCACACGGGCCGGCGCGGTTGCGCCTGTCTGGTGACGTGCCGAGCCTTGTTCCAGTGCTGCAGGCCCTCCGCGATGCACGTGAACTGTCCCTGGGCGAAGCACGAGCGCGGGCAACGGAACTCGCCGAGACCGGTCTCATCGGCACGCTCGTCGAGATGGAAGTCCTGGCGGTTCACCTCCGGAACCGAGCCATTGCGGTAAGCGTTGAATCAGCTGCGTAGCCCCGTCCGGACAACACCCGCGCGGCTTGACAACGGCATTGAGAAGTCTATGCGGTCGGAGCACTAGCCGGAGGTGCTGGGCAGCCAGCTGGTAGCGCCCAACACCTCGCGCGCTATGTCCACCACTGGACGCCCGTCGGTCGCCACCCGCACCGTGTCGAGAGGCGTCTGCTCATCCAGAATCCGCGCCTTACGGGCGCTGCTCTGCAGTTCGTGCTCCAGCTCCGAGCCCAGTTCCCGACCGGTCAGCCGCTCACGAGCGGTGGCATCGGAGGCGCTGAGCACAACCCGCACGATCCTGACATTCACGCCCATGGCGCGCTGGAACATGGCCGCGTTCTCAGCCAGCACGCTCACGGTCTGCGTGTAGATCAAGCGGCGGTACCCGAGCTCGGCGTAGTTCGACCAGAGCGCCGTCAGATTGCGCTCCGCGATCATTCTGCGCCGGGGATCCCCCTCCGGAGCGGGATGTGCCTGCCCCATGAAGTCGCCTTCGACTACGCAGTGAGCAACCATCGCGGCGCGAAGACGCGCTGAGCTTCCCACCCCACTGTCGTCTTACCGACGCCCGCGCGCCCCCCGATGAGCAATACCTCTGCTTGATCCATAACGGCACCCTGCCACCGGTGGGTCGAACTGCGCGAACCACATATGCGGGGCTCAAGGAGACAGGCCCTGGTCGACCCCTCGTCGGGGACAGTGACCCCGGCTGGGGCCTCCTCGTCCCCGAACGGGTCTGACCCCGTTCCATGACGGTGAAGGCCCTGGCCGATGAACGACCGGGGCCTTCGCCGCACGCGGGAGTGTCCCGTCTCGGATGATCTGGTCCGAGGTCAGGGTTGTGACCTGCGGCTACCAGATCGATTGAGACGCCGTTAGCTCGAAAATCTCAGACGATCTGGTCCCGGAGCAGCGAATGCGTCCCGCGCGCCCCGCCGCCGACCAGGGCATCTCGATCAATCTGGCCTGGTGGGACCAGGTCATCTGAGACGGGGACCAGATCGACGGAGACGGGACAGGGAGCGTCCGGCCGTCCAGCTTACACCGGCAGCTGTGACTGAGCACGGTACCTGGCACGGATGGACAACTCCGATGCACGGAATCGGCCCGCAGGTGAAGCTAGAGGGCCAGCGCAGTAGAAGAGCGCCGGGCGGCGCGTCGAAGACCGTCTGGATCCTCGCCGGCACGCGCTGCGGCAACTCCTTTCGGGGGCTCAGCTACTGAGGTCAAAAACGCCCCACGCGGTGAACGGCTCAGCCTGGACGTAGATCCTGCTTCCTCGGCCGACGGCGCGGCGGCGGCCGGGGAGGTGGCCGTCGGGCAGGGTGAGTAGGCTGACGTCCGTTGGCTCGACGGATGCTGCGGTGAGCTCTCCGAGGGTGAGCCGGTCCACCTCTTCGCCGTAGCCGCCGTAGAAGGCGACCCGCTCGCCGTGGACGGCCACTGCCTTGGCGCCCCGTACCTGGTTCGGCCACACCCTCACGGGCCGGTCGGGGCTTATCTCGACGAGCGGGAAGTGCGTGTACGTGCACGCCCAGGCGGTGGTGCCCGACACGTTCAGGGCATAGCAGTCGAAGAGTCCGGGGATGCCTGCGCCGTCGGACGTCCAGTAGATGTGGCCTGTGGGGCTCCAGCGGCGGATTCCGGCCGGGTTTTCATCGAAGTGCCCGACCCAGATGTGCCCGGCCTCGTCCACGAGGAGGTGCTCGATGGCGTCCCCGACGGAGAAGGAGGAGGTCTCGCGGCCGAGCGCGTCGAAGACCTGGACCTGGTCGGCGTCCTCGTACCGGCGGGTGCGGGATGCTGCGACGACGAACCCGCCGTCGGGCAGGCGGTCCAGGTGCGGCCAGCGGGCCCGCACCGCGCTCAGCTCGGTGAGTTCGATGTTGCCGCCCGGATGGACGGAGACGACCAGGGCGTCGAAGGGCCGGGTATCGCCGCCGGGCTGCGGCGCTCGGTCGGCTAGGGCGTGTCTTCAAAGGGTCATATCCACATCAGGAGTGACGCGATGGTGAGGGCCGCTTCGTAGGACTCGCGGGTTTTGTCGTAGCGG
>NZ_JBIWNI010000044.1:0-25688 GCF_044767145.1 Streptomyces sp. NPDC101490
AACGTCTAGGACGGGCCCGCTCCGCTCCCCGCGCGGCCAGCCCGACCACCCCGGTCCGAAACGGCCCGCCCTCCCCGACTCCCGGGCGGGTCCGCGGCCCCCCCCCCCCCCCCCCCCCCCCCCCCCCCCCCCCCCCCCCCCCCCCACGTCCGGGTATCGCCCGGGGCCGTAGAGGTCGTGCTCCGGTGGGAGGAGCTGTCGTTCCCGTCGGTCACGGACATGGAGGCGCTGTCGGTGGACGTGTCTATCGAGAGAATCCGTGTGAATCCGTGTGAATCCGTGTGCATGCGTGTGATGGCACCGCCGGCCTGACGAAAGACAAACGGGGGTACCCCCGGTCAGGAAGACCCGGTGGTGTCCCGGCGGACCGTGCCGGCCGGTTCAGCGGTAGTAGACGGCGGTCCGCCTGCCCTCGATCTCGTGGATCTGGACCGCCGTGTCGAAGACCTCGCTGAGGATCTCGGCCCGCATCATGCCGTCGACGGTGTCGGACGCCGCGATCCTCCCGTCGCGCAGGGCGATGATCCGGTCGGAGTAGGTGGCGGCGAAGTTGATGTCGTGCACGATCAGGACGACGGTCTTGCCCAGTTCGTCGGCGGCCCTGCGGAGCTGGCTCATCATCCGGACGGAGTGCTTCATGTCCAGGTTGTTGAGCGGCTCGTCGAGCAGGACGTAGCGGGTGTCCTGGGCGAGCACCATCGCCACGTAGGCGCGCTGGCGCTGGCCGCCGGAGAGCTGGTCGAGATAGCGGTGCTGGAGGTCGCCGAGGTGCAGGAAGTCGAGGGCCTCCTCCACCTTGGCGATGTCGTCCTTGGTGAGTCGGCCCCGGCTGTGCGGGAAGCGGCCGAAGGAGACCAGTTCCCGTACGGTGACGCGGGCGGTGAAGTGGTTCTCCTGACGGAGGACGGACAGGATCTGGGCCACGTCGCGGGACTTGGCCCGGTGGACGTCGACACCGTCGACGGTGACGGTGCCCGAAGTCGGTTCGGCGAGCCTGCCGATGATGGTCAGCAGGGTGGACTTCCCGGCGCCGTTCGGGCCGACGAGGGATGTCACACCGCCCGCCGGGATCGTCCCGGAGACCGGTCCGAGCACGGTGTGGTCGCCGTACGACTTGCTGATGTCGGTGAACTCGATCACAGGGTGCCCTTCCGGAGGAGATGGACGAGGAAGACCGCCCCGCCGAGGAACTCGATGACGACGGTGAGCATGCCGGAGGCGTAGAAGACGTGTTCCATCACGAACTGGCCGCCGGCCAGGGTGAGCATGCCGATGAGGAAGGCCAGGGGGAGGACGACGGCATGCCGGTGGGTGCCCGCCATCTGGTGGGCCAGGATCGCGGTGACGAAGCCGAAGAAGGTCATCGGGCCGGCGAGCGCCGTGGCCATCGCGATCAGCAGGGAGACCATCAGCAGCATCACCGTCAGCTCGCGCCGGTGGGAGATGCCCAGGTTGGTGGCGGTGTCCCGGCCGAGGAGCAGGGCGTCGAGCCGGTGGCAGCGCCGGAGGACGACGACACCGACGGCCACGCAGACCACGGTCGCCACCGGCAGATACGCCGGCTCGGCGCTGGTGAGCCGCCCGAAGAGCCGGGCCGAGAGCACATCGAACTCGGCGGGTGAAAGCAGTCGCTGGAGGAAGTCCGACAGGGTGCGGAAGGCGAGGCCGAGGACCACACCCACCAGCAGCAGCACATGGAGGCTGCCGTTGCGGCCGGAGAAGAGCCAGCGGAAGAGCAGCATGGTGAAGCCGACCATCAGCAGGGTCTGGGTGACCAGCTTCGGCATGCCGTCGGTGACGGCGAGGACGCCGCCGCCGAAGAAGGCCACCATCAGGGTCTGCATCAGGATGTAGACCGCGTCGAAGCCCATGATCGACGGGGTCAGGATCCGGTTGTGGGTGATGGTCTGGAAGACCACGGTGCCCACGGCGTGGCAGAAGGCCACCACGGCCATGGTCCAGAAGATCGTGAGCCGCCGTTCGAAGGCGAAGTCGAACGAGCCCTCGATGAAGAGGAAGAGATAACTGA
This sequence comes from Streptomyces sp. NPDC101490, assembly GCF_044767145.1. Classification (NCBI taxonomy): domain Bacteria; kingdom Bacillati; phylum Actinomycetota; class Actinomycetes; order Kitasatosporales; family Streptomycetaceae; genus Streptomyces; species Streptomyces sp. NPDC101490. The sequence continues at coordinate 2,030 of NZ_JBIWNI010000044.1, forward strand.
GCGCGGCGCAGGCGGCGAGGACGGTCGCGACGGCGATCCGCGCGACCGGCGGAAGCCTCCGGGGGCCCGGGGCGGCGGGATCCGCCACGTGGGCCGGGGCGGCGGCGGGCACTGGGGTCTCAGACATGAGCCTTCTCCCGCTGACGCAGAATCATCATGACGAACACGAGCGCGCCGACGGCGCCGAGCACCACCGTCGCCGGGATCTCCAGCGGGAAGACGACGGTCCGCCCGACGAGATCGCAGACGATCATCAGCGCCACGCTGGAGAGCACCACCCACGGCAGGTTGGCGCGGACGTCGTCGCCGCGCGCCATCGAGACCAGGTTGGGGATGATCAGCCCGAGGAACGGGATGAAGCCGATCACGACGGTGGTCACGCCGGTGGCCAGGGCGACCATCACCAGGCCGGTGAAGAGGATCCGGCGGTACGGCAGCCCCAGACTGGTGGCCGTGTCCCGGCCGAGACCGGCGATGGTGAACCGGTCGGCGAGGAAGTACAGCCCGACGACGATGGCGCCGACCAGCCACAGGGGTTCGTAGTTGCCGCGGACGATGGAGCTGAATCCGCCGGAGCGCCAGGTGGCGAGCATCTGGAGCAGATTCTGCGACGAGGCGATGTAGAGGGTCACCGAGCCGACCAGCGCGCCCAGCATGATGCCGACGATCGGCACGATGACCCGCGAGGTGAGCGCGATCCGGCCCAGCACGACCAGGAAGACGAGGGCTCCGGCGAAGGCGAAGGCGCTGGCGGTGGCCATCTTCACCAGGGGCGAGGCCGCCGGGGCGAACAGGGCGAGGAGCAGGATGCCGAGGGCGGCCCACTCGCTGGTGCCGGTGGTCGTCGGCTCCACGAAACGGTTCTGGACCAGCATCTGCATGATCACACCGGAGACGGCCATCGCCGCCGCCGCCAGGACCAGGGCGAGGGTTCGCGGCACCCGGGAGATGAAGAACATCTCCCGCTCGTCGGCGTCGGTGAAGAGACCGCGCAGGTCGATGTCGTAGCCGCCGACGAAGAGGGACACGGTGACCAGGGCGAGGACACCGAGGGTGGCCAGCAACAGGGGTATTCGGCGCATCGGGCTTCCGGGACGGGTGGAGGTGTACGGCCGCCCCGGCCCCGTGTCGGGGGCCGGGGCGGCCGGAGCGGAAGGAATCAGGCGGCGTTGAAGGCGGTCGCGACCTGGCCGAAGGCGTCGGTGTACGCCTGGATGCCCTCGGTCAGGTAGAAGTCGTTGTCCAGGTAGATGACCTGGCCCTTGGCGCGGAAGGTGGTCTTGTCCCAGGCGTCCATGCCCTCGATGACCGTCTTCGCTGCGACGGCCTCGGTGCCCTCCTTGGCGCCCACGGCGGCGTCACGGTCGAGGACGATCATCCAGTCGGGGTTGAGCTTGGCGATCGTCTCGGGGGCGAGACCGGAGTCGTTGTGCACGGAGGTGCTGTCCTCGCCCTCGGCGCCGAGGACGTTCTTCAGGTTCAGCGGCTGCGAGAGACGGCCGATCCGGCTGGCGCCGTTGTCGACCTTCCCGGCGCTGGCGACGGCGAGGAAGACCTTCTCGCCCTGGGTGGACTTGACCGCGTCCTGCTCGGCCTTGGTCAGGGCGCCGACGATCTCCTTGGCCTTGGCGTCCTGGCCGAAGACCTTGCCGAGGGTCTCGGTCTGGGTCTTGAGGGCGCTGACGTAGCCGCCCTTGGCCTCGTCGGACGGGGCCACGTCGATCGTCTTGGCGATCTTGGCCAACTTGTCGTGGTGGTCGGTGAAGCGGTAGCCACCGACGATCAGGTCCGGCTCGCTCGCGTTCAGGGCCTCGAACTTGGGCTCGCGGTGGGTGCCGACGTCCTTGATGGAGGAGTCGTTCTTCCAGTCCTCGAAGCCCTCGTTGGGCAGCAGCCCCTTCGGCACGGCGACCGGCTTGATGCCGAAGGCCTTCAGCGTGAGGAAGGAGGTGTTGTCGAGCGCGGCGACCCGGGCGGGCTTCAGCGGGACCTTCATCTCGCCCTTGGCGGTCGTGATGGTGACCTCGCCCTGGCTCTTGGCCGAATCCGACTTCTCGTCGGACGTGCCGCAGGCACTGAGCAGCAGACCCGCGCACAGGACCGTACTGGTCACAACGACGCTCTTGTGAAAACGGACGGTACGCACGACGGACGACTCCTCAGTCAGACAGGCGCCCCGGCACCGGACGGTGCTGGGGCCACGAAGACGCTGCTTTGGTTAGCCTAGCCTAAGTTTTAGCCTCTTTTGGTCATGGTTTTGCCTACCAAATCGGCATACGTCGAGCTCGCGCAGACGCGTCCCTGTGGCGGGAGTGCCCGGGCGGCCCGTCTCCGGCCTTGTGGAGGATCCATACGTTTTCGGCCACGCCGGGGGTCGTAACCTCGTGTCCCGGGCCGGTCGTACGGGGAAGGCGCGCCCCGGCACTCGGGTACCGGCCGCGCGCCGGGATGGTGCGGGGCGCGGCGGGTCCGTCCCCGTACGCGCGGGGGGTGTTCCCGAGCCGACGCCCGCCCCGGCGGCCGGAACCTTGTGGCCCCCGTACCCGCGGGGCCGCTCCGGCCCTGGACACGAGGGCCGTGTGATCGCCGCCCCCTCCGTGGCCGGCTCGACACCCTCTGGTCAGCGTGGACTTCGCGGCTGTCCGGGCTCACCACGACGCGGCCGGGCGCGTGCGGTCGGCCTGTCGCCCACGACGCCGGGTGCTACGAACAACGCATCACCGTCGAACGCCTGATCAGCAATCTCAAGACCCCGACCGAGGCCACGGCGATGACAAACGCCGCCTCCTCCTCCGCGTTCGTGACATCGCCCCGAAGACCGCCCGCAGAGGGGCACCGCCCACGGATCCGGTCAGGGCAGGGCGAGGTGGGTCGTCGAGCGGGCCTTCGCCCTGCTCCACCGATCCGAACGACTCCGCACCCGCTACGAGATGCGCGCCGACCTTCACCCCAGGCCGCTCCAACTCGCCCGTGGAATCATCCGCTTGTCCCCTCGCGCGGGTCGACCAGCCGGATTCCGGTCACCAGGTCGGGGCGGATGCGGACGACCTGGTCCATGCGCTGGTCCGACCAGGGTTCCAGCAGGGAGCGGTAGCGGCTCGCCTCGGTAGGGTCGGTCACCAGGTGGCAGTAGCCCGTGACCACCGTGCTCCAGCCCAGCCGGGTGGCGGGGTCGATGTGGTCGGCCTCGTAGGCGACGACGACACCCGGGGTGCCCGCCTCCCGGGCGCCGAGCGTCAGGGCGGAGCCCTCGTGCGTACGGATGACGATGTCGCCGTCCTCCAGCAGGTGGTTGACCGGGCGGATCGCCGGAAGCGCCTGCCGGGTGAACACGATCCTGCCCAGGGGCACACTGCCCAGCAGGCGCAGCGCCTCGTCGGCGGTGAGCTCGATCGTCCGGCGCGGGCCGACGGCGGATGCCCCGGTCGTCCGGTCGTCCGGGTGGGCCGGTGCCTCGTTCACGGGTGTCCTCGGGGAGTGCGGTGGGTGGGCGGAGGCTCCAGTAGACGGCGGGACCGGGCACGGCGGAAGGGCCGTTCGGCCTCACGTGGCGGTACGGCCGGAGGCCCCGGACCGCCCGGACGATCCGGACCGCCCGCCGCGCCCGGCCGCCTCTCGGCGCGTCATGACGGCGGCCCGGCGTTCGTCGAAGCGGGCCGCCCGCGTGCTCAACGAGCCCAAGGAGCCGCCCGGTTCCTGCTGGGCCGCCGCGAGCGGATTGCGGTAGGAGGCCATGTGTGGGTTGTCGTCGGCGGCGACCCGGGCGAGGAGGCGGTCGCACACTGGATCGCCGGGGCCGCGTCCGGTGTCGCGGTGCGAGACGTGGGTGGCGAGCTCCTGGAAGGCCGCGTACGCCACCGTGTGCGCGCCGAACGCCGGTGGCCGCAGGCGAATCCGGCGACACTCGGGTCGTCCGGGCCTGTTCGGGAGGCGGCGGTCGAGTCCCCGTTCCCTCACCTCCTCCAGGCCTCGGAGGAGGCGCACGTCCGGCTTCGGGACGTCCTGGGCGGCACGGGACGGGGGAGTCGTGCTCACGGGAGCGTCCGGTCTGCCGCTGCGGAACCGAGCCTACGATTCCGCAGGTCACGAGTCGGCACGGCGGTCCCGCTGGGGCCGTCCGGCCCCGTGGAGGCGGGACGGCAAGGGCCGTCCGGCCCCGGCCGGTGCTCCCCGTCCCGGCGGGCGGTTCAGCGGCGCGCACGCGTCAGGGAGGTGACCAGGGCGCCCACGGCGAAGGCGGCCCCCAGACCGCCCAGCGCGACCATACCCACACCGATCACGAAGAGGCCGCTGGCGTCGTCGGACCAGTCGACGGCGGACGCGATCGTCAGTCCGGCCGACGTGCCGAACGCGGCGGCCACGACCTGCCGCCGGTGGGCCGCCCAGCAGACCGGTACCAGCAGGGTCAGGGCGAGTCCCACGAGCTGCCACACCTCGTACGGTCCGGTCACCGACCCGTCCGGGTGCACATCACGGTGCTGGTCCCAGCCCAGCCAGGCGGCCCACGCCGCGACCGCCACCAGGGCCGTCACCACGGCCGTCGCGGCGAAGGGTGCGAACTTCTTCCGTCTCTCGTCCATGGCCCCAGCCTCACCTCTCGTCCGGCCTCCGGCCAGAGCGTTCGTACCCATGTCCACCCTGAGTACCGCACAGGGCGTCCCCGGCGACGGACGCGGAGCGGGGGCCTCCCCGGACGCCAGGGCCGAACGGCCCCTCCGGACGGGCCGCCCGGCACCGGCCGGACGGCGCCGTCACGGCGGTGCGACACTGACGTGCCATCAGGTCACGGCGCTCCGCCGTCACCGCCCCCGCCGCCCCGGTCGGCTCCTCCGTCCCGCTCCCGGCCGGGAGCCCGCGCACGTCCCCGGCCGGACCCGCCCACCGGACGGCCGCCGCCCCGCCCGACGGGACAGGCACGTCCCGACAAGACCGACGGAAACCACACCCATGCTCCGACAGTTGTCACCCCCGCCCGCGACACCGGGCGACGCGTACGACGAGTACCACGCCCTCCTCGCACGCCAGGACGCGATGCGGCTCCGGCGGCGACTGCTGGCCCCGGCCCGCCCGGTCGTACCCGAGCCGGACCGTGGACCGGCGGACGACGGACCACGGCGGCTCGGACGCGCTCACGGCCACGACGGCGCCGCCGACCGGTGGACCATCCGTCACCATCTGCCGCTGGTGACCCCCTTCAGTACCCTCATCGGGCACCTCTACGAGGCCATGTTCGAGCAGCACCCCTACCTCCGGGGCCTGTTCCCCGAGTCGATGGACTTCCAGCGCGCCCATCTCGAACGGGCCTTCTGGTACCTCGTGGAGCACCTGGAGCGGCCGGACGAAGTGGCCTCCTTCTGCGCCCGGATGGGCCGCGACCACCGCAAACTCGGCGTCAGGCCGGTGCACTTCGAGGTCTTCGAGGCGGCCCTCGCCCAGGGTCTGCGCCGCAGCGCGGGCGACCGGTGGACCGAGGAACTCGAAGGGGCCTGGCTGCGGATGGTGCGGTTCGCCGTCGCGGCCATGGTGGACGGGGCGGACGAGGCCGTGGGCGAACCCGCGTACTGGAACGCGACGGTCACCGGGCACGAACCGCGCGGCCCCGGCGTCGCCGTGATCCGGGTCCGCACCGCCGAGTCCTTCCCCCACCGGGCCGGGCAGTACACGAGGATCGAGTCCCCGCTGCTGCCGCACACCTGGCGGCCGTACTCCCTCGCCCGCGCTCCCCGGTCCGACGGAGAGCTGGAGTTCCACGTCCGCATGACCGGTCCCGGCGGGGTCAGCGAGGCGCTGGTGGCGGGGACCCGTGTGGGCGAGCCGCTGAGGCTGGGCCCCGCGCAGGGCACCATGACGCTCGACGCCGACCTGACACGGGACGTGCTGATCGTGGCGGGCGGCACCGGCTGGGCCACCGCCAAGGCCCTCCTGGAGGAACTGGCCGGGCGGCGGCCCGCCGGACTCTCCGTCCACGTCCTGATCGGCGCGCGGACGGCGGTCGAGCTGTACGACACGGCCGCCCTCGCCGAACTGGAGCGCTCCTGCCCGTGGTTGAGGGTCGTCCCGGTGATCGGCGAGGGCCCGGGGGCGGGCGAGGACCGTTCGGTCGCGGAGGCGCTCGCCCGCTATGGCGACTGGTCGGACCACCTCGCCTATGTGAGCGGCCCACCCTCGATGGTGACCGCCACCGTACGGCGACTGGCCGCCATGAACCTGCCCGCCGAACGCGTCCGCCACGACCCGGTCTCCGACATGACACCGCTCCCCCCGCCAGGGTGACGGATCGTCAACACGCTTGGGGAGGCCGTACGGAACCCGGAGTCCCGTCAAGTGGGGTGCTTCCGAGGGCCGTTCGGCCCCTGTCGGGTCTCCCGATCGTGACTGTTCACTGGGCGGCGGCCTCGCGGGGCCCCTGAGACGGCAGGTCGACGAGCGCCCGGGTGGCCGGGCGGCGAGGAGGAACGATGATCACGGCGGTGGGACACGAGAACCTTCCCCCGGACACCCTGGCCCCGGTGGAGCGGGAGCCGCGCGTCCGTGTGGAGCGGTACGCGGACCCGGCGCCGGGCCTCGTGCGGGTGGGGGCGGGACTGCCCGCAGCCTTCGGGCGCGCGGTCCGCGCGGCGGGACGGCGGCTCGTCGTCGTCCCGCCCTCGTACGGACTCGTCCCGGCGGCGGTACCGCCCGGTCGCACCACCGTACCCACGGAGGGCACACGATGACCGGCGTCCTGCACTCCCCGCCCGCACCCGCCCCCGCTCCCACCACCCGCGACGAGCATCTCCCGCCCGTCCGGGGGAGGGGAACCACACGCGCCTTCGCATGGCTCCTGGTGGTCACCGGCGCGCTCGGGCTGCTCGCCTCGTGGGTGATCACCCTCGACAAGTTCCTGCTGCTCATGGACCCCGGCTTCGTCCCCTCCTGCAACATCAGCCCGGTGATCTCCTGCGGCAGCGTCATGCGCAGCGAGCAGGCGTCGGTGTTCGGGTTCCCCAACCCGATGCTCGGCCTCGTCGCGTACGGGATCGTCGTCGTGATCGGTGTCGGTGCGCTCTCCGGCGCGCGGTACGGGCGCTGGTTCTGGCTCGGACTCCAGCTCGGCACGCTGTTCGGCGCGGGCTTCTGCATGTGGCTGATGAGCCAGGCGCTGTACGAGATCGGCGCCCTGTGCCTCTGGTGCTGCCTGGCCTGGGCCGCGACGATCGTCATGTTCTGGTACACGACGGTGCACAACCTGCGGCACGGTGTGCTGCGCGCGCCAAGAGCGCTGGTCGCCGCCGTACTGGAGTTCCACTGGTTCGTGCCGGTCGTCTGGTGCGGCGGCGTCCTGATGCTGGTCGCGACCCGTTTCCAGGACTACTGGGCCACCCTGCTGTGAGGCGGCCGATCCGGTGCCCGCGCCGTCCGGTCCGGGGGGCGGCCGGGCCGCGCGGGGCGGGCGTCCCGGGTCGCGCGGTCGAGTCGATCATGGACCATGCCCGGCCGGACAGGGCCGTTCGGCCCCGGGGGACCAGGGCCGAACGGCCCGGAGACCCTGTTGCCATACTGGCGCTCGTTCCGCGCACGGCCCGCCCGGCCGGGGCCCGGCCCGACGGCCGTCGGCCCCCCGGCGGCCGTCCTGCCCCTGCCCAGGAGTTCCGGTGAACCGTCACCTGCCCCGTACGCCCGCCCGCGCGGCCTTCGCCGCGCACCCGACCGCCGCGCGCCGCTCCCTGACCGGTTCCCCGGCGGCCGTCCCGTGCCGTGTGCCCCTGGCGGGGACGACGTGCTGACCGGCGAGACGCCCGCGCCGGTGCGGGTCTTCCTGCTGGACGACCACGAGGTGGTACGCCGGGGAGTGCGTGACGTCCTGGAGGCGGAGCCGGACATCGTGGTCGTCGGCGAGGCGGCGAACGCCCGCGAGGCACTGGCCCGCGTGCCCGCCGCGCGGCCGGACGTGGCGGTGCTCGACGTACGGCTCGGCGGGGCGACCGGCGGTGACCACGAGGGCGTCGAGGTCTGCCGTGAACTGCGGGCCGAACTCCCCGGGCTCGCCTGTCTGATGCTGACGTCGTTCGACGACGACGAGGCCCTGTTCGACGCCATCATGGCCGGTGCGGCCGGATACGTCCTCAAGCAGATCGGCGGCTCGGACCTGGTCGCCGCGATCCGCACGGTCGCGACCGGCACCTCGCTGCTCGACCCCCGGATGACGAGCCGGGTGATGGCCCGGATCCGCGAGCCCAAGCCGGAACCGAAGTCCACCCGGCCCGCGGAACTCGACCGGCTCTCCCCGCGCGAGCTGGAGATCCTCGACCTGATCGGCCTCGGTCTGACGAACCGGCAGATAGCCGAACGGCTCTTCCTCGCCGAGAAGACGGTGAAGAACCGCGTGTCGTCGATCCTCGGCAAGCTGGGCGTGGGCCGGCGCATCCAGGCGGCGATGATCGCCGAACGACTCCGGGAGACACCGGCCGGTTCCTCCTGACGGGGGAGACGCCGGGCGGCCACGTCCGATGTGGAGAGTCTGATCCGAGGGCGGCCCGATCGGCCGAAGCCGAAGCCGAAGCCGAAGCCGAAGCCGAAGCCGAAGCCGGATGCGGGGCCGGATGCGGACCGGATGCGGGGTGGCTGACGCGGACGGCCCGGATGGCCTGGACGTCCGGGCGGTCCGCTCGACAGGCCCGCACGACTGCGCTCCGTCGGCCGGTCCCTCGGGTGTGGTCCGCGAGGGCTCTGCCCGTCCGGCGTGGCCCGTCCGCCCGGCCCGCCTGGTCCTGCCCGAGCCGATCGGGCCACCGGACGTGGTCGACTCGACCCGGCCACTCGACCCGGCCGTCCTGTGGGGCGCGCCCCGAGGGCCCGCCCGTTCGACGTGGCGGGTGCGACCGGGGACGTATCGTCTGGCCCGCTGGCCCGCTGGCCCAGGGCGCCGAGGCATGCCCGACGCGGATCGCCCGATGAGGGCGCCCGTCCGGCGGGTCCGGTCCGCCCGCTCCGGCCCGTACGGCCATCCGACCCGACCAGGCTCGTACCACCGCCGCCATGGCGGCGAACCGCCCCCGGTGTCCCGCTTCCCCGCTCCGAGGCGGGCGGCGCCGTGTCACTCCGTCGGCAGCGGCGCGCTCCAGGTGATGCGCGTACCGCGCTTCCCGGCCGTGTCGAGGCGGACGCCGCCCCCGCACTGCTCCGCGCGCGAGCCCATGTTGAGGAGTCCGCCGGTCGGCCGGGCCGAACCCAGGCCGACCCCGTCGTCCGTGACGGTGAGGACGAGCCGGTCGGCGGTGTCCGGGACGGAGAGAACGACCTCCGCGCGGCTCGCCCCCGCGTGCCGCGCGGTGTTGCTCAGCGCTTCCCCCGCCACGGCCAGCACATGCTCGGCGAGCGCCTCGGGAACGGTGCTGTCGACCGGTCCCGTGATACGCAGCGCGGGTGTGAACCCCAGGTGCTGGGCGGCCAGTTGGACCGTCTCCGCCATACGTCGGCGCAGTGCGGGACCGGCCCGGTCGTCGTCCGCCGTGCGCAGTTGCAGGATGGTGGAGCGGATGATCTGGATGGTGGCGTCGAGATCGTCCACCGCCCGGGTGACCCGCTCGGCGGCCGGGGTGCCGGTGATGGTCCGGGTCGCGCTCTGGAGGGTCATGCCGGTGGCGAAGAGGCGTTGGATGGCGACGTCGTGGAGGTCCCGCGCGATGCGGTCGCGGTCGTGCAGGACGGTCAGTTCCTCCGACTCGGCGCGCCGCCGGGCGAGTTCGAGCGCGATCGCCGCCTGGTCGGCGAAACCGCTGAGCAGTTCGGTCTCGGTGGCGTCGAAGCCCTGTCTGCCCGCCGTACGGCTCAGCCGCAGGGCCCCGCACACGGCGTCGTCGACGGGGAGCGGGACGGCCACCACCGGCCCGTGCCCCGACCCGGCGGCGCCGTCGAGGGGCAGCGCCCGGGGATCGGTCCGCACGTCCGTGGTCACGACCGGCACCCGGGTCCTGGCGGCGAGCCCGGCCAGTGAACCGGTGGCCGGGAGGACGGCTCCGCGCACGGCGTCGGCGGTGTCCCCGTACGCCACGTGGACGGTCAGGTCACCGGCGGCGCCGGAGGGCAGCAGCACGGCGGCGAGATCGGCGTCGGCGACCTCCATGGCGCGCCGGGCGATCAGCCGCAGGACGTCGTCGGGTCCGGTGCCCGCGAGCAGGGCGCGGGTGATCTCGCCCAGCGCTTCGAGACGCCGCTCCCGGCGTCGGCTGTCCCGGTAGAGCCTGGCGTTGTCGATGGCCACGCCGGCGGCGGCCGACAGGGTGGTCAGGACGGCCTCGTCGTCCGCGTCGAAGGCGCCGCCGCCGCGCTTCTCGGTCAGGTAGATGTTGCCGAAGACCTCGTCGCGCACCCGGATGGGGGCGCCCAGGAAGGTCCGCATGGGCGGGTGGTGGGCCGGGAAACCGAAGCTGTTCGGGTGCCGGGTCAGGTCGTCGAGGCGCAGCGGCGCCGGATGGTGGATCAGCTCGCCGAGGATGCCGTGGCCGCAGGGCGCGGGGCCGATGAGGGCCGCCAGTCCGTCCGCCATGCCGACGGGCAGGAACCGGGAGAGCCGCTCGTCGTCACCGATCACGCCGAGTGCCCCGTACTCGGCGTCGGTCAGGCCGACGGCCGCCTCCACGATGCTCCGCAGCACCTGAGGGAGTTCCAGGTCGCGGCCGAGGTCCATGACGGCGGCGAGCAGTTCGCGCATCCGCTCGGGGACGTCGGTCCCCGGCCACGCGGGGGCGGAGTGCGGGGGTGTGTCGGACATCTCCGCAGCCTACGGGGGCCCCGGCCGGTGCGACCGGCCGGGGCCGAACGGCCCTTCCACCGCACCCCGGTCGGGTACCGGTCGGCCCTGCCGGGCCGTGCCCGGGGTGCACGAACATGGCCCGGCGGCCGGGAAGCGCCGAGGAATCCCCCGTACACGGCCGCTTCCCGGCCGCCTGTTCCTGCACGTGAGCGGAAGTGGAGGTCGTCGTCCGGTGGACGAGGCACAGAGCACGCAGGTCGAGGCCGTGACCCGGGCGGGTCGCCCGGAGCGCCCCGACGAGGACGGTTCCCGCCGTCCGGCCGGACCCACCTGGGTGGCCTGGCTGACCACCACCGACCACAAGCGGATCGGGACGCTCTATCTGTGTTCCGCGCTGTTCTTCTTCGTCGTCGGGGGTGTCATGGCCCTGATGATGAGGGCGGAGCTGGCCCGGCCCGGCACCCAGATCATGTCGAACGAGCAGTTCAACCAGGCGTTCACGATGCACGGCTCGATCATGCTGCTGCTCTTCGCCATGCCGCTGTTCACCGGCTTCGCCAACTGGATCATGCCGCTCCAGATCGGCGCGCCCGACGTGGCGTTCCCCCGTCTCAACATGCTGGCGTACTGGCTCTACCTCTTCGGCTCGCTGATCGCGGCGGGCGGCTTCCTGACGCCCGGCGGGGCGGCGGACTTCGGCTGGTTCCTCTACGCCCCGCTCTCCGACGCCGTCCACTCGCCCGGAATCGGCGCCGACATGTGGATCATGGGCGTCGCGCTGTCCGGTTTCGGTTCGATCGCGGGCGCGGTCAACTTCATCACCACGATCATCTGCATGCGGGCCCCCGGCATGACGATGTTCCGCATGTCGATCTTCACCTGGAACGTGCTGCTGACCTCGCTGCTCGTGCTGATGGTCTTCCCGGTGCTCGCCGCGGCGCTGTTCGCCCTCGAATGCGACCGCAAGTTCGGCAGTCACGTTTTCGACGCGGCCAACGGCGGCGCTCTGCTCTGGCAGCACCTCTTCTGGTTCTTCGGCCATCCAGAGGTGTACATCCTGGCGCTGCCGTTCTTCGGCATCGTCTCGGAGGTCATCCCGGTCTTCAGCCGCAAGCCGATGTTCGGCTACATCGGTCTGGTGGCCGCGACCATCGCCATCGCCGGTCTGTCCCTGACGGTGTGGGCCCACCACATGTACGTCACCGGTGGCGTACTCCTGCCGTTCTTCTCCTTCATGACCTTCCTCATCGCCGTACCGACCGGCGTGAAGTTCTTCAACTGGATCGGCACGATGTGGAAGGGCTCACTGTCCTTCGAGACACCGATGCTCTGGGCCGTCGGCTTCCTCATGACGTTCACCTTCGGCGGTCTGACCGGCGTCATCCTGGCCTCGCCGCCGATGGACTTCCACGTCTCCGACTCGTACTTCGTCGTCGCGCACTTCCACTACACGCTGTTCGGCACGGTCGTGTACGCGATGTTCGCGGGCTTCCACTTCTGGTGGCCGAAGTTCACCGGCAGGATGCTCGACGAACGCCTCGGCAAGATCACGTTCTGGACCCTCACGGCCGGCTTCCACGCGACCTTCCTCGTCCAGCACTGGCTCGGCGCCGAGGGAATGCCCCGCCGCTACGCCGACTACCTGGCCGCCGACGGCTTCACCGCCCTCAACACCGTGTCCACCGTCGGGTCCTTCCTCCTCGGTCTGTCCTTCCTGCCGTTCTTCTACAACGTCTGGAAGACCGCCAGATACGGGAAGAAGGTGGAGACCGACGACCCCTGGGGCTACGGCCGTTCCCTCGAATGGGCCACCTCCTGCCCGCCCCCGCGCCACAACTTCCTCACGCTGCCCCGCATCCGCTCCGAATCACCCGCGTTCGGCCTGCACCACCCCGAGGTCGCGGAACTCGACCGGCTGGAGAACAGGCCGCACGAGACGGCGGCCCCCTGATGGGCGCGGCCGTGCTCGCCCTCGGCGTCGGAGCCCTCACCGTCTCCGGCTGCGTCTGGTACGTCCCCGCCCTCGTCGACCTCCGGGCGGGCGCCGACCGGCCGGTCTCCCGCCGCCTCGCCGCCGCGTCCTGCGTCACCGGCTGGGCCACGGCCGCCGTCCTCGTCCCGCTGCTCCTCCTGGGCACCCCCGTCCGGCCCCTGCTCGCCCTCGCGGCGGCGGGCGTCGGCGGGGGCGCGGCCCTCCACGTCCGGGCGGCGGCCCGCCGCCGGTACGAGCGGCGCGAGACGGCCTCGTGCTGGGCGGCCCTCGACCCCCCGACACCCCCGCCCACTCCCTTCCGCCGCCGGACCGCCACCCTCCGCTGGGCGGGCGCGGGCCTCCTGGCGGCCGTACTCATGGTCACTCTGGTGATGGTTCGGAGCCTCCTGGCCTGAACGGCGCCGGGCCGTACGAGCGCGGGGCCGCGCCCGCCGCGACCCTGCCCCGGACCTCTGTCGGGCCCGATCGGGCCGGTCCGGCTCTCTTGGTGGAGGGCGGGGGAGAGCGGGACCGTCGTGTCATGCCGCCGGGTCGACCCGTCCTGCGGGTGGGAGGTGCGCGGCGCGCGGACGGCTCGGCCCGGGACGGGCCGCCTCCCGCGCGGCGGGTGTGACCGCCCCGGGGGCCGTCGCCGGGGCGGGCGGGCGGAGCCAGGCGGCGGCGGGGCGCACCGCGTCGGGACCGTAGAGCGCGCGGAGCCGGTCGGTGGCGGCTTCGAGCCGGTGCGGCCGTTCGTCGCCGGGGTCGAGGGTGGGCTGACGGGTGGCGTGCTCGGCCGGAGCCAGGCCCTCCGCGCGCAGGGCCAGGCTCCGGACCCTGGCGCGCTGGAGACCGAGACTCCGGTGGAGGGCGGTCGCGGTGTGGACGAGCGCGGGGCCGTGCGCGGTCGGCTCCGGCAGGGCGCGGCCCCGGGTGGTGGTGGAACCGTCCGCGTAACGCACCGTCAGGACCAGCCCGTGGGCGACCTGACGGGCGGTACGGAGCCGCAGCCCGAGGCCGTCGGCGAGGCCGAGGAGAGCACCGTGCCGCCGTCCGGGGTCCAGTTCGTCGCGGGGGAAGCGGTGCTCGGCGCCGAGCGTGACGGCGGGCGCGGCGGGCCGTACGGGAGCCGGGTCGATGCCGTGGGCGGCGGCACGCAGGTGCCGGGCCGTCGCGGTGCCGAGGATACGGGTCAGGGTGACGGCCGGAGCGGCGGCGAGGTCGCCCACGGTGGTCAGGCCCAGGCGGCGCAGGGCGCGCACCGAGGTGGGGCCGCAGCCGGGGAGCCGGCCGAGCGGCAGCGGGGCGAGGTACGCCGGGGCGTCCTCGGGGGCGCCCGGCGCCGTCCGCAGGGCGCCGGGCGGGCCGTCCTCGGCGGCGATCCGGGCGAGCAGCGGGTTGGGGCCGAGCCCGAGGGTGGCCCGGACATCGCCGAACAGGGCGGTGAGGCGTACCCGGACGAGCGCGGCGAGCGAGGCCGCGTCACGGTCGAAGAGCCGCAGGGCGCCGGTGAGGTCGGCGAGCGCGGCATCGGGCGGACAGCTCTGCACGACCGGGGTGAACTCCTGAAGATGGGCGAGGAGTTCACCGTACTCGGCCTCGGAGACCGCTCCGAAGTGCAGATACAGCACGGCGCGTTGCCTCGGCTCGTCGGTCATCCGGCGCTCCCCGGGCTGGCGTGGTGCAGTCGGCGGCCACCGGGCCGCAGGGACCGGCGGGGGCGGGTGTCCGTACCGGGGCGGGTGAGCCGGTCCGCGACCGCGTCGATGCCGCCGTCGCGATGGAGGCCGATCAGTTCGACGAGGTCCCACACCGCCTGGCCGGTGACGCTCACGCTGCGGGGATGGCGGCGGGACACGGTGCCACGGGCGAGCAGCAGCGAGCCGTGGAAGATCGTCTCGGCGCAGGTGTCGTGGCTGTCCTCGAAGAACGCCAGGTCGCTCAGGTCGGTGGGATCGTCCAGGGTGAGGAAGATGGTGCGCCTCCCGGAGCGGGTGGGCGGGGTCTGCGAGACGGCCTTCACCCCGGCGACCAGGACGCGTCGGCCGTCCCGCAGCCCCGGCAGCCGGGCGGCGGGGGTGACCCCGAGTTCGGTGAGCAGGGTCCGGTGGTCGTCGAGCAGATGACGGCCGACCTCCATGCCGAGGATCTCGATCTCGGCGGCCAGCTGGTCCTCTTCGGTCATGTCCGGCAGCCCGGCGGCCGGCACCCGCTCCACCGGGCCCGTGGTGCCGCCGTCCCCGGTGCCCAGGGGCAGTTGCCCGGACTCCGGTCCGACGCCCCGGTTCCGGCGGTGCAGTTCGGTCAGCTGGAGCTGGACCTCGCGGCGCGGGCCGAGGTGGTCGAGGGCGCCGATCCGGGCGAGCCGGTCGGCGAGGGCGATGCCCGGGCGGGCGCGCAGCCAGAAGTCGTCCAGCGAACGGTAGGGCCGCGCGCCGACGACGCGCTCGCTCTCGGCGCTGGTGATGCCCTTGACCAGGCCGAGGCCCAGCCGTACGCCCCAGGTGCCGTGGTCCTCCTCGACGGTGGAGGCGTGCCGGGAGTGCTCGATGTCCGGCGCGAGGAGGGGCACGCCCCGGCGCCGGGCCTCGGCGGCGAGCACGCGGCGCGGATACATGCCGGGGTCGTGGGTGAGCAGCCCGGCCATGAAAGCCGCCGGATGATGTGCCTTCGCCCAGGCCGACTGGTACGAGGGCAGGGCGAGGGCCAGCGCGTGCCCCTTGCAGAAGCCGTACGAGCCGAAGGCCGCGAGGAGTTCCCAGGTGCCGGTGACGGTGGGGCGGTCGTAGCCGTTGCGGCGGGCGGCGTCGGTGAACCAGGCGCGGACCCGGCCGGTCCGGGCGGGGTCGGACAGGGCGCGGCGGGCCTCGTCCGCCAGTCCCGCGTCGCACCGCGTGAGCTTGGCGACGATCTTGATGACCTGCTCGTGGTACACCACCTGGCCGTGGGTCTCGGCGACGATCGGCTCCAGATCGGGGTGCAGACGCGAGGGCCGGGCCCGTCCGTCGCGGGCCGCGACCACCGGGTCGATCATGTTCGCCACCACCGGGCCCGGCCGGAACAGGGCGACGTCCAGCGCGAAGTCGTCCATGCCGCGCGGCCGCAGCTTCCGCACGAGGTCGCGCTGGCCGGGGGATTCGAGGTTGTACGTGCCCAGGCCCGCGCCCGCGTGGAGCATGTCCAGGGTGGCCGGGTCCTCCGGCGGCACCTGCGCCGGGTCGTCCAGATCGATGTGCGCACCGGTGGTCCGGGCGATCTCGGCGACGGTGTGGGCGAGCGCGGACTGGGCGCGCACCCCGATGACGTCCACCTTGATGTGCCCGGTGTCCTCGATGTCGTGCTTCGAGAAGACGCTCATGGCGATGCCCGGGAGCGAGGTGGGGGTCACCGGTGTGCGGTCCAGCAGACCGGCGTCGGAGACGATCAGCCCGCAGGGGTGCATGGCGGTCGTGTGCGGCAGCCCGTCCAGCGACTCCACCAGGGACCACAGCCGTCCGTGGTCCTCGGCCGCGATCCGCTTCAGCTCCGGCAGTTCCCGCAGCGCCGAGCGCACATCGCGGGCCTTGACGTGCGGGAACGCCTCGGCGAGCCGGTCGGCCTCCTCCGGGGCCAGCCCGCGTGCGAGCGCCACGGCCCGGATCGCGCCGCGCGCCCGGTAGGTCTCGTACACGGCGAGGGCGGCGACCCGGTCGCCGCCGAACCGGTCGAGGACCGCCCGGTAGACCTCCGGGCGCCGGGCCGACTCCACGTCCAGGTCGATGTCGGGGAGGGCCGTGCGGCGGGGCGAGAGGAAGCGTTCCATCACCAGACCGTGGGCGACCGGGTCGACCGGGCTGATCCCGAGCAGGTGCACCACCAGGGACCCGACCGCCGAGCCACGGGCGGCCACCCGTACGCGCAGTTCCTTGGTGAGGCGGGTGATCTCACCGATGGTCAGGAAGTAGCCGGAGAACCCGAGCCCGGCGATCGTGCGCAGCTCGGACTCGACGCGGTCCCAGTGGGCGGGGCTGCGGTGGTAGCCGTGGTGCACCATCGAGGCCGCGCAGCGCCCGGTCAGCTCCCGGTCGACGGTGTCCTCCCCGGCCCCGATCAGATGGGCCTCGGGGAGGTGGAGCCGTCCCAGGCCGAAGGCGTCGGCCGGGTCCACCGCGCAGGACGCGGCCGTCTCCTCGGTCCGCGCGAGCAGCAGCGCGGCGCGGTCGGCGCGTTCCCCGGCGGCCTCGGCGACCCGTTCGGCGGTCCTCTCCATGTCGGAGGCGTCCTTCAGCCAGCGTTCGCCGCCGTCGAGGTGCCGCGCGTCGCGGGTGTCGACGGGGACCAGCAGCCGGGCGGAGTCAAGGAGGTCGGCGACCTCCCCCATGCCGGGGGAGGCGTAGCGGACCGCGTTGGAGAGGACGGCGGGGACGCCGTGCTCGTCGGCGAAGGCGAGCGTACGGGCGGCGCCGCGCAGCGAGCCGGGCCCGGTGCCGGGGCGGTCGTGGCAGACGACCTCCAGGCGCAGCGCGGCACCGAACCGGTCGCGCCAGGGGGCCAGCAGGCGGGCGGCCCGGTCGGGGCGGCCCTGCGCCAGGGCGGCGCCGACCTCGGAGTCGGCGCCCAGGAGCACGGCCAGGTCCTCCTCCCCGGCGGCCCGGTCCAGGTCGGCCCAGGTCACCCGGGAGTCCGTGGCGGCGGCGGAGGTCAGACGGCACAGGGACGCCCAGCCCCGGGCCGTCCGGGCGAGGAGCACGGCGCGCTGCCCGGCCTCGGTGACGAACGCGCCGCCCTTCACCGGCCCGCGCCGCCGTCCGGTCCCGGCGGGTTCCGGGACGGTCGCGGGGGGCACCGCGAGGTCCACGCCGAAGACCGGACGCACCCCTGCCTCGGCGCAGGCCTTGGCGTGCCGTACAGATCCGGCCATGGAATCGCGATCGGTGAGGGCCAGCGCGTCCAGCCCCCGCTCGCCCGCCCGCCCGGCCAGATCCTCGACCTGGCTGGCCCCGTACCGCAAGGAAAACCCTGAGGCGACCCGCAGGTGCGTGAAGGACGACATCACACCTCCCGACTGTTCCGCTGCTCCGCCCGACTGCCCTCCAGCTCGTCGTATGGCATCTGTACGAACAGTTTAAGCCATCGTTCGAACACGTGTTCCATGTAACGGGTGGGGTACCGCCGGTCACCCGGGGTGCCGGACGCTGTGACGGGGCACCGGATCCGCCCGATGGGCACCGGTTCCGTCGGGCGGTGCGTCCGGAACCGGCGGGCGGGGTGGCGCCGGGCCCGTGACCGCAGTCACCTGTCCCGGCACAGGACGCCGGGCCGGTGCCGACCGCCTCACTCCTCGCCGAGGGCGTCGAGGGTGGCGGGGCCGGTGCCCGCTGTCGGATCGGTGGCCCAGGGCCATTGCCCGGTGTCGTACGGGGCCGGTGTGGGGAGCACGGCCTTGCGCCCGCGCCGGTGCATCGCGGCCCGGACGGCGTCGCGGGCGGCATCGCCCATGATCTCGACGTCCATGACCCGCCCGCGGCCGAAGAAGGCACGTCCCAGGTCACGGTCGGCCACGACCCGGGTGAGCAGATCGAGCAGGGTGTCGGGGTCGGTGGTGAACCGCGGGGTCTCGAACAGCAGGAGCCGGTCGCCGATCGCCTCCGGCCCCAGGTACTGGGCAAGCACGGTGAACAGCACGTTCTTCTGGCGGGTGACGTAGAGGGTGTTGACGGCCGCGTACAGGCCCTCCCAGGCGTCCCCGAGGTCGGTCTGCCAACGGTCCAGGACGCCGGTCCAGTGTTCGACCTGGAACGTGGCGGCGCTCCCGATCAGGTGGAGCACGTGCGGGCGGCAGGACAGGCCGAACCGCTCCAGCTCCGCCGCCGTCGGCACACGGCCCTCCGCCAAGAGCGCCAGGAGGGTCTGGTTCAGGCCGAGGAGAGATCCGGCCGCCGCCCGGTCCCCGGGCGTCAGGCCGAGGTCCGGGAGGGCCCGTCGGGCCCGGTCCTGTGCCTCGATCAGGCCGCGCGGTCCCATGCGGCCCGGGCGGGCACCCGGGCCGACGCCGGCGAGTCCGAAGACGGCGACCGGGCTGTGGGCCAGGGCCTTCAGGTGGCCGTAGGCCGGGGGCACCGGTGGGGCCGTCTCCGGCGGGAGTCCCGGCCGGTGCAGGAGCATGCGGCCGCCGGCCCCGTCGAACAGGGCCAGGACGATCGGAGCGGAGGCCAGGAGGCGTTCCCGGTGCTCGCGGTGCGCGTCGGCGTAGATCTCCTTCATCACCTCGTTGAGGGACAGGGCGGCTCGCGCCGCCTCGTCCGGCGGGTTCACGTCGTCCGTCACACGGGTCTCCGTTTCCTGGGCGTCACCGTCGGCGGGGGCGTGCACATGAAACAGCCCTCCCCGAGGGGCGTCGTCCGCAGGCGATGAGCGGGCAGGAGGCAGACAGGAGGCAGGAGGCAGGTCGGCGTGGTGCGGCGGGTCGGGCAGGCTTCCGGGAACCCTGCCCACGCCGGAAGTGTGCTGAACACATCCGCATGACCGGCGAACGGGAACGAACGGCGACGGGAACAACCGCCCGTCGACGAACTCGTATCAGGGCGTGAGGGGCGCTTCCCCCAGGGTCCGGGAGCACGGTCCGGCACGGTCGGCCGGAGTCCGCCGAGGGCCTCGTCCGCTCGGTCCGCGAAGGCGGTGCCTTGAGCGGTGCCATGAGCGGCGCCATGGGCCGTGCGATGGGCGGGCCCGGATGCGGTGGCCGCGACGAACCGGGCCAGGTGCCGTGCTCGGTCACGCGAAGGCGGAAGACCCCATACCGGCCCCGGTCGTCGGAGAGGGCGCGTGACCACGGCTTCCGCCGGTTCGGGTGAACGGCTGGTTGTGGGTGTTCCCGTGGGGGCGTGCTGCCGGTACACCTGGAAGTCGCCGTTCTGGCGTGCTGAATCCGGTGTGCGCGACTCTTGTGGATGGGTTGATGACCGAACAGGGAACTCCGCTGACGTCCGTTTTCTACCGCCGTGACGGGCTCGATCCAGGAGCGGAGCTCCGTGACGCACAGCGCGAGGAACCGGTCCGCCGTGTCCAGGACTTCTGGCTCTACACGACGGGCGAGTACTGGCTCGTCACGCGGCACGCCGACGTACGCCGTGTGCTGGCGGACTCCGAGACGTTCGCCATGCACGACCCGGCCCGCTCCCGGATCCTGCCGCCGGAGCTGCTCAACGCGGACGCGCCCGAGCACACCCGACTGCGCCACGTCCTGGCTCCCGAGTTCACCGTGAAGCGGGTGCGCGGGCTGGAACCGATGATCACGGCTGCCGTGGACGGGCTGCTCGACGGCATGGAGGCCACCGGAAGCCCGGCGGATCTGATGAGCGCCTTCGCCCTGCCCCTGCCGGCCATGGTGATGTGCGACCTGCTGGGCGTACCGGTGGAGGACCGGGAGGACTTCCAGCGCCGGGCCCGGATCTCGCTGGACCTCAGTCTGCCCATGGAGCAGCGACTCGCGGCGAACCAGCAGTCGCACGACTACATGGCCGTGCTCGTCGAGGGGAAGCGGCGGGAGCCGGACGAGCGGCTGATCGGCAGGCTCATCCGGGAGCACGACGACGCCGTCTCGGACGACGAACTGGTGGGCGTCGCGGACATCCTGCTGCTCGCCGGCCACGAGACCGTCTCCAACATGATCGGCCTGGCCACCCTGGCCCTGCTGACCCGTCCCGAACAAGCGGCACGGCTGCGCGCCGCCGCCCCGGACGACCCGGTGATCGGCACGGCGGTCGAGGAACTCCTGCGCCACCTGGCCGTCTCCAGCACCGCGCTGGCCCGGACCGCACGACGGGACACCGACATCGCCGGTGTCGCGGTCAAGGCCGGTGACCAGGTCGTCTGCCAACTGCCCGTCGCCAACCGCGACCCGGCGCTCGGCGTCGGCATGGACGATCTCGACATCGGACGCGAACCCGTCTCCCACCTGACGTTCGGACACGGCGCCCACCGCTGCCTGGGCGCGTCACTGGCCCAGGCCGAGCTGCGCATCGCGCTCCCCGCGCTTCTGCGCCGCTTCCCCCTCCTCGCCCTCACCGGCCCTCCCGAGGACCTCCCCTACCGGCACAACCACGAGGTCTACGGCCTGTACTCCCTGCCCGTGACCTGGTGACCCACCCGCCGGCCGGGCGCGGTCCCGCGGTGGCCCGACCACCAGGATCCGCCCCGCCGACACGAGACCGGTCCGCCGCGCACCGGCCGCACGCGCGCAGGCGCACGACGACCCCGACCGCCCCGCCGCTGCCGGGCGGGAACACGGGCGCCGCCCGTTCCCGCCCCGGGGAGGTGGACGTCGAGGGCCACCGGGTGCGCCGTGAGCGGCGGGTTCCCCTCGGCTACGCCCCTTCCGGGTTCTTACGCCCCTTCCGGCTCCTCACGCCGCCCGGTCGGCCGGTCCTCGGCGCCGGTGCCGCTCCGGCGGCGGGTGCGGCGCTCGTAGAACCAGGGCCAGCGGGCCACCAGGACGAGGCACCACACCAGGGTCGCGGGTGACCAGTCGGTGGCGGACACGGCGAGCAGGAGCGGGGCCACGGCCATGGGGAGTCCGGCCGCCAGGGCCCAGCGGGTGCCCCGCCCCGACACCACCCCGGCCAGCAGACCCACCGCGAGGAACACGGCGATCCCGCCGCACAGCAGCCAGCGCATCCCGTGCGGCAGCCGTCCCTCCGCGTGCTCCACGGCGCCGCCGAGCGAGGCCGCCACGGCGGCGAGCGCACCGGTCGAGACACAGTGCAACGGCAGCGCGAAACGCGGGGCCAGCACCCCGAAGCCCAGCAGCGGCACCCCGCACGAGCGGCGCACCGCGAGCGCCCACAGCGACAGGAGCAGGGCGAAGGAACCCACGGCCATCGTGCACAGCCCGCGGTCCCACTCCGCCTCCGAGGCCGCCTCCACGCCCAGCGCGATGCCCTCGCCCAGCACGATCAGCGTGAACAGGCCCAGCCGCTCGTCCAGATGGCCCGGATCGAAGCGAGCGGCCACCGGCCTCGGCCGGGACGCCCTGTCGTGTCCCCGCTCCCGGCCCCCGCCCCCGGCCCTGTCCGGGCCCTCACCCCCGGCCCCGGCCCCGCTCCCGTCCCGCGCACCGTCCTGCCCCGCGTCCCCGGTCCGGCTCCCGCCCCGGCCCGCACTCCCGCGCCCCTCCCTCTTCCGGGCCCGGCCGCCGTACCGGGCGCGGCTCCCCTCGTGTTCCTCCCAGTCCTTCTGGGCCCGCGCGAGAACCTGGCTCCGCGACCGCGCGAACGTCAGGGCCAGGTCGACGGCGAGTCCGGCGGCCCACAGCCAGTAGCGGGCCGGCGCCTCGGCCCACACCGACACGAACCACGGGGTGACGCCCGCCGTCACCTGGGCGGCGGGCCAGTCGGCGACGACCTCGCCACGCCTGCGCCACACCCGTGAGGCGAGCACCCTGACGATCACATAGGCGAGGGCGAAGGCGGTGGCGTGGTCCGTACGGACCCCCGGGACGGCGGCGGCCATCACCGCGAGCCCGAACATGCCGACCAGGACGGTCCGGGTGCGCACCTTCTCGGCGGCGACGTTCCCGTAGGTCGTGAAACACATCCACGCCGTCCAGAACGCCAGGTACAGCAGGCAGTAGAGCCCGAGGTCCGCCCGGCCGGGGCTGCCGTGCAGCAGATGGGCCAACTGGGCGACACCGGCGACCGCGATCAGATCGAAGAAGAGTTCCAGCCAGGAGGCATGGCGCTCGGACAGGGCGGTGGAGTCCGGATGCCGCTCGGACGGGGCGGAAGGCACGGAGGTCATACCCGCGCATATCGGCGGAACGCCCGCTGATCTTCAATGGCACCTCGCGGCGTGCGCCCGGGTGCCAGGCCCCGCCCGGCCCCGCCCGGCCCCGCTCGGTCCCGCGTGGCCTCTGTCCGCCCCGACTCCGCTTGAACGTCCCTGCCCGGCTCTGCCCGAACGCCCCCGCCCCGCCCCGCTCTTGTCCGGTCGCGCCCGGCCCCGCCCGGCCGTACGGGCGGAGCCGGACGCCCGGAGTACCGGAGAGGAGGCAGGGCGTCGAGGAGGAGAGGGTCAGGTGTCGGATTCGCCCGCTGATGCGAGTCATGTTCCACCGTCAGGCCTCCCGAGGTGACGGATATCGACCCTGGTTGTCACCCGATGTGGCGAAGTACGGGGCGAGATGTGGACCTGTGGCACGTGCCTCCGTAGCGTGCCTGCTCTGTCGGACGCCGTCGGGGACGGCGCATCGGAGGAGGGGGAGCGCAGTGGAAGGCACCTGGATGTCGTCCGGTTCGTGCCGTGCGGTGAGCGCGGACGATCTTTTCGTCGAGGGGGCGGCCCAGAACCGGGCCAAGGCGGTGTGCACGGGGTGTCCGGTGCGCGCCGAATGCCTCGCGTACGCGCTCGACGGACGGATCGAGCACGGGGTCTGGGGCGGGATGACCGAGCGCGAACGCCGCGCCCTGCTCAAGCGCAGGCCCACGGTGGGGTCCTGGGCCGGACTCCTGGAGGCCGCCCGGCGCGAACACGACACGGGTCTCGCCGGTGCCGAGCGCCACAGCGCCTGAGCCGGGCCGCGGCCTCGGGAACACCGCGCCGCCCGACACGGACACCGGCGGCCCGACCCGGCGCCCAGGAACCCCGTGGCCCCGACGGCCGGTCCGTCAGGCACGTACGAGCCGACGGACGAAGAGGCCGACCGGACGAAGATGCCGACCGGACGGTGAGCAGAGGTCGTCCGAGCGCGGGGGAGAGACCCATCGGGCGGGGGCAGGGGTCAATCAGCGGCTGACGTGCTGTCAACCCGCCGTGCGGGGACGACCCGACACGCCCGCCTGACGGCACCCGCAGACTTCCCGTCCCGCCGGTACCGCCCCCCTAAGGCGTGTCTGATAATTGATCTTGTGGCAGGTCGGGGTGAGTTGACGGACGCGGCATGGGAGCAGATCGAGCCCTTGTTGCCGCAGGTGGAT
>NZ_JBIWNI010000045.1:0-15297 GCF_044767145.1 Streptomyces sp. NPDC101490
CGTCTGATCATGTGCTCCGACCAAGCGCTCCGCCGTCGCCGGTCCGCCGGGTCCGGGCTCGCGGACGGCGGGCAGGAGACGGCCTCCGAGGCCGCTGACCAGGTCGGCGGGACCGTCGCGGACCCGAGAAGTTGGAGGCCATGCGCGATCGGGCAGCCCAGCCGTCCACCGTCCACCTCGGCATGCCCGGCTTCCGCACCAGCGCTGGCCGACTCACCGCACGCCCCGACCTTGGCTGAGGGCCATCCCCGCTGCCATTTCGCACCTGTCCGGCCCAGTTGCCTCAAACGCGAGGCGGCAGTACCTCGATGATCTCGGCGATGCCGGCGACAGGTTGGGCCTCGTGCATAAAGATCACATCACCGGGCTTCAGATGCTGCCACTGCCCGGGCTGCAGGGGAGCCAGGCGAACGTCGGCTGTCTCCCCAGGACCGAGCTGCGGTCCGAACTCCACCCACAGCCTTGCGATGCTCAGCTCTCGTTCTCCGCCAGCGGTGCGATTGCCGATGTCCCACATCGGCCTGAGCCGACCATCCCCAGAAAAGGCAGTTCGACGTCCGCCCTCTTCGCCATCCATCAGGCTCAACGTTGCCCGGATAGTGCCGTGCTGGACTTCCCAGCCCCGCCACTCACACCAACGCCGGCTGCGGTCGAGCATCATCTGCCGAGCGGCTTCGGCGAGAAGCTCCCAGAAGTCCGCAGACACGGGGTGGGCATCCCCGATCTCTTCAAGCACGCCGAGCACCATCTCCCACTCCTGGCGCCTGACGTCCTCGCGAACATCCCCGACCGTCTGGCCGTTCTCAGCCACGGCGTCCTCGGGCAGGAGATCGACGGCCTGCCGAAGGAGTGTGAACGCGTCATCCATATGCTGCATTGTCTCCTCTCTCGGACGACCTGTTCATGAGAGCCCCAGCGGTTCCCGGCGGCGTGACACGCCCGGATGCTTTCGGACGCCAAGATTTCTGCCCACTGCTTTCAGCAACTCGACTGCGGTCCTGCTCACCGAGCCGTCAGCCGGGCTAGTTCGGATAAGCCTGCATCCGCTGCCCCGTCCTGCAAATCGACCCTCGCCAGTGAGAACGGCTCATCGAGATCATCCACAACCTCCGCGAACGCATCCGCGAAGCCCGCGGCAATGGCTGGCTCGGCGAGGTCGAAGGGCTCCAGGTCAGCCTCGACGCTGCCACCGCCAAGCTGCACAGCCTCAAGCGCGCCCCCGCCGACGGCCGACCACCGACCCTGCACCGCCGCCTCCGAGAGGACTGGGAAGACCTGGGGGCCTGGGCCTCTCGTGGGGTCACAAGCCAGCAGCGGTAAGGATCCGATACATCTGGGTCGGCCGCAGTACAGGGTTGGCAGCGGCGTCGTCGGCTACCTGGGGGTCCGGGTCACCCAGCAGTCGCTCCAGCAACACGTCCGTGACGTTGGGGTGACGGGCGACCCCGCGGCGCAGGAAGGGCTCGGTAGCGGCGGCGAGCTGCTGAAGGTACGGCAGGGGCAGTTCCGGGTCCTCCAGGGCGAGGTAGCGCACGTTCGAGCTTGGCTCGTCGACGAACGTGCGCAGCACGTCACGAGGGAAGTTGGGGTGGTCGACGAGCAGCGGTCGGATGTGCGATACGTCACCGTGAGCGCGGACCAGCCTTTCCAGAACCTCCGGTGGTGTGTTCGACCGACGGGCGGCAGCACGGCGAACTGCGAGTTCCGGGTCGCTGTCCAGCTGACGCCATGCCTCTTCAGGCAGGTCGTGACAGGAGGCCAGTACGCGCCGGAATGGTGTGGACTGGCAGTCCAGGTAGGACATCTGCTCATCGAGAGGCGCCTCGCGCAGCCAGTCCGGTTCGGCGAAGTTCCAGCTCAGAGCCACCTCCGCCTCGATGCTTCCGTCCGCGCGTTCGGCTTCTACGAGCGCATACAGTCGCTCCCGGGTTTCGGCGTCCACATGCCGACTCTGCGCAACCGCGACCCGCACGAGCGGGTCGTCGATGCCCAGGAGCTGGGCAACCATCTCTGCCGATAGATGAGGGTTACCGGCGACAGCCTGATAGAGCTCTTCTTCCTCGTGCCGCATGAGTTGCGCAAACTGCTCCGATGTGAGTGGGACATAGCGTGCCACGCTGGTGCGCACCGCGGGGTCGGCAAGGCAACGCTCCTTCCACTCAGGCGTGACACCCGGATTCCTGTGCTCGGTGGCGGCTGCACGGACCTGCGGATCCGGGTCAGCGAGTAGTCCCACTTGCACGGTGAGAGGCCGGTCGTACCAAGCTCGTGCGACCGCGGCACGCAGGCTCGGACTCGGCGCGCTGGCGAGCATCATCCGCGGCTGACCATAGGCTTCCTCTAGGGCTTCGATGCCGATCTGCACCTTGCGGTCAACCATGTCGCGGACAAAGTCTGTGAACGCGTTGCGGATCGCCGGATCGGGATGCTCGGCAATCCTTCGGCGCATCTCCGGGGAGATCCGGTCCCCGTGAAGGGCCACAGCGGTGTTGCAGTCGCCCTGCGTCAGCAGAGCATCGACAACGGCGTCCTCCAGCCGCCCCCGACGCTGCGATATGCCGTGTCGGCCAGCCTCGTGTGTAGCCAGACGTACCAGGACATCTTGAGGAGCCGACGGGTTCCGCCCCAACCCGGAGAGTTGGGGGTGATCAAGGCTTGTCATGCGCTCAACCTAGTCGGACCGCTGCGTGCCAGCCTTCCATCGGTCCTTAGCTTGTCCTGCCTTTCAAGCGGGTCGGATCTGATCATTCGTAGGATCAGGGAAGCCCAGGGGTTCCGGGTATGGCTGTGAGCTTGTCGTTTAACCTCGGCGCTCGATGAGACGGGCGAGTGATTCTGTGGGCCAGCAGAGCCACTGCAGGAGTGGGTCGGTGGCCACGAAGTAGTGGGCGCTGACCTAACCTCGCTCCTTGTCCAGGATTTGCGTGGCCTCATCGCGGTAGACGTAGCGGAGATAGCGGCGGCGGATCGGCGCTCCAGCCATCAGCAGCACTGGCGAGGCGACAAGGACGGCCAGCGGGACCAGGACTTTCACGACCGTGAGCTTGGCTCTCTCCTCGTAGCGCATGCGCTCAGTGTGCTGGTCCTCTGTGTTGCTCGTCAGCCTGTTCTGCGGGGTTTGGTGCCAGCCTTGTGGTGGGTGGGACGGCTGTATGCCTCGCCGGTGGCGAGGACGCGTCCCACGTCATGGCGGATCGCCGGATAGCGGTTCTTCGAGCCGAGCGGTCGACCGGGGCCAGGGTGAGAGGGTTTCGGTGCACCGGCTGGCGAGCCGGTCTTTGTGTAGAGGTTTCTGAACCCTCTGCGGACGCGGGCGGGTGTGAGCCTGTTCAGCGGAGCCGGTCTCTCCCAGGGGCGTCGGAGATCCGTGGCCAATGGACGAGCGAGCCAGAGCTGGGCATAGGCGGCGATCACCACAACGGCCCCGGGCCGGCCCCGCCTGCGGATGGGCATGAACCGCACCGTCCTGGCCAAAAGACAGCGCGACGACCTGGTCCGGCTCCTCAACCAGTGGGCCGTCCCGCGCACCCTGGTCAGCAGGTACTTGCGGAAGGCATGGGAGGACACCTTCCCCAAGCTCACCGGGAAGGCCTCCGGCGCGTGAACTTGAGCGGCCTGCACCGCCATCCCCTCGCCGCCGTGAACGGCATCGGCGCGCGCTACCCCTGGTGATCACCTGCGGGTACGCCGTCCTGGGCCACGGCCCCGTCGACCGCTCCAGCCGATGGGATACGGACACCGGATCACGCCGGCGGCGACCGACTGCGGGGGCGCGGATCACCTCCGCACTACAAGTGCCTCTGGAATATGCCGAAATTTGCTGCGGGGCGCGCCCGGCCGTCTGCATCGTGGAACCAGAGCGGCAGCACAGGCGCCGCGAGGTCGCGACGGAAGGGGAATCAGATGCTCGCGGAGCTGGAGGGGGACGGATGGCAGCGAGAGGGCTGCGAGTCCCACGTCGGGGGCGTCGGGGTACTGCTGGCGGACGGCAGCGAGCCCGGGCCCGTGTACATCGACCTGGGCAGCGGGGCCACGGTCCATTCGTCGACGGCGTGGTGGCTGTACGACGGCAGTCGCGCCCGGCCGCTCGCGGCCTCGATGAGGGGACGGTGCGCATGCGGCTGGCGCGCCACGGCGACGTACCGGATCGACTGGGAGACCGCCCCCACGGACGAGGCCGAGGACGAGGACCTGGCCGACTTCGTCTCCGGCCCGCACGGCGACTGGTCCGTCCACCTCGACGACGTCGCCGCCCGCACGGTACAGCTCCCCGACGATCTGGCCCTGCTGCTGACTTCGGCCAAGGCACGGATCGGCCAGCTCGCCGACGCCAGGGAAGCCGCGCTCGTGCTGCGGGCGGCCGGCGAGCTGGAGGAGATCATCGCCGCGCACGCCCCAGTGGCCGCCCGCGTCCTCGCCCACGAGGACCGCAGCGGCGTGATGCCCCGCACCGCCGAGGCCCTCGGCCTGACCGAGGAGGCGGCCCGGGCCCGCCTCCGCCACTACGACCTGCTCACCGGTGCGCCGAGTCAGGGGGCGGGCTGGTAGGTGACGGTGGTGCCGGAGCAGTCGGCAGCGTGGCGGGTGAGCGCGGCCACCTCGGCCTCATCCGCGGCGAGCCGCCAGCGGAGCTTCACCACGACCCAATCGGCGAGATAGGTGCACGTCGCGGAGGCGGCCGGCGGCATCCACTCGGCGGGGTCCCGGTCGGCCTTCGCCCTGTTCGTCTTCGCGGTGACCGCGACGAACGCGCGGTCGAAATCGAGGTCGTTGGCGTAGCGCTGGCGGCGCTCCGCAGTCCAGGCGGAGGCCCCAGCTGGCGGGGAGCGTCATTCGAGCCGTGCAGTATTCCTGCCTGACGCTGGTGGCTGAGCAATCCGAAGCCAGGCCGAGGCCTGCTCAGGAGTGCCGCAACGGCGTTGCGTTTCGGGGGAGTTCGACGTGTCGAACCACAAGGTGACGAGCAGGGTGCATCGCCAGCACAGGTCGCAGTGGATGCCACGCTGTCGACAGGAGTGTCGACGGCCGTGACGGTGTGCCAGGCGCTGGCCGGGGCAAGGCTCGGGGCAGAAGGAGCTCGCTGCTCTGACGGACATGTCCGGAACTGGTTGAGTCGAGGTCAAAACGTAATGAGGACACCTTGCTGCCGCCAGTAAGATCATTCTGCTTATTCTTCGCCAGCGAGAGATGCCGGGAACTACTATGAAACTGCGCAAGGCCGCCCTTCCGATCGCCGCCGTGATACCGGCCCTGCTCGTCATGTCCGCATGCAGCGGAGAATCCTCGGATTCCGAATCCAAGAAGCCGAATGTGAGCGCGAAGGGCCAGCAGAGCGCCGAGGAGAAAGAGGCTGCTGAGGCGAAGCGCCTAGGGGCGTTCGACGGAAAGGCCCTTGAAAAGGCCGCCATCATCGGGAAGACTGACGGCTTCGACGCCAAGAAGATCGCCAAGGCGGAGGTCGAGGCCGGGCGTGGCATGGAATCCGACAAGAAGGCCTGCCAGCCGCTCGCCAGTCTCATCGGCGGCTTCACGCACATCCCCGCCGTGAGCACGGTCCATCGCTCCCTCCAGCCCGGCGAGGCGAGCAACGCAACCGTCGGCTCCATGTGGCTCGCCTCACACTCGGAGGCGAACGCCACCCAGGTCATGAGGGACCTCCGTACCGCTGTCACCGAGTGCCCCAAGGGCTTCAAGACGCTTGGCCTAACCTATGGCAAGGTCGAGAACCTTCCGGCGCCGAAGTTGGGCGACGAGGCCGTCGCGTACCGGATCACCGGCGACATCGGAAAGCAGAAGGTCCCCATGACGTACACCGTCGTCCGCGACGGCGGCGTGATCGCCGCGTTCTACGGCGTGAACATGTTGGACGCCAAGAAGGCGGCGATCCCGGAAGCGGTGGTGAAGGCCCAGCTCGACCGGCTCTGAGCGGGAACGCGAAACGAAGGGGCCTCCCCGGTGGCAGCGCACCGGGGAGGCCCCTTCACCTTCACTCAGCCGACGTGCCCCGATTCGAACGGGAACTCCGGCGGCCAGGGCTTGCTCGCGTCGTACAACGACGTCCGGTCGCCCATCAGCTCGTACTCCGCCTCCCGCCATGACGGGTGAGCCCCGACGACGAAGCTGCCGCCGTCTCGCTCCAGCATCCAGGTGTAGGCGGCGTCCTCCGCCGGAATGCCGTGCCGTTCGCCGAGCACGGCGAACTCGGCGGCGGTCGCCTGCCGAATGTGGAGACCGTTCTCGTAGAAGGGCTTGAGGAACATCAGTTCCACATGTCCGATGTAGACCTCGATCCTAGTTGTGGTCCGGTCCTCAAATAGGGCCTCACTGGTCAGAAAGAGCTGGCGGTGTGAGGGATTGAACCCGCTCACCCTGAAGAGTCGCCCTTCCCTGACGAAATCTGTCATGTTCTCCGTCTCCTCAGAATTCCTCGGGCACAAGCGAGCCGTTGGGGTAGGTGAAGCGGCTGGGGTAGACACGCTCGTACATCTTCTTTTCGGGGTTATACATGTGCCATTCGATGGACTTCCAGGTGCGCTGCTCCCGCCGGACGGCTGTACGGAGCTTGATCATCTCCCATGCGGTTCCGTGGCCTGAGGACTGGATCACATTCCAGGAGCTGTTCTGGATCGTCTCTCCTCGCGCCAGGAGCATGCTCAATGCCTCGTCGGCGTTCCTGGCGCCCTCGACACCGTCCAGGGACACCGAGATCTTGACGTTGGGGTTGGCCACCGCTCGCTCGACGCCCACCGTCCACAGGGCGCGTTCACCCATGCCCATGCTCGCTGGCAGTTCGGTACCGAACATCTTGTTGTTGAAGGTGTCTCCGTCGATGGCCTTGGCCAGGTTGTCTGAGCCGGGCCTGTTCGGGCCGCCGTTGACTCCTAGGACAATGTGGTCGCCATCCTTCACGATGTCGTGGAGGATCTCGGCGCACTTCTTGACGATGGGGTCGGAGTCGGCCGCCGCGAGCTTGAAGGTCGCGATGTTCGCCGTCTCGCACGCCTCGCCAGCCATCCGGAGGATCCGGCTGGCGATGCCCTGGACAGCGGCCTCGGTCAGGCCGATGGTACGGAGCACCATGAAGGCGTCCCCGAACCCAACGCCCGTCTTGAGGGCGGCGTCCAACGCCGTCACCGCGGCCTTCGCCGACCTGAAGACCGCGCCCGCGACGAACCAGCTGGCTGCCCAGGCGCAGTCGCCCCAGCTGCCGCCCGACAGGCCCGGCGTGATGAGCTTGGCGCAGCCGATGAAGTCGCCAAGCAGGATGTCGACCGGATTGATGCCCTCGTTGAACTCGGCCATCGTCAGCGTGTACGACATCCGCTCGGTCTTGGCCTCCGAGACCTCGAGGCCGAGGTAAACCGTGTCCGCGCTCGGGCACGCCCCTGAGTAGGACTCCGGCGACGCCATGCACATGAACAGGTCGACGTGCGACTTGAACGTGACGTCGGCCGTGACCGTGCAGTCGCCGATGTGGACAATCGGGTTGCAGTTGTCCTTGACGACATTCTTCGGTTCGCCGATGTATTCGATGTGGTCGAGGACCGCCCACACTCCGCCGATCCCGGTGGTGACGCCCAGAGAGATCTGCTCGTTGTTGCCGCTGCTCTCCGTTCGGTCCGCGGCAGCCTGGGCCTTCTCCGCTGCCTCTCTCGCTCCGGCGGCAGCTTCCTCCGCCGTTGCCGCGTCGGTCTCTGCCTGGATGGCGGCGGCACGAGCCGAGGAGGCGTCGGTCTCTGCCTGGGTGGCGGCGGCACGAGCCGAGGAAGCATCCTTCTCCGCCTCGGTGGCGGCCGCCTCCGCGGCAATCGCGTCCTGCTCGGCGTCGGTCGCTGCCCATGACGACGCCATGGCGTCGTTGCCAGCAGACTGGGCGTATCCGTCAGCCCGGTTCGCTGACGCCTGCGCTTCCTTGGCGTCCTTCGCGGCCTGGGTGGCCGAGGCCTGGGCCCGCTGGTACGCGTTGGCGGCACGGACCGCATCGGTCGCCGCTGCCGCAGAGGCCTGCGCTGCGGCCTTCATGTCCGCTGCGGCCTGTTCGGCGAGGGCTTTCGCCTCGGTGGAGAAGGCCTGGGCCATGTTCGCGGTGGCGGCTGCTGCCGCTGCCTGTTGCTGTGAGATCGTCAGGAACTGCTGTCCCGTCAGCACCGCGAACGCTGCGGAGCTGTCGGTCTCCTGGTACGGGCCGCCGAGGGCGATCGCCTCGTTGGCCGGGCTGATGACCGCCTTCGCGGAGTCACGGGCCGCTAGCGAGGCCTGCACGGCCGCGAGGGCCTTGCCAGCGGTGGTCGCCGCCCACGCCGCGGTCTGCAGTGCCTCACTGCGGGCCGCCGCCGCCTCCGTTTTGGCGGTCTTGGCCGCCGCAGTGGCCTTCTCGGACTGCTCCTTGGCGCCCTTGGCGTCGGCCGCCGCCGCCTGTGAGGCGTCGATGGCCTCGGCCGCCGCTGCGTGTGCCGCTGCCGCGGAACCTGCCGCGACCATGTACGAGGACCAGGCACTGTCGGAAGCGGCCTTGGCGCGGGACGCGGAGCCCTGAGCCTTGGTGGCCGCGTCACGGGCGTTGACGGCCGCGGTCGTCGCCGCGGTCGCCGACGCGCGCGCGTTGGTGGCCGCCGTGGTCGCCGTGTTGGCGGCAGCACGGGCGTTGGTGGCGGCAGTGCGGGCGGCCTCGGCCGCGTCCGTACCGTCAACGGCCGCGGCGTGGGCCTCCAGGGCCGCTGCCTTGGCGCTCAGCGAGTCCCGTCGCTGTTCGGCCTCAAGGGCCTTGTCGCGGGCTGCGACAGCGTCGCGTTCCGACTGCTCGGCGACGGTCTTTTTGGACGAGGCCATGGATCCTGCGGCCTCTGCCGACGTGCGGGCCTCGCTGGCGATCCGGCCCTGGGCGACGGCGTCGGCTTCGTGTCCCTTCGCCTTGTCCCGCTCGCGCTCGGCGGTGGCCCGGTAGGCCGCCGCGTTGGCGCGTTCCAGCTCGGCCACGGCGCGCTGCGACTGCGCGTTCGCCGCGGCCTGACGGGCCTGCTCCTCCTTCGCCAGGGCGGTTTCCTTGGCCTTCTTGGCCTTCTCTGCGTTCGCCGCGGCCGAGGCCGCGTAGGCGTCCGCGCTGTCCGCAGCGGCCTTCGCCTGGGCGGCGGCCTCCTGGGCGGCGATGCGGCGGAACTCGGTTTTCACCGCGTGCGCCTCGGTCTTCGCCAGGGCGAGGAGCGCCTCCGACGTCAACACAGTGGCATTGGCCGCGTTCAGCGCTGTCTCCGTCGCCTTCGCGGCGGCCGTGGCAGCCGCGCCGGAAGCGCGGGCGACCTGCACCGACTGCTGGGCGTACATCAGGCCCCGGCCGCGCGGCACCTCAGTGGCGTCCGCGATCGCCCAGGCCTGCTGCTGGCCGGTCACCGCGCGCTGCGAGGCAGCGGTGGCCAGGGCGGCCTGCTCTTTGGCCTTGGTGCTCAGCGCCTGGATCCTGCCCCGGGCGTTCGCCAGGTCCGTCTTCGCCTTGTCGAAGAGGGCCTGCTTCGGCTTGGCGGGGTGGTCCGGGTCGCCTTCGAGTAGGTCGTGCCAGTACTTCTGCCAGCGCAGGATCTGGTCTGCGCGCCACGCCTGGCCGATGGCCTCGACCATGTGGTCGGCGGTGGCCCGGGTCGCTGCGGCGGCGTCGGCCTCCGCCTGCATGATGACCGCGCGCGGGGCGGTCTGACCGGCATACTCCGCCTCCCACTCGGCCGAGGCCTGGGAAACGGCCTCGCTCAGGGCGTTGCGCGGGTCCACCGGATCGCTGTGGTTGCACGTGGCCCACGCCTGCTTGAGGTTCTCGACCTCGATGCGAAACTCGGGGGTGCCTTCGGCTATCTTCTTGTCGAGGAAGCCGCCGTGCCGCAGGTAAGTGGCGATGTCGGCGGAAGTGGTACCACCCGAGTACCGGGTTTCGCTCACGTACTGGAACATGAAGTCGGCGGCGAAGTCGTCCCAGCTGTCCTTGCCGCGGTTCTGCTCGGTGAGCTGCCGGGCCTTAGCTATCGACTCGGCGCTGGCGTTGGTGTGCGCGTCCCAGCCGAGGCGGTGGGAGAGCTTGGCCTGCGTGGCGAGGGTGAAGCCAAGAACGTCCGCGCTGAACTTCGGTGCGTGCAGATCCAGCCCGCCTCCCAGCGAGCTCATCGCGTATGGCCGGTTGGCGTCCTCCAGGAGAGCTTTGCGGGCTGCGGCCGCGTCCATGTAGGCGTAGCCTGCATCCTCATCAAGGTCACGGGCCTGGCCCAGGGGCATGAAGCCGATCCAGCCGACGTCGCCTATGACGGCGTTCAGTTGGCCGTTGGTGCCAGTCAGGCCCTCTATGGCCTTGGCCTTCATCTTCGCGCCGCCCGCGTGCAGGGCGACCCCCGCGAGGCACCGGTTGAGGCGCGGGGTGGAGCGGACGTCACGGATGACAGCGGTCAGCTCGTTGAGCCGGCGCAGCGCGTTGTCGGCATCGACAAAGATCTGCCGGATACCGTCGGCGACCTTCTCGATTGCCAGCGCGAGCGCGGGCATACGGCCCACGATCACAGCGGACGACGGGATATCGACCAGTTCCCAGAGGCAGTCCTCGATGTCATAGCCAGCCAGGCATCCCTTGACCTTGGCGGCGTCGAGTTGTTCGAAGAGGATCTGCCCGCCGTTCGCGGTGGCCCACTCGACGACGTTCACGGAGACGGCCGCAAGGCCCTTCCTGTAGTCGTCGACGCAGGTCTGACCACAGGCATCGAGCAGGATCTGCTCCTCACGCTGACCGAGCACCGGCCAGTTGGAGGCACCGCCCTTGATGGGCGTGACGCCCTCGGTGAGTGCCTCCTCGTGCGCGGCCTCGTTCTTCTCCCGCTGCTCCTGCTCAGCCTTCTTTGCGGCCGCCTCTGCGGCGGAGCTGTTACCCTCTGCGTCGCTGGCCTTCGACTCGGCGTCCTTGGCCTCCTTCTCTGCCTCGGCCGCTCTACGCGCGGCCTCCTCGGCAGCCTCAGAGGACCGGCCGGCCTTCTCATTCGCCTCTGAGGCATGCCGCTCGGCGGCCGTAGCCTCACGGTCCGCCTCGGAGGCGATGCTCCCCACCTCGTCCGCGGTGAGACGCGCGCCCACGGCATCGTCCTCGGCCTGCTGGGAGTGGCCGACAGCTGCGTCGGAGGCTGCCTTCGCATCCTTCTCAGCATTGGCCGCGTCGGCGGCGGCTACCTGGGCGCGGGTGACTGCCTCCACGGCGCGCACCGAGTCACTAGCTGCACGGGCGGCTGCCTCGGCGGCGAGCTTCGCGGCGCCTGTAGCCTGCGAGGCGGCTTCCTCAGCCACCCCTGCGGCGGCGACGGCCTCGGCTGCCTTGGCCTCGGAGGCGGCCGCTTGCTGCTCAGCGATCGTCTTCGACGACTGACCGACAAGCACGGCGAAAGCTGCCGAACTGTCCGTCTCACGGTACGGGCTGCCCGCTGCAACGGCTTCGCTGGAGGCGGCGATCGCTGCCTTCGAAGCGTCACGAGCCGCGAGCGAGGCCTGCCCCGCTGCGTAGGCACGCCCCACGACCGTCGCGGCAGACTTCACCGCCTCGGCAGCGCTCGTACCGGCGGCTACGGCCTCCTGCCCGGCCTTCTTGGCGAGTTCAGTGGCGTTCTCCGAGGCCGTGGCCGCGTTGTCCGCACGGATTGCGGCATCCTGTGAGGCATCCAGCGCGACGGCCGCTGCGGCGTGCGCCGTGGAAGCCGCGCCCAGGGAAGTCCAGTATGCCGACCAGGCGGCACTTGCGTTGGCCTGAGCCCGCTCGGCGGCACCCTCCGCCGTGGTGGCGGAGGTCCGCGCGGCAACGGCAGAGGTGGTTGCCTGGTCAGCGGCAGTCTGCGCGGTGGTCGCTGCCTGGACGGCCTGGCTCGCCGCCGTACGGGCGGTGATGGCAGCCGTACGAGTCTCGGCGGCTGCGGCACTGCCTTCGGCTGCGGTAGCTGCGGCTTCGAGAGCGGCGGCACGGGCTGCGGCGGCCTGCTTCGCCCGAAGAGCCGCGATCGCCTTCTCACGGGCAGCCTGCGCGGACTCCGCCCTCTCGTCGGCGACTTTCCGCTTCGCCGTCGCATCGGCTGTCGCCGATCCCGCAGCCGTGTCCGCAGACTTCGCCGTCACCTGCTGCGTCGTGGCCCGAACCTCAGCGTCCTTAGCCTTGGTCCGCTCAGTGGCAGCCTTGGCCCGAGAGGCGACAGCGGTGGCCTGCTCAGCCTGCGCCTTCGCCCGCTCGGAAGCGGACGTCTCGGCGGCCACCTTGGCCTTGTCCCGCTTCTGCTCGGCGGTTGCACGCGCGGACTTCGCGGTCGCAGCGCTGTCCGCGGCGGCAGTGGCGTTCGCCTCGGCACTGTCCGAGGCGGCCTTCGCCTGAGCGGCAGCCTCTTCTGCGGCGACCCGACGGAACTCCGTGCTGATCGCGTGCGACTCCGTCTGCGCCTTCGCGAGCAACGCGTCTGCATCGGCGATCGTCGCGTCCGCGGCGCTCCGGGCCGTCTCGGTCGCCTTCGCGGCGGCCTCGGCGGCGGCTGCAGAGGCGCGGGCCACCTGGACCGACTGCTGCGCGTACATCAGACCCCGTCCGCGCGGCACGTGGGTTTGGTCGGCGATGGCCCAGGCTGCCCGCTGTGCGGCTGCGGCCTTCTGCGCTGCTGTAGCAGCTTTGGCGGCATGTGCCTTGGCCGAGACGACCCGAGTGGTCGTGTTGGTGCGGGCCTGGGCCAGGTCGGCCGTGGCCTTGTCGTACAACGCCTGGTCGGGCTGATCGGGGTGCTCAGGCCAACCGGCAAGAGCGTCCACCCAGTACTTGCGCCAGGTCAGGATCTGCTCGGCGAGCCACGCTTGCCGGATGGCCTCGACCATGTCGGTGGTGGCTGCGTGGGTCGCCGCAGCAGCGTCCGCCTCGGCCTGGATGATCGTGGCACGTTGGGTGGCCTGCCCGGCATACTCCAGTTCCCACTCGACCATTGCGCTCATCACTGGGGTGTTGAGCATGCGCCGCGGGTCGACCGGGTTCTGCCAGTCACAGCCGGCCCAGGCTTGCTTGAGGTCCTCGACCTCGACCCGGTACTCGGCGGAGTCCTTCACCGGTTCTTTGGTAGCGAAACCGCCCCGCCGCAGGTAGGTCGCGATGTCGCTGGATGTGGTTCCGCCCGAGGAGTTCCAGTCGACGTCCCACAGCATCTGGGTCGCGGCGAAGTCGTGCCAGGTGTCCTTTCCTCTGAGCTCGTCGGAAATCGTCTTGACCCGGGCTACTGCTTCCGCGCTGGCCTTGCTGTGTCCGTCCCACCCGAGCGGGGAAGCCAGCCGGACCTGCGCGATCGCGGTGAAGTAGTTCACGTCCGCGCCGAACACGGGCGCGTGCCACTCCATGGCATCGCTGTCCCACGCGGATTCGACATAGGGTTTGTTGGCCGCGTCGAGTTCTGTTTTGCGCTGCATGATGGCATTGCTGTAGGCGGTCGCCGCCTCAGAATCGGCGCTACTGGACTGCCCCAGGGGGCCGGAACCGATCCAGCCGACACTGCCGACGATCTCGCGGAGCTGCGCGCCGGTGCCGGTCAGGCCCTCGATGGCTTTGGCCTTCATCGCGGGACCGCCTACATGCAGCGCGACCCCGGTGAGACAGCGGTCGCGCCGCACGTCCTCGCCGATACTGTTCCGGATGAGCCCGGTGTCCTCCTCGGGCACCGGGTCGGCGAAGGCCGGAGTAGCCTGGATCACGCTTGCGAGTACGGCGGCGGCGGTAACGAGCGCCGTCGTACTGGTGGCCTTGGTGACAGTCGACCGTATGCGACGTCGGCGTCTGCCGACGTCTCTGAACAATGACATGGTGTGCCTGACAATCTGTCGATTCTTCGACAGCGTCATCCATGGGCATGCCAAACTGGACGGCTCGCCCGCAGCCCCCTGCCTCGTATGGCATCCATCAGCGTGGCCGCCCCCATGAACCAGCGCCGCCGCTTACCCTCCGACGATGTCACGCAACACTCCGCAAGTGAAGATCAATAATCTTCACCAACCGCACACTGGAACCCACAGCGGACAAAGCCATCTGCGAGTTGATCATCTTGTTACCTGGCGTAGAACACGTAGGAGGTGATCGGTTGTCAGAGGCAGCCGTCTCGTATCGCGAGAAGCTCCGGCACTTCCCGACCAGCGAGCTCGTGCACGGTAAGTGGTGTGGCGTCGAAGGCTTTGGTGGGCCTCGTGCTCATCCCTGGCGTCGTGGGTTCAGGTCTGCGGTCTGCTGGTGGGAGAGCAGGCTGGCGACGGTCTGAACCATGTCGCTGATGTGGTCGCGGCGGCCGAGGTGGCGGGCCAGGGCCCGCCAGTTTTTCAGGTGGGCGATGCCGTGCTCGACCCGGATACGGCGTGAGGAGTGTGCCTTGCGCTGTCGCTCATGCATCTCCTCGTACCTGTCGGGGGCGTTCTTCTTGAACTTGCGGTGCGGTGGTGTCACCACGCGTCCACCGGTCTGTGCTCCGAGGCCCTGGTAGCCGGCGTCGGCGAGGATCTCGACCGCTGGGCCGTCGGCCAGGAGCTTGACCAGCCCTAATTGCCGGGCGTGGGTGATGTCCGCGCAGCTGCCTGGTGTGGCCGGGCTGCTGAACAGCATCCTTCCGTTCTGGTCGGTGAGGACCATGGCCTTGACGGCGTTCTGCTTGTTCTTGCCGGAGATGAACTTGTCCCGGTCCTTGCGTCCGGCGGCCGGGCGGCGGACCCGGATCTCGGTGCCGTCGATGATGCCGGTCTGCCCGCAGGAGCCGAGGTGGTCGATCACTTCGGCCAGGGTCCGCAGCCGGACGCCAGGGCTGGTCGTGCAGCCCCGCTCGGCGAGCAACGGCCGTACCTCACCGATGGCCCGGGTGATGGTGGAACGGTCGACATCGACCAGCAGGCCAGTACGTCATGGGTGACTCCGTGACGGAGATGGATGAGCGTGGCCAGGAGCCGGTCTACGAACACCAGCCGGTGCTTCGCGCCAGCACCCACCCCCCGCTTCCGCGGCCGAGAGGTCAGCTTGGCCTGGTGACGCTCATGCCACAACGGGCCCAGCTCCGCAACGAGTTCAGCGATCACATTGGCCGACAGGCCCGTGATGCGACGGCTGCTGACGATCGCTGCACGAGTCACGGTCCCGACCACCCATCCATGATCGACCATCCGTGGTTCGACGCCTCACCGCTTACCGTGCACGAGCTCGCTAAGGCCTGTCTGATAAATGATCACCTGGCCGGTTCGCGGAGCCAGAGCATCAGGGAGGCCAGGACGACTCCGGCACGGTAGCGGTTGGCGAGC
>NZ_JBIWNI010000046.1:0-15200 GCF_044767145.1 Streptomyces sp. NPDC101490
TCAGGTCCGATGGGTACCCACCCCCAACGCCGCTCACAGAGAGTTCAACGAGCCCTTCAGCAACGGGACACGGCAGATCTCAAACGCGGTCTGACCGGGAGGCCAGCATTCTTCCGCTACCCCCTCTCTGCCGTCAGCAAAGTGACATCGGGTTCCTCTAACCGCTCCGAGCAAGAGTCCCGGTCTCCCCGGACCTCGCTGAACCTTTTCATCCTGTGCCGAGAGGGTGAAATGGCCTGGCGGGCGGGGGGGTGACAGGGCAGGGCCCCTAAGAGGACGTCAATGTCGCAGCGCCGGACGGTGCGTTCGATGTGGGACAACACTGTGAAGGTCATGGGTTGACTAAGTGCGGTGACGCGGGCGCCAAGCTGGCGCTGGGAGTAGCCGCGGGCCCTGCGGTTGCGTTCGATGGCCTGGGCGGGGGCGTGTCCGGCGGGTCCGTTTCTAGCGGGCGTGGCGGCATGGGTAGTGTTGTAGCTTGCGCGTCGGCCGCTCGGGAAGGATTTTCCCGTCTGCCGTGAGCGATGCGGATCACACGGGCACTTTCGACACTGATTTCAGCAACCAGGATTTCACCCCTCCAGTTGCCGGACCGCCGTCGCGGCGAACCAGCGACCTGTAACGAATTCCAGCGTCAAAGCCACTGAACTTGATCGAGTGATGTCAGGCTGTTCTCCAGACAGCATGAAGATGACCTCGGTAACTCTCGTTCGATGAGATATTCGCAGGGCGGCGGCTTGACCGACGTCGAGAGAGTCGGACGGGAGTGGGTCCGGCGCCAGGCCGTGAGAGGTGTGGCCGAAGGTAAGAGCACCGCGGCGGTGAACAGCGGTTGGGTGGTCTTCGAGGACGAGGCCGGTCAGCCGATGCGCCGCCGCGTGCCAGGACCTGAGGCCGCAGGGGCAGCACCCTGGCCGCCCGCGTGCGCGGGAAGGAGGCGTCCTGTCACCAGACGGTCCGGTGTCCGGGCGAGACAGTAATGCCGAAGTCGTACGGGCCGGATGCTCAGTGCCATCCCGCTGACGCCAGGCCCGCTCGGTCTCATCGGCAAGGCGGCGGGGCGCCCTGGTAGGCCACCGGTCGCCGCCAACGGCGCACAGAGCCGCCCCCGGCGACCATGCACGCGACGTGCCCGAGCCGTCGCCACAGGGTGGTGTTCGACGCGCTGACCACGTCGCCCGAGCTGCCGGGCCTTGCACGACGCCCGGCACGAGCGCGGCGACGGGTACGCGGCCGCGATCCGGCACGTCGCGAACCGGCCGCTGAGCGGGCTGCACCACTGTCTCCGGACCGGCCAGCACTACGACGAGGCGGTGCTGTTCCGCTCGTGACTCGGTCCGGGCTGGCCGATGGGCCGCTGGGCCAACGCCTGATGGACATCCCTGGGCCGATGAGCCCTTAAAGCGGGAACGGCGCCAGCGGTCTCTCCGCCAGCCCGGCTTACGTGTCGCGTTCGTCCGCCGGGGACGGCTTCCTGTGCCGTCCCCGGCCCTTGCCGAGCGGCGGCCGGTCCCACTCGGCAGGCTTCTCCGGCTGAGGGGGAAGCGGGTAGAGCAGGGCCTTGACGGCGGCCAGGTTCTCCGCGACGCCGACCACGATCCATTCGCTGCCCGTCCACTCCTCGATCACCCTCGGCGCGCCGGGGTCGACGTGGGCGCCGCGGTGGGGGCTGTTGCCGAGCGGGATGACGCGGCGCCTGCCCTTGGCCGCCTTCCGGCGGATCTCCCGGCGGCGTGCCCATTCCTCCAAGGGTTCTTCGTCGTTCATCGCGGCATCGTGGCGTGGCAGCGTCGCGCATCGCCACCCCTTCACCAGAGCGGGCCGGAGTCGTCGGGAACGGCCCGGGGCCGGTCCGTTCCTGCCCAGGCGCCCTCCGGGTGCGGGCTGCATGACGGGGTGGGGTCACCCGTTCGGCGGAGTCCCCGCGAACGCTCAAGGGGTGGGCGAGCTGCACCCGTGTTCGTAGGCTGCCCGGCCGGGAGGCGTCCAGACGCGCTTCCCCGTGAGCGCATGGAGGAGGGCCACGATGACGGTCAGCATGGTCGGCAAGCTGGTGAGAGACAAGATTCCGAAGATCATGATCGCTAAAGGCATCGAAGCGGTCTTCTACATCGCAGCTCCCGAGGAGCGACGCAAGAGGCTGCGGAGGAAGTTGATGGAGGAGGTCCGCGAGTACCTCTTTGCGGACGAGGAGTCGGGGCCCGAGGAGCTTGCCGACGTCCTGGAGGTGATCCTCGCGCTCGCCAAGGATCACGGGATCAGTACGGACCAGTTGGAGGAGATCCGTAAGAAGAAGGAGCTGGAGCGGGGTGCGTTCGACGACTGGATCATCTTGGCGGGTACCCGTTGAGCGGGCGCCGGGTGACTTCGGTGTCTCCCTGAGCTGAGAGAGAGCGGGCTCACTGCCGCGCCCTCTGGCTCAGCGGTGGCTCGGCGCACCCGCTTCCTCGGTCTGTGGGCAGAAGCGGTGAGCGGTCGGCGGGCTTCGTCTGCTCCGGCCTCCGAGTTGGCACAGGTGTCCGCCGGTTGGACGTGACCGTCCTCTGGGGTGACCCTGGAGGGGTGAGCGCGCCCATCACGGTCCACCGCCCCTCGCCCTCCGGAGGGCGGCGGGTGAGCGTGCACCGGGCCGGCCGCGACGAGATCCTGGGGCTGGCTCACTCCGATCACGACTTGGCGGTCTTCCTGGAAGCGGCGGGGGTTCTTGATCCGGAGTCCGTGATCGACGACCCGTCATGGGTCGAGTGGCGCGGCGGCCGGGCCCATGTGTGGAACGCGGCCTGAGCCAGCTGCCCTGTCCGGTCCCAGCGGCGCACGACACTAGGCTCCCCCGCACGGATGCTGCTCCCCGTCTCGCCTCCCGGGCGGCGGCCCCGGCTGCCGCCCGACGCTGATCGGAGCAGCCTTGAACCACGACCTCGTCGACGCCCTGGACTCCTGGGACAGCCACTGGAGGTGGGCGCAGGACGCCGCCGTCACCGCGTTGAAGACCGCGTTGCCTCTCCTGGCCGAGGACTCCAGCCGGATGTGCGACCACCCTCGCCTGGGTCTGACGCATGAGGAAGGCACGGGGCGGGTGTACGTCGAGGACCTGCGGGCGGTCATCGAGTTCAAGGGGCTGCCCAACGTGGTCGTCGAGAAGGCGGTGGACGCCGTGGGGTTTCCGTATCTCAACGGCGCTGACGGCACGCTCGCGGGATCCGGGCCGGGCGTCTACTCGTACGACTGCGAGATGTCGGGCGCGCAGTTCGAGTTCGGCTTGGGCGCCGACGGGCGCGGCACAATCGAGGTGTGCAATGCGGCGATCCCGGATGCCGTAGCGATCCTGGACGCCCTCCACTGCACGCTGACGTGATACCTCTCCGCAGAAGGGCCGGGGCGGTGAGAGCACTCCGGTAGGAGCCGACCTCGTTCTCCTCCCGCGGCTGGCTCTGTTCACTAGGGCCCGTCTGACAATTCCCGCCTGCCTCACGACGCCATGCACGCACTCTCGGCGCACCGGCCCCAGAGCCACGTACATCCAGTACGAGGGCCTGGGGCCAGCACGCCGAGAGCACGCACCTGACGCCGCGCGGCCGCCCTACGGGCGACGACGGGAATTGTCAGACAGGCCCTAGAACGGGACGGTAAGTGTTCGCCGCTTCGGGGGGGGCGGTGAGGCTGGTGGCCGTTCGATTCCTGAGACCCCGAGGTGTACTCGCTGACCACGTGCCACGCTCGATCTGCTGGCGGCGTACGTCGTCAACGCTCAGACACGCGTCTCCGGAATCATCACGGCGGCACACCCATGGTGTGACACTGGGTCACCTGTTGATCACGTGCCCGAGGAGCTTCTGCTTTGTCGAATGTCCCTGCTGAGTTCAAGTACACGGATGAGCACGAGTGGGTGCGCACCGAAGCCGACGGAACGCTGACGATCGGCCTCACCGACTACGCCCAGAACACGCTTGGGGACATCGTGTTCCTTGAGCTGCCTGCGGTGGGCACGCAGGTCAAGGCGGGGGACGCCATTGGCGTCGTTGAGTCGGTGAAGGCCGCCTCCGATATCTACAGCCCTGTCACTGGCAAGGTCGTCGCCATCAACACCGACGTCGCAGACACGCCCGAGGAGGTGAACAGCGACGCCTATGACGCGTGGCTGTTCAAGATCAAGCTGGCGGCCGGAGCTGGCACCGGCCACCTGCTCGACGCCGCCTCCTACGTGAAGCTGATCGGCTGACCCTGCTGGGCGACTCCACGGCATGGGGCCGCGGAGTCTTCGGCATCGGCTCTCAAGGGCACTGCGTCGGTCTACCCGTGCCGGGCGAGACAGTCCTCGAAGCCGTGCTTGTCCGGCGCGCCCCGGCAGGACACTCATGCACATAATGCTAAAAACCGTGCACTGATACTCATCAGGGAGTTGTTGTGCGTCTGCCTCTTCCTTTCCTGCTGGCGCGGATGGCCACAGTCGCCGCTCTCACCGCCGCCGCCTTGCTCCCGCTCAACTCCGCGGCGCTCGCCTCCCCGGCCGCTGCCGCCGCCCGTCCGGCGGCAGCGGCGGCGAAGGAGTGCGACGACCCGCCACCGGAGCAGATCGCGGTGCTCCAGAAGGCTTTCAACTACCTCGACAGTGAACACAAGGGCTACCTGACTCCGGCCGAGGCCGTGATCATGCTGGCCGCCGCCGGAGTCGACCTCACCGAAGCGCAGGTCGAGGACCTGGTGGACGAGAACCATGACGGCAAGATCGAGTTCGCCGAGATCGTCCATTACCTGACGTGTGAAGCCGAACTCCCCTAGCTAGCGCGGCTGATCGTCCTGCCCTGTCGCCAGGCCCCCGAGGAACGTCCGGGGCCTGGTTTTCAGTCTCCGGTG
This sequence comes from Streptomyces sp. NPDC101490, assembly GCF_044767145.1. NCBI lineage: Bacteria > Bacillati > Actinomycetota > Actinomycetes > Kitasatosporales > Streptomycetaceae > Streptomyces > Streptomyces sp. NPDC101490. The sequence goes on from NZ_JBIWNI010000046.1 coordinate 4,855, forward strand.
ACCGGGGCCTGAAATACCGGCGCCGGTGAAACCGGGCTCCGGTGAACCGGGTACCGGAAGGTCAGGCCCCTTTAGTACCAACATCAAGTACCACCATTAAGACCTTACGATGCCTTCGCTCCGCTCAGGCAACGTCGGCATGGTGCGTGCCCAACAGTCACCCGTCTGAAGCCGATGGGCTCGATTCCTCACTCCTCCGCGCCGAACCCGCAGTAGCCTTCTGACGGCGCTCAGTCAACACACGGGTGCCCCAGCGATCGGGGGATCCGTTGTCCGCACCGCCGCCCACCACAGCTGTCTCCGGACTCGCCCTGGCCGCCGGCCGCTACCGACTGGTCTCGCCCTTGGGCTCCGGTGGCTTCGGTCGGGTCTGGCTGGCACGCGACCACCGGCTGAACGTCGACGTCGCCATCAAGGAGGTGTACGTCCCGCCGGGCAGTACCCCGGAGGAGACCGCCGAACGCGTGGAACGCGCGGCCTGGGAAGCCCGCCACGCCGCACAGTTACGGGACCACCCCAACGTCGTCGCCGTACACGACGTGGTCGTCGAGCGCGGCGTGCCGTGGACCGTCATGCAGTACGTCTCGGGACGTTCCCTGGCCGACGAGATCCGCCAGAACGGCCCCGTCGATCGGGGGTTGGTCAAGCGGGTAGGGCTGGCGATGCTGGCGGCTCTCGGCGCCTGTCATCAGGCGGGCATCATGCACCGGGACGTCAAGCCCGCCAACATCATGCTCGCCAAGGACGGCACGGTGATGCTCACCGACTTCGGCATCGCCAAGCAGGTCGGCCAGTCGTCGATGACCAGAACAGACTTGGTCATCGGCTCCATGGAGTACATCGCCCCCGAGCGGGCCCGTGGTCACCCTGCCACCCCTGCCACCGACCTCTTCTCGCTCGGGGTCACGCTCTACCACGCGGCCGAGGGCGTCTCACCGTTCGGCAGGGGCTCGGGCATGGCCAGCCTGTCGGCGGTGCTGCTCGACGAACTACCTGAACCGGTACGGGCGGGCGAGCGGCTGACCTGGGTTATCGAGGGACTCACGGCCAAGAACCCGGTACGGCGGATGACTGCTCACCAGGCGGCGGCCATTCTGCGCGGGGGTGACAACACCACCCGGCCCAGGCCGAAACCAGATCCGACGGTGAAGGACCTATCGGCCGCCAAGGCCACAGCAACTCCCGCGCTCAGGCCCGCCAAGACCACGACGGCGAACCCCGAAACCCATAAGCCTTCCGCCGCCAGGCGCATAATGGGTTTCGCTGCGGGAACAATCGTGCTGGGCAGCATCATCGGCGCTCTGGCTTTCCATCAGCAGATCTGGGCCTACATCGAGAGCCAATTCGTCTCCGCCGCCCCCGCTCCCACCCGCTCGATGGAGAGCATCGAGCAGGGCGAGTGCTTCACCATCGCCATCCAGGTACCGACAAGGCGGGCAGTCGCCAAGTGCGACAAGACTCCGGCCTCAGATCTGGAGCTGTGGCAGGTCGTCCGGCGCTTCGACACCCCCACCGCCATCTGCTCCCCGGCCAGCACTCCCAGTTGGCCCGAAACATTCGTCGATGGCATCTACCCCGGAGACTATTTCCACCGGATGATCCGACCGGCCGATGGTTCCTACATCCTGTGCGTCCAGAGACGCTACCTATAGCGGGGTCCATCGGTGAGCTCTCCCAGACGGCGGGGCTACTGTCACAGATACTGGCCTGCCGACGTACTGCAGGCATGACGACATCACCCCCGTTCTCTCTTGCCCGCCACTACTACGAGACCCGGCGCGAGCTGCGGACAGCCGCAGGGGAGCGCACGACACCGTGGTTCCGGCTCGCGGACGCCGAGCGGAGTGTCGCGGTCGCCGAGACGCTGCGGCGGGCGGCGGCCGAGCAGCAGTTGCTCCCGGAACACCTCATGCGCGCTCTGTGATCTTGCCGTACGCTCCCTGGCATGTCGCCGGACCCATTCCTCGCAGCTCTCGAACATGCCAGTCGCACCGTGGCCGCACGCGTGCTGGGGCAGCTCCCTGCCGCCACCGTCGCGCATGTCACGATCGCTCACACGTCCTGCTGCGACTCCGCTCGGGCGCGGTGCGGTTCCGACCTGACGGGGCCCGTGCCGGCGGGTGACGGCGGGCAGGAGTGTGTGGTCTGCGCGGACCTCGAAACCGTCGGATGCCCGAAGTGCCCTGAGGGCGGGCGCTCACACTGAGCACCCGCCCCGGAAGCTGCTCACCCTAGGCGCAGGTCCCGACCTCCGCGATGATCGCGACCGCCTTCTCCTGGCACTCCCGGCAGCGTGCCGCGTGCCCCCGTCGTGGCGATGCCGAGGAGGTTCCGGGCCTTGCGTGCGCAGGAACGGCATGCGCGGGTCTTGCCCTCGCGTTGCCCGCACGCGATCAGGGCGATCGTGTCCAGCAGGGTCGCCGACGGCTCGGCCGTGCTGCTCATGAGAGGGGCATCTCCTCGGTGGGATCGGGCTACTTGGGGGTGGGGACCGGGTTGCCGGGGCGCAGGAGGAGCCGGGAGAGGTTGCGGCCGTCACGGTAGGCGTTCCACGTGACCATCAGGTAGGCGAGGTGCCGGGCCCAGTCGATGCGGCCTTCCTTCGCGCGCTCGGAGGTGACGCGGGTGCGCAGCGCGAGGATGGGGTGGCCGGAGGGCAGTTCGGCGCCGTCGCCGAGCCGCTGGAAGAACCAGGCGGCGGCCGGGTCTATCGCGGCCAGGAGGTGGTGGGCGGTGCCGAGGGCCGACGGCGGATGTGGGGGAAGGCGGTGTGGGTGCGCTGGGCGACTTCCGCGGAGCGGCGGATCTGGGGGTGCGCCGCCAGGAGGTTCTGGGACTCGGCGGTGGTGAGGCGGGTGCGGCGGGTGAACTTCCGGTCGCCCTGCTCCCAGGCCCACAGGCGGCCCAGGATGGCGGCGACGGTGGTGGCGTTAGTCTCGGCGGCCAGAGACAGTGCGTCGGCTGTGGTTCGGCGGCGGCCGGAGTCCATCGTGGTCTGCGTCTCGGCGGGCAGGCCGGTGATGATGAAGGTCTGGACGGGCTTCTTCGCCTTCACGACCGCGTGGAGACGGTGCTGGCCGTCCAGGACGTTGCCGTGGGTGTCGAACTTGATGGCCTCGCCGTTCAGGGGCCAAGTCCCGGCCTCGATGTCACGGGCGTAGTCGTCGACGGCGGTGGAGCGCAGCGCCCGGTTGTGGGTGTTGCGGCGCAGCAGTCGGCCGGCGAGCTGGGGGTGGAGTTCGATCACGTGGGCGCCGGGGCCGTGCGCGCTCGCGGTCAGGGCGTCGAAGACGGCCAGCGTCATCGGCGCGGCGGGCATGGCGGTAGCAAGAGCCGTCATAATAGGGGCATCTCCTCGTGCGGGGTACGGGGGCGGGCTCCGGTGTGGAGTCCTGCCCTGTAGTACGCCGCCCGCCGGATTCTGTTACACCTGCCCGGAAAGCGCAGGTCAAAGCTGTGGTGGTTTGAGTTCGACGATGACGAGGGACATGCGCCCGCCGCCGCTCGGGACGGGCGGGCCACGGTCTGGGAAGGGACCGGCGTACCCGGCGGCTCCGTGTCGGGCCGTTGTGCGGTCCCGGTCATCGCCGTGATGGTCTCAAGTCGTCATGCGGTCTCCTTCGTCGTCGGGAGCGGAGGCAAGGGCCGGAGAGAGGCCCACCAGATGCTGTACTCCACGTCGTCGAGGTACGTCGCCTGCGTCTCGTCGGCCAGGTGCACGATCAGGTGCTCGGCTCGGTGAGCCGCGCGGGTCGAGGGATCGAAGTCGGCTTCGTCCGGGCCTTCAGCCCGCAGATCCTGGCAGCCACCGCAGGTCTCGTCCCAGTCGGGCAGCCAGTCGGGGTGCGCGGCAAGCAGGTGCTCGACCAGTTCCCAACGGCTCTCGTCGGCGGCCCGGGTCCAGCAGCGGTCCGCGCCCCGGCAGCGGGATTCCCAGAGATGCGAGACGTGCCGGAGGGCGAGGGTCCTGCACTCGCCGCAGCCGCCCATCCGCGTGATGCCGTCGGTGATTATGTGCCTGCCTCCTGTCGTGTCTGCTCTGTTCCCCTGCCGGAGACGGGGTGTGCGCTGGCGTACACGGATGACCAAACCTGAGGCCGGTGAAACGTGTGAGGCGCGATCAGCCAGCCCAGCGCCCGGACGATAGCCTCCCGGCTCTCGGTGCTGTGGGTAGCGCGAAGGGCGGCCTACCTTCCCTCCGATACGGATCGGGAAGGCGGGCCGCCTCCGGTGTCACGGGTCAGATCTGGGCGGCCGTGCTGTCGCCGACGGAGTCCACGAAGGTGCTGAAGGCTCCGGGGGTGAACCGCAAGCGGGCTCCGCTCGGGACCTTCGAGTCGCGGATGTGGACGACCGCGTGGGTGTCCACGGTGTCGGCGACCTCGACGCAGTTGTTGCCCGTTCCGTCGCTGTAGGAGGACTTGTACCAGGCGAAGTCGTTGCTCTCAGGGTTTGGCGTGATGGCCGGGTGGTTGGAGTCGATGGCCGTTCATCCTTTTGCTAGTTCGTTCTTGGGGGCTTGACCGACGTCGAGACCGCACCCCACGCATCTGCCTTGGGGAATCCGGGCCGTTCGCCGGATGGTGCTACGCGGCGAAGGCACCTGCCGCAACGCTGCTGACGAACGTGTACCAAGCACTGGGAGAACTGACGAAGGCTGGCCCGTCGGCCACCTTGGAGTCGGTCACGCCCACAGTCCGAACGAGGTCGGCGACCTCGATGCAGGCGCCGCCATTGCTGTCGCTGTACGAAGACTTGAACCAAGCGGTCGTGGGGGCCACCTCGGAGGCCCGCAGGTTAGTAGCGATGGCTCATCCATCCTTGCGTGAGTTGGTACAGGAATTCGGGCGTCGCCACCGGCGCCAGCGCACTCTCGCGCATGACGTCGAAGCCTCGTACGGAGTTGGCGACCGCCCGGGGTTCGTCCGTGACGGAGATGGTGTTCGGAAGGTCGATCTGAACTACCGAATCCACATCGTCAGGGAAGTCGAGGATGATGAAATTAGACCTGGCTCGGTACGTGACCGTGCTGGTCGGCAGGACCTGAACGGTCACGTTCTCCAGCTTGCTGAGTTCGATGACCTCGTCGTACTGGGCCCGCATTATCTCGGGCCCTCCGACCATCCGTGACAGCGCTGCTTCGTCCATCACGACTCGAAGCTCCAAGGGGCTGTCCGTCCGGGTGATCAGCTCCTTGCGTTCGAGCCTCAGCTTCGTGTTCGTCTCGATGAACTCGCTGGTGGTCTCATCGATGGGCTTGGCCAGCTGGAACAGCGCTCGGGTGTATGCCTCCGTCTGCAGGATGCCGAACACGACGTCCGGCTGGAAGGCGCGCATCGCGCTCGCCGCCTCTTCCAGGCCCCGATAGGTGGGCATCTTTGAGGGCATGACGCCCTTGTACGGCGTCCAGGGATCCTTGCTCAGGGACTCACGGTGGAGCTGGAGCAGCGTCTCCCGGTCGCCCTTGTCGATCACGTCGTAGAGCGTCATCAGGTCTTCGAGATCGGTCGTTCGAGGGAGGTCGATCTCGCCCAGTTCGGCCCGCGCCAGCTTGGTGGCGGAGAACCCGAGCCTCTGGGCCACGTCCTCCTGTGTCAGCCCTTTCGCTTCCCGTAGTCGGCGGAGCTCCCTTCCGAGTTCACGTCGCCTGAATGTCGCTCCTCGTCGCGCTGCCACCCTGTGGGGTCCTCTCCTGCTTCCTGTTGGTGCTCATCAAGGTCTCTGTTCACCGCCGACGTGTCCTCTGCCTCTGAGTGTGCCACCCCCTGTCTCCCCTGAACATGGCCCCTGTTGGCGCTCCGGCATTTGCCATTTTCCGTTACCGCGCAAGTGCGCTTGCACTTTAACTCTCACATGCGCAACGGTAGTTGAGCCAGAGGATACGCGCCGCCGGTGCATCTACCTGGCCCCTCCTGAACAGCTCGCGGCTGCCTCCAGTGCAGCCGAAGTAGGCCAAGCAGCCGTCGCAGGAGGTCCCAGTTCCCCTCTTTCAACGAGCCGAGGCCCATCGTGACGACGAGCCAGAGCACCACCCGCACCACACCGTGGCCCCCGTCCCCTGCGGAGCAGGCCACGGAGATCCCCACGACCGTGCCCCTCAGGCACGATCAGCACCCCCACGACCCCGTGGCAGCGGCGCTCCTGGTGTTCGCCGGTCACAACGGCGAGGACATCCCGAGGAGGAGGTCCTGATGCCGCTCGCGCTCAGCACTCTGGTGGCGGATGTCTTGGACCGGGCCGCCTTCCTCACCGAGACGCCGCTGCACCCGCCGGTCCGGCGTCCGCCGGGCCGGGGCCGCCGGACCCCGGGATGGATGGAGGCCGAGAGGCAGTTCCGCCCCTACCCGGTGCACGAGTTCATCCTGCCGGACCCCCTCGCCCGGCTGGCCGCTGTCCGGCGTGACCTGCTCGCGCACCGCCTCGGGGCCCTCGACGCCCGGCAGCGGACCCCCCGGATCGTCCTCTACACCCACACCATGACCGCACCGGTCACCTCCGAGAGCTTCGCCGCGACAAGGGTGTACGCGGACGCGCAGCAGTGGCGTACGGGGTGGGACAGCATCGTCGACTGCCTCGATGTGCCGCCGAGACGGCGTCCCGGCTGGCGTCTGGCCCTGCGGCTGGTCAGGTCCGGGGACCTCGACGGGATCGTCGTGCCCGCCTACGACGCGATCAGCCACCACCTCGACGAGTACGAGGGTGAACTCGGGCTCGTCGAGCATGTCGGCGGCTTCCTCGCCATGGCGGTCCCCGAGACGGGTGGGCCCCGGTGACCACCGTCCTGCCTCCTACCGAGGTCGGGGGCGGGGGAATCGGCTTCGAGGCCGTCATGCCGCCCGAGCGGGAACGCGTCGCGGAGGCCCGCCGCTCCACCGCCGCGTGGCTGACGCGGTGGGACATCCCGGTCGAGACGGACGCTGCGGTCCTGATCGTCTCCGAACTCGTGACCAACGGGATCGTCCACGGCACAGGCACCGTCCGGCTGCGCGTCCTGTACAAGCGCGACACCCTGTGGATCGGGGTCACCGATGAGAGCACCGTGTACCCGCAGCTCAAGAACGCGGGCGACAACGACGTGGGCGGCCGGGGCCTGTTCCTGGTGGAAGCCCTCGCCAAGGAGTGGGGCACGACCGGCCGTATGACCTGGGCCATCCTCGCGGGCCGCGCGGGAGACACCCGATGATGACCCGCACCGACGCCGCCACCGTGGCCCGGCTGAAGGACCACTTCAGGCTACTCGTGGCGCCGAACCCGGTCGACGAGAGCGTCCTCGCCGTCCTGCACGAGATCCTCGACGACACCCTCACCCCGACGAGGGTAGAGCTGCCGAGCAGGTTCTCCTCGAAGCGAGAGCGCCGGGCGGGCGCTGCTCGCCGTCACCCCGCCGCGCCGTCCCCCGCCCGGCGCAAGGCCCGGCCGTCCTCCGAGGACGTCTGGCGCTCCCTGCGCCAGCTCCGGCGGGCCACCTACCCCATCGTCGACCGTGTCCGGGAACGGATCTCCCCCGCCCCGGAGGACACCATCCAGCAGGCGCTCGCCCTGTGCCGGGCCAAGCCGGAAGACGAAGACGTCCTGGGCTACCTGCGGCGCTTCGCGAGCGTCCTCCTCGACCTCGCCGACCTGGTCCACCAGGAGGAATGAGGCACCCCCCCAATCGTCGGACCAATCCCCCCGGTCCGACAACACGTCCGGCGCCGGGAGAACACGGCACCCCCTCCCCACACGGGGCGCCGAAGCGCCCCGGCGCCGGACGCCCCACCCACTCCCCGACCGAAGGAAGCCCCGTGAGCACGACCGTCACCCCCCTCCAGCCCGTCATACTCGCCCCGCAGGAACGACAGGTCCTCGAAGGGCTGGCGGACGGCACGGGCATCGACCAGGTCGCGTTCACCCTGTCGATCACCTCCGGAACGGCCTCCGGCTACGTCAAGAGCGCGAGGGCCAAGCTGGGGCCCTGGGCGCCCGACGTCCCCTCAGCCCTCGCGGTGTCCTACGCGATCGAAGCGATCACCGCGCCCGTGCTCCGGCGCCGCGACGAAATATACGTCTCAGGCGAGCGCCAGGCCCTGATCCCGCTCATCGCCCAGGGCCTGCCCTCGCCCCAGATAGCCCTCGCCCTCGGCAGGCCCATCCAGGAGGTGCGCGCGGACTGCCGCGGCCTCCGGATCGACGTCGACGCCAGGAACAACGCCCACCTGATATCCCGCGCCTTCGAGTTCCAGCTCCTCACCGCCGCCGACGTAGCCGGGTGGATGCTCCCCGCCGAGCGGGAACTGAAGCCGCTCGAACTGCGGGCGCGCATAGCAACGGTCAGAGGGTGGGAGTCCCGTACCAGTGCGCCGCCGTCGGCCGACGACGCCACGGCAATCACCAGGGAACTCGCCGCAGGCGGGAAGTTGCTCGTCGCGGAGCTGAACCGCCGGGTCAAGGCCATGGCGCCGACGTCGACCCTCGCGCAGGACGTGAGGGCCACCATCGCCGACGCCAACCGCCGCCTGGACCTCCCCGAGATCTTCTCCACGCGGGACTCGGCCGTGGACTGGGCCGTCAGGACCGCGCGGCTCGTGAGCACCCTGCTGTACGCCTGCCACAAGGCCCGCCGGCAGCAGGGCCTGCTCTGACCCCCTGAACCCGAGGTCTCCACCGGCCGTGAGGACCAGCACAACCCGCTGGGCCCGAGGCCCGCCAGGAGACGGCGCCTGACCGCGCCCCGGCCGCAGCTCCGTACGGGAGGCTCACGGCCGGCTCTCCCCACCTCCCCCTTCCCTTCCCCTGCTGCGGCACGACGTTGTCGCCTCCGGAGCCGTCGCGGGGCAACGCAGTATCCGGCCGAAACCCGTCCCGAAAGGACGCCCACCGTGCACCGCCCTGAAAAGGTCCCTCCTCGTGGAAGGGACCGCACGACCACCGCTCCGCTGCACCGCCACCTCGCCCGCGAGCTGATCGCCTCGGCGACGAGGAGCGACGAGCAGTGGGCGCGTCTGTCCCGGACGCATCCGGCCGACCAGCAGGTGGGAGCGAGCCGCCACATCGACCACACCAACGCCGAACTCCTCCGCCGCAGGATCGCGGACTACGGGTGGCCGGACGTACCCCTCGTAGGGGAAGGCGGGGCCACGGCCGCCTGGCGGATCGCGTTGCGTGCCGACACCCACCCCGACTTCCAGCGCCTCGCCTCCCGGCTGATGCAGCAGGCGGTGGAGCGGGGTACCGCGTCCCAGACCCTGTGGGCCCACCTGTACGACAGGTCCCTCCTGAACTCCGGTCACCCGCAGTACTACGGCACCCAGTACCGCCTCGGCCCCGACGGACCGCGCATGCAGCCGGTGGCCGACCCCGACACCGAACTCGACGCCCGCCGGGCCGCAGTGAACCTCCCGCCCGCCGCCCTCGCGCTCCAGCGCCTGCGCGAACGCCTGGCGGCCGACCCGGTGACCGGCTCCGAACCGTACGCGGACACCCCCGGCGCCGAACTGGCGGACGCGGCATGACCACCACCGAAGCCAGGACCGGCCGATGAGCGGGCAGACCTGCGCGGAGCCGTACCCCGAACAGCACCTAGGCACCACCGTCCGGCTCCGGGAGCACGGGCTGCTTCCCCTCCCCCCCTTTTTGACTTCCGACCTCGTGAGGATGAGCCGTGCCCGGACCGAAGCCCCCGTACGTCGTGCCGTGGAAGGGGGAGACCGTCCTGTCCCCGACGGTCCAAATCAGCCGGTTCGGCGTCGAGTACGCCCGCCCCGCCCTCGACAGCGCCTGCCGCGACCGCGACCAGATTCTGTGGGCGGTGTGCGGGGGCGAACCGGACGGCGGTCCCGCGTACGCCCGTGAGCTCCACCCGGAGCGGCAGCAGGAGGCGATGGACGGTCTGCTGTGTGCCGGATGCGTCGGGGAGCCGACCCGCGACAGCAGCGGGATGCTCTGGGTCCTGCCCCTCCTCGACTTCGCCGGGAACACCGTCTGGGAGGGCGTGCGCACCGTGATCCCGCCCCTGTGCCAGGGGTGCGCGGACCATGCCAAGGCGTTCTGTCCCCGGCTGCGCGAGGGGTACGTCGAGCTGCGGGTCGGGGAGGCAGAGCCGGTCGGCGTCATGGGGACGCTCCACCCCCGGCCGGGCCAGCAGGGCAGACCCGACCACGACGCCCTCGTCCTCTACGACTCCCCCGACATGCCGTTCACCATCGCCCGCCAGTCCGTCCGTGAACTGCGCCGTACGACCGTCGTCGCGGTCGTCCCGGCTCCCTCCTAGGACGTGTCTTCAAAGGGTCATATCCACATCAGGAGTGACGCGATGGTGAGGGCCGCTTCGTAGGACTCGCGGGTTTTGTCGTAGCGGGTGGCGATGG
>NZ_JBIWNI010000047.1:0-13120 GCF_044767145.1 Streptomyces sp. NPDC101490
AGCGGTCACACTCAAGCTCCTCAAGGGAGCGGTCACGGTCCACGAGTCGAGTCACCGACCGATCGTCCCATGGCAGATCTCAAACGCGGTCTGAGGGGTGCCGGCCGGGCAGGTGACCCGGGAAAAGCCAGTTGCGGGCGGGGTTTGCGGCTCATCCGGCGTTCGGCTCGTGGTCGACAGGCTGGTCAGCGGATCGGCGAGGTTAATGCGAGTTGGTGACAGCGAGCCATCGGTATAGAATTTCTGCCGACAAACCTAGCGCCATTCCGGAAAAATCTGAGTCAACTGATCGTGAATATCCCAGCCCTGAGGCTTATAGGCGGGGGAATACCATGCGGCACCGTTCCCCGCCCAGTAGCCGCGGTAGTTCCGGACCCCCATGAGGCTTGTGTCGGACACGTCCGATTCGTTTCCACAGCACACGCAGATGAGCGCGGTCGGCCATCCACCCTCCCAAAAGAGGTCGCCGTCATCGTAGCCGCACACCCGGCAAACGGACTCCCCGTCCGGGCCAGGGGAAAACAGAACAGAGTCTTCTGGTGGCATGAGGTTGCCTTTCGTTCCTATCAACGATCTCGCGGGCCATTTGCCGAAACACTCCCAGACACAGCACCTGCTCGGAGGCCACGCGATTGAGCACCCGCAGGTACGGCGTGGCCAGAGGAGCACCGTGCTACAGCTCAGCCCGCCACCGCACCGACCGGTGACCGCGCTGCCGCGGGCCCGGGAGCGCCGGGACGCGGCCAACAACGTTACCTCGTCGGCTTCTCGGTCCGGGCCGCGCAAACTCTCGACGACCTCCAGCTGGTGAACCGCAGAGAGCTGGCCGAAAAACAAGACGACTTGCAGAGTGGCTTTCTCGCTGCGAACTGGCCCCAGAGAATCGGCTCGAACTGGTACCAGTCCGTTGACCGTTCAAATCCGGTCCGAGATGGCTCCGTAGATGACCTGGGCATCGACAAAGCCCGAAGCACAGCTCGAACACTTGGTGGGGCCAGCTCTGACCGGATAGCTGGGGCCGCTTCAGAACGAGAAAGCCAGTCCTACCCGAGCCGAAACCAGCACCGCCCCCGGGTCTCTCTCCACACCCCCCGACACCGGCGGACGCGGCCCCCGGCGTGGGTCCGGGCCTGGCTACCAGGGCATCACCACCACCCTGCCCCCGCATCACATTGGCCAGCCGACACCGGTACGGGCAGGTTGCGGCTGGTACGGGGAAAAGCGGTGGGATGCCGGGCCGGTGGGTGTGTAGCGTGCCTGCAACCTGCGATGACGTCTTTGTCGCGCGGGATGGACAAGGGGTGGGAATGAGAAAGCTGTGGGCCTGCGCCCTGGTGCTGGGCACGGTCGGCCTGACGGGCTGCTCCGGGACGGTGGAGAACGGGAGCGCTTCCGGGCCGGCACCGACGCCCTCCCCCGTCAATCTGGCCATCAGCGGTGGCGTCTCCACCCTGCTGTCCATCGACGGGAAAACCGGCCCTGAAGCCCAGCAACCTTGCAAGCCTCCGGCGAAGTCCAGGCTGAAACTCGGGATGGAGATCCGCGTCACCGACGACTCCGGCAAGCTCCTCGGATCCCAGAAACTCGACGAAGCCATCACACTCGGGACCATTCTCAAGGAGTGCCGCCTCGACTTCTCCTTCAAGGTGCCCGGCGACGCCGAGAACTACAAGCTCACCATCGGCGACTTCCAAGCGATGTCGTACACCCGTGAGGACATCCGGCGAGGGCTCTCCTTCTACGAGACGGAACAGGGCACCCTGGCCCCCCGTTAGAAGAGCCCCGCCGGCATAGAGGGCCCCCGCCACCTCCGAGCTGGATGGCCAGGGCCTCTCTGCCGCGCCCCGGCGCGCGGACGATGTCCTCGGCCGCTGGCCGCAGAAGGCCAGCCCCGAAGCCTCCGGGGACGACCAGGCCATTCCGTCGAGGCCGCCAGGCGTGCTCGCCCTGTGTCCATCACACCGCGTGGAGCCGGTCACTGGGCAGCTGCACGAAGACCTGCAACGGGTCGTTGGGAGTGGTGGTGAACCTCGAACCGGTCCCGGCAGTCATCTGCCGGCGGGCGCATGTCTCGCACGGGTCGGCCGGCCGTGCTCGGCCACAGTCGGGGTGGCGACCGGGTAGACGCGCGTGGAGACCGTCCCAGACAGACCCGCGCCTCCGGTGACGGCAGGCAGCATCTCGACGGCGCCGGTGTCGGTGAAGTAGGAGTTCACCACTTCTGACACCATGAATACCGGTGCGTCCGGCATCCGGCCGGTCCCGTCGGCATCGCCCGCATACGTTTGAGAGTCGGCCACATGTTGCCCAACGACGAGATACGGAGGCTCCTGAGGGAACACGACGACCCGGATCACATGGAGCGCCCGAAGGACTTCGACCTGGTCGTCGCGGCGAAGCGCTTCGGCGAGCTCGTACACACTCTCAAGGAGCGCTTCGGACCTGCCTGCTTGAGTGGCCTCGGCCAAGACACCAGTTACTACGGAGGCATCACCGTCCCCATCGAGGCGTCCGGATTCGAGCTTCCGGTGTGGGTACTGTTCAGCAACTTCGGCGGCTTCGTGACCGTCGGCACCGGGGGCGAAGGCGCACCAGGTGCCGAGCGAGGCCTGGCCAGGGAGTTTCTGACCTGGCTGGACGGAGCCTGCGACAAGATCGACTGCGTCTTCGTACCCGTCGAACTACTCTTGGAGCCGTACGACGGCGGGTCCGTCCTTGAGCAAATGTACGCGGAGTCGCTACTCGCGGCCCTGGCGGCCGAACACGGCTGGGACGACGAGGACGACGAGGAGACCCTGCCTCCGGTGTGGTACGACCGCTACTTCCAGTACATGTGACCTCGCGGTCAGCTCCTGTACACCCTTGTTCTCCTCGGATGCAGCCAGCCCGTGCCAGGCGCCCTGGCGCAGCAGCAAGTCCGCGAACTGGATGGCTTGGGTCCCTTCGATCGAGCCTTGTACAGCCTGATCCACACCCAACCCCGCGTGTACGGGGAGCATCCCCTCGAGAGGCTAGGACAGGTCGGTGGTATCGAGTTCGAGGTCGAAGGGTGGGGGCAGGTGCAAGCGTGTGCCGAAGGGGTGTGGGCCGTCGGCGCGGGTGTAGCCGAGCCGTCCGGGCTCGGAGTAGAGGGTGACGCTCTTTTCCTGCCGGTCGACGACCAGGTACAGCGGGGCGTGGTACTCGGCGTACCGCTTCCGCTTCACGGTGAGGTCGGTGTCCCGGTTCGACTCCGAGGTGACCTCGACGATCAGCAGGGTGTCCTCGGGCAGCAGAGCGGTGGCGCCCTTGGCCTGCGCGGCGGAGACGACGGCGATGTCGGGGACGTACCAGTTCGACGAGCCGGGCAGATCCAGGTTCCCGGAACCGGTCACGCAGCCGAGCTCCCGTACACGGGGCCGGATCTGATCCCGGATGGTCTCGGAGGCGGCTTCGTGGTCCCAGGTCGGCGACACCGGCTCGATGATCCCCTCGATGATCTGGGCACGGTCGCCACGGATGTGCTGGACGGCGTACTTCAACGCCCGCTCGGGGTCGTCGACGCCGTGGTAGTCGGGGGCTGTACTCATCGTCCGTCCTACATCCCGCGGGCTGGAGGGGTGTGCCACCCCGACGCTACCGCCCGCCCGGCCGTGAGCGGGGAGGAACAGCCGAGGTGTTCGGTGAGGGCGCCTTGTCAGCACCGCGTGGCAGGATCCGCCGTATGAGTGAGTGGCAAATCGCCCTGATCGCCGCCGGGTCGGCCATCCTGGGCAGCATCGTGACGGGGTTCTTCGCCTGGAAGGCCGGGCACCGCCAGGCCGCCGCCGCAGAGGCGGCGGGTCAGGCGCAGGCGGCTGCCCTGATATCGACCGTGCAGGCCACTCTCGATGAGCAGCGGCGGTCACGGGCAAGGGACAAGATGACGCAGGTCTACACGGAGTTTCTCACCGCAGCCGACGAGGCGAACCGGCCCAGCGTCGCCGGAGCGCAGGACGGGGCGCCGCCACGGTTGACCGAGGCATTCTCAGCGCTCCAGCTGATCGCGCCCTCCCCCGTCGCGCGAGCCGCCGGGAAGTACTTCGCGCACGTCCTCGCTGCTCTCCAGGTTGACGATCTGGACCGACGAAACAGCTTGTGGAGTGAGGCGGGCCCGATCCGCAGCCGGTTCCTCGCAGCCGCACGAACCCAGCTCAACGAGACCTGATCAGACTCCGCGCTGGTCAGGGTGCGGTCTCGTAGGAGACGGTGGTGGTGGGGCAGTCGGCCGCGTAGCGGGTGAGCGCGGCTGTCTCCTCGGTGTCGGCGGCGAGTTTCCAGCGGAGCTTCACCGCGGTCCAGTCGGCGAGGTAGGTGCACTTCGCGGAGGCGGCCGGCGGCATCCACTCGGCAGGGTCCCGGTCGGCCTTCGCCCGGTTGGTCTTCGCGGTGACCGCGACGAGCGCACGGTCGAAGCCGAGGTCGTTGGCGTACCGCTGACGGCGCTCCGCAGTCCAGGCGGAGGCCCCTGATCTTGCAGCCCGCGCCCTGCTCGGGCGGCTCGACGGCCTCGGCAATGAGGACTTCCTCGCGGGTGTCGCAGCCGTCCTTGTCCTCGTCGACCCAGTGCTTGAAGCTGGTCCGCTTGTACCCGTCCCGGGCCTCGGTCGCGACGGGCAGCTTCGCGATGGCCTGGGCGAGCGGGAGCGCATCGTCGGCGCCGTCACCGCCGGGCGCCGCTGACGGCGGAGTCGCGGTCGGCGGGGCAGTGGACGGCGCCGACGACGAGGATGCCGAAGCCGACGGGGACGTCGTCGCGGCGGGCGGCTTCGCGTCCCCCGGAACCTCCTCGGCCGCCCCGCAGGCGGTAAGGCCCACGGACAGCACGACGGCGGCAGCGAGCGCACGGACAGGCAGACGGAGACGTACCGACACCACGGGTTCCTCTACATGCTGGACGGCTGAAGCAGCCTCATCCTCCCAGCCCAGAGCAGGGTGTGACGGACCATCCTTCGAGAATCAGCCTCCTGACTCCACGCTCGAGAACACCTTCCGAACACCTGCGCCAGGACCAGCCGAGACCACCACTCTGCGCCGCCATGGAGGCATCACAGGACAGCGCATCTGTGCGCTAGCCTGTGGGTCGCGGCAGCACGCGCCTGCCAGCCTCCCGGACCGGAATGCACCCACGCCCTGGTTCCGAGGACAAGGGTCACGGACTCGCGCGGCACCTGAACCTGGTACTTGAAGACCCTGCTGCGGCATGGGCGTGGGCATGCCGCGGAAGGACGATCGTGACCCGGGATCGGAAACGCAAACTGGCTGTCCGTGCCGTGCAGGAAAGCACAGGCCAGAGGTACACCCAGGCCGCCAAGTTCATCGGCCCGCCGGAACCCCGCCCTGCTGGGTGGACGTTTCTGCTACCAGACCTGCTGAACGAATGCGCCACACTCCCCGCAGCGTTTCCTCCCGACAGTGGCCGCAGCTACTTCGACTCCGGACCTGCGGTCTTTCACTCCCGCGTCCTGGGAACCGCCCTCCCCTTCTCCACTGTGCTGCAGCTCGCGGGCGTGCTGGCCGACGAGACGCACCCTGCGGAGCTCACCCTGAAGTCACTGGACCCTCACGAGCACGCGGTCGTCGCGCGCGGCGAGCGCCGGTTCGCATTGGATCTGAACTGGTCGGGAGTCAGGAGGCTCTGCCACCAGCCTGGCTGCGACAACCAGCCGGTCGACAACCAGATCGTGGTGTGCACCGAACACCTCGCACAATGCGACGTTCATGCCCTCCTCACGATGACTCGAGAGAGCGGGCACTACGCCGCACCAGAAACGGATCCAGCACTTCTGGAAGGACTTCCCGAGCCTGACCTTCTCGTCACCGCTGCCGTCGGAATCGGCGCCTACACCGAGGTCGTGCAGGCTTGGCTCGACACCTGCTTCATCCCCTTGAACGAGATCGACGACATGCTCTTCACCGAAGACCGGGCCCTGGCAATGCGGCACTCCCTGGAGCGCGAGCGACTCAGGCTGGACCGCGTAGCAGGCAAGGAAGCACGACGCCTCCGCGGAGACACCCGCATGTGCCAGGCCTGCGGCACGCAGCTCCTCGGCTGGGACATGCGAGCCCATCCCCTGTACTGCTCACGAGCCTGTTCACCAGCACACCCGCCGGCCCCGTTCCTGGCTGCGTTTCCCGTCTGACTTCAGAGCCTGGTGATCTCCGCCCACGTGGCCGGGTGAGAACCTGAGGCGCCCCGGCCTAGGGGCTGTCCGATGGGTCGTGAGAGCCGCTCAAGGCTGTGGCCTAGTCTTCGCTGAACGATGGGGGGGCGCATGTCGCGCTACACAGCCGAAGCAGGGGCTGGGATGAAGGGGATCACGTTTTCCGCCTGGCACGGAAAGCACTACGTGACGCTGGCCGAGCTGGTGGTTCGCCTCGGCGGCTTCGGCTTGGACCTGACCTGGCGCGTCGAACTTGACGAGATCGTCGATCCTCGCTGTGTCGAGATGGAGAGAAGGTCCACCGGGTCCGGCATGGACACGTTGACACTGTTGTCGTTGACTACCCCCTTCCTCCAGTTGATAGACGCCGGAGCATGTGGGTTCGCCGGGGATGAGCTGGTGGTCGTCCTGACGGAGTTCGACAGCTCCTTGTGGGACGTCAGGGCTGTTGACGAGCGCGTACTCAGCGAACTTCGCCAGCACCACCCCGACGCCAAGGACCTCTGAACGGGGAGCTTCACTCCGGGTGGAGCCATAGACGGATTGCGGCCACGGTGACCGTTCCGTGGAAGACATACCCGCGCTTGTCGAAGCGCGTGGCGACTGGCCGGAAGTTCTTGAGCCGGTTGATGGTCCGCTCGACTTCGTTGCGGCGGCGGTAGACCGTCTTGTCGAACCCAGCGGGTCGGCCGCCTTGGCTGCCGCGGCGCCGACGGTTGGCCCGTTGGTCTCTCGGCTCGGGGATCGTGTGCTTGATCTGGCGTCTGCGCAGGTGACGTCGATTGCGGCGTGATGAATACGCCTTGTCGCCCCCGACGTGGTCGGGCCGGGTGCGCGGTCGGCCACTCGCCTTTCGGGGCACGCGGATCTCTTCGAGGACGGGAATCATCTGCGGTGCGTCGCCCCACTGGCCCGGCGTGATGACAAACCCGAGTGGGCGGCACCCGCCTTCTCCGGCGAGATGGATCTTGCTGGTGAGCCCGCCTCGCGAGCGTCCGAGGCCTTCATCGGAACGGTGGCGTGCGGGGCTCCCGCACCCACCCGGGATCTTCGGGGCACTCCTGGAGGCGCCTGCTGCGTGCTGATGGGCACGGCAAGTCGTCGAATCGACGCTGACCATGCTCCAGTCGATCCGGCCCTCGGCATCGGCGTCGGCCTGGACGGCCCGCAGGATCCTTTCCCACGTGCCGTCCGCCGACCACCTTCGATAACGGTCGTGAACCGTCTTCCAGCTGCCGAAACACGGAGGCAGATCCCGTCAGGGCATGCCGGTCCGCTGCCGGAACAGAATCCCGTTGATCACACGACGGTGGCACTGCCAGCGTCCACCCCGCCCGTGATTCGCCGGCAAATGCGGCACCAGCCGAGCCCACTCCTCATCCGAAACTAGGTCGTGTCCGACCTAGAGCCAGAGACGAAGTAGCTGTCGGCCAGGTCGTACCCCATTTGCGGGAATCGGCCCGGATCGACGCACGTCGGCTACTAGAGTGGCGAACTGCGGCACACGCTCTGTTACTTCGGCTCCCCGGGGGCCGAAGGTAGCTCCCGGTATCCAACCGGAGGGCACAGCTCCACTTGCAAGCAGAGGAGCGTGCGCAGTGCAAGACGGAGAGCCGTCAGGGTGGCAGCGGCTGATCTTTCTGGTCTCGGTGAGCCAACTAGCACTTGACTTCACCGAGTGGATCAGCCACTTGCTGACCTGACGGCACCTCACCCGCCGACGTCCGACTACCAGGTCGGGCGTCGGCCTCATTTGCGTGGACCCTGCAGCCGAACTGTCGGTCGGTCCACCCCAGCGCACTGAGCAGTACGCTGGCTGCAGGGCCAATCTAGCAATCGGCGCGGAACAATGTCGTGGCTCCACAGGATTCATAGGTGATGAATCGGCGCTGCCGGTTCGCTGCGCACGCCCACCTCCGAAATTTCGGAGGTGGGCGGTATGGCTGGGTCAGCGCTGGATTCATCAAGCAGGCGAAGGTTTCCGCTGTTCAGACTGTTCCTGTGCCCACGATCGCCTGTGTGCAGGAGTAGAAACAGAGTCGATCCCGGAACGGGACCACCGGGGAACGTTACCCGGTGGTCCTGTCTCAGGACGACGCCTTGGCGCCGGGCCATGGACTGTTTTGTCGGGCGTGCGGATGCCAGTCACCGGTCATGACGGCGGGCGTCCTCGATGTCCGGGCGTCGTCGGGCGCCTACTGGTGTCGGCGGCCACCGCCCGGGATGTGAGGATCTCAACAGCGCCGCCAAACCCGCCTCCGACGATCCCTGTCCAGCGCGGTACCGGTCAGGACGATCCGGCTGTCGGCTCCCCCTTCGCGGCCGCGCCGGAGACCACCGGGCGGGCGGAGGCAGGGCCAGGCTCCGCCGGTACGGGCGGACCGCAGGAGCAGGGCGGCGGCGCGGCAGAGGCGGAATCGGTGGCGGGGACCGCGCCGGAGGCGGCGCTGTCGGAGGAGTCCGTGCGCCAGGCCGTCCGCGAGGTCTTCGCCCAGGAGTTCGCTCCCCTCGTCGAGCACCTCACCGTCCCGGTTACCACGACCGAGGAGCGGACGGACGGTGACCCTGCCGAGCAGCTGCGCGAGACGTTGAGCGAGGCCGCCGGGCAGGTCAGGGAGGAACTCTCCACGATGCTGGAGGAGGCCCGTGCCGGGTTCGCCTACCTCGCGCAGGAGATCGCCGGACTGCGTACGGCCGTCGATGAGCTCCAGACCCGTCCCGCCGAGACTCCCGAGCCGGTGGTGGAGATGAGTAGGGAGCACACCGCTCTGCTGCGGACTGCGGCCCGTATCTCCTCCGCCGACCTGCGCTGTCACCACGACACCTGGGAGTTCCTCACCACCCTCACTGCCGGGCACCGCCATTTCCGTGTCCCGCCGCGCGTCACTGACGAGGCCGACGAGCGAGTCTTCGCCCCGCTCTCCGGACGGTCGCTGATCGCGCTGCTGATCAGTCTGAACGGCGTGTCCGCCGCGGCGTCGGACGGCAGCGGCGACCGGGAACTCGCCGCCTCGGTCTACGAGCGGATCGAGCAGCGCCTGACCCGGCTGAGCTCTGGCGACGGAGAACGCGTCACCATCACCCTCGACGACCGCGTCACCCCCGAACCGGACACCGACGGCGACAACCAGGACGGCGAGACCGGGACACAGAGCGGCTGGGGAGCGTAGGAGAAGCATCTCCAGGCCGGGCGAAGGTTCTTCCACCCGGCCTGCCGCAGGGCGGGCGCTGCGTACGGCACCGGTCGCCCGCAGCGTTCGACGCCAGCCCGCAGGGTCGCGGCCACACGTATGGTGTCGTTGGCCTGGCGCCGCTGGGGCGCGGACGTCCTCGAGCGATGCCGACGCATCGTCCTCCCGGTTCTCCTCAGTGCCGAGGGAGATGCGGGCGGCGAACTCGTGGCGGACCTGCTTCTGGCGCACGATGAGGGCGGACCACCGGGGAACGTTCCCCGGTGGGGTGGGCGGCGGTCTCGCTGCGGCCTGGGCCATCGGCTACCGTGACACCTACGGATATCCGTAGGTGCACCTTCGGAGAAGCGGCTCCCACCCCGGACCGGAATTCCAGGACGGGAGCCACGCGGAGGGCTTTGCGGCCTGAGCCTCATGCTTCGGGGCTCAGGCTGGCCCTATCGCTTCAGCCACCTCCCCAGCGTGCGTGCCGCCCGGACCATCAGGTCCTCGTACCGCTGCCGGAGTGTTGGCTTCCGCTTTCCGCGACGCCCCATGTGCGCCTCCCCTCAGACCGGCCACCGGATTCCCGGCCGGCAGCCTTTCCTTCGGGTCGGGCCGGGCCCCGAGGGGGCAGGGGCCCGGACACATCCGTTGAGGGGAGGCGCACCGCAGCGCGCACGGAAACCCTACCGGGGCAGGACAAGTTGACCCTCTGTACCGTCAACTCAGCTACCGTGCAATCACTCTTTGAAGTGATCAGAGCCAGTTCTCCGTCCGGCATAAGGCGTCCTCGTCCCTGGCGTCCCCGTCTCCCAGGTGCCGTCGCGGCGGTGGTGACGTTCGAGGCCGGTGGCCGGTTGTACAACGGGAAGCTCTGGCGCAACCACGTATGACTGCCCCTTCGGGCCACTCCCGAGCCGGACACCGACGGCGACAGCCAAGTCGGCGAGACCGGGGCGCAGAGCGGCTGGGGAGCGTAGGGGCAGCAGCCAGGCTGGCGAGAGTGTTTACCCGGCCTGGCGCAGTAACGGGTGCGGCGGGCGGCAGCGGTCGTTCTGCGCGGGCTCGCAGGATCGCGGTGATCCGGACGGCGTCGTTGGCCTGGCGCTGCTGGGCGCGAATCTCCTCCAGAGACGTCGGGGCCTTGTCCTCCTGGTCCTCTTCGGTGTTGGGGAAGGCAGTGGTGCCGAGGTCGCGGTGGACCTGTTCCTGGCGGACGACGGCGGCGGCCAGGAACAGGTCCTAATCACGGGACGGGGCGACCGCACGATGGGCGGCGAGCGCACGGAGGCGATGATGCCCCTGCTCGTGCTGACGAACCTCGGAATCAACCGCTGACGGATGATCTGGGCCTGTCCCGAAGTCGGGTGTGAGCTTGTGATAGGAACGCGGGATGCTGCGACTCACTGATTTCATTATCGACTGCCCGGACACGATGAAGCTGGCGTCTTTCTACTCCGAGGTGACGGGCCGTCCGATCAAAGAAGGCAGCTCCGAGGAGTGGGCTGGCATCCAGTTCGGCGAGATCGAGCTGGCGTTCATCCGGGTGGATGACTACCGCGCTCCGCAGTGGCCCGACAGCGAGCA
The DNA here is from genome assembly GCF_044767145.1 of Streptomyces sp. NPDC101490. Taxonomy (NCBI): domain Bacteria; kingdom Bacillati; phylum Actinomycetota; class Actinomycetes; order Kitasatosporales; family Streptomycetaceae; genus Streptomyces; species Streptomyces sp. NPDC101490. The sequence goes on from NZ_JBIWNI010000047.1 coordinate 10,943, forward strand.
CCCCAAGCAGTTCCACCTCGACTTCGAAGTGGACGAGCTCAAGTCCGAGCAGTGCCGTGTCCTCGACCTGGGCGCGACGCTGAGGCAGGACTTCATCGGCGCCAACGGCTACGGCTGGCAGGTCTACACCGACCCGATCGGCCACCCCTTCTGCCTGTGCCGCAACAAGGGCGTCATCTGGACGGACCAGGGACCGATCTGGCCCAAGCACCCATGACCACCAAGGCCGACCCTGCCACCACGCGGTGAAGGCCGGTATCGCGCAGCGCCCCGGTACGGAACCGCCGGGCGGACGGCGTCCAAGTCCACGAGCATCAGGGCCGGGTCACCGCTGTCGTCCTGGAAGGCGCCGGGCAAGCCGAGGACACGGTGAAGTAGATCGCCGCCACGCCTTCGGTGGTCACCCACCTCAGGATCGCCCTCGGCTGGCTCGCCGGACTGATGACCGTCGGTCAGATGACGCGGGCGTAGCACCGAACCATTCCTCGGCGGCCCCGGCCGGAGGAGCCGTCAGGGGGTCCATCCCCGCGTGCGCGGGGAAGGACCGCCAGTGACTCACGTGAGTCACTGGTCCGTGCTCTCCGCGCAAGCGGAGGTGAGCCCGGGCGACGGGGTTCCCGAAGTGCGCGTATTCCGTGCGCTCCGCGCGGGCGGAGGCGAACCGTCAACCAGGTCACCGCTTCCACGATCGCGGCGGCGTGGCGTGGCGCGGTGTTGGCTGGCTGTCGGCCACGGCTTCAGGGGCGGGGAACGTGCGGAGCAGGAGCTCATTTACCGCCCTGCAGGGTCGACCAGGAGCATGCGTGCCGCTGCCAGGGCCTGACGGGCGAGGTGGACGCCAGACAGTTCCGGGGCGACGTTCAAGCGATCACCTCCAAGGCCTCGCCGTCCAGCGCGTGGGCGGCGAGCTCGGGCAGGCGCTGCGCCCACGGCTCGGGGCGGGCCTGGGTGCGCAACTGCTCCAGCCGCACAGCGAGCAGGTACTCGGCGGTGCGGTTCAGTGCCTTCGCGGCGGCCTCGGTCGCGGCGCGCTGGGCGTCGTCGCTGTCGGGCACGGCCCGGTGCCACGGCATGGCGAGCTCGGTGGCGTACGCCCGGCGGGCCTCGCCTGGGCGTCCTCGCCACGGCTCAGCATCACGAGAGCGTTGTCCTGGTACTCGCCGACGGCCTGCTGCGCGGTCTGGAACGCGGTGAACGCGTACGCGTCCCGTGCTACCTCCGGATCGGTCTCCAGGGCGGCGCCGTCGGCGATCTGGAGGAACTCCTGCCACGCGGCGGCGGTGCCGGCGCCGATCCCAGCGCGGGCCGCGGTGACGGCGGCCGCCACGCTGCCCGGGTCGCCCAGGTCGGCCGATCCGGGCGCCGCCAGGATCCCGGCCTCGTCGGTCAGGGCCTCGGTCTGCCGCTGGTGGTCGCACGCCTCGCACAGCCCGGCCGCCCGCTCCCGGCCGCAGTCCGCGCAGGCCAGCGCCAGCCGGATCGCGTCTGCCGCGGCCTGGCGCTTGCGCTTCGCCTGCTCCGCCGTTTCCGCACGGGCCGCATTCTGGCGGCCTGCTGCTTGCCGGCCTGCTCCCGGCGCCACGCCAGGTCCTCCGCCTCGAGGGCCGTGTGCTCGCGCAGCCGCTCCTCCAGGACGCGACGCAGCTCGCCGTCGGCCAGGCCGGGCAGCTCGCGGTCGATGTCCGCGCCGATCCGCGCCCGCCGGGCACAGCGCAAGTGGACGACGTTGCCGCAGTTCTCACAGTCCTCCCCGGTGTCCAGACACACCCCGTCGTCGCACTCGCGGTGCGAGCAGGCCTGCCGCTGGGGCAGACCCCGGCGGATCAGCCACCCGTACGGGCCGGTGACCATCGCTTCGCCGCCGGTCTCCGCCAGCCGGTCGGTGAGCCGGTCGGCCAGCAGCCGCGGCGCACCCTCCCACGCAGCTCCCACGTCCGTCAGCATCGCGGCCGTGCCGCCGTCCCCGGTGTCTGCGGTGGCCCGGCCCGCGGGTTGCTGTGCGGCGTGCAGCAGACCGAGGTACTCGGGGAGCCGGTCGGACAGTTGCCGGATCAGGTCCGCGACGGTCCCGCCGACCCGGTCGGCGGCCTCGGAGGCCGTCTCCTGCCCGCCGTCCGCGAGCCCGGACCCGGCGGACCGGCGACGGCGGAGCGCTTGGTCGGAGCACATGATCAGACG
>NZ_JBIWNI010000048.1:0-11322 GCF_044767145.1 Streptomyces sp. NPDC101490
GAGGAGGAGCAGGGCGTCGCGGGCGGTCTGCTGTACACCTCGTTCCAGTTCGGTGCGGCGCTGGGTCTGTCCGGTGTCGCCGCGGTCAACATCGCTGCCACCGACGGGACTTCTCCCGCCGCTCTCCTGGACGGCTACCAGGCCGCTCTCGTGGTGCCCCTGGTCGCAGCGCTGGTCGCCGCGTTCATCAGCGCGTTCGGCCTGCGCAGCAAGTCCGGCGCCACCAGCGCCGAACCCGTCACGGCACCGGCCCCCGACACCACCGAACGCGTCGAGGCCTCGAGATAGGTCTGTCCCGCCCGCCCGCGCACTGGGCGACCGTTCCGGGGCCGCTCGTTACCCGGTAACGGTCTCTCCCGCCCGCGCGTGCACCAGGCGTGAACGGTGTTGCCCTGGCCTTCCGTATCCCGGTCGGCCGGGGCAGCGCCGTTTCCCGGCCGGGATACGGGAATGAGCGTCGCATTGGCCGTTACCCCGGTACCGGCACCGGCCGTTACCCCGTGCCCGTGCCCGTGCCCGTGCCCGTGCCCGTGCCCGTGCCCGTGCCCGTGCCCGTGCCGGCCGTCGTCCTTCCCGGTGACCGGCTGCCGCCGGTTCCTTGTACTGGCCTTGCCGGGTGTCCCGGTGACCGCCAGCCGCCGGATCTGTGGACCGGCACTGCCGGTTTCGCGGTACCGGTCCGCGGAGCCGGTGTGTCCGGTGACGGGCCGCTGCCGTTTCCCTTGACGAGGACCGGCAGTCGTCGTTTCCCTGTACAGGGAACGCTAGTTGTCGTTTGCCTTGCCGGGACTGGCAGTTGTCGTTTCCCGGGATTGGCCCTCTGCTGTTCCCGGTGACGGGCCGTCACCGGCTCCGTCTGCTGACTGACGGCCGTCGTTTCCCGGTGACCGGTCCCTTCCGGGTCCGTGTACCGGCCCCCGCTGGGCTTCTTCAGGGTCTCCCGATCCTCGCCGACCGCGCCTGCACCGGCGCCGGGCCCTGGGTGACCACCGGCCTCAGACGACCACCCGGCGGCGAACTCACCCCGACCCACCGCACCGTCAACCGGGCCCTCGCCCAGGCCCGCGCACCCGTCGAACGCGGCATGGCACCGCTGAAGTCCTGCCAGATCTTCCGCAGATCCCGCATCATCCCCAACCACATGAGCGTCATCACCAAAGCCGTCCTCACTCTGGAGAGGCAACGCTGAAAACGCTCACTGTTTCCTTGACCGGTTGTTACCAGTTTCCGCTGTCCGGCCCCCGTGGTTTCCTTGATCGGTTTTCACCGGTTTCGACCGTCCGGCCGCCGCTGTTTCCTTGATCGGTTTTCACCGGTTTCCGCTGTCCGGCCCCCGTGGTTTCCTCGTGTCCGGTCCCGGCTGTGTCCTTGTGTCTGGGTTCTGTTGTTCTGCTGGTGTCCGGGCGGCGTTGTTTTCTGGTGTCCGGCTGTCCGGGTGTCTGGGTGGGGGTTTGTGAGAGTGCCGGATTACCTGTGCGTGAGCGTGTTTCCGGGAGAATGGAAATGCCCGTCGGCGTAGGGAAACAGTGCGCCGTAAAGTTGCTGCGGCAAAATTTTCTGAGGAGACAGGATGACCACGACCGACAGTGCCGTCACCACGGTGCTGGACGAGGTGACAGCCGTCGTCGAGACGCTCCGCAAGAGCGGTCCCGAGGCCGAGGACCGTCGCTGGATCCCGGACGAGAACATCGAGCTGCTCGACAAGGCCGGTGTGTACCGTCTGTCGGTCCCGCGCCGTTTCGGTGGCCTGGACGCCCCGATCGCCGACCAGGTCAGGATCCTGGGTGAGATAGCCCGTGCCGACACGGCCACCGGCTGGGTCTCGATGATCTGGGTGTCCAGTGCCTGGGTGCCCAGCCTGTTCCCGGACAAGGCGCAGGAGGAGGTGTACGCCGGAGGCTCCGTGCGGGTCTCCACCGGCTTCACCCCGTCGGGCACGCTGACGGCTAACGAGGACGGCTCGTACTCCCTGAACGGTTCCTGGAAGTGGCTGTCGGGCGCGCGCGGTGCGAACTGGGCGCTGCTGTCCGCTCTGATCACCGGCCCGGACGGGACCCCGGCTCCCTTCGCCGCCCTCGTCCCGTTCGGCGAGCTGGCCGTCGCCGACGACTGGCACGCCGCGTACGGTGCGGGCACGGGCAGTTCCACGGCCACCGCCGAGGACGTGAGGGTCCCGGCCCACCGTGTGGTCAGTCTGATCGAGGTCCTCGGCGGTACCACCGGCGACCGGTCCAACACCGGTGCCACCGGCCGTAACTACGCCTTCGTCCCCTTCTTCATGGCCCAGGGCGCCTCCGCGTACATCGGGATCGCCAAGGGCGCCTACCAGCTGTTCCTCGACCGGCTGCCGGGGCGTGGTATCACCTACACGTCCTGGACCGACCAGAGCCAGTCCCCGGTCACCCAGATCCAGGTCGCTGTCGCCGCGAACAAGATCGCTGCGGCCGAGGCCCTGCAGGAGAACTGGCTGCGCCGTCTGCAGGAGCACGCCGACGCCGGGACGAGCCAGTCGGTGCAGGAGCGGGCCGAAGCCCGTGGCACCGCGGGCTTCGCCATCCAGCTCGCGAAGGAGGCCGTCGATGAGCTGTTCGAGGCCAGCGGCGCCTCGGTGATCATGCGTGACGTGCCGTTCCAGCGTTTCCACCGGGACATCCGGGGCCTGGCGCTGCACGCCCTGTTCGCCTTCAACACCAACCAGGAAGTGCACGGCCGGGCCATCCTCGGGCTCGCCCCCGACACCCCGTTCCTGTGATCCACCGTTCCGGCTGACCGGCACACACCCCCGCCGGGACACCCCCCACCGCCGGGACGCCGACCCCCCACCGCCGGAACAACTCCTCGCCGGGACACCTCCCTTCGCCGGGGCGCCCACCCCCACCGCCGGAACAGCTCTTCGCCGGGGCGCACGCTTCCCTCCGCCGGGACAACCCTGCATCGGGACACCTCCCTTCGTCGGGGCGCGCATCCCCGTCCGGCGGGACACGCCCTCGTCGGGGTGCACATTCCCTTCGCGGAGGACAGCCTTTTCGTCGGGGCGCGCACCCTCCGTCCATCGGGACACCTCCCTTCGTTGGGGCGCGCATCCCCGTCCGTCGGGACAACCCCTCGCCGGGGCGCGCGTTCCCTTCGAGGGGACAGCCTTTCGTCGGGGTGCGCGCTCCCCTTCGCCGGGACACCTTCCTTCGTCGGGGTGCGCACCCTCCGTCCGTCGGGACACCCCTTCGCCGGGGCGCGTGTTCCCCTTCGCGGGGGCAGTCCTTCGTCGGGGTGCGGGCTCCTTTTCGTCGGGGCAGCCCTTCACGGGGACGGCCTTTCGTCGGGACACCTCCCTTCGTCGGGGTGCGTGTTCCTCTTCGCCGGGGCAGTTCCCTCCGCCGGGACGCAACCCCCCTCCGTCGGGACGCACACCCCTCTCCACCGGGCCGCCCGCATCCCGCGGGCGGCCCGGACCCGTCTGTCCCCTGTCCCTCGCCCCGCCCCACCTATTTCTTCCCCCCTCTCTTTTTCAGGAAGGCTCATCGCCATGACCGACACCACCGTCCTCGTCCTCGGCGGTACGGGAAAGACCGGCCGACGCGTCGTGAACCGGCTGAAGGAGCGCGGGGTCACCGTCCGCGCGGCCAGCCGCTCCGGGGACGTCCGTTTCGACTGGGACGACAAGAACACCTGGGAGCCCGCGCTCGCCGGTGTGGACGTCGCCTACTTCGTGGACGCGCAGGACAAGCCCGGCGCGTGGGACGCCGAGGCCGCGCTGCGTGAGCTGTCCGGCCTCGCGGTCGCGGGCGGAGTACGCCGGCTGGTGCTGCTCCAGGCCCGGGTGACCGATCTGGTCGGCGGCAAGTCACTGATAGCCGGGGAGCGCGCCGTCCAGGAGTCCGGCGCGGAGTGGACCGTGCTGCGGCCCAACTGGTTCTTCCAGAACTTCGACGAGGGCGTCCTGCTCGACGGTGTCATCGCCGGTGAGGTGGCGCTCCCCGCCGGGTCGGGCCGCGAGCCGTTCGTCGACACCGAGGACGTCGCCGCCGTCGCGGTCGAGGCGCTCCTGCACGACGGTCACGCCGGGCAGACCTACGAACTGAGCGGCGCCCGCGCTCTCACCCTGGACGAGGCGGTCAGGGAGATCGCCCAGGCCACCGGCCGGGACATCCGCTACGTCCCCGTCGACCACCAGGCCTACGTGGACGAGCTGGTCGGCTACGACGTGCCCGCCGACTACGCGCTGTTCGTCGCGGACCTGGTCGCCCAGATCCGCGACAACAAGAACTCCACCCCCACCGACACCGTCCGGCGCGTGCTGGGCCGTGAGCCCCGGGACTTCTCCGGCTTCGTGAAGGACGCCGCCGCACGCGGAGTCTGGAACGTCTGACCCCCCGGCACGACACCAACGGGGCCCCGCCACGATCACACCGGCGGGGCCCCGCTCCCGTACCACGATCCGCCATCCGCTCACACGGAACGGCCGTCCGCTCACACCACGGCCGCCATCCCGCTCACACGGCGGTCCGCTGCCGGCTCGCACCGCTGTCCGCTCACACGGCGGTCCGCGGCGGGCCCGTTCCCGTGCCGCGATCCGCAGTCCGCTCACGCGGAACGGCCGTCCGCTCGCGCCACGGTCCGTGGTCCGCCCGCACCGCCATCCGCTCACACGGCGGTCTGCCCACAGGGCGGTCCGCCGCGATCCAGGCGGCGGGGCCCTCGTTCTAGTACCGAAGTCCGCTCACGCCACGGCCCGTTGTCCGCTCACGCGGCGGCCCGTTGTCCGCTGACGCTACGGTCTGCCGTCCGCTCAAGCGGCGGTCCGCTGTCCGCTGACGCGCGGTCTGTTGTCCGCTGGTGCGGCGTTCCGCTCGCGCCACGGTCCGTGGTCCGTTCAGACCGCGATGCGCCGTATGTGCGGCAGTGGGTGGGGGCGGGAGGTCAGTGTGGTGGCGGGTGGGGTGGTTTGTGGCGGCAGCAGGGTCAGGGTCGATGCCCGGTGTTTCCCGCCGCCCCAGCCGGGGCGGCGTTCGAGGAGTTCCGGGCGGGCGGTGGCGATGGTGAGGAGCGGGGCCGTGCCGGCGCCGTCGGACAGGGATTCCAGCCGGTCCAGTACGGCGTCGGCCGCCCGGTGGGCGTCGTCGACGACGACGACGAGGGGTTCGAGGACCGCCGCCGCGCTCAGCAGCTCTCCCCACGCGTGCAGGATCTCTCCGCGGCCGGCGGGGTCGGCGGGGGAGGTGCCCGAGGGCAGCAGCGGCAGCAGGTTCCGGTACATCTGGGCGCGGTGGGCCTTGGCCATGGGCAGCCGCCAGACGGCGGCGGCGAGTTTGGCGCGGGCGACCTCGACCGCGTCCCGGGGCAGGACACCGCAGTAGCGGGAGAGGATCACCCCGGCCACCGCCAGCGGCTCGCCGCCGCCCGCCCGTGCGGTCAGGACCCGCACGGGCGCGGGGGACTGGACGGCGATACTGCGCTCGAACTCCGCCAGCAGATGGGACTTGCCCACGCCGGGCGCTCCCAGGACGGTCACCAGATGGGGCACGGAGCTGTGCCGGGCCCAGTCCAGCAGCCCGTTGAGGACTCCCAGTTCGTGTTCGCGGTCGGTACGGAACGCGGCCTGCTCGCCCAGGAGCCCGAGTACCTGCCAGGCGTCGGAGCAGTCGTCGGCGGACTTCGCCGCGACGGACCCGGTGGTCGCCAGCCGTGCCGCGCCGCTCATCCACACCTCGCCGTCCGGTACCCGCCCCAGCATGGTGCGGCCGTCGTCCAGGAGGGTTCCCACGGCCGAGGGGCGGCCCGCGTCGGGGCCCGGGCTCAGCCGGACCAGGGCCCGGCCGGTGGTCACCGCCGCCCTGAGCGCCGTCTGGGTGTCGGCCGAGAACCTCTCGCGCAGTGCCAGGGCGGCCCGGACGGCCCGCTCGGGATCGTCCTCGCCGGGCCGCTCGGCACCGAACAGGGCCAGGGTGAGCGACCCGATCGCGGCGACGACGGTCCCGCCGAACCGGGTGATGACGTCCTCGACGGTGTGCAGCGCCGTCTCTATCTCGCCCGGGGACACCTCGTCGAGACTGCCCAGACGCAGCCCGACGAGCAGCGCGCTCACCGGTATCCGCTCGCTCGTGCCGCCCTGCGGGGACGGCGCGAGCGGGGAGAGCGCGGGCTGCCGGTCCGGTGCCCACCGCGCACCGGGCGGCCCGGCGCTCTCACGCGGGCCGCCGGAGTCCGCGGACAGCGCGGGATCGTGGGTCAGTATCGCGTGCTGGAGCGTGCGCAGGCCGTGGCCCGGTTCCAGCCCGAGGTTCTCCACCAGCGAGGACCGCACCCGTTCGTAGACGCTCAGAGCGTCGGCCTGCCGCCCGCAGCGGTAGAGCGCGAGCATCAGCTGCCCGCGGGCCCGCTCCCGCCAGGGCTCCGCCTCGGCCATCATCGTCAGCTCACCGAGGATGGAATGATGGTGACCGCACTCCAGTTCGGCCTCGAAGAGGTCCTCCAGCACATCGAGCCGGTCCCGGCGGGCCGCGTCGAGCTCCGGCCAGCTGATACCCGACTCGGCGAGATCGGCCAGGAGCGGGCCTCCCCACAGGTCCAGGCCCTGCCGCAGCCACCGGGAGGCGTCCCGCGCCGCGCCCGCCGCGAGTTCGGCCCTGCCGGCCGTCACCCACCGGCGGAACACCAGCAGGTCCACGTCGTCGGGGTCGACCCGCAGCATGTAGCCGGGGGCCTTGGTCACCAGTTCCGGCGCACCGGGCGATCCGGAGCCCATGTTTTCGGACAGAATCGTCCGCAGACCCCATATCGCGTTGTGCAGGATCTTCCGGGCCGTGGCGGGGACGTCCTCCGATTCCCAGAGCGCCTCCACGAGCTCACTCGTCGCCACCACCCGGTTGGCATTCAGCAGGAGATACCCGAGCGTCGCCCGCTGTTTCGTCCCGCCCAGGGCGACGGGCCCGTCCGCCGATATCGCTTCCAACGGCCCCAGCAATCTGAACCTCATTGCCCCCCGCTCCAAGGTCTGACGTGCATTCGGAAATACCCGCGGGCCGGATCAGGTTGGCAATCCTTGACGCGCCGGAAGGCCTGTGGTGCACTTCCCGCAGATTTTCCGCCACTCTCCCACCAGCCCCTTGAAAGAGTCTTGAGCAGCGCGTGACGGGAATATTTTTCCCCCACGGGGGAACGGGCCACAAAAAAGAGAAGGTGAAATTCATGGTCGACAACCGGGCCGAAGACGCCGGCAGCACCACCGAAGCGGACGTGGCAATTCTGGGTCTCGGTCTGATGGGACGGGCGATCGCCGCCGCGCACCTGCGGGCCGGCCGCTCCCTGACCGTATGGAACAGGACACCGGGACGGGCCGGGGACCTGATCACCCAGGGCGCCGTACCCGCGCCCTCCGCCGCGGCGGCCGTGGCGGCGACCCGGGGCCCCGTCATCATCTGCCTCACCGAGCACGAAGCGGTCCGCTCCGTGCTCGGCACACTGGGAGAGACACTGGAGGGACGCACCGTCGTCAACCTGACGTCCAGCACCTCCGCCCAGGCCCGCGAACTCGCCGACTGGGCCGCCGGACAGGGAGCCTCCTACCTGGACGGCGCCGTCATGGCCGTCCCCCAGACCATGGGAGGACCCGACGCGGTACTCCTCCACAGCGGCGACGAGAAGGTCTTCGCACAGCATCTGCCGGTCCTGCGCGACCTGGGCACCTGCGTGCACATCGGCGAGGACCCCGGCCTGGCCGCCCTCCACGACGTCGCCCTGCTCACGGTCATGTGGGGCGTGCTGAACAGCTTCCTGCACGGAGCCGCCCTGGTGGGAACCGCGCAGGTACCCGCCTCGCAGTTCGCGGTCCTCGCCAACCAGTGGATCTCCTCCCTCACCGAGTTCGTCACGGCCTACGCCGAGCAGATCGACGCCGGGGCACCCGTCGCCAAGGACGCCAGCCTCGACACCCACGCCGCCGCCATGGACCACCTCGTGCAGGAGAGCGAGACGGCCGGCGTCGACGTCTCGATGCCCCGCCTGTTCCGCGGCATCGTCGCCGAGGCACTCCACAACGGCCGCGGCGGCGACAGCTACGCCGCCCTCATCGACCAGTTCCGGCCCCGCCCCTGACGGTGACCGCGAAGGAAGTAGGTGACTTTAAAGTGCCTTCTTCCCCGACCGGCACACGTACTGCATTCTCATCACAGAAGGGCTTTCCCAAGACCTCACCGACAGCAGCAGGACACCGAGAGGAACCGATATGGCTACCACCGTGGAATCCTTCTCGGAAATCGAGGACAAGTTCAACTCCTACATCCAGGACATCGTCTACTGCACGATGATCACCGTGGACAAGAAATCCCGCCCGCGAGCCCGCGTACTGCTCCCGATCTGGGAAGTGGTCGACGGAAAGCCCGTCGGCTGGCTCGCCGCCTACAAGACACCCGTGAAGGTGGCCCATCTGGCGAACAACCCGCACACCACCTACTCCTACTGGAACCCCCGGCAGAACGCGGTGTTCATCGACAGCGTCTCCACCTGGGCCGAGGACCGGGAGACCAGGCAGTACGCCTGGGACCTCTACCGCAAGGGAAGCCCGGCGGGCGTCGGCTACAACCCGCTCAACTTCTGGCGCGGCGGCCCCGACGACCCCAAGTACCACGTCCTGCGCATCGACCCCTGGCGGGTGCAGGTACTGCGGGGCTCCGACCTCAGCAGCCGCATCTGGACCGACGAGAGCCGCCGCTGACCCGGAACCTGGTACGCAACCCGGAACCAGTGCGGAACCCGGAACCAGTGCTGACCCGGAACCGGTGTGGGGCCGGAAGCCGGTGCGGAACCGGTACGGGGCACGGACCGGAACCCCTGCGGGGGCGGTGTGGAACCCGTGCGGGGCCTGGGCCGGGACCCGTGCGGGACCGGTGCGGGGCATGGGCCGGGACCGGTGTGGGGCCGGGGCCGGTGCGCGACCGGTGCGGGGTGCGACTCCCGGCGCGGGCAGGTGATCGGCTCCCTGCCCGCGCCGGGCCCGCACTCCAGCCCGGGCCGCCGGGGCCGGGACCACCCCGGCCGGGAAAAGCTCCACGATTTTCAGATATGGGTAACCGAACGCTCATCAATTCACAGTCCCGGCGATGACCGAGGTGTGAGCGAATTCCGGAAACGGTTGAATGAACCGGCAGTACAGTCGGCGGAACCGGACGAATTCGCGGCAGAGGAGGCAGGATGGCCACGGTCGACATCGACGCCGGCACCGTACTGAAAGCGGTGCGGGAGAGCGTGCGGACCCTCCGTGACAACGGACGCGCGACCGAGGAGCGAGGCTGGCTCACCCAGGAGAACATCGAACTGCTTGACCAGGCCGGGGTCTTCCGGTCCGCGGTGCCGCAGCGCTTCGGCGGGCTCGACCTGCCGCTCGCCGACCAGTTCGCGGTCGTCGCCGAGATCGCCCGGGGCTGCGGATCGACGGGCTGGGTGGCCAACGCCTGGATCTCCAGCGCCTGGATGATCTCGCAGTACCCGGACCGGGCCCAGGAAGAGATCTACGCGACCAGTGGGGGTTCGCTGAAGGTCTCCGGCGGGTTCACCCCGACCGGCCGGGCCACCCGTACCGACGACGGCTTCGTCCTCAACGGGAGCTGGCGCTTCAACACCGGTATCCGCGGCGCCGACTGGAACATCCTCGCCGCCCTCGTCGAGCGCACGGACGACGTGCACGAGGAGGTCTACGCGGTGGTCCGGGCGTCCGACATGGTCCTCACCGACGACTGGGACGTCTCCTCGGCCGCCGGTACCGGCAGCTGCACCTCGTCCGTGAAGGACCTGTTCGTCCCGGCGCACCGGGTCGTGGACGGCTTCGAGGTACTGGAGGGCCAGGTCGCCGGCCGGGCGCACGCCGAGGGCAGCGGCCGGGAGTACGGCCTCACCTCGTACGTGATGGCACTGTCCGCCGCGGCCTACCTCGGAATGGCACGGGCGGGGCTCGAACTGTTCCTCGGCCGCCTGCCGGGCAAGAACATCGCCTACACGCACTGGGAGGAGCAGCGGGCACACCCCTACGTCCAGTTCCAGGTGGCGGCGGCGGCGAACAAGATCTCGGCCGCCAAGGCACTGGCCGACAGCTGGACCCTGCGGATGCAGAACGCCGCCGACGCGGGCGAGCGGATGTCCATGGAGGAGCGGGTCGAGATCCGCAGCCAGATCACCTACGCGGTCCTGCTGTCGAAAGAGGCCGTCGACATCCTCCACTCGGTGAGCGGCGCCTCCGTGATCCAGCGCTCCCAGCCGTTCCAGCGGGTCCACCGGGACATCCAGGGACTCGCCCTGCACGGCCTCATGGCCCCCCTCGGCGGCTTCGAGGCCTACGGCCGGGTCCTGGTGGGCCTGGACCCGGACACCGAGTTCTTCTAGAACCACCCAGAACCACCGGGAGACCAGAGCGACCGGCACCGGAGCAACCAGCACCGGCACACCGGAGGCACCGGACAAGCAGGCGGCCGGTCGGAGACCCGGCGAGAACGCGCGGGGTCTCCCGCAGCCTCGGACAGACCCCGGCCGGGGCGGAAACCCCAGGGCCGGGGCAGGAAATCCGAGGACCGGCACAGAAACCCGACGGAACCGGGCAGTGCCACGAGGGCCGTGGACGGCGTACCCCGCCGGACACGGCCCTCACCCGTACCCGGGACCCGTACCCGGGACCCGGGACGGCGGCCGGTCGGCCGGAGGAACAGCGACCGGGACCCCGGCGACTGGAGGAACAGCGACCGGGGATCTCCTGGGTCGCTGTCAGCCGCCGTGAAGAAATCCCAGGCCAGAGGGGTGAGTTCTCCCCAAACAGCGACTGAAGCGACTCAGGACTCCCGTCTATGACACGCGCACGCACACGCGCACGCGAATGCCGTCATAAGCCCGGACCCTGAGTCGCTACGGTCGCTGGAACGGCAGGCGGAGCTTCTCTGACCTGCGCTCATGTACCAGCGACCGGGCGGCTTCCGAAGCCCGCCGAGTCGCTGGGCCGCTGTTCTCCTCAGTCGCTGGGGCCGGTCCGGACCCGCGCGGGCCCAGCGCCCGGAGCGTCTTCGGTCGCTGGACCCTGTCTCAGTCGCTGACAGCGACTCACGGGGTGCTGCGGGCGGCCGGACGGTGCACCGGAGCCCCGCCAGAGCCCGCCGAAGTCTGCCGTGGAACCACCGGGCCCCGTCGCTGACAGCGACTCACGGGGCGCTGCGGGCAGCGGGACGGAGCACCGAAGCCCCGCCGAAACCATGCCGGAGCCCGCCGCAGACCCACCGAAGCTCTGCCGAAGCCCTGTTGGAGCCCCGGCGGATCTCCGGCGGATCTCCGCCGGATCCCCGGGCGGCG
>NZ_JBIWNI010000049.1:0-8988 GCF_044767145.1 Streptomyces sp. NPDC101490
CGACAGCACAACCCACTCTTCGTCCGAGAGCTCATGCCGCCGCACCATGCACCACATGATGCCCCATCAAGGAGTCTTTGAAGACACGCCCTAGCAGCCAGTGAGCGACGCCGAAGACGTCGACGGTGCTGGTCAGGACGTGGCGGTCGTGGTGCGTTCGGGGGAGGTGGGCAAAGGAAGCGAGGACGGTCTTCTGCACGAGCGGGCTCTCCTGGGTGGGCAGTCACGGCGGTCGGGCGCTGCGGTGAGCGTCGGCGGCGGTGCACGTGCGGTGGAGAGGGAGCCGGGGCGCCTAGAAGGCATGGCCCTTTCTGGTCGTCATGAGGTGATCATCGTCGACGTGTGGCCCCGTGCCAAACCATTTCGGTCCAGCGCTCACGCCGTCTGTGACCCCACCCGCCAACTTGAATGCACAGCGCGACAAGTCCAGTGCTCATTGGACAGATGCAGTGCTCAGTCACACCTGTGACCGTGCGGCGTACCTGGCAACGATGGACAACGTCGATGCACAGACGCGGGCGGCCTGACTGCGGACCGCGGCTGGTCACGTCGTTCACAGCGGGGAGGCCCAGGGGTCATCCTCCGGTTCGGGCTCCTCTGGGTGAAGCATGCAGCGAACGCAGCGCAGGAGTCCCGGTTCACCTGATCCAGCGGCGGCAGTCATCCACGGCAGGGCCTCCATGGCCTGTGCTCGTTCGTCGGTGGCAAGGATCTCCAGAGTCTGCTTGAGGTTCTCGGGGGCGGGCTCGTCGGTGAGGCAAAGCCAGCCGATCGCAGCGGCCAGGCGGACTTCGGGGGCCTCTGTCCGGTCTTGCCACCGCTCGCGGATCCACGCGACGGTCGGCGGGTGCGCAAGGGCCCGGGTGGTCTCGGCAGCGGCGAGGAGAAGGGCGGCGCGGACCATGGCGGCGCGCTCCGTGGCGAGCCTCATGGCAAGGGCGTTTCGGACCGTGTGGTCGGAGTCGGCAGCGGTGGCCAGCGCGTAGGCGGCGTTGATACGGAGGGCGCCTCAGCCCAGGCCAGGGTGTGTCCGGCGCCGAACATGCCGGTGGGGTCGAGACGGCGCTTGACGTTGAGGAGCCGGGCCCGGTCCCGGGTGTCCCACAGGCCCGTGACCCGCTCGCTGGTGGCGGGACCGATGAAGTTGAACAGGTCCGACGTGGTCCGCCAGGGGGCGACAGCGTCGACGACGCCGTCGACGAGGCCGGGAACGAGCGGGGCCGTCTCGTCGGTCATGAGGCCGACGACGGACAGGGCGTAGGCGGCGTCCCGGCCCGAGACCGCGTTGGGGACGGCCGGCTGGCGGGCCATCGCGCCGCCCAGCAGGCGCACCTCGACCAGCGGGAGGGGGATGTCCTGTTCGGGCCCGGCGGCCTCGAGCAGGGCGTCGACTGCGGCGGCCGGCAGGCTGGTCATACCTGCTCCGCCGTCCCGGAACGGCATCGGGTCGGTGGGGTCCTGGTGGATGGAATCGACCGCGCTGTAGGGGATGTCCTGGACGGTGTCGACGAGCGGGGCGGCCACCGCGCGCATCGGCTCCAGCAGCGCGGCCCCCGGCTCGGCGCCCTCCAGGTGGGCGTAGCGGAGCTGGACGACGAACTGGCCGCGCAGCGGCTCGGGGATCTCCGGCAGCGGCGGCAGTCGCAGGAGCGCCACCGAGGTGGTCGATACGGCCTGGGGCAGGTCGGTGGACCAGGAGGCGAAGGCGTGCAGGACGTCGTGGGCTGAGTGGGCGGGGTAGAACACCGAGCCGCCGTAAAGGTCGGCCACGGGCATCAGGTCGATCTCCAGCTCGGTGACGATCCCGAAGTTGCCCTTGCCGCCGCGCAGTGCCCAGAAGAGGTCGGGGTCGCTGGTGGCGTCGACGTCGTGGACGGTGCCGGTGGCGTCGACCAGGCGGGCGCGCCGCACGTGGTCGGCGGCGAAGCCGTAGGCGCGGGAGAGCGGGCCGGTGCCGCCGCCCAGGGTGTAGCCAACGGCGCCGACGGCGGAGGACGAGCCGTTGACCGGGGCCAGGCCGTGGGCGGCGGCGGCTTCGACGACCTGGGCCCAGCGGACGCCGGCCTGGAGGGTGGCTGTGCGCGCCTGGTGGTCCACACTGACCGTGTTCATCCGCTCGGTGGTGATCAGGACGCCGTCCTCGATGGGGGCGGTGATGCCGTGCCCGGTGGCCATCACCGCCACTCGCAGGCCGCGGCGTGCCGCCCACGTCACCGTCAAGGCGACGTCGCGGGTGTTCTCGGCCGACACCAGCACCGCCGGGCGTACCGCGAAGGCCGGGTTGAACGGCGTGAAGGCCGGCTGCGTCAGCAGTCGGCCGGCCAGCTGGGCGGACAGCTGCTCGGTTGCCGGGGTGGTGGTCATCGCACGGGTTCCTTCGCTCATGCCGGCGCCTCGGATCGGGCGCCGGTCACGGGCCAAACCCTCCTCCCGCGCCGCAGCGAGCTGAATCCCCCGTTACTGGGGAACCGGCACCCCAGGAATCTGGTGGTGCGCCACCGATACCCGGGCGGGCATAGTTCACCCCATGCCCACGACACACGCCGGCCGCATCCAGGCGCATCTGACGCAGCTGGCCGGCATCGGCCTGGACGCGCGTGCCTTCGCCGACGCCGCCCTCAGCCTGATGACCCGCGCCATCGGCTTCCAGTCGGCATGCATGGCCACCGCCGACCCCGCCACCCTCATCCTCACCGGCACCACCAAGTGGGGAGAACTCGGCAACGCCTCCGACGCACAGTGGGCCCACTTCGAGTACGAGGTACCCGACGTCTACAACTTCCAGGATGTCGCCCAGCGCCCCGGCCAGGTCACCTCGCTGCGCGCGGAGACCGCCGACCATCCCGAGCGGTCCGCCCGCTTCGCCCGCTACCTGAAGCCGGTGTGGGGATTCGAGGACGAGCTTCGTGCCGCCCTGCGGGCCGACGACGGCAACATCTGGGGCTACCTGGCCCTCTACCGCAGCGACAGCAACCCCTTCAGCCTCGCCGACCAGCAGTTCGTCAGCGCCCTCGCACCCGTGCTGGCGATCGGACTGCGCACCGGCCTGCTCGCCGAGGCCGCCACCGGCACCCCGCTGCACACCCCCGTGATCCTGGTCATCGACGCCCAAGGCCAGGTCGGCCAGGCCGGCCCCGGAGCCGACGAACTCGCCGACCACCTGCGCGCCGGGCCGCTGACCGGAAACCTGCTCCCGGTCGCGCTGCGCTCGCTCGTCGACGCCGCCCGTGACAGCAGGCAGCCCGCCGTGCCCCGCATGCGACTGCGGGCCGCCGACGGTCAGTGGCTCGTCGCCCACGCCGCACCGCTGCGTTCCCGTGACGGCACCGGCAGCGACGTCGTGGTCACCGTCGAGGAGGCCCGCCCCCCGGAGATCGTGCCGCTCGTCGTCGCCGCGTTCGGCCTCACGCCGCGTGAACAGGACGTCGTGCACCTCGTCCTGCGGGGCCTGGGCACCACCCAGATCGCAGAAACGCTCCAGCTGTCCGCCTACACCGTCCAGGACCACCTCAAGACGATCTTCGACAAGACCGGGGTCCGCAGCCGCCGCGAACTCACCACCAAGGTCTTCTACGACCAGTACGCCCCCCGCATGGGCGGTCATCTGGCCCCCACCGGCTGGTTCGCCCCCACCCCCGCATAGCGCATAGCCCGACGCCGAGGGCTATGCGCTATGCAGGGGTGGGGGCGACCTCGGCTTGCCCGGCGCGGGGCGGCGACCCCGCGGCGGGCACGTCACGGTCGGACGGATGCGCCGAGGCTCAGCCGTTCGCCCTGACCGTGCCTCGGCCGGTCGCCTACCGCTCTCGGTCGGGGAAGCCGCGAGCGTACCGCCGCCGCACCTCCCACTGTGAGTTCCAGGTCTTGAAGCGAGACTTGAACGGGCGTTGGTCAGCTGAGCTCGCGAGTCCAGTGAGAAACGCTCTGCTCGCCTTGTTGCGGCTCTGGTCGCTATCCCGGTCGGGCTTCCGTCTGTAGGGGACGCCCGACCAACCCTGACCTGCCAACTTCGTTGGTGCGCGGGATTCGCGTGAGTGTCCCGGGAATCCCAACACTGTACCTACACCCACGCCGTGCCCCGCGAGCTGCGCGACCTGACCCGGAGTGAGCTTCGCCCGACGGGCTTTCTGGTTGTTGAGCCAGGCACCGATCGCCGCGTCGAGGGCGTCGCCGTCGACGCGCTGCAGGACCCGGCGCACGGTCGCTTCGGCCGGGGCGGTAGGGCCGGACGGCTCGCAGTTCGGGGCTCCGAGGGCGGTGAGCACGGCCGCTGGGGCGTCGGCGGCCCACTCCGCGATCGCGGTCAGGGATTTCGCGCCGGCCAGCACCGCGCACGCGGCGAGTGCGAGGACGAAGGCGAGGGGATGGCGGCGCCCCTTGGCCCGGCGCGGATCGGGCACCGCTGCCAGGCGGTCCAGCAGCTGCGGCTGTTCCCCGGGCTCGGCAGGCCGGGCGTCGGCGAGCTGGCCCAGGCCAGCAGGGATAGGCAATGATGATCGGGCAGGCACGGTCTTCCGTCGTGGTGATCAGGGACTCGACACCTCATGATCACCCGAAGACCGTGCCTGCCTCCGTTCGAGACCAGTCCGCGAACCTCGCAGCCACGTCAGCTGCCTGAACCGACATCAAGACGGACAGTTCGCTTGAACGACGCCGCCCTGCACCCAGGCCCGCCCCGCCCCGATCCGGTCCGCCCCGCGTCGTGGTCGCAACGCCTGCCCGAGCTCGGCGAACTACAAGGAGCCTTTTCCAACCTCACGCTGACGCGTGGTGAAGGACGAGGACGGCCTGGACGATCGCTGTGATGCGGTTGGTGCTGCAGCGGATCTTCCGCAGGAGGCGCCAGGCCTTCAGTGTGGCCATGGCCTGTTCGCCGAGGCAGCGGATCTTGGCGTGCGTGCTGTTGTGGCGGCGCTTCCACCGCTTGAGACGGCGGCCCCGGAATGGGACCCGGACTGTCCCGCCGGCTCCTTGATACGCCTTGTCCGCCCAGCATTTGAGCCCCGCGTCGGCAAGGGCTTCGATGATTCCGTGTTGCCGCGCCGCGGTCAGATCGTGGGTCGAGCCCGGCAGAGCCGGCGAGGCCCAGAGCAGACGGCCGAACGGGTCGGTGAGGACCTGGACGTTCATGCCATGGCGTTTGTGCTTTCCCGAGTAGTACGGGGTGTCGGCGGCGATGCGGTCGATGGGGAGCAGGGTGCCGTCGAGGATGACGAACGCCTTCTCGCGGATCGTCGTCATCGCCTCGGCCAAGGTCGGTGCGACAACGGCCAGCACCTCGATGGCCTCGCGTATGTAGCGGAACACGGTCGCGATTCCGATGCCGAACCCGGCGGCGAGCTGTGCGTAGGTGTCGCCGCATCGCAGGTGGGCCAGGGCGATCAGGGCTTGTCGGCTGGCGGTCAGACGTCGCCACCGCGTCCCGATCTCTCGGCGCCGGACGGTGAGCTGTCTGCTCAGGTAGCGCAGGGTGTGGCTGGACAGATCTATCGACGATGGGTAGACAAGCACGCGAAGCTCCTGGCGGACACGGGTGATCTTGGTCGAGAACCCGTCTACCAGGAGCTTCGTCGTTTCGCAGACGTGTCCAACTCGCGGTCATTGCCGCGATGTTGGAAGAGGCTCAAGGTCTACCACTACGACGCCAAGGAGGCAGCCGCGCTGAAGGCTCAAGCCGAAAGGCGTGCTGCCGAACGACGACAGAAGGAAGCTGAAAAGCAGCGCCAAGAGATGTCCTTCACAGCCGATCTCAGCAGGGGATTGGGTTGGCTCGGCGATATGGCCAGTAATGCGATCGATTCCACGCAGAAGTGGGTTGAAGATCACCAGACGCTTCTCGTCGGAATGGGCGCTGGTATCGGATGCGCGGTCGCGATCGCGTCTGTGGTCGGAGCAGGTGCGTGTGCTGTGATCGCAGGTGCGGCAGTAGGGGTTGAAGCATGGCAGTTCAACGACCCTGGCTCCACCGACACTGACGCGGCTTTCGGGCATGTGGGGCAGGGAGTTGGAGGCGCTATGGTTGGAGCAGCGCCAGTCGCAGCAGGAGTGAGGACCTACATGACAAAGCGCGCTGCGGAGAAGACGGCCAGAATTGCGGAACAGGAAGCAAAGCGGGAAGCTGCGATCGTGGAGCGAGAAGCCGCAAAGCGTGGGGACGCGTTCTATAAGTACTACATGTAACAGGGTGGGGAAATGACGCGTGCCACTGTCTTCTTTTTCGGGATTATGGCCGGAATCTTCTGTGCCACGATCATTGTCGAGATGCGCGAGCGAAAAGGGGTATCGAGCCTCAACGCCCTTAGGGTCGCACTATTCGGCAGTAGTCTTGCGTTCCTCGCGTTCTACGTCGCGGACTCCTAGAGAAGGAATCGAGTTCGTTGTGATCGTCGCTGGGAACGCGTAGCCCCTGCCTGGGCGGTTCGCCCGACCTGGTTGGTCACACAGGAAGCCCCGCAGGTCATGGCCCGCGGGGCGTCCGCGTTGCCAGGGTGACCCCGCGCTCGTGCCGAACGGAAACAGAAGGAGGCTGAGGAGCAGCGAAAGCGCGATGGGATCTTTGGCAACATCATGAAGGGCTACGATCGTGCCGCCTGGGACAATGGTGGCAGAAAATGGCTGGAGCGTAAGATCGTCGATACGGCAGTGCCGCTGGCCGTGACTGCCGGAACGGCCCTCTGCATTGCCTCAGTCACTTGCAGTGCCGGATTGTTTGCGGTCGGAGCATCCGCACTGTTCGTCGCAGGGCTTGGTACACACATGACTCTGGCCTCCGAAGAGGAGCAACGCCAGGGTCCGACACAGTTCCTTGTCAGAACCGCCGAGGCGGAGGTCAAGAGAATAGTCTCAGGTGCCGTATTTGCGCGAGAACACCAGTAGGCGATGCAGCCTCCGTTCTTCAGGCGTTCTGCACCTCCACCCCGACGCTCCCACCCACTGCACCACTGCCCGGGTGATGGACTGGGTCGTCTCCTTGCCGGTCAGGCCGCTGAGGGAGCAGCCGGTCTCGGACAGGTACGCGCGTAAGGAGACGGCGAGGGCGGTGTCGGTGGCCTTCAGTCGGGATATCGCAAGGGTGAGAATGCGGCCCCGGGGGTCGGCGTAGTCCAGCGGCACGGTCATGTCCGCGCACTGGGCGCCGGCCGCGTCCAGGTCCCGGCCCGGTCGGTCCTCCGGCCCCAGCGAGCAGCCACGCCAGTCGGGGCGCTGCTGGTAGTAGCGGTCCAGCCCGGAGGCGGGTGCCGCGGTGGCGGTGGCGGTGGCGGTCAAGGGTGCTGCGCCGAGACAGGCCGCGAGGGTGAGGCCGACGACGGCGGCGCGGCGGCCGGTGGTGCGGGCGGTGGGCGCGGCGGATCTCCGCGGGGTGCGCTGTCCAGAGGTCATGCCGACGACACTTTGCACGCAACTTGGCTCATTCACCGGGGCGTTCCCCCGGATCTGTCATGGGGTCAGCCGCCCGGGGGCGGGCTCTCAGGTCTCGCCTGCGGGGTGCAGGACGCGGGCGACCTGGTCCGCCTTGACCACGACGAGAAGGCCCCCTACCCGACCGTCGTCGCCTCCCGCGTCCACGCCGTGGACCAGACGAGCACCCGGCCGGATCGCCTCCCAGTTGACCGCCCACGGCCACCCCCGCGGCTCCGTCATCCCCGCCACCCGACCGATTCCGCGCCCGGGTGCTCGCAACCGGTGCTGTGGGCATGCCGGTCAGACACGGAGCGGGGCCGGTGTGCCGGCCTTCGTCCTGTGTCGGGGCTACCAGGCGATGGGCGCACATCCGGGGCCTCCGGAGCCGCCGGAAGTCCCTGCGGATCCCGTGGTTCCGCTATTGCCGGGTTGCGCGGAGCAGGGGAGCGAGCCGTTACCGGGGCTTGAGGAACATCGGAACGGAAACCGGCGCTAAGCCCGGCTCGCTGCTGGTGGGCACCTGACGGAACGCCAGCGCCGGGGCGGTGGTGAAGTCGTTCTGCAGATAACGCCCTATTATCTGCGGTATACCTGAGCGCGACCTGCGGGGACGTCTTCCGCACTCCGCATGAAGCGACCCTGTTATCTGCGGCAAGGGGGAGACGGTGCCCGCGGTCCTGCTGCTGCCGGCCGGGAAGGCGCTGACCGTCCGGACGGCGGCCGACGCCTTCCTCGACTCGCTCGCCAACCAAAACACCGTCCGGAACTACGGCATCGCGGTCGGGAAGACCGCCGAGCGGATCGGCGAGGGCCGCCCGCTCGCTTCCGTCGCGGACGACGAGATCGGCGAGGCGCTGGAGCTGCTGTGGGGCGGCTCGGCGGTGAACACCTGGAACGCCCGCCGAGGCGCGGTGCTCTCCTGGACGAGCTGGTGTGCCGAGCGCGGCTATGACGGCCCGGCGGTGCCGCCCTGGGTGAAGCGGATGCCGCCGCCGGACTCCGACACCCCGGTGCGCTCGAAGATGGCGATCGACCGGCTGATCGCCCGCCGCAACGTCCACCTGCGGGAGAAGACGCTGTGGCGGATGCTCTACGAGACGTGCGCCCGCTCCGAGGAGATCCTGGACGTCAACATCGAGGACTTGGACCTGGCCGGGCGCCGCTGCCCGGTGAAGGCCAAGGGCGCCCAGCCCAAGGTCCGTCGCCGAGGCGCGACCCGCGCCGACTACGTGCTGGAGACGGTGTTCTGGGACGCCGGCACCGCCCGACTGCTGCCCCGCCTGCTCAGGGGCCGTACCTGCGGGCCGGTGTTCGTCACCCACCGCCGCCCCGGTCCGGGAAAGGTGCTCTCCACCCGGGACGTCTGCCCGGACACCGGACTGGCCCGCCTCTCCTACGGCCAGGCCCGCGCGCTGCTCGACCAGCACACCGCCCACGCGGGGACGGGCACGGGTTGGGACCTGCACGAGTACCGCCACTCCGGCCTGACCCACCTAGGGCGTGTCTTCAAAGACTCCTTGATGGGGCATCATGTGGTGCATGGTGCGGCGGCATGAGCTCTCGGACGAAGAGTGGGTTGTGCTGTCG
>NZ_JBIWNI010000050.1:0-7781 GCF_044767145.1 Streptomyces sp. NPDC101490
CCTCAGGCCGCTGCGGCGAGCGCCCGGCAGCCCCCGGCAGGACCGGCAGCGGCCTGAGGCATGCGGTATGAGACCTGCGGCCTTGAGGGGTGTGCGGCGGGGCCCGGGGCCGCGACGGCGGCCGCGCGGCCTCTCGGCGGTGACGTACAACCTGCGGCGGCGGCCCGGCTCGACGTCACCTCACCTCACCTCACAGGTTCGAGGGGGTCTGTGTTCAGGCTCAGGCCTCGGGCAGGGTGATGCCCAGCTCCCGCATCGCGGCGGATTCCGGACCGCCCTCGGAGCGCCGGGTCCGGTATCCCTTGACGCGGGGTGCCACCGTGCGGGGGTCGACGGCCTCGGACGGCGCGCCGGACGCGTAGAGCCCCGCGGGCTGTCCGTCCCGGTCGTGGGGGAGCAGCCAGAAGACCCGGCGCACGAACGTCCCCGAGGCCCGCGAGGAACGGGCTTTTGGTCCCAGGACCGCGTAGCCGACCATCCGGCCGGCCCGGTGATAGGCGGGTCTGCCCCGGCGGGTCGGCAGCCGGTCCAGGCTCTGGCGCACGTAGTCGAGCGCGGCGATGTCCTCCAGCCACACCAGTTCCGTCTCGGAGCTGAGCTGCTCGGGTTCGATGAGCGCGCTCATGGCGTTCCGCCCCCTTCGGTGTCGAGCCCGATGCCCGGGTAGAACTTCCGCTGATTCGACAAGATCATCTGCTTGGGGGTGCTGATACCGATGGTTTCACGCACACGGGCGGCGAAGGAGCGGGAGGAGACGGGGTTGGCACCCTCCATCTGACACCACCCCGTGTAGCTGTTGTACAGCTGGCGCTGCTCGGCGCGCAGCGAGGGGTGCAGCGTGCAGCACTCGCCGAGGAAACGCCCGGTGTGGTCCTCGGTCTCGGCGTACGCGGTCGTGGCCGTGCGGACCTGGTCGGGGCCCGTCAGATCGCGGGGCCCGTCCAGGTACCGGCCCGCCCCGCGGACCAGCCAGTGCAGGATGCCCGGCCCCTCCTCGCTCACCAGGACGTCCGCGAGGTTGTCGATCTGCCGGTCGCTGGCCACGACCCGTTCGAACGGGATCAGTGTCATACGGCGCCAGAAGGCGTATCCGCCGGTCCCGACCTCGGGACGGTGGTTGCCCAGCAGCCAGAGCTTGTGCGTCGGGGTGAAACTGAAGAAGTCCTGCCGCATCCGGCGGGCCTTGATCCGGTCGCCGCCGGTGAGCAGCTTCACCCGGGCCTCGTCGAACCGGTCACCGGGCTTGAGCTCGGAACACACGATGATGCGGCGGCCGTGCAGCTCCGCCAGGTCCGTGGGATGGCCCTCGAAGGGACGGGCCATCAAGAAGCCCGGGGGAGCGGCGTCGGCGTAGTCCCCCAGGAGCTTGACCATCACGTCCAGCAGGACGCTCTTGCCGTTCTTCCCCTGCCCGTACAGGAACGGCATGATCTGGGCGCCGACGTCGCCGGTGATGGAGTAGCCGAGCAGTTCGTGGAGGAAGCCGACCAGCCGGTGGCCGTCGTCGTCCTCGCCGAAGGTGTCGGTGAGGAACCGGTTCCACCGGGGCGTGCGCATCGCGCGCGGGGCCACGCTCGTGGCCCGCGAGTGGAAGTGCCGGTCCGGGTCCGGGTCCGAGAGCCGGCCGGTGGCCAGGTCGACGACCCCGCCGGGGGTGCACAGCGAGTACGGGTCGGCGTCCAGGAGCGCGGCGTTGAGCACCATGCCGGGTGCGGCCCTGGCCTGGAGCAGCATGGCCTTCATGCCGGAGGTGGACAGCGCCCGGCGCTTGTGGCGGCGCAGGTCCGCCGTGCTGTGCCGGCCGGCCGGTCCGTCCTCGGCGAGGGACTCGGCCATCTCCCCGGCGGCCCACACGACGCTGTCGTCCTCGTCCAGGGCCCAGCGGTACCCCGACCAGCGGTACCAGCCGATGCCCGGGACGTGCCGGAAGTCCCGCCCGTACAGGGTCACGAACAGCTTCGCGTTGCCCCGGTCGCTGAGACTGTCCGGGAGCAGGCCGTCCCCGCCCGCACCGCCCGCCACCGCGGCGGGCGGTGCGAGCGGCGCCAGGTCCCGCGGAGCGGAGAGCAGGATCTGCCGGGCCACCTCCGCCGGGTCGAACAGCCCGCCCGGGGGCCCGGGAACAAGGGTCACGAGAGGTCTCCCGGCATCAGCGGACGCTGCCGGCCGGCGTTCATCGCGCCGCGGATGATCCCCAGGGCCCGCCGTTCCTGGGCGGGCCGGGCGTGCAGCGCGGCGGCCAGCAGGGCGGACTCGGCGTCGGCGCCGCTCAGACGCCCGGCGCCCACCAGCCCTCCCGCGGTGTAGGCGGCACGGTTGAGCCTGCCGCTGAAGCCCGCGCCCTCGGGGACGAAGGCGCAGTCGGACACCTCGGCCAGCACGGTGGCCAGGGCCCGGGCGGCGGCGGCCCGCCCGCCGCCCGCGGCGATGACGGCCGCGGCGGCCCGCCGCGGCACGGGGGAACCGGAGCCCGGCGGCGGCGGTGCGGGCAGGTGCCCGGTGCGGGCCAGTTCCAGGGCGAGCCAGCCGGGCAGCGGCGCGGGACGCCGGGCGCCCTGGAGCGCCGTGTACGGCCCGGCGGCGGTGACGGTACCGGGCGCGATGATGTAGCCGCCGTGGGCGCGTACGTCGACCTGCCAGGCCAGGGCCCGCGACGGGCTCGACCCGGCCGAGCACCGCCACGCCTGTCCGGGCCGCGCCGCGTACCAGATGTGCATACCTCCTGAAGGAGTGCGGACGCGCAGGGTGGAGGAGTCACCGGCCGGATCGGGCCGGCCGCGCAGCGCGGCGAGCAGGGCGAGGCTGTGGAAACCGTGGCGCAGCCCGTCGAGGGACACCGCCGGGGGGACGGTGATGCCGGGCAGCAGCCGCTCCCGCCCAGGGAGCGGGGCGTCGTGGGCGTCCACGTCGATGACGAGGAGACCGGCGCCGCCGCAGGCCACACCGACGCCGGAGCCGGGCCGCCGCCCCCACCACGCCCGGATCCTGCTGACGTCGGTCGTGGCCGCGTGGAAGCCGTGGCACCAGCGTCCGGCCGGGATGCAGGGGCAGTCCCGGGGCGTGTGGGCCCGCACCCGGCACTCCCGGCAGTTCGCGCCGGGTGTCTTGCGGTGGGGCGCGAGAGGATGCACGGGCCATCCCCTCCCGGCGCACCACAGGGCGGTCTGAAGGCCGGACACCGGACGCCCGCCGCCCCGGCCGCTGTCGCTGCGACACCTTGAGTCGCTGGGTGACTTCCCCAGGTCAGGGGGCATGAGATGGTCCTCTCAGCGACCGAAGCGACCGAAGCGGCTCAACGCCGGAACATGCTCCGAGCGGGCCGGAGGAGGGCCGGGCCGAGACCGGGCCGGGTCCGTGCGCCGTCAGCGCTCGCAAGGTGCCGGGCGAAACCGGTGGGGGGAAGACCGGGTTCGCCCGGCAGCCTCGGCGGTCCCGACACTCTCCGGCGGGCGTTCCGCACGAACGGCGGCCGTGGGTCAGGACGTCAGGGGGCCCGAGGGCGGCGGAGCGGGCGGCGAAGGTCAGGGGGCCGTGGCCTTTCCCGACGATGCCGCCCGTGCCGACGATGCCGCCCGTGCCGGCGGTGGTGCGTGTACCGGCGGTGCCGCTTGAACCGGCAGCGCCGGCAGTGCGGGTGGTGCCGGCCGTGCGGGGGGCGCGGTGTGTACCGGCGGTCCTGCCTGTGCCGGTGACACCGTGTCTACTGGTGGCGCCGTGTGTGCCGGTGGCGCGGTGGGTACGAGGGGGGCCGCCTGGGCCGGTGACGCGTCCCCCGCCAGCGGTGCGAGGTCGGGGCGTTTGGGGCTCATGCCGTCCCCGGCCGACTGGCCGCGCAGCCGACGCGCCACCCACGGAAGGAGATGAGCGCGCAGCCAGCGCAGGTCCTGGAGCTGTCCGGCCGCCCACGGGAGGCACTCCGGCGCCCAGGCCGCGGCGGGCTCCGGCTGGTGGGGAAGACCCAGGACGTCGGCGGCCCGCCGGGCGACCTGCTCGTGGCCCTCGGACGACAGGTGCAGCCGGTCCTCGCTCCAGGCACGCGGATGCTGGATGATCCGCAGCGACCACAGGTCGACCACCACACAGCCGTGCCGGTCGGCGATGGCACGGACATGCGCCGTGTAGACCGCGATCTTCCCCCGCAGCCTGCGCAGGACCGGCGTGTCACGGGGATCGAAGCCCGTGAAGACCAGCACCGTGCCCGCCGCGCCCGCCAGCTCGGCGACCGCCGCGTCCAGACGCACCGCGATGTCGTCGGGGGAACTGCCCGGATGCAGGATGTCGTTGCCGCCCGCGCACAGGCTCACCAGATCCGGTGCGAACTCCCGCACCCTGGGCACCTGCTCCTCGACTATCGCGTCGAGCATCTTGCCCCGCACCGCCAGGTTGGCGTACCGGAACTCCGGACCAGGGGAGTGCCGGGCCAGCTGCGCGGCGAGCCGGTCGGCCCAGCCGACCACGTCGCCCCCGGGGGTCTCGTCCCCGACACCTTCGGTGAAGCTGTCACCGAGCGCGGCATAGGAGCTGATACCGGGAGCCGGGTACGCGACGGGGCCGGGCACGGCGTGCGGGCTCGCGCCGGGCACGGCGTGCGGGCCGACGCTCAGCGCCGCGTACGGACCGGGGGCGGACGCCGCCGACGGGCCCGTGGCGGATGCCGCCGACGGGCCGGGGGCGGACCGGGCGGTCGGCGGACGGGTCGCTTCCCTCATCTTCTGGCCTCCCGTCCTTTCGGTTCCGGCCGGTGCCCCGAAGGCACCGGCGCAGTCACGGCGAGGCGGCACGGGCAGGGCAGTCAGGGCATGAGGCACCTGCTCCCGCGCCGTCTCGTGGCCCCAGCTTCGGACCGGGCGGGGCGCCGGGCCAATGCCCGAGCGAAGAGAGTGTCAGTTTTCCGCACGCGCGGTCTGTTTCTGCCGGAGCGGGCGTGCGAACCGGCCGAAGGGACCGGTCCGTCCACCCTCCCGGTCGTTCACTGTCCGGCCGTCCACCACCCCGGCCGTTCACCCTCCCGGTCCGGTCCCGGCCGTCCGCTCTCCCGCCGTCAGGGCCGCAGGACGACCTTGCCCGTCGTACGCCGCTCCCGCAGATCGGTGTGGGCCCTACGGGCCTCGGCGAGCGGGTACTCGACACCCGTCACCGGGCGCAGCCGCCCCCGGAGCGTGAGCGCGATCAGCTCCTCCAGAGGCTCGCGCAAACCCCCCGGCCGGGCCAGGGCGGGCCGCAGCCAGAAACCGACGACGGCGGCGTTCAGCCTGCTGAGCCTCGCCGGATCCAGCGCGGCGAACGCGGTACGCGACGCGTTCCCGTACGTCACCAGCCGCCCGAAGTCCGCCAGCGAGCCCAGCGCCCGGTCGAACAGCTCCCCGCCCGCCGCGTCCAGGATCACGTCCGCCCGAGGGGCCAGCGGATACCGGGCGACCCCGTCGGCGCCCAGCTCCAGGGCGAGCCGCTCCTTCCGCGGTGTGGACGCCTCGGCCAGCACCCTGCCCGCACCGAACTCCCGGGCCAGCTGCACCGCCAGGCTGCCCACCCCGCCCGCCGCCGAGTGCACCACGACGCTCTCCCCGGGCCGCAGCCGGGCCGCCGAGCGCAGCAGGTGCCAGGCGGTGAGCCCCTGGGTCAGCAGGGCCAGCGCCCGGCCCGCGTCCAGCTCCTCGGGGATCACCACGAGAGCGGACTCCCGGGCGACCACCCGCTCCGCGTACCCGCCGGTGACCTTGGCCAGGACCCGGCGCCCGTCCCCGGTCCTGCCGACGACCTCACCGCCGGGCACATGGGGCAGCAGATCGGCGGAGAGGTAGGACCCGTCCACCTGGAGGGTGTCGGCGAAGTTCACGCCGGCCGCCTCCACGGTGACCAGGGTCTCCCCGGGCCCGGGAACCGGGACGGGCACATCCACCGCGGTGAGGACTTCGGGACCGCCGAAACGGTCGAACTGTATCGCGAGCATGATCAGGCACCGTACCGGCAGCCCGCGTCCACCGGATGCCGGTCCACCAGGTCCCCGGCCCGGACCCACCACTCACGCGGGATTCAAGAACGACTCGCCACTCTGGAGCCCGACAGGCCGAGGGACAAGGGGCGGAGATGACACAGCGGCTCACCGGGCGACCGGCGGCACCGGACCACCCCGGGCAGGAACACCACGACCCCGTCCCGGCCTGGTTCGTGAACACCGTGTTCGCCGGCCTGCCGCGCTCCGACCAGCGCCGCTGCGCCACCGCGTACCTGCGGGCGCTGCTCACCTCGCCCGGCCGCAAGACGGTCCGCGCGATGACCAACTGCGCCGCGGACCTCCAGGCCTTCCAGCAGTTCGTCAACCACAGCCCCTGGGACTGGCAGCCGTCCCGCCGGGCGCTGGGCCGCCTCGCGGCCCAGCGGATGAACCTGCGGGCCACCGTCCTCGAACTCGCCCTCGTCCCCAAGTACGGCGAACAGATCGTGGGCGTCCACCGGCGGCCCACCCCCACCGGCGGCTCCGTCAACTGCCAGGTCTCACTCGGCCTGTTCCTCACCGAACGGGGCCGGAGCCTGCCCGTGGACTGGCGGCTCTACCTCAACCGCGCCTGGGGCGAGGACGCGGACCACCGGCAACGCGGCCGGGTCCCCGACGGGGTGCGCCGCCACTGCCTGGAGGAGCTCGCCTTCCAGCTCCTGGACGAGGCCCCGCAGACGGCGCGGGGCGGGACACGGCCCGTGATCCTCGATCTGCGCGACGCCGGGGACACCTGCCGGGCCGCCGCCGGACTCCTCGACCGGGGCGCGGACTTCCTGCTGTCGCTGGGCGAGACCGAGCGGCTGCGGGCCAACGTGCTCAAACCGCCGGTACGCGCACCCCTGGTGACGCTCGCCTCCCCGGCCCGCCTCGATCTGCGGGGCTACGGCACGGGCCGCTTCCGGCTGCTCGCCGAGTGGTCCCCGGCCCGCGACCGCCCCCGCCGGGTGTGGCTGACGAACATGCTGGACGGCGCGTCGAACGACTTCCTCGCGCTGCTGCGGCTCAGGGCCACGTCGGGCGAGGCGCTGACGGCGGTCACCCAGGACTACGGGATGGCGGACTTCACGGGCCGCTCGTTCCCCGGCTGGCACCACCACATGACGCTGGTGTCGGCGGCGTACGCGGTGGACACCCTGGAACTCGGCGAGGACGAACCGGCGTGAGCCGTACGCCGCCCGGTACCCGCTCCCGCGACCGCCGCCCCGCCCGCCCCGCACCCGCCCCGGGACGTGCAAGGCCCGGAGCCCGCGGGAGGCCCGCGCGCAGCGGCTGCGGCCGGAGCGGGTGGGACGGCGTGCCGGCCGGGCCCGCCGCGGCGCACCTGACCCGCACGGAGCGGAAGCCCTCCGCCACGGCCCCCGGGCACAGGACTCCGTCCGGCCGACGGCACCGGCCCCGCCACCGGGGGCCTGCACTGGTGGCCCCTGCACCGGGGGCCGCCCGCCCGGGGGCGGGCAGGCCGGTCACCAGGCCGGGCCGGCTCCCGGGGCCGTGCCCGGTCCGGTGACCGGTGGCCTGGCCCGTTCATGACGGACCGCTGGAGCGTCCGTGCGGACGGCACCGGCGCGAGGCTGGAACAGCCGCCCCGGATCCCCGCCGCCACGGGCACCACGGGCACCACAAGCGCCAGGGGCACCACACGCGACCCGAAGTACGGGATGCCCGGCCCGGTCTCCGGGCGGGAGTGACGGCAGGTCTGCGCGGACGGTGTCCCGGGGAGGCGGAGTGGGGGGGGGGGGGGGGGGGGGGGGGCGGGGCGCCCCCCCCCCCCCCCCCCCCCCCC
>NZ_JBIWNI010000051.1:0-7105 GCF_044767145.1 Streptomyces sp. NPDC101490
GTCAGGTCCGATGGGTACCCACCCCCAACGCCGCTCACAGAGAGTTCAACGAGCCCTTCAGCAACGGGACACGGCAGATCTCAAACGCGGTCTGATGGAACGGTGCACCACCGTCGACCGTCTGAGCGACCTCGCTCCCTCTCCTCGGTCACCGGCTCCATCCGCACCCGGCCTCTCCTCCACCAGCTCATGCCTTTGGCCGGTGGTGCCGCCAGAGCGCCCTGCCTCCGTCGATGTCAACGACCGGGTACACGGCTCCGGAAGCAATGGCGAGCATCATGATCCACAACGGGGGCCCGGCACCGTCGGCTCCGAGGGCGGCAACGGCGCCGCCCTCTCCGCCGAAACAGCCCAGGAGTTCCGCGATCACCGATGCGACACTCGGCAGGCGACAGTGGCAGGAGGGGGAAGAGCCTTCCACATCGACCGTTACGGCTGGTCGGCCGCCGTCGACAGGTGGTGCCATCCGTGTCCGCAGGCGCCCTTGCAGTACGTCTCCCTGCGCCGGGTGTCGGCGACGGCGAACACGGCGACGAGTACACGGAACGCCGTCACGTGTTCGGCGGCGGGGAGGTCGGCGAACCCTGTGCGGGGCGGATCCATGCAGATCATGACCGAGGGGTTGGCCGTGGGCTTCACCCCGGAGCGTGCCACGCCGACACGGCCGTCCGCGGCAGTGACATGGGCCTGCATCGCGTAGCCGCCGACCTCCCGCAGCACCTTCTGCCTATCCATCAGGGAGAGGCTGGAGAACCAGGTTGTCCCTTCGTCCGGAGTGCGGCGCCCCTGGGCTGTCTCGTTGACGACCTGCTCGGTCTCCCGCCGGAGCACGCGGTCGTCCTCACCACCCGTTTCGGTCATCTCCTGATCATTCCACGCTGCCGGTTGGGGGCGTCCGGTTCGGCTGCTGCCCGTCCATGGGCGACAGCGCGCGTGCCATGGTCTGGGCGCGGTGGGCCTCACCGTCGTACGGCGGTTCGGGAACGGTCTCGGTCGGAGGTGGGGGGGGGGGGGGGGGGGGGGGGGGGGCGCCCCCCCCCCCCCGGGGGGGGGGGGGGGGGGGGGGGGGGGGGGGGGGCGGCCCCCCCCCCCCCCCCCGGCTCGGGCGGGAGCGCTGGTGCGCGGACGCCGGGAGCGGCCGCGCACCAGCTCCCGATCAGGCGGTGTGCAGCGTGAGGCCGTAGCGGCCGAGGATCTCGTTCACGGGCTGGAACCAGGTCTCGCCGCCCGAGGAGCAGTTGCCCCAGCCGCCGGACGTGACGCCCTGGGCCTGGTCGCCGCTGATGAACGCGCCGCCGGAGTCGCCGCCCTCCGCGCAGACGCTGGTCTTCGTCATCTGGTGCACGGCGCCCTGGCTGTAGTTGACCGTCTCGTTCTTGGCGAGGACGGTGCCGCAGCGCCACTTCGTGGTGGAGCCCGAGCGGCAGATCGACGTACCCACGGGCGCCTCGGCCGAGCCGCGCACCAGCCGGTCCGGGATGGCTCCCCAGCCGAGGACGACGGGCACGGTCCACCAGCCGCTGTGGATGCTCACGTACGCGTAGTCGTTGCCGGGGAACGAGGAGCCCTGGAAGGTGCCCATGGCGGAGTTGTCCCAGCCGCGCACCGACGCACCGGCCTGGCCGCAGTGACCGGCCGTCACGAACCCGCCGTGCACGGAGAAGCCGATCGAACAGCGCACGTTGCCGGTGTAGTACGGGTCGCCGCCGACGGTCCCCGCCGCGTAGGTACGGGGCGCGGTGGCCGCCTCGGCGACGGTGACGGGCCCGTTCGACCGCGCCTGGTCGACGAAGGCGCGCACGGCGGGGGCGTCCCGCTCGGCCCGTACGACCGTCACGACGACGCTGTTCGCCTTCGGGTCGACGTGCCAGCCGGCCACGCCCTTCGGCGCGGAGAGCCCGTCGAGGCGGGCCTTGGCCCGGTCGAGGACGGCGGCGCTGTGGCGGACCACCCGGGTGTCGGCCCCGAGCGCCCGCACCCCGGCCTCCTCGGCACGGTCGGTGAGCGCGACGACGAGCCGTCCCGAGGAGGGGTCGAACCACGAGCCCGCGTACGCGCCGCCCGCCGTCTGCCGGGCGGTCTTCTCAAGGCCCGTCGCGGCCTTTTCGGCGCGCAGCCGCTCCTCGGCCTGCGCCGAGGTCAGGCCGAAGTCCTGCCGGAGGGCGTCGAGCAGCCCGGCCGAGGCCGCCGGGGCGGCGGACGGGGACGGCTCGGGGAGCGGGGCGGCGTTCGCGGCCCCGATGTGGGCGGCGCCGAGACCGAGGGTCAGCAACAGGGCCGCGACGGCGGAGCCGAGGGGGGTGGTGCGTTTCACGAAACCTCCTGGTGTGGGGGAGTCGAACGCGTGAGAGCGCTCTCAGAACGCGCGTGGCTCGTACGCTAGTGGCATTCATTTGGCAGGGCCATACCAAAACGCGACAGCGCTCCTCGGCCTCGCGCTGCCGTTCCGGGCCGCCCCGGGGCGGCCCGGCGGACCCCCGATCGTTCGGCGGCCCGTTCCACCCGGAGCGGTCCGAAAGGCTGGTGGTCCGCTGCGCGAGGTGCGGGTCGAATCGAGCGCCGGCGCACGTGAGGTGCGTGTCAGCCGCGTCAGGGGAGACGCTTCGTCGCACGGGCTCCGGTGGTCGACCGGGGACGGCCGAGGTCGGTCAGAGGCTGTGCGGGGCAGGGGGTGAGGGTGGCCGGGTCGGTCGTCCCCATGTTCGCCTCGTCAAGACACTCACCTCGCCGAGGGGCGGGCGCTCTCCGGCCCGGGTGCCGACCATGCCCGGTGCCCGGTGCCCGGTGCCCGGTGCCCGGTGCCCGGTGCCCGGTGCCCGGTGCCCGGTGCCTCAAGCCCCATGCCGCCGTCCGCCACGCGACGAAGGGCAGAACGGTCCGACCGGCAGCGCAGGCCCCTGCTCGTCTTCGCCGGTCACCCGGCCGAGGCCCGGCTCAACTCCCGCCCGCGTCGTAGACCCTGAAGGCGTCCACGTTGAACCAGGCGCGCTGGCCGCCCTTGGACGTGACGGTCAGCGTGTGCTGACCAGGGGTGAGCCCACGGGCCCGGTAGAGCACCCGCTGATGCATGACCGCGGCGCTGTACGGGCGGAGCTCGCTTCCCGCGGCGCCGTCGAGAGTCACGGAGAGGGTCGGGTCGGAGCGGCCGGTCGTACTGAGGAACTCGATGCCGTCGCCCCAGAACGTGAAGGTCACCGCGCTGTCCCCCCAGGCCGCGTGCACATCGCCGTCGTAGTCCTGGGGCCGGTTGTCGTAGTGCTTCCATCCGCCCTTGTACTCGACACGCCAGTCGGTGTCGTTGAACACCCGCACCGCGGGGCGCGCGGTGGAGCAGTAGAAGGAGTCGGTGAAGACGCGGCACAGGCCCGCCCTGGCCTTCGGGTGGTCCATGAGATCGTTGTGGACACCGAGGTAGGCCCCGGCGGCCAGGACCGCCGCTCCGGTGTTGTCCTCTCCTCTCGCCCAGGTGATCCACTTCTCGCCCTCGCCGTAGACCGGCCTGGCGGGGTCGCTCATCAGTGCCCGCTCGACCTTGAGGTTGAAGGAGTCCGGGTAGCCCGATCTGTCGTTCCACAGTCCCTGGACGCGGTGGAAGTCACGCAGGGACGGGATGGCGATGTCCGGGACGACGCTGGTGCTCGCCAGCACGGACATGGGGTTGAGGGTGCCGTCGTGCAGCGCCTTGCTGTCCGTCATCAGCGGGCCGCCGTGCTGGTAGGTCCCGTCGGGGCCCGTGGCCGAGTTCAGCCCGAAGGAGCCGTCGGCGTAGGCGGGGTAGTCGCCCGGGTGCGCACGGTACTGGTCGGAGACGAACAACTGCTGCGCGCGGATGCGCTGTTCGGCGTTGTGGCGCCAGTCGACGCGCGGTCCGGTCCGGTTGTCGTCCTTGCCCAGGCGGGCCCAGTCGATCCAGCCCTGCATGTAGGTCGCGGTGAACAGGGATCCGGACCCCGTGGCGTACCCCTCGTACTGCTTGTACCGGGCGAAGTGGTACTTGTCCACCGGCGACCACCACACCGAGGGATCCACCGGGTGCGTGGTCGACATGAGGGCCGCGCTGTTGACGTTCAGCGCCTCGTCCGTGGCTCCGTACCAGGAGTACGGGGACAGGCAGCCCTGCCCCTGGGGCCCGGGGACCTGGCCGCCGTCGCACCGCTGTTTCACCGGGGCCCAGGACAGTGACAGGTGCCTGCCCTTGTCGTTCCCGGCGTCGACCAGCATCTCGGGCCAGCGGACCCGTTCCGTGATGGTCCGTGCCAGGGCGGCCAGTTCCTCGTCCTGGTTCCAGAACTGGTTCACGGTGTAGGCGCCTTTGACGATCAGGGCGGTCGTGTCCACCCCCACCGAGGCGCCGACGCTCATGGTGCCGTCCCTCTCGAAGAACTGCGGGTAGAAGCCGTGCCAGCTGCCGCGCCGTGCGTAGTCGGCCGGAGTGTCCTCGGGCTTCTCGGTCGCGGCGAGCTTGCGGAGCGTGTTGACGGCCAGGCGGTGCCCGAGGTCCTCGGTGATCCAGCCGCGTCGCACGGCGACCGGGACGGCTGCCAGCAGCCAGCCGGGGCCACCGCTGGTGTACATGCCGTCGGACCACTGGTTGCCGGCCTGTACCAGCCCGTTGTCCCAGCTGTAGAAGTCGAGCAGCCGCTGGAAGGCGCGCTTGCCGACGTGGTCGACGAACTGGTCGGGATCTGCCCGGTCCGCGTCCAGGACGGGGGCGTCATGGGAGACCAGGTCGATGTCGTCGAGATAGTAGGTGCCCTCCTTGACCGTGTCCCGCGGGCCGTCCTGGTCCTCGGCGCGCACGGAGAAGTTCACGTGGCGCAGATCGCCGCGTGGCGCGGGCCCACGGGCACCGTCCTGCCACACGGAGTGGTCGGCCAGGTCGAGCGGCAGGGAGACGGTCTGCCAGCCCGGGTCCGCGTCGTCGATCTCCACCATGTGGGTCGACCTGTAGTCACTCTCCCGTCGTCCGTCGCCGGTCAGGGTGACCAGCACGCGCTGTACGGACCTGGTCAGCCCCGAGCCCCTCACCTTGAAACGAAGCTCGTCCAGCCTGACGGGCCTCTCCGTGGCCGGGTCCAGGTGCCGGAAGAAGTTGTCGGCGTCGATGGACTCCCGGGCGGTACTCCCGTCGCCCCAGAACGCCTCGGTGTAGCGGGCCGACGATCCGGGCCGAAGCCGGTAGTGCTGCGCGGCCGCCCCTCCCCACTCTCCCGACCTGGGCGTCTTCGTCCATGTCGTCCGTCCCTGCCGCCTGTCCACTGGCCAGTTGTAGCCGCCGAATTCGTTGCGCCAGGTGATCTCGTCCACAGGGCGCGGCTTGCCCGAGCCGTCCACCTCACCCGGTCGCCAGCGAGGCATCCCGTAGTCCGCGAGCCGGTACGCCACCTCGCCGCGCGGCAGAGGAGCGGTCACCCGGCCACCGCCTCCCGCCTCACGCACTCCGTGGGCCCCACCCGAGAAGACAGCCGGTTCCCCCTCAGCGGCACCAGCGGTGCCGAGGACCGCGAGCATCAGTCCGGCCCCGCCTACGGCTCCCCAGCGCACGACCCTCGGTACGCGCTTCATCAGGCTCTCTCACCCCTGCCTCCGTGCCCCGCAGAGATCGCTGAACAGACTCTGAGGAAGCGGGGCGGCACGAAGCTAGCCCGTAGAAACCTCCTCGCTTCCTCATGACGGCCGGGAGCGGGGCGCGTCGCCGAGTATTCACCCGGACCCCGCAGAGGACTCCGTGAAATCGCCACAGGAAGCGGGAAGCGGGAAGCGGGGAACGGGTGACGGAGGGCGCGTAACGGGGCCGGGGCCGGTATCGATGCCGGTGAGATCCCCCGCCGCCCGCTGCGGCAGACCGTGACGGTGTTTCCCGTAGCGCCCCCGCCCTCCGCGATGCTCCCGCCGAACGCTCAGAGCCGGGGACGCCCATGGATCGGACCGGTGGACCCCTGGTGCGGGCACGATCGCTCTCCGTACCGTCCGATTCCGCCGTATTGCAGCGCCTGTTCGATATGACGGGTGGGTGAGGGACGGAGGTCCCTGCGTGCAGAGGCGCACCGCCCCGGCCGTAAGTCCTGAACAGGGGTTCGCGCCCCTGTGGGGCCACTCGTTCTTCGACGTCGGGAATCATGTTCATCTAGCCTTCAGTGGCATGAACGACATGCCCACACTTCCCGCCCGCAGTGTCGCCGTGGTCCTCGGTACCCGCCCCGAGCTGGTCAAGCTCGCCGAGCTGATCCGGGTCCTGGGCCCGGCCGCCCGGGTCGTGCACACCGGCCAGCACTACGACGACGCCCTCTCCGGCGACTTCCTCGACGAACTGGGACTGCCCGAGCCCGAGTACCTGACGGGGGTCGGCGGGCAGCCGCGCGCCGTGCAGGTCGCCGCCGCGCTCGCCGGTCTGGACGAGCGGTTCGCCGCCGATCCCCCGCTCGCGGTCGTCGTCCAGGGCGACACCAACGCCGCGCTCTCCGGCGCGCTCGCCGCCAACGCCCGCGACCTCCCCCTGGTCCACGTCGAGGCGGGCCTGCGCAGCCACGACCGGGCCATGCCCGAGGAGCACAACCGGGTCCTCATCGACCGGCTCGCCGACGTCCTGTGCGCCGCGACCCCCGACAACCGTTCCCAGCTCCTTGCCGAAGGCGTGCCCGATCGGCGGATCGAGGTGACCGGCAACACCGTCGTCGAAGCCGTCCACGACCACCTCCCGCCGCCGCAGGAGCGCCGGAGGATCCTGGCTGAGGACGGACTCCGGCCGGACGAGTACGTGCTGGCGACCATCCACCGGCCGGAGAACACCGACGACCCCGCTGTTCTCGCCGTCATCCTCGCCGAGCTCGCCGGGCTCAGCCGTGATCTTCCGGTCGTCATGCCGCTCCATCCGCGTACCCGTTCACAGATCGGCGCAGCCGGTCTCCAAGCCCTGCTGGACAACGTTGTCAACACCTCTCCCGCCGATTACGGCACCTTCCTGGCGCTGGCCCGGCACGCGGCCCTGATCGTCTCCGACTCCGGCGGCATCCAGGAGGAGACGACCGTCCTCGGCCGTCCCCTCGTCGTCGTCCGCCGCTCCACCGAACGGCCCGAGTCCCTCACCGACTTCGCCGACCTCGTC
>NZ_JBIWNI010000052.1:0-4848 GCF_044767145.1 Streptomyces sp. NPDC101490
CCGCCACCACGATCTTCGCGCTGGTGGTTGAACGGGCCGCGCCGCCGCTAGAGCTTGCGAAGTCCACTGAGCACCCTTTCGAGCAGTGTCACGTCTGGCTGACCGCCGGCGGCTTCGTCGCCGCCCGGCTGGTGGATGGCGACGAGGCCGGCCTCCGCCAGGTCGGCTACGAGGATCCGGGCGACGCCGAGGGGAATGGAGAGGAGGGCCGAGATCTCGGCGATCGACTTGATCTCGAAGCACAACCGGCAGATCCGCTGGTGCTCGGGCAACTGCCCCTGCAGCCGGGACGGATCGGCGGTCGTGCTGACCAGCGCCTCGATGGCGAGCTGGTAACGCGGCCGGGTCCGGCCGCCGGTCATGGCGTACGGACGGACGAGCGGATTGTGTCCGCCCGAACCGCCCGGGGAACCGTAGCCGCCCGAGGACGCGCGCGAGGAGCCGTACGCGCCCGTGGACGGGGCCGGGGACTGCCGATGGGGCTGCGACGTGGCAGGTCTGCTCGGCGTGGAGGGAAAGTTGTACCGGTTGT
The DNA here is from genome assembly GCF_044767145.1 of Streptomyces sp. NPDC101490. Taxonomy (NCBI): domain Bacteria; kingdom Bacillati; phylum Actinomycetota; class Actinomycetes; order Kitasatosporales; family Streptomycetaceae; genus Streptomyces; species Streptomyces sp. NPDC101490. The sequence continues at coordinate 533 of NZ_JBIWNI010000052.1, forward strand.
GCGCGGGGTCGCCCGGGGGCGTCTGGTACGCGTCATAACCGTTGTAGGGGTTCGAGCCCGGTGGTGTACCCACGTCTCCTCCTCCGACTGCCTCGCGGTCCCATGTCCCTTGGAGCCGCGCCACCGCACCCTACGGGGCGGTGGCGCGGAACGCACTGTCTGTCTGTTAGTTGAGAAGACTTCCCTGGAGCTCCGCCCGGAGGTCGGGCGTCAGTACGGTGCCCGCCCGGTCCACCAGGAGGGCCATCTCGTAGCCCACGAGACCGATGTCGGCCTCGGGGTGGGCGAGGACGGCCAGCGAGGAACCGTCCGAGACCGACATGATGAAGAGGAAGCCGCGCTCCATCTCCACCACGGTCTGGTTGACCGCGCCCCCTTCGAAGATCCGGGACGCGCCCGCGGTCAGCGAGGTCAGTCCGGAAGCGACGGCCGCCAGCTGGTCGGCGCGGTCCCGGGGGAAGCCCTCGGACATCGCCAGCAGGAGTCCGTCGGCGGAGACCACCACCGTGTGGGACACCCCGGGGGTGTTGTCCACGAAGTTGGTGATCAACCAGTTCAGATTCTGCGCCGCCTGGCTCATGCTCACACTAACGCTCCTGGTTGTAGGTGCTGCTGGGGCCGAGGCCCGATCCGTTCGTGTCCGATCCCGCGTTGCGCCCCTGCTGGACGCCCCGGCGCAGGTTGCTCAACCTGCCCCGTACGTCCTCGGGTGCGCGGGAGACCTGGGGGCCGCCCTGCGGGGTCTGTTCGGCCTTGCCCTCGACCAGGTTGGCCTTCGGGACCCGGCGGGGGAGACCGGACGAGGTGACCCCGCCGGCCTTCGGCTCCTTGAGCTTTCCGGCCCGCTGCCAGCGCTCGTCGTTCGTCGACCGCCATGTGTCGGAACCTTCGGCCTCCGGCTGCTGTTCCCGCACCGGCTGCGCGGGCTCAGTCCGCTGCGGCGCCTGCTGCTGCGCCGTCCCCTGGTTCTGCGGGGCGGCACTGCCGCGGCGCGGCAGACCGGCGTCGGTCAGCTGGTGACCTGCGTCCGGGGCGGCACTCGGGGCCGGACCCGGACGGTCGAAGCCTACGCGGTCGGGGGCCTGTTCGGCAGCGCCCGGAGCAGATTCCGATTCCGTTCCGAACGCCTGCGGCCAGCTGTTTCCGTAGCTGTTCCGATCCGGCCACTCACCCTGGTGGGGCTGGGAGTCGAACGCATTGTCGTACTGCTGGTGTTCGGTCTGCGGAGCGGTGTACGAGCCTTCCGGATGGCCCTGCTGCGGGAAGCCCTCGTGACCCTGCTGCGGATAGCCGAAACCATCCTGCTGGGGGAGGCCCGCCGGGTACTCCTGGCCGTACCCCCCCGGCTGCGCGTACCCCTGCTGCGGGTACGGCTCCGCCGGGTACTCCGGGGTCTGCCGCGGCTGCCCGTACTCCTGGGCCGGGGCCTGCTGCCCGTGCTCCTGGACCGGGAATCCCTGGGCCGGGGCCTGCCGGCCCCGCTCCTGCGCCACCGGCGCGGCCTCGTCGCGGAAGAGCGGCTGTCCGCCGCCCTGCTGCCGGGCCCCCGCGCCGCCGCGCCGCCCGCCGTGCTGCGGCGCGGGACCGGCCGGGTGCTCCTCGGCGACGGGCTGCTGCTCGTACCGCGAGTCGTCGAAACCGAGGTCCGCGGCGGTCAGCACCGGCTGCTGCCGCGGCGGCGCGGCCTCGAAGCCGCTCCGCTGCTCCGGCATGATCTGGGAGACCGTGAAGTCGTCCTGGAGCGGCTGCTCGCCGCCACCGCCGTGCGTGATCACGTCCGGGAGCATGACCAGCGAGGTCGTGCCCGCCTGCTCGCCCGAGGGGCGGAGCTGGACGCGGATGCCGTGCCGGTCGGCGAGCCGGCCGACCACGAAGAGGCCCATGCGCTGCGAGACGGCCGCGTCGACGGTGGGCGGGTTGGCCAGCTTGTGGTTGATGTCCGCGAAGTCCTCGGCGGTGAGGCCGATGCCCTTGTCGTGGATCTCGACCATCACCCGGCCGTCGGGGAGCCGGGTCGCGGTGACCCGGACCTTGGTCTGCGGGGAGGAGAACGTGGTGGCGTTCTCGAGCAGCTCGGCGAGCAGGTGCACGAGGTCGGTCACGGCCTGGCCGTGGATCTCGGCCTCCGGCACGCCCGCCAGCTCGATGCGCTCGTACTGCTCCACCTCGGAGGAGGCCGCCCGCAGGACGTCCACCAGCGGGACCGGCTGGTCCCAGCGGCGGCCCGGGTCCTCGCCCGCGAGGACGAGGAGGTTCTCGCCGTTGCGGCGCATCCGGGTCGCCAGGTGGTCCAGCTTGAAGAGGTTCGCCAGCTGGTCCGGGTCGGCCTCGTTGTTCTCCAGGCCGGTGATGAGGGTCAGCTGGCCCTCGATCAGCGACTGGTTGCGGCGCGAGAGGTTGGTGAAGATCGCGTTGACGTTGCCCCGGAGCATGGCCTGCTCGGCGGCGAGCCGGACGGCCTCGCGGTGGACCTGGTCGAAGGCGCGGGCGACCTCGCCGATCTCGTCCCGCGAGTCGATCGGGATGGGCTGCACCCGGGTGTCGACCCGGCCCGGCTCGGCACGGGACAGCTGGTCGACCAGCATCGGCAGGCGCTGCTCGGCGATCCCGAAGGCGGCGGTGCGCAGCGCGCGCATCGAGTGGCTCATCTGGCGGGCCATCATCCCGGCCAGCACGAAGGCGGCGAGCAGGGCGACGACGACGATGCCGCCGTTGACCCAGGCGTCCCGCTGGGCGTCGCCGGAGATCCTGGAGGCCTCGGCCACGGCCTTGTCGACGAGGGCCTTCTCGACCTCGGAGTAGCCCGTGAACCTGGCGCCCGCGACGGCGGCCCAGACCTCGGGGGTGATCCCCTTGGACTTCAGGGCGGCGAGGGCGTCGGGGTCCTTGGCGCTGCCGATCGCGGCGGTGAGGCCGGAGTAGACGGAGCCGTCCTTGCCCTTGGGCGGCTCGACGTCGGAGGAGGGCAGCTGCTTGGCGCTCTCGGTGGCCTTGGCGGCCATGGTCTTCTTCAGTAGCTCGACGTCCTCGGGCGCCCCACCGGAGGAGAACTCGCCGAGGGCGATCTGCTCCAGGTAGTTGTACGAGTTGAACGCCACGGACTGCTGGGCGAAGACGGCTTCCTCGCGGCTGGGCCGGACCAGGAGCTGGGTGCCGATGGAGCGCTGGAGCGACTCGGCGCCCTTGGCGAGCTGGACGGCGTAGACGCTGCGGCCGTAGGCGGTGACGTTGCCGGTGCCGAGGCCCAGTTCGTTGGAGAACTCGGTGAGGTAGTGCTGGACGCCGGTGTAGCCGAGCTGGGTGTTCACCGGGTCGAGGGAGCGGGTGTACGCGGCCTTGCGGAGCGCGTCGAGCTTGGGCTCCTCGTCCTTGAAGAGGCGCAGCCGCCGCTCCAGGCCCTGGCCCGGGGGGAGGTCCTTGACGGCCTGGTCGAAGGCGGTGCGGGCCGCGTCGGTCGCCGCGTACGCGTTCTGCACCTGCTCGCTCCTGCGGTCCTCGGGGGACTGCGCGGTCAGCAGGGGAGCGGCGGTGAGGTCACGCTCGTTCAGCAGGGCGGTGCTGTAGTCAGAGGCGGCCCGCACGACGAGCGCGGTCCGCTCGGCCTCCTGGGCCTCCTGCCAGGTGTCGATGGACCCCTTGACCTGGAAGCCGCCCATGACGAGGCCGACGAGCACGGGTATGAGCAGGATCGCGTTCAGGCGGGTGGGCACCCGCCAGTTGCGGGGCGAGAGCTTGCTGGAGCTTCCCGTACCGACGGCGGCCGTGGCGGGCGGGGGCGTGACGGGCACGTCCACGGGCGACACGGCGGCGCGCGACGGCGGCGTGAAGTTGCCCCGCGTCTCCTGCTCCGCGGAGCTTTCCTTGCTTCGCCTCACTCGACCAACAACCTCTCGGCGTCGGCACCTACGTTGTGCCGGTGTTTCGTTCAGGGCCGTACTACTCGGGAGTTCATGAATTGCAGCACGTGAAGGGGTTTCGTTCCAAACAGTGGGAACCGGGCCCCCGCCACGACCGGGGCCTGACATAAAACGGGCATAAAGAGCGAGCCCCGCCAAAAGGCGGGGCTCAGGTGAGCACAGCGACACCGATCGGATGCGTCGGGTGTCCGAGGCGCCCCAATTCTCTGTCGAAACGTTATGAACAGCCGGGCGGCCGTGTCGAAGGACACAGACCGCCCATGACGGAGGCATGGGACAACCGCCCGGTCCGTCCCGTCACTTGAGTCGTGCCATGAGGGCGTGTTCGACGAGGGTGATGAGGGCGCTCTTGGCGTCGCCGCGGTGGCGGGCGTCGGTGGTGATGATGGGGGTGTCGGG
>NZ_JBIWNI010000053.1:0-3569 GCF_044767145.1 Streptomyces sp. NPDC101490
ATGGTACTGCAGGGGGGACCCTGTGGGAGAGTAGGACGCCGCCGAACAATTTTTAGCCTCAGCCCCTGGACTCTGTCCGGGGGCTGAGGCATTTCTGCGTTCCTGACGTGCTTTGCGCCCCCTGTGCGCGGGGGTGTCGTGGCTGAAGGTAAGGTCAGGGGGCATCGTCCGTACGTTCCCAGCAGGAGGCCCCCGGGTGGAGGTCCAGGAGACTCGCGTTCAGACCGACCGGGTCCTCACCATCCCCAATATTCTCAGCATGGCGCGCCTCGTCGGTGTGCCGCTGTTCCTGTGGCTGATTCTCCGTCCGGAGTTCGGCGGTCCGAAGAGCGACGGCTGGGCACTGCTCGTGCTGGCGTTCAGCGGTGTCAGCGACTACCTCGACGGCAAACTGGCCCGGCGCTGGAACCAGATCAGCAACCTCGGCCGGCTGCTCGACCCGGCCGCCGACAGGCTGTACATCCTGTCGACCCTCGTCGGACTCACCTGGCGCGAGATCCTGCCGTTGTGGCTGACAGCCGCCCTGCTGGCGCGTGAGGTCATGCTGCTGGTCATGGTGGGAATCCTCCGCAAGCACGGTTACCCGCCGCCGCAGGTGAACTTCCTCGGGAAAGCTGCGACTTTCAACTTGATGTACGCCTTCCCGTTGCTGCTTCTCAGTGACGGAACGGGCTGGCTTTCGTCACTCGCTGAAGTTTTCGGGTGGGCCTTCGCCGGATGGGGTACAACTCTGTATTGGTGGGCAGGGATCCTCTACGTGGTCCAGGTCCGTCGACTCGTGAAGGCGGATACCGAGGCCGATTGAGCCCGTACCTCCTGTGCCGAGCAGTGTCGCCGGCAACGACGAGGATGTCCGAGGGCCTCTGAGCGGACAGGTGAAGTCGGCAGGACCGTCGTCTCTTCAAGGAGGACGCTTCCGACATGAAGGCCGTCGTGATGGCCGGTGGCGAAGGAACCCGACTTCGCCCCATGACTTCGAGCATGCCCAAGCCTCTGCTGCCGGTGGTGAACCGGCCGATCATGGAGCATGTCCTACGACTGCTCAAGAGGCACGGTCTCAACGAGACCGTCGTCACCGTGCAGTTTCTCGCCTCCCTCGTCAGGAACTACTTCGGCGACGGCGAGGAGCTCGGCATGGAGCTCACGTATGCCAACGAGGAAAAGCCACTCGGTACAGCGGGAAGTGTGAAGAACGCCGAGGAGGCGCTGAAGGACGACGCCTTCCTCGTCATCTCGGGGGACGCGCTCACCGATTTCGATCTCACCGATCTGATCGCCTTCCACAAGGAGAAGGGCGCCCTGGTCACGGTCTGTCTGACCAGGGTTCCGAATCCACTGGAATTCGGGATCACGATCGTCGACGAAGAGGGAAAGGTCGAGCGGTTCCTGGAGAAGCCGACCTGGGGGCAGGTCTTCTCGGACACGGTCAACACGGGCATCTACGTGATGGAGCCCGAGGTCTTCGACTATGTCCAGGCGGACACCTCCGTCGACTGGTCGGGAGATGTCTTCCCCCAGTTGATGAAGGAAGGCAAGCCGATCTACGGCTATGTCGCCGAGGGCTACTGGGAGGATGTCGGCACCCATGAGAGCTATGTGAAGGCACAGGCCGACGTCCTGGAGGGCAAGGTCCAGGTCGACATCGACGGCTTCGAGATCTCACCGGGCGTATGGGTCGCGGAAGGCGCCGAGGTGCACCGTGACGCCGTGCTGCGCGGACCGCTCTACATCGGTGACTACGCCAAGGTCGAGGCGGACGCCGAGATCCGTGAGCACACGGTCATCGGCTCCAACGTCGTGGTCAAGAGCGGAGCCTTCCTGCACAAGGCCGTCGTCCACGACAACGTCTACATCGGTGAGCAGAGCAATCTGCGCGGCTGTGTGATCGGGAAGAACACCGATGTCATGCGGGCCGCCCGGATCGAGGACGGAGCCGTCATCGGGGACGAGTGCCTCATCGGCGAGGAGTCGATCGTCCAGGGCAACGTCCGTGTCTACCCCTTCAAGACGATCGAGGCGGGCGCCTTCGTCAACACCTCGGTCATCTGGGAGTCCCGGGGACAGGCACACCTCTTCGGGGCCCGGGGAGTGTCCGGCATCCTCAATGTGGAGATCACCCCCGAGCTGGCGGTCCGGCTCGCGGGGGCGTACGCCACGACCCTGAAGAAGGGTTCGACCGTCACTACGGCCCGGGACCACTCCCGGGGCGCGCGGGCGCTGAAGCGGGCGGTGATCTCGGCGTTGCAGGCCAGCGCCATCGATGTACGGGATCTGGAGAACGTGCCCCTGCCGGTGGCGCGGCAGCAGACCGCCCGGGGGAGTGCCGGTGGCATCATGCTGCGGACCTCGCCCGGTGTGCCGGACTCCGTGGACATCATGTTCTTCGACGAGCGCGGGGCCGACCTCTCGCAGGGCGGGCAGCGCAAACTGGACCGGGTGTTCGCGCGGCAGGAGTACCGGAGGGCGTTCCCCGGAGAGATCGGTGACCTGTCCTTCCCGGCCAGCGTGTTCGACTCGTACACCGGTTCTCTGCTGCGGAACGTGGACACCTCCGGTATCGCCGAAGCCGGGCTGAAGGTCGTCGTGGACGCGTCCAACGGCAGTGCCGGTCTCGTCCTGCCCAGTCTGCTCGGGCGGCTCCAGGTCGATTCGCTGACGATCAACCCCGGTCTCGACGAGTCGAGGCCCACCGAGTCGGCCGAGAGCCGACGGGCGGGGCTCGTACGGCTGGGGGAGATCGTGGCGTCGGCGCGGGCCGCGTTCGGTGTCCGTTTCGACCCGGTGGGGGAGCGGCTCTCGCTGGTGGACGAGCGGGGGCGGATCATCGAGGACGACCGGGCGCTCCTGGTGATGCTGGACCTGGTGGCGGCCGAGCGGCGGTCGGGACGGGTCGCGCTGCCCGTGACGACGACCCGGATCGCCGAGCAGGTGGCCGCGTACCACGGCACTCAGGTGGAGTGGACGACGACCTCGCCCGACGACCTCACGAGGGTCGGCCGTGAGGAGTCGACGATCTTCGGTGGTGACGGTCGGGGCGGGTTCATCGTGCCCGAGTTCAGCAGCGTCTTCGACGGCGCCGCCGCCTTCGTGCGGCTGATCGGGCTCGTGGCGCGGACCCAGCTCACGCTCAGCCAGATCGACGCCCGGATTCCCCGGGCGCACGTCCTCAAGAAGGACGTCCCGACGCCGTGGGCGGTGAAGGGTCTGGTGATGCGCCGGGTGGTGGAGGCCGCGGGAAGCCGTTCCGTCGACACCACGGACGGGGTGCGGGTGGTCGAGGCCGACGGCCGGTGGGTGATGGTGCTGCCGGACCCCGCCGAGGCCGTCACCCATCTGTGGGCGGAGGGGCCCGACGACGCCTCCGCCCAGGCGCTGCTCGACGAGTGGGCCGAGGTGGTCGACAGCGCAGGTCGCTGAGCTGAGGACACGGTCGTGGGGGGGGGGGGGCGCGGGGGGCCCCCCCCCCCGGGGGGGGGGGCGGGGGGGGGGGGGGGGCGGGCGGGGGCCCCGGGGGGGCCGGGGGCCCCCCCCCCCCCCCCCGCGGCCCCCGCCCCCCCCCCCGGGGGCCG
>NZ_JBIWNI010000055.1:0-1388 GCF_044767145.1 Streptomyces sp. NPDC101490
AGACCGCGTTTGAGATCTGCCGTGTCCCGTTGCTGAAGGGCTCGTTGAACTCTCTGTGAGCGGCGTTGGGGGTGGGTACCCATCGGACCTGACGGATGAGCAGTGGGCTTTGGTGGAGCCGTTGCTCCCGTCGGCGCGGGTGGGTCCGAAGGGTGGTCGGCGGGAGAAGCATCCGCGGCGGCGGATCGTGGATGCGATCTTCTATGTCGTGCGGACCGGCTGTTCCTGGCGGCAGCTTCCGAAGGACTTCGCGCCATGGCCGACGGTGTACTGGTACTTCACCTGGTGGCACGACGGCGGCACCGTCGAGCGCATCCATGACGCCTTGCGGGGCAAGGTCCGTGAAGCCGACGGCCGCGGTGCGGAGCCGAGCGCCGGCCTGATCGACTCGCAGTCCGTTCGCACTGCCGACACCGTCCGCGCCGCGACCAGGGGCTTCGACGCGGGCAAGAAGGTGAAGGGCCGCAAGCGGTTCATCGTCACCGACACTCTCGGGCTGCTCCTGGCCGTCCACGTCGTTGCGGCAAGCGTGCAGGACCGCGACGGCGCGAAGCGGCCGCTGCTGTGGACCCGCCTCGATCACCCGAGCGTACGGAAGATCTGGGCCGACCAGGGCTTCGCCGGCCGTCTGGTCGAGTGGACCTCCCAGATTCTCGGCCGCGACCTGGAGATCGTCCGCAAGGCCCCGGACCAGCGCGGCTTTCAGGTCCAGCCCAAGCGGTGGGCGGTGGAGCGGACCTTCTCGTGGCTCACCGCCCACCGGCGCCTCGCCCTGGACTACGAGACCAGCCCGGCACACTCGGAGACCATGATCCGCTGGGCGATGATCGGCGTCATGGTCCGCCGGCTCACCCGGGGCCGTGCTGCGACGCGTCCCGGCCCACGGCCACTCGTGCGGCAGTCTTCGCAGTGAGCCCGCCGACCCCTCTCGCCGACGACTGCTGCTGTCGCCGAGTTACCGAGCCAGGAACCCCGCGATTTCGCGTTCCAGGGCCGGCGACACGTCGGCCAGCTCTGAGGCGATCAGGCGGACCTCTTGTCCAAGGTCGGGGAACTCACTCCAGACACCCGCACTCCTGGTGAGCACGGCGGCCAGCAGGTCGCCCTCGTACATGTCACCCTCCGCCAGCGGGTCGACCCGGAGGACCTCCACCGCCAGGGGCAGGAGACAAGCAAGGCCCACGTCTTGCCTGATCAGCAACCGCATATCCTCCACCGTCAGGCCGCCGATCGGCTTGCGCCGAAGCTCGCGCACAGTAGCCATCAGCCGGGTTTCGCCGCCCGACGGGGCCGACCAGCGGTCACACTCAAGCTCCTCAAGGGAGCGGTCACGGTCCACGAGTCGAGTCACCGACCGATCGTCCCATGGCAGATCTCAAACGCGGTCT
>NZ_JBIWNI010000056.1:0-1262 GCF_044767145.1 Streptomyces sp. NPDC101490
GTGGCGCTGGGTCTGTCGTACCGGCCGTTGGGTGATCACATGGCCCGGGTGTACGGCTCTGGCCGTCATCTGCGGGTGGAGCGGTGGGTCTACAAGGCGATCGGTGCGGATCCGTCGGTGGAGATGCGCTGGCCGGCGTATCTGCGGGGGGTCCTGTCGTTCTCTTTGGTGAGTGTGCTGTTCCTGTATCTGCTGCAGCGGGTGCAGGGGTCGCTGCCGGGGTCTTTGGGGTTTGTGTCGATCGATCCTGATCAGGCGTTCAATACGGCGGCGTCGTTCGTGGCGAACACGAACTGGCAGTCGTATTACGGTGAGCAGGCGATGGGTCATGTGGTGCAGACCGGTGGCCTGGCGGTGCAGAACTTCGTGTCGGCGGCGGTGGGTATCGCGGTCGCGGTGGCGCTGGTGCGGGGGTTCGCCCGGTCGCGGACGGGTGAGCTGGGTAATTTCTGGGCGGATCTGGTCCGGGGGACGGTGCGGATTCTGCTGCCGATCTCGGTGGTGGGTGCGCTGGTTCTGGTGGCGTGTGGTGCGATCCAGAATTTCGCGGGGATCCATGAGGTGGGTCAGTTCGCGGGCGGGGTCCAGCAGTGGAACGGTGGTGCGGTGGCCTCGCAGGAGGTCATCAAGGAGCTGGGGACGAACGGCGGCGGGTATTTCAACGCGAACTCGGCGCATCCCTTCGAGAACCCGAACGGGTTGTCGAATCTGTTTGAGATCTATCTGATTCTGGTGATTCCGTTCGCGTTGACGCGGACGTTCGGCCGGATGGTGGGTTCGCTGCGGCAGGGTTACGCGATCCTGGGTGCGATGGGTGTGATCTGGCTCGGGTTCACGGCGTTGATGATGTGGACGGAGTTCGCGCACCGGGGGGCGGCGTTCGAGCTGGCCGGCGGGGCGATGGAGGGCAAGGAGACCCGTTTCGGGATCGCTGGTTCCTCGCTGTTCGCGGTGGCGACGACGCTGACGTCGACGGGTGCGGTGAACTCGTTCCATTCGTCGTACACGGGTTTCGGTGGCGGGATCACGATGCTGGGGATGCAGCTGGGTGAGATCGCGCCGGGCGGTGTGGGTTCCGGTCTGTACGGGATGCTGGTGATGGCGGTGATCGCGGTGTTCCTGGCGGGGCTGATGGTGGGCCGGACTCCGGAGTATCTGGGGAAGAAGATCGGCACGCGGGAGATCAAGTTCGCCGCTTGTTACATTCTGGTCACTCCGGCTCTGGTGCTGTGTTTCACGGCCGCTTCGTTCGTCCTGGACAC
>NZ_JBIWNI010000057.1:0-1033 GCF_044767145.1 Streptomyces sp. NPDC101490
GTGTCGGGTTTTCGGTAGTTCGCTGGCTGTATGAGGGCTGGGGAGCTTGTGGCGGTGCGGGGTCGGTTGGAGGAGTTCGCCGCGGAGGTGTTCGCGCCGTTGGTGCGGCCGGACTGGCTGGAGAAGGGCCAGTTGTATCTGCGGGGTCTGCTGCTGGACGGCCGGCGCAAGTCGATGCAGCCGATGGCCGAGCGTCTGGGTGTCGATCATCAGCGGTTGCAGCAGTTCATGACGTCCTCGACCTGGTCGGTCGTCGGCGTGCGAGCCCGGCTGGCGTGGCGGGCGGTGGCCGTGGTGCGTCCGCAGGTGTGGGTGGTGGACGACACCGGTTTCCCCAAGGACGGCACCGCCTCACCCGGGGTGGCCCGGCAGTACTCGGGCACCCTGGGCAAGGTTGGCAACTGCCAGATCGGCGTCAGCGTCCACGCAGCCTCGGACACGGCCTCGTGCCCGCTGTCATGGCGGCTGTTCCTGCCCACCGCATGGGACGCTCCCGAAGCCGCCGGACGCCGGGCGGCCTGCCGGATCCCCGAGAGCGAACACCACCGCCCGAAGTGGCAGCTGGCGCTGGACATGCTCGACGAACTCTCCGGCATCGGGCTGCGGCCCGCCGTGCTGGTCGCCGACACCGGCTACGGCGCGAACGCCGACTTCCGCCACGGTCTGGAAGAGCGGGCTCTGGCCTACGTGCTGCAGGTGAAAGGCGAGATGACCGCCCATGGCGAAAAGGCCGTGCCGCACCAGCCCGCCTACTCAGGGCTCGGCCCCCGTCCGCTGCCCCGTTACCGCACCCGCCCCGTGTCCTTGCGCGAGCACGTGCTTGCCGCCGGACGTCACCGGGGCCGGGCCGTGACCTGGCGCAAGGGTTCCAAAGCCGCGATGAGCTCGCACTTCGTCCTCCTGCGGGTCCGCCTCGCGGGGCGGCGGCCCAAACCCGCCGACGACGGGACGATCCCGCTCGTCTGGCTGATCGCGCAGTGGCCCGAGGACGAGGCCGAGCCGGTGAAGTACTGGATCTCGAACCTGCCCACGG